>CALFBP010000037.1 GCA_937951625.1 uncultured Thermoguttaceae bacterium
TTGTGCAAACCCAGCGGTCGACGGGAGTAGGCCCAAGCAGACCATACTCAAAACCGAAACCCAAAAGGTACCGGCGTCTCGGACGTTTCTACCCGACATGGGCCACTACTCCTGATTGGGCCAAACCACCTGGAAGCTCCATACCGGGCCACCCGGCTGGATCGGTTTGCGAAGGACCCAGGATCATTTGATCTTACGGCCTTGGGCCCTTCATTTCCAAGCCTCGGAGCGCTCACTCTTTCCGACCATGGCAGGCTGGCGAAAGATGACTTATGCGCGATTATCTAACCCTAACTCACGAACTGAAATCAAACCCAATTAACCTAAAATGGGAATTGTCGTACACCAATTTCAGGGAATCTTTGCGATTGATGGGCCGAAACCGTTTCGAAAGATTGAGGTTCGTCGCTTTCGCATACGTCTAAGGGTTTATTTCGATCCCTCCTGTAATGGCAATGCGGCGATCGGAAAACCCGTTCATCGTCCAAGGCGATCATACCGTTCTCGTTCAGGTCGGAAACCCGGCGTTAAGAGGAATCGCGAGCGGGTAGCACTGATGGCTTGTCCAGCAGTGCGACGGGAATTGGTTCAAACCGTTTTAGTCGGGAGGTGTCCAGTGCCCGGTTTTCCTCGCAAGATTCCCCACCACAGCATTCCAATTCGGCGACTATCCAAGTTCTTGTGCTGGCGGAATTGTTCGACGCAGGCGATGAGCCCACCTCGACATTGCTGGTCAAGCCAGCGGCGGCGCCGGGTCGAGTAGCCCATGCCACCCTTGCTGGACAAGCTAACAAGGGCACTCGCCCACTCCAGCCCTGATGGACAAGCCGGCCAGAGGCGCCGGACGTCACCCTCCGCCCACTTTTCCAGCCGAGCGACTAGCGGAATAATTGTGCCAACCAGAATGTGCCTTTGAGAATCGGGGCAGTTCGCTTTGCGGACGAAGAGGCGCGAAGCCGGTTTTGGTTTCGTGGACCGAAACGAAAAGGCATATTCTTGTGTAGCTCGCCGTGGGCCTCGGAAAGGCCTGAGCAAGACTTTTGTTTCCAAACCTATTTTCCAGGAGAACAGCTCATGTCGTCGATAGGACCTTTCAGTGTTGCGTTTGGTTTCGCCTTCGTCTTGGCCTTGGCAAGTATCGCGAACGGCGAAAAGGTCTCGTCCGCGTTGGATTTCAAAGTGAAATCCATCAACGGCGATGAGGTCGACTTGGGCGACTATCGTGGCAAAGTGCTATTGATCGTCAACGTGGCCAGCAAGTGCGGCCTGACGCCGCAGTACGAGCAATTGCAAGCCATGTATAAGAAGTATGAACCCCAGGGGTTCGCAGTGCTTGCTTTCCCTTGCAATCAATTCGGCCAGCAGGAACCGGGCACGCCGGATGAAATCAAACAGTTTTGCAAAGTGAACTACGGCGTGACCTTCCCCTTGTTTGCGAAGATCGAGGTCAATGGCGACGGGGCTGCGCCGCTTTACAAGTATCTCACGTCGCTGGACGTCCAGCCCGCGGGCTCGGGGAAGATCTCGTGGAACTTCGAGAAGTTCGTCATCGGCCGCAATGGACAGGTCGTGGCCCGCTTCGCTCCACGCACGAAACCAGACGATCCTGAGCTGGTGCGGGTCATCGAGGCCGAACTGGCCAAGAAGTAAGGATTGAGGAAGGCCACGACTCGCTTCGCTCCATGCGTGGCGGGAGACGGCTGCGGGGTGGAGGCTTGGCGGGCTGGTGATGGGCTCTGCCTTCCCCGGCGCCATGCTGCCCCCCAAGCTACGCGGAAATTCGCGGGCGCGAGCAGTTTTTCCAGCCCGCGGCCGCTCGCGTCTTGCCCGCGTTATGAGGAATCGCCAAGATTAAATCTCTAAAAGGCGGCCCGCAAGATCGGCATCCGCTGGGGCAACCGGTTGGACCTCGGCTGATCAGCAAGAAGGGCTTCGAGTCGCAGGATAATCGTCCGAGGAGGTCCTTGTTGGGCAGTTTATGGCACGCGAAGCCGCTGCTCAGCGGCCGTGGCTTGTATCCAGTGGAAAAGGGCATTCGTTGAACGGGCTCACCATTCTCGGGATCGCGTTCGGGTTGGCCATGGACGCATTTGCAGTGTCCGTGGCGGCGGGCCTGACCCTGGAGCAAGTCACTGCGAGACACCGTTTCCGCCTGGGATTCCACTTCGGCCTGTTTCAGTTTCTCATGCCGCTTCTCGGCTGGCTGGCTGGAAAGGGAATCGCAGCGCAGGTGCAGGCGTTCGATCACTGGGTAGCGTTCGGCCTGCTGTGTCTGGTGGGGGGAAAAATGATTTGGGAGTCTCGGGCGACGCACGAGGCACCGTCAGTTTCTCGCCATGATCCAACACGAGGCTGGTCCTTGGTCACGCTCTCCGTCGCCACCAGCCTCGACGCCTTGGCCGTGGGGTTCAGCATGGCAGCCCTGGGCGTTTCCGTCTGGAGTGCGAGTATTATCATTGGGTTAGTGGCGGGAGGTATGACGGTTGTGGGGTTGGGGCTCGGCCAACGTTTGGGAAGTGGCTGCGGACGCTGGGCTGAACGCGTCGGTGGGCTGGTGCTGGTGGGTATTGGAACCAAAATCCTGGTTTCGCACCTGTGAAAAGCAGCCCGGACTGCCCAAAACCCTAGGCCCTGCCATCCGATGATCCAGAGTGGCTTTCTTAGAAGGCGAATTCCACACTCGCCGTGGCCCCGTGCAGGAAGGCCGTACCCAAGTCGAGTTGGGCCGAAGGAGCGGTGAGGTCGGTTTTGCGGCTTTGGTTCGGCGCTAAAGCGACATGGCTCAGCCAGATCAACTCATATCCACCGCGGAGCGCGAAGGCCCGATTGATCCGATAGACAATCGTCAGCCCGGCCTCGCCGGCAAAGGCCGGCCCATCCCGCCCGGCTCGCACGCTGGATCCGAGAAGCGGCGAGACCGTGGCTTGCGCGGCGTGATTGCCGTAGATGCCCGCCTTGATCAGACCATCCACCCGAAATGCCCCTCCCGCACCCATCACATACGGCTCCGCCCCGATTTGAAAACCGTAAAGGTAGTTGTTTGTACGGTTTCCTAAGAGCAGGACCGAAGGCACGGAGTCGGTCTGCCAAAGCTCGAACCGTTCGTGCAACTGAAGACCGCGAAAGCCCAACACCAAAGGCATTCCCTCGGTCACCAGCGGCAGCACGTTGATCTCGAAACTATAAAGCCGCGAGGCGTAATCGAGTTGCTCGGACGCTGCCGGCAGGGTCGCCCCGAAGCCCTCGAAACGCACCCCGCCACCTCCAACGTCGGTCACCACGCGGGAGGCCTTCCAATCGGTCACCCCGAAATATCGGGTCTCGATGCCCAGGGCGTTTTTCATCCGCACGATCGCTGTGACGTCCAAACCGAACCTTGTTCCCAGGTCGAGCTCACCCGCGTCGACGAGAAGACCGTCGTTGCTCTGGCTATAAAGTTTGCTGGTCGGCGCAGCCTGCGCGCGACTCCGCGTCAGGAATATTCCGCCGACCTGAAAGCTCCCAAAGAGGGCCGGAATCCGCACCCCTTCGTTGCAGAGCTGAAGTTCCCAATCCGGCAGCAACGTTTCACGGTCCCAAAACGTTGGTTGCTCAACTGAGCCATCACGGAGGTCAATCGTCGTTGCCGAGCGCAAATCGCCATTTCCGGCAATCGCGTACGACCCAAGTGCCAGCCAGGCCAACAGTTTTGCAGCGAGTCGAAACATGGCGCGCGGCCCATTCCAAGGCCGCGGATCATATCGACCAAGTCGATTCGAGTCTAGTTAGAATGGGTAAAATCGGAAGTTTGGAGGTCCATGCCGATGGGGCGCGCCGATTGCACCCAAAAGGCGGTTAAAAAAACCTCGCCCAGATATACACCGCCGCCAAGACGCCTCCGCCCAAGGCAATGACCGCCAAGAGAACGAGAACTTGGGCAGCCGTTGAGGGAGTTGGATGTGGCGCTTGAAGCACGGTCGGAGCCAGAAAATCATCTCGGGGAGGATAGGGATCCGGTCCCAAGAGTGTATCGGGCGATTCGATGGTGGGATACATCTTGGCGGGAAAGACATCCCGCGCCGTCTTCCAATCCGTCCAACCGTCGCGCCAGACCATGCTCTCGGGCGGAATTCGCCCCTCGGCAAGCCACGTTCGCATCACTTCGTTGGTGGCTGGGCCGAACTGGCCACCACTCGGTGGGGAGACATACCATGTCGCGTTGGGCGACTCGCCGAAAGGGTCTGAAGTGCTCGGCGACGGAGAGGATGGAACGTTCAGCGGGATGGCGGCAGGCGAATGCAGCGACCCCGCCGGGAGCAACTCGCCGGTGCCTTGCACGGGCGCAGCCTCCGAGGCCAGGGAGGGCAAAGGCGGCGGCTCCATCCCAAGCGGCTCCGGAACCGGTCGGAGGCCTTTCTTGCGCGGAACGGCGGCCCCATCGCCATATCCGCCGAAGCTCGAAACTTGGCCGCCGGCTTTCTCGACCTGACCCTCCTGAGAAAACTCGTTCACCTTCGGACTGGCGCTCGGCTTCTTTTTCGAGCTGGGCCGGGTGCTTTGCAAAGGGATATCCACCGAACACCCACAATGCGGACAAATCCCCCGCTTTCCCGCCTGGAAAGCCTTTACATGGAGCTTGCACCCGTTGGGACAATAGAAGCGAATGCCCATAAAGGCATTATAATTCTGGGCGCAAACTATCGAAACAAACCTGAAAAATTAAAGGCCCGGCCTATAAACTCGCCTCTCCCGATTGGTGCAGAGCGGGGATGCTCCGATAGGCCCTTAGCTCGCCTTTTGTTATTTTTTACGAAGCGGCAACGACCGAACTGCCATCGGCAAAAAAGCCCGTTGCTCGCAAAAGCAGGCGACTTATTGTTTCGGGTCACCACACCGGGTGAACCAGAAAGGAGACGCCAATCCGAGGAGGAGTTGGCGCGGCGGAGGCGCGGCCCCAAGACTCCCCTCGACCTAGCACACAGGCGGTTCGGCGCGCTTTTAACCTCGTTTCCCAGGAAGAAACTCGTCTTCCTGGGAAACGCTGGTTATAGCTCAACCGAGTTCGCGTCCTTCTTCATCATCGCCGGCGACGGCCCGTGAAGGACCGCGGGGAATCACTCCCTGCCCCGTCTCCGGCGGACTCCGGCGGCGTTTCCCGCCGACTGTCGAACGGCGCCGTTTCATACGACGCCTTGGGCGAGCATGGCGTCGGCCACCTTGATGAACCCGGCCACGTTGGCGCCCTGGACGTAATTTACCCAGTCTCCGACTTTGCCGTACCGCACGCAGTTTTCGTGGATCGACTTCATGATATTCTGAAGCTGGTGGTCCACTTCGTCGCGCGAGCGCCGCATGCAACCGCTGTTTTGATTCATTTCCAGGCCCGACACGGCCACGCCGCCAGCATTGGCCGCCTTGCCTGGTCCGTAGCAAATCTTGGCTTCAAGGAAGACGCGAACACCCTCGGGCGTGGTCGGCATGTTGGCGCCCTCGCAGACGCAGTGGCAGCCGTTGGCTACGAGCATCTTGGCATCCTCGCCGTCGATCTCGTTCTGGGTTGCGCTGGGGAAGGCCAAATCGCACTTGACCCACCAGGGCTTCTTGCCAGGGTAGTACTTGGCGGTCTTGAATCGTTCGGCATATTCGGAAATCCGCCCACGACGGACCTCTTTGAGCTCCATGACCCAGGCGAGCTTCTCTTCGTCGATCCCGGCTTCATCGACGATCGTTCCGCCGGAGTCCGAAAGCGTGATTGGCTTGGCGCCGAGCTGTAAGAGTTTTTGGACGGTGTACTGGGCCACGTTGCCCGACCCCGACACCGCCGCCGTCTTGCCGCGGATCCCCTCGCCGCGTTGGGCCAGCATTTCCTGGGCGAAGTAGACGGCCCCATAGCCGGTGGCCTCGGGTCGCATCACCGAACCGCCGTATTGGATGCCCTTTCCAGTCAAGACGCCGCAGAACCGGGCCGTCATCTTCTTGTATTGTCCAAACAAAAATCCGATTTCCCGCCCGCCGACGCCGATGTCGCCGGCCGGGACGTCGATGTCGGGCCCGATATGGCGGGCCAATTCGGTCATAAAGGCCTGGCAGAACCGCATGACTTCACCGTCGCTCTTGCCTTTGGGATCGAAATCCGATCCTCCCTTGGCCCCGCCCATGGGCAGCGTCGTCAGACTATTCTTGAACACCTGTTCAAACGCAAGGAACTTCAACACGCTCAAGGTCACCGTCGGGTGGAACCGCAAGCCGCCCTTGTAGGGACCGATCGCACTGTTCATCTGAACGCGATAGCCGCGATTGATCTGAATCTCGCCGCGGTCGTCCACCCAGGGAACGCGGAACATGATGACCCGTTCCGGCTCGACCATGCGTTCCAGAATCTTCGCCTTGCGATAGGCAGGGTTAGCCTGCACGACGGGCATGATCGACTCGACGACCTCGCGCACGGCTTGATGAAATTCAGGCTGGCCAGGGTTCTTGGCCACGACATAGGCCATGAACTCTTCCACGGCATTGGGGCCCTTGCGAACGGTGTCTTCCAACGACATCGAGTTTGACGACTGGGACATGTTGTCCTTTCTCTCCTGAAGGTTTGCAAAAGTGGTGAATTACAGTCGAGGTTACGCTTTCATGTCGCTACGCAGGTTTCAGGCCATTTGCTGCGAATGAGATCTTTGAGGAATATGCCCATTTCCCGTGGTGTCTTTGGCGTGTCCGTTAAATTTGCGCGGTGGGAACCTCAGCCGACCATCGTTGCCAGTGTTGGATCGTCTTGGCCGCCTCTTCGACGATCGCCGGGCAGAGGGCGACTCGAAACCACGAACTCCGCTCCAACGCCGCTGCTACCAGCGTACGCACTTGGCACACCGTGAACTCTGAATTCTTCTCCCCTTTTTTCGAGCCTGGGCCGAGAACAGGTAGCTATCAAACTGCTGTTAAGGTGCCGTTTCAATGCCAGCCAGAGGCGTTCATAGCATCGTCCCCTGGATGACGCGGCATCTCCGTTGACTCTCCATTTTCACCAATTCACGCAGCAACAATCTTGCGCCGTGACACGCTCGTCCCGGTGAGTAACAGGGCAACCATCTTCGTTGTCCCATCTGCATTCGGTCTCCACGGTAACCGCTAAGAAAGTAGACGTGTCGAACCTGGCTGACAGCCCGAGGCCAGCCCCCTAGCTCCCATCGCGTAACGCTAGATGTTCAGGTGGGAGTATTTCTCCGAATCTGTTTTGGGTCCACCGGCAGAGACCTCGCCGAATGGACTAGGATAGCTTAGATCGCGGCCGCGAAACGAGGTCTGGAACTCCTCGCAGTTGCCCTGGCAGCCGTCCACATTCCGCCAGCAAAGGTCTGGCTGCGGCGCCCCGCTCCGCAACGCCCGGTTCTTGGTCTGCGTCAGGTCGCTGGCATTGGGTTGTTACAGAGTCAGCAAACACACTCTTCGCCACGGTCCCGCATTCGGATCAATCCCTGAAGTAGTCATTCTATCAACCGATGGAGTATTATACACCCGCCAAACAGCTTATATTTAACATTAGTCATACTTATATTTTTTGGCGTGTCGTAGATGCTGTGCATGAAGCCATCGCTTGAAATTCGTCTGGCCAGATCGGCAGGAGGGTGGATCGATTTGGTTACTCTTGCTCCAATGGTGAGCTTTGGTACGCCGCCTGTCCACGCCGTACCCCAAAAAGGGAATCAGACAACTTGGGGAGGCCGCTGCTATACCGATCAGGCGGACAATGTTGACTGGCGAACGACGGGCTTTTCGAGTAGGCTCATAAATTCGTGGGCCTCGGCTTCGAGGCAAATGGTTTTTGCCAACCTTGGTTTTGTCTTAGCTCCCCCCCGGCACATGTCATCTGATTTTGCATTAGAAAAATTGCGCAACATCGGGATTATCGCCCACATTGACGCGGGGAAGACCACCGTCACCGAACGAATGCTCTATTACTCGGGATTTACACACCGCGTAGGGGGGGTGGACGAGGGAACCACAGTCACGGATTACGATCCAGAGGAGCAGGAGCGGGGCATTACCATCAACGCGGCCTGTGTGACGTTTCCTTGGAAGGGGGTGACCATCAACCTGATCGACACGCCAGGCCACGTGGACTTCACGGCAGAAGTCGAACGGAGCCTTAGGGTTCTCGATGGGGGGGTGGTGGTATTTAGTGCCCGGGAGGGGGTCGAGGCCCAGAGCGAAACCGTCTGGCGCCAGGCCGACAAGTACCACGTGTCGCGGTTGGCGTTCATCAACAAGATGGACCGCGAAGGGGCCGATTTTCACGGCACGGTGCAAGAGATCGAGAAGCGGTTGGAATGCTCTCCCGTGGTGGTCGCTCTTCCGGTTGGCGCAGGGCCCGCCCATACGGCCGACCCATTTCGGGGCGTGATCGACGTGATCGAGATGAAGATGCTCACCTTCGACCCCAAGGACGAGGGGGCAACGATCCTTACGCACGAGATCCCCGAGGAGTTGCGAGAGGAGGCGGAGATGTGGCGCAGCGCCCTGCTCGATCGGCTCTCGCATCATAGCGACGAGTTGATCGAAAAGATGCTCGCCGAAGAACCTATTCCGCGCGAGCTGATCCACCGCGTGCTCCGCGAGGCCACGATCCACAACATGGTGGTGCCGGTGCTTTGCGGATCAGCGCTTCGCGGCATTGGCGTGCAACCAATCCTCGACGCGGTCAGCCTATGGCTACCCAGTCCTGCCGACATGCCGCCGATCGAAGGCGTCGATCCCAAGAAGAACACCAAGATCCGACGCAAACCAGACCCCGAAGAGCCTTTTTGCGGCTTGCTGTTCAAAGTCCAGGCAGAGCGGCACGGAGACTTGGATTACGTGCGTGTGTACTCGGGCCGACTCAAGGCAGGCAGCCGGGTTTACAACCCTGGTAAAGATAAGAAGGAAAACGTCCCGCAGTTGTGGCGCATCCAGGCCGATCGGCGCGAACAGGTCGACGAGGTTGCCGCCGGCGACATTGTGGGCATCATCGGTTTGAAGCATTCGGTGACTGGCGACACGCTTTGCCACCCTCAGCATCCGATCCTGCTGGAATCGATCGTCTTTCCCGAGACCGTCATCTCCATGGCCATCGAGCCGGAGTCGTCGTTGGAGCGCAAAAAGCTGGCCGAAGTCTTGGAAATGATGAAGCGCCAGGATCCGACGTTCCGCGCCAAAGAGAGCGAGGAAACCGGTCAAACCCTGATCAGCGGCATGGGCGAGTTGCATCTCGAAGTGATCACCCATCGCCTGTTGCGCGATTTCAAGTTGAACGTCCGTGTTCACAAGCCTCGGGTGAGCTATCGGGAAACCATCGAGAAGGCGGTGGAAGTCACGGGGCACTGCCACCGCACGATGGCCGGTCAACAGCTTTTCGCCGAATTGACGATTCGCATGGAGCCGTTCGCTCAGGGCGTTCGTCCCGTGACCGTGGTGGCTGCGTGCGGCGACGCTTTGCCAGCCCCCTACCTGAACGCGGCCATCCAGGTGCTGACGGAACAGGGCGAAGGCGGCGGGCTGTTGGGCTTCCCGTTGATGCGCGTCAAGATCAGCGTGCTGGGCGGCAAGGTTCACGAAACGGAATCCAACGAATTGGCCTTCCGGTTGGCGGCGGCCGACGCCTTCAACCGGGGCCTGCGCGAGGCCGGCATCGTGCTCCTCGAACCCATTATGCGGCTCGAAGTCACCGCTCCCGAAGAGTACTTAGGCGATATCGTCAGCGATCTCCAGCAGCGCCGCGCCGAAATTACGCGGACCCAGACCCGCGGGCGGAACACGGTAATCGAGGCCCGCGCGCCGCTGGCCGAATTGTTCGGCTACTCGAACGCCATGCGGGGACTGAGCCAAGGTCGGGCGAGCTGCACCATGGAGCCCAGCAGCTACGGCCCCGCCCCGCCAGAAGTGCTCCGCTCGTTCCTCTAAACCGAATGTCGTGACCTACCGATCCCCCGTGGCCCGCCCACGGTTACGGCAGTTGGAACGGCTCCGCTTCGCCCGTATGCCAGCGGTAGATACGGCGAATCGTATTGCCGACGAAATGGCCCGGGCGATCCGGCCGTTCGAGGAGCGGCATCTCCGCGATTTCCTCATCGGTATAGCAGCCCTGAGGAATCATCACCGCCCCGGCATCCGGCCGCCATGCCGTGGCGCAGCCTGCGCAAACCAGCACGCTGGCGCCTAGGACCCCGAGACTGCCCGATAACGTTGCATTCCGCACAATCGTTTCTCCACGAACGCCATGAGGACGAGGTCTGCCAAGTCTTATTTCGCAACCGCGACTAGGGGCACGTGAAACAAACCGCTCGCCCCCTTGCGATCTGCACCGCGCATCTTCTCGGCAACATCCTCACGGCAACGGCAAGCCGCATTTTCGCCTGGGCTACTACGGCTGACGGGGCGCGCGGTAGGTGGGGCCACTCAACGGCGGCGATCGGGTCTGCGCCAAGCCGGACCACTGGATTTTCGAAAGCGCCAGCATGAAGAAGGGCAATCGGATCGTGGGACTCGTCGGCTGGGAATACCGCGACGTTCAGCCCCGCGGGACCGCCTCCAAGTTGCCGCGGCGGAAGGCGGCGGCCATGGCCAGGGGCACCTCCGCCTCGGCGAGCACCACTTGGGCCCGGTTCCCGGCCACCGCGGCCTTCATCTCCTGCTCTCGGGCGAGGGCCAAGGCGCGGCGTTCCTCGGCCTTGGCCCGGGCGACGCGCATGTCGGCCTCGGCTTGATCCGCCTGCAACCGGGCCCCGATGTTTTGCCCCACGTCGATGTCGGCAATGTCGATGGAGACGATTTCAAAGGCGGTTTGGGCGTCGAGGCCCCGGGCCAAGACTGCCTTCGAGATCTTATCCGGGTTCTCCAAAACCAACAGGTGCGTGTCGGACGAACCGATGGCGGTGATGATTCCCTCGCCGACTCGGGCAATGATCGTTTCTTCGGTTGCTCCGCCGATCAACTGCTTGAGGTTGGTCCGCACGGTGACGCGGGCCCGAACCCGCAATTCCACGCCATTCTTGGCGATCGCGCCCAAGGTGGCCTTGTGGCTTTTGGTGGGGTCGGGGCAGTCGATCACCTTGGGATAGACGCTGGTGCGAACCGCGTCGAGCACGTCGCGGCCCGCCAGGTCGATCGCCGCGGCGCGATCGAAGTTCAGGTCCAAATCCGCGCGATGGGCCGCGATCAACGCGCGGATGACATTCATCACATTTCCGCCCGCCAAATAATGAGCTTCCAACCGGCGCGTCGTGATGCCCATCACCTTTTCCGAGCCGATTCCCGATTGCATGGCCATGATCTTCGCCTGGACGATCAGCCGGGCATTCACTTGGCGAAAACTCATCCCGATCAAGTCCAGGATGCCGACCCGAGCGCTCGACATGTAGGCCTGAAACCAAAGATTCCCGTAAGCCACAACAATAATTACGAGGAGAATCGCGAGAATGACGATGACCACGCCGGCGAGAAAGACCCAAGGGGCGGCGCCGGCCGCCAACGGAAAGGCATGGAGTAGGGACGACATCGAAATGTCCTTCTAGCGGGTTTGGGATTCTACGTCTGGGTCTCAGCATACCCCATCTGCCTTCTGCGGTATAGCCACCCTTTCGGCGTCAGATTTGCCTCAGCGTGCGCTGAGTTCAATGGCCGCCGCGTGCGCCGTCTGCTATGTTTGAGCGTATGTCGCAAGCCGAATTGACCCACCTGGAATTGCTCGCGGAGCTTGACACCCTCGTCGACTCCCTCAAACGATGGGCAGAATCGCCACTTAAATGGGATGCCGCGCTCCCCGTCCGAGCTATGGTTCGGCGACTGATCGAGCGTTTGGGGGCGATGCGCATCCGGCTGGAGGCCCCAATCGTTTTGGGTGTATTGGGGGGGACTGGCGTTGGCAAGAGTGCGCTGGTCAACGCCCTAGCGGGGGCCGAGGTGGTGGAAACCGGAAAGTCGCGGCCCACGACGGGCCGTCCGATCCTCGTTTGTCGCCCGGATTGGACACCCGAGCTTTTGGGGATCGATGCGTCGAGTGTCGAGGTAGTGCATCGCGATCTGCCCAGCCTTTCTCAGTTGGTCTTGGTCGATTGTCCCGACCCAGACACCACCGAGGCCGAGGATGTTCCCGGCACCAACTTAGCACGTTTGCGACAGATTTTGCCGCATTGCGACGCCTTACTGGTGGTGACGACGCAGCAGAAGTACCGCAGCGCTCGCGTGGCGGACGAACTGGCGGCGGCGGCCCCTGGGGCGCGGCTGATATTTGTCCAGACGCACGCCGATGTGGACGAGGACATTCGGAACGATTGGCGGTCGCTGATCGAGCCTCGTTACGGCCCCTCGCCCATGTTTCGCGTCGATTCGTTGTCGGCGTTGGCCGATGCCCAAAAGGGCCTTCAGCCTCGCGGCGAGTTCGCCGCCCTGGTCGATCTGCTGACGCGCCAAGTCGCCGGCAGCGCCGCGGTCCGTATCCGCCGCGCGAACCTCTTGGCTCTGGTCGAGCAAACCCTGTTGGCCTGTCGTCGCCGCTTGGACGAAGCCCGCCCGGCGGTCCGGCAACTTGAAGAGGCGATCGGAAAACAGCGGGCCCGATTGGCCGCACGACTGGCCGAACAGATGCGCGCCGAACTGATTGTCAGCCGGCGGCAGTGGGAGAACCGCCTGCTCGGCGAAGTGCTTTCGCGTTGGGGGTGGAGTCCCTTTTCCGCGGTGCTTTGGGTATATCACAGTTTGGGAGCTTTGGTGATTCGCGGGTTGGTGTTGCGGGCGCGGACACCAGCCCAAATGGCCCTTTGGGGAGTGCTCGAAGGCGTGCGGTCGTGGCATGCCTATCGCCAGCAGCGTCAAGCGGACGCCGGGGCGGCTCAGGCGGTGGCCCACGGTTGGAGCGAAGCCGATCTGCGTAACGCCGCCCTAGTGGTCGAGGGCTATTCCCGCGAGGCGGGCATCAACCCTGACGCTGCACGTGCTGAAATTCTCTTTCACGAAGCGACCCGCGCCGCCGGCGAAGCCGCGGATTCTTTGGCCGCGGAACTCCAGACGCTGTTGAGCCGCGCCGCCCAAAGCCACACCGGCTGGTGGACCCGATGGCGCTACGATGGCCTCTTCCTTGCCGCGCTTGTCGCCCTGTTTTTCCGGCCGGCAAAAAACTTCTTCTATGATTCGTGGCTGGCCTCGCCGCCGGCTCCCTTGCTGGGGCTCGAGTTTTACGTGCTCTCTGCGTTCTGGCTGGTGGTATGGAGTGGCTTGTTATTGTGGAGTTTCACGAGCCGTTTGCGTCGCGGCCTGAAACGCGAAATCGACGCCTTGGCTGAAGGCTGGACGAGTCCTCGTCTGGCCCGAGCCATGTTCCATGGCTTGGAATCCGAGTGTCAGGCCGTCGATCGCTTTTGTGAGGACTTGGCCCGGCTAGAACAGCACGTGGCCTCGCTACGTCGCCAAATCGTTCAGCCGGTTGGGCTAGTCACAAGCCCTCGCTGATCCGGCAGCTTGATTTCGATCGGCTTGCAGATCCCTCTTGCTTGGTTGGCCGATTGCGTTCAACAGTCCACTTCGTCGGGTGGGTATGGTTGCCAAACGGCTTGTCCAGGCGGTATTGTAGCGGCTGAAGAAATCCGGAGGATTTGGTCGCGCGGAGGAGTCAAGACCATGTACCCATCTTACACCGGGAAAGTCAGCGTCTTGGTTGCGTTTTTGAGTTGGACGGGGCTGTGGCTGCCCGCCTCGGCCGAGGATTGGACGCAGTGGCGAGGTCCGAATCGGGATGGTCAGGTGGTTCAAATCGCCCCGCCCAATGCTTGGCCCAAGGCCCTTCAGCGGCGTTGGAAAATCGAGGTGGGCGAGGGCCATGCCTCGCCCGTGGTTTCGGGCGATCGGGTCTTTGTTTTTAGCCGCGAAGGGGAAGACGAGGTCGTTCGTGCGGTGGCCTTGGCGGATGGGCGAGAACTCTGGTCTCAACGCTATCCCGCCCCTTTCGAGATGAGTCCCTACGCCCGCTCTCACGGCAAAGGTCCAAAATCGACCCCCGTGGTCGCCGCGGGCACTTTGTTCACGCACGGTATCGACAGCATCGTGTCGGCTTGGGATGTGAAGACCGGGAATCGCCTTTGGCAGCACGATTACGCCAAGCGATTCACAAAGCAGTCGGAGCTTTTTTACGGTTCGGCGGCCTCGCCGATGATCGAGGCTGGGCGTTTGATCACCTTCGTCGGTCGAGTGGACGACGGGGCGCTGGTGGCCCTAAACGGCCAGACCGGCAAAACCCATTGGGAATGGACTGGCGATGGGCCTGGCTACGCCTCCGTGATTTGTGCGACTTTGGGGGGCGTCAAGCAGTATCTCACCCAGTCGCAAAAGGCGTGTCTTGCGATCTCGGCCTCCGATGGCTCGGTCCTTTGGAAGATTCCGTTCAAGACGGCTTACGATCAGAACATCGTCACGCCGCTGGTGGCTAACGATACGGTTGTTTTCGCCGGATTGGGGCATCCGACGACGACCTATCGCGTGACGAAGACGGCCGACGGCTGGAAACCCGAGCCCCTTTGGGAAAACGCTGAGGCCGAAATGTACATGAGTTCTCCGGTGCTGATCGGCGACCGATTGGTCGGCTTTTCGTTGCGGCAGAAAGGCCAGTTCTTCTGTTTGAGCATGTCCGACGGTAAGCGGCTTTGGGCGAGCGAGGGACGACAGGGCGAAAACGCCGCCCTTCTGGCCTGGGGACGATGGGCTCTGGCCTTGACGACCAACAGCGAGCTTGTGGTGTTCGATCCGGCCGCCGCTCGGTTCGAACCGACCGCCCGGTATCGCGTGGCCGACAAGGCCACTTGGGCCCATCCTGCTCCTGTCGACGGCGGCTTGCTCGTCAAAGATGCAACCTCGCTGGCCCTTTGGACCTGGCGATAATCGAAAAATCATCCCTGGGGAGTCGACGGTCATGAAGAACATCGCTTTTGGGATCGCCATTTGTTGGCTTTGCGGCAGCGTTGGGTCCGGAGCTGAGATCACGGTGCGAGTGCTCCAACGTCCAGCGACGGAGCCCAGCAATCAGCATTATGTGGGCAATCGCGCGCCGCTTGCGCCTAATCCATTGATCAAATTGCCGGTTGGCGCCGTCAAGCCGCGAGGATGGCTCCGTAACCAACTGGAGCTGATGGCCGACGGCTTCACAGGACATTTGGACGAACTGAGCGAGTTTCTCCGTCCCGAGGGCAATGCCTGGCTGGATCCTCACGGCGAGGGCGACAAGAGCTACTGGGAGGAATTGCCCTATTGGCTGAAGGGATTCGGCGACCTGGGCTACTTGCTCGATGATCCACGGATCATTCAGGAAGCCCGGCGATGGATCGAACCGGCGTTTTCCAGTCAGCGGGAGGATGGATATTTTGGTCCGCGAAAAAATGCCACGCAGAGCGGTCACGTCAAGGCCGGCAAGCCAGACGTGTGGCCCAACATGGTGATGCTGAACGCCTTGCAGTCGTACTACGAATACTCGGGCGACGACCGCGTGCTGAAACTGATGACCAAGTATTTCCGTTGGCAGTTGTCGGTCCCGGACGAAGACTTTCTGCTGCCTTTCTGGCAGCAGCAGCGGGCCAGCGACAACCTGGCGAGCGTGTACTGGCTTTACAATCGGACGGGCGAATCGTGGTTGCTTGATCTGGGCGAGAAAATCCACCGCCGCATGGCCGACTGGACCTCGGGCGTGGCGAGTTGGCACGGGGTGAACATTGCCCAATGTTTTCGGGCCCCCGGCGTCTACTTCCAGCAGGCGAAGGACCCGAAGCTCCTCGCCGCCACGGAACGGAACCTTCAGACGGTGATGGATTTGTACGGCCAGGTGCCGGGGGGGCTGTTTGGGGCCGACGAGAATTGTCGCCCCGGTTACGACGACCCGCGCCAGGCCGCCGAGACCTGCACCATGGTCGAAATGATGCTTTCCGACGAGATGTTGCTGGCGATCACTGGCGAGTCGAAGTGGGCCGATCATTGCGAAGAAGTGGCTTTCAACTCGTTGCCGGCCTCGATGACCGCTGATCTCAAGGCGCTGCGTTACCTGACCGCCCCGAACATGCCGCTTTCGGACCGCCGCGACAAGTCGCCGGGGATTCAGAACGGCGGGGCCATGTTCTTGTTCGACCCCCGCTCGCACCGCTGCTGCCAACATAACGTCTCTCACGGCTGGCCGTATTTCACCGAACATCTTTGGATGGCGACCGCCGGAAACGGTCTGGCGGCGGTGATCTACGCCCCGTGCGAGGTGCGGGCCAAGGTCGCCGACGGCGCCGAGGTCTCCATTGTGGAGACGACCGATTATCCATTCGGCGACACGATCGAGTTCAAGCTCACGATGTCCCGCCCTGCCCGGTTCCCGCTCCTGCTCCGTGTACCGGCATGGTGCAGCAAACCGATGGTGATGCTCAACGGCAGCGAGCTCCAGGTGGCTGCGCGTCCGTCGGTTTATCTCGCCATCGACCGCCTCTGGAACAACGGCGATCAACTCACGCTGACGTTGCCCATGCACGTCACGGTGACCCGTTGGGCAAAGAACAAGAACTCGGCCTCCGTCTCGCGTGGGCCTTTGACATATTCGCTCAAGATCGGGGAAAAGATCGTACGGGTGGGTGGGACCGACAAGTGGCCTGCCGTGGAAATCCATCCCACCACGCCGTGGAACTATGGCCTGGTGCTGGATGAGAAGAATCCGGCCGGGTCGTTCGAGGTTCACTCGAAGTCGGGCCCGTTACCGGCACAGCCGTTCGCCTGGGACGTTGCTCCCATTGAATTGGTCGCCAGGGCGCGACGGATTCCATCGTGGAAGTTGGACGCCAAGGGCTTGGTCGCAACGCTGGGGCCGAGCCCGGTGAAAACGTCCGAGCCGATCGAGACGGTTACGCTCATTCCAATGGGGTGCGCTCGGTTGCGGATTGCCGCCTTCCCGGTGATCGGCGATGGGCCAGACGCCCAGGAATGGCCGGAGCCGCCCCCACCACGACATACCGCCTCGCACTGCTTCGAGAACGATACCGTCGAGGCCTTGAGCGACGGGGCGGCGCCCAAGAACTCCAACGATCACAGTATCCGCCGCTTCACCTGGTGGCCGCGCCGCGGCAGCGAGGAATGGGTGACGTACCGCTTCGACAAGCCGCGTCAAGTCTCGGCGGTAGAGGTCTACTGGTTCGACGACACGGGCGTGGGCCAGTGCCGCACACCGAAGTCGTGGCGCATCGAGTGGCTGGATGGCGACCAGTGGAAGCCCGTGGTCGCTTCGGTCGCGTATGCCGTGGAAAAGGACCGGTTCAATCGCGTGTCGTTCGCGGCGGTGACCACCACTCAGCTTCGTCTCGTGGTGCAACTGCAACCGGAGTTCTCGGCTGGCATCTTAGAATGGCGGGTGGAATAACTCCGCCTCGCCGCGTTGGCCGGTCCCGCGGCCGTGCCTCTGTTGGTTGGAAAGGCGGTCGGCCCGGATCCCTACTTGTCGGGAAAAGATTTTTCGGGTACTCTTTCGGAAGCTATCTCGGGTTTGTGTGTTGCGTGGACGTGAAACAACCGCGATGAATAAGCAGACCATGTCTCGTGTCAACACTGGGCTTTTCCAAAACGAGCACAGCGATGGCGCCCGTGCTCGGAAAAAAAGCCTTCGAGGGCTGATCGAGGACCGGCTTTACCAGAGGGTGAGCTATCACGAATACCGGGAAAAAGTCCGCCACGTGTACGATGGCCCTCAAGGGGCCATCCTCGCCACGTGCAGCGTCCTTTCGCTGCACGTACCTTTGGGGGATCGTCTTTTGCGGGAACGGAAATTCGATCTGCGGGGCGCTCGCGATATCCTCGATGTAGGGAGCGGAGCGGGGCAGATTGCCAGACACCTGCTGAAATATGCCGATCCCGAGGCGAAAATCACCTGCTTCGACCTCTCTTTGGAAATGCTTCGTCGCGCCCGCGTGCGGCTGAAAAGTTCCCGGCCGCGCTTCGTGGCCGCGGACTTGAGTATGTTGCCCTTCGCCGACGCCTCGTTCGATTGCGTCACGTGTGGCTACGTCCTGGAGCATCTGCCTGACCCGCGAGTCGGTCTTTCCGAACTGGCCCGCGTCATGAAAAAGGGCGCCAAGATGCTCCTCTTGACAACCGAGGACAATCTCTCCGGGGCTTGGACGAGCCGGATCTGGTGTTGCCGTACTTATAACCGCCGAGAATTGGCCCGGTTGTGCGCAGAACTCGGACTCCGCTGGCGGAACGAGCTGTGGTACACGCGGATGCACCAGATGTTGCGGGCAGGGGGCATTTGCGTGGAAATCGTCAAGGAGTGAATTTGGGGGAACGACGGGAGCCAGCGTCTCGTCGTTTCTCCTTGGATCGGTGCTCGCTACGTGCCTTGGACCTTGCTCCAGTCGCGCCGCTCGCGGGAACTCGGGATGTTCATCGCTTTGCGGTACTTGGTGATGGTGCGGCGCGCGACCTTGATCCCCTGCTTGGCAAGTTCCTCCACGAGTTGATCGTCGTTGAAGGGATTCTTTTTGTCTTCGGCGGCGATGATTTCCTGAAGCTTGCGTCGCACATTGTCCCAAGTGACTTCCTCACCATCGGCGCTGACCGTGCCGCTACAGAAAAAGCGTTTGAGCGGGAATATCCCGCGCGGCGTCTGGATCCACTTGTCGTCGACCGCGCGGCTCACGGTCGTGACGTGAACGCCGACTTTATCGGCGATTTGCTGCATCTTGAGCGGTTCGATGGCCTCGGGACCTTTTTCCAGGAACGCCGTCTGATGGTCCATGATGGCCTGGGCAACCTTCGTGAGCGTGGCGCGGCGCTGCTCGATCGCATCGATCAACCATTGGGCGGAGTTGATTTTCTGCTTGATGAACTCCCGCGCCTTCTCGTCGCCGGTCATCAAGAGATTCCGGTAGTAGGGGCTGATGGACAAGTTGGGGGTCTTCCCATCTTCTAGGCGGACCCTATAGCGCCCGTCTTCCCCCTGCTCGACAAAGATATCCGGGACGACGGGAGGGGCCGTCGCGTTGTTGAATTCCGCCCCAGGGTTTACCTTGAGGCAGCGCATCTGCTGGATCAGCTCCTGAATCAGCGGGATCGAATAGCCCGTCTTCTTAGCAATCTGCGGAAGGCGGTTGTGCTCCAAATCCTCGAGGTGATCCGAGATCAACCGCTTGAGTTGCTCATAATGGGGCATCCCGGGCGTGAGCTGGAGCAACAGGCATTCCCGGACGTCGCGGGCGGCGACGCCCGGCGGGTCCAACTTCTGGACCAACGCCAGCGCCTGCCGCGCCAATTCCAAGTCCTCGGCCGAAGCGTCGGCGCCGAGCAAGTCCTCCAAGCTACTTTGCAAACGGCCGTTGGGATCGAGATTGTAGATGATGCGATCGCACATCGCCCGGAGCTTCGGGTCCAACTCGAACCAACTCAATTGGTCGTGGAGGTAGTCGTGCAGCGATTGCGGCCGGTCGGCCATGTTGGCCATCGCGTCATGGTGACGTTCGTCGACCTCGTCGAGCCGGTTCCGCGAAGGGCGAGTCCGTTCCTCGAAGTGGTCGGGCCATTCCTCGTCCATGCGCAGCAGCCGCTCGAAATCCTTCTGCGAGTCGCGGTCGTCGATCACCAGCTCGCGCTCGTCCTCGGTGGGGGCGTCGGGAGGGCCGGGATCAACGGCCTCGTCGACGGGGAGGTCAGGGTCCTCCTCCTCCCTGAACTCGAGCGTCGGGTTCTCCGCCATCTCCTGCTCGATCCGCTCCTCCAGGGCCTGAATCGGCAATTGCAGGATCTCCATCGATTGGATCATGCGCGGGGCCAGAATCTGCTTCTGAACCATCCGCATCTCTTGACCAAGCGACAAACGCATGGCAATCCCCCGGCTTCAAAAGGCCTGACGCCCCAACAGGGCGTCGGTCAAGATTTCACGATTCGCCAATTCCAAGACGCTGCCCGGCGTGATCCCCCGCGCCAGCCGAGTCACCCGAATCGGCAGCTCCGAAAGCAAGTTGGAAATATACAACGCCGTGCCGTCGCCTTCCGTGGTCGGGTTCGTCGCCATGATCACCTCCTCAAAGGCTCCCGTCCGGACGCGCCGCACGAGGGCGTCGATCGTGAGTTGTTCGGGACCGATCCCATCCAAGGGCGCGATGCGCCCGAGCAACACGTGATACAGTCCCTGATAAATGCCCGTCTGTTCCAGCGCGATCAGGTCGCGCGGCTGTTCCACGACGCACAATTGGTCTTGCCTTCGCTTCGGGTCACGACAGATCGAGCAGGTTTCTTCTTCTGATAAATTGTAGCAGACGGCGCAGTAACGGACATTTTCCTTGACCCGCCGGATGGCCTCGGCCAAGGCGAGGGCCTCGGAGGCGTGGACCCTCAAGATGTGATACGCCAGGCGCTCCGCCGACTTTTTTCCGATGCCCGGCAGCTTGTTGAACTCATTGATCAGATTGGCGACCGAGTCGGTAAGTTCCGGCACAGCGCACCCCACGACTGCGTGACCTTGTGAATCAAACCGACTTTGCGTTCACGTGTTGGCGTCAGGTTCTTCCGCTGGCGGGGAACTGCTGGGTCCCGCGTTTCCCACGCCTAAGAACTTGGCCAAGGCCTGTTCAATGCCCGGCAAGGGAATGCCACCGGTGATGGAACGCATGGTTTCCGCGTGGAGCTCCTTGGCTTTAGCCACCGCTTGATTGACGGCCGCCGCGACCAAGTCTTCGAGCAGCTCTTGGTCGGGCTGGGTGAGGAGTTTGGGGTCGATGCGGCAGCGGAGGACCTCGACCAGGCCGTTGACTTCGATTTCTACCAAGCCGCCGCCCGCCGAACCGGTCGCACGCCGGTTGCGCAGTTCCTCCGTGAGCCCTTGCACCCGTCCGCTAATCGCCTGAGCGTGCTTCAAGAGCGATCCTAAACCGGCGAATTCCTTGAACACGACAAACTCCTTGTGCTCGGCCCTATTCGGCGACCAACGCAAGTGATCCGTTTGCCCGCTTTCATCCTGTTCCCGCGTTCCCGCTTCAACCTCGGCTTGGCACGTCGATACGTTCTGGAAAGGCCTCGAACAACTCCATGGCCCGGCGCACCAAGGGATGCTGAGCAACCTCGGCCCGGCGCTGGATAGGCGATTTGCCTCGTGCGGGGGAGGTTTCTTCCCGCTCCGGCCGATCATCCCCAGCGGTGACAAACTCCAAACGGATTCGCTCGCCAGTCAGTTGCGACAACACCCGCTCGAAATGCGCCTTTTGTTCAGGGGTGTCGCAGATCGACTTCGACAAAGTATACTCTTTCGCGAAAGCGATTGCCAAGTGATTTGGCGCGCGGATTGCAGCATCCACAAAATGCCTGGCGTGCTCCCCAACCAAACCGGGTGTCCGTTCCACGACCTGAAGCCAGACGTTCCTGGCATTCTCGGCCGTCAGGGGGGTTCGGACCCCAGGGAACTCAATCTCAGCGGCTGCTCCCTGTTCCGAGGAGACGCCACACGCCAATGGGGTGATCAGCTCAGGTCCTTTTTTTTTCCGGCCTTCTGTGGCAAGCGGGGATGGCGGGCTGGTCGCCGTGGAACGATTTTCAACGGCCGGGGGTGGTCCGTGTTGAAGTTGGGACACCACCTCGCCCAATTCCACAACGTCGCCCAACGTGGCAATCCGCACCAAAGCCAGTTCGGCGAGGATTCGCCCCTGCGTGCTGTAACGCAGCCGGGCCAGCGTCTGATCCAAGATCTGCATCACGGCTAGGATGTTTTCGACGCCGAGGCGGCTGGCAAGCTGGGCCACCTCTGGCCATTGGTCCGGCGTGGCGTGCAGCAATAGCTCGGCAGAACAGCCCGCGGCCGAAACCATCATATCGCGATAAAACCCGAGGAGCTGTTCCACCAAAAGGCCCGCATCAACGCCCTCCTGAATAGCCACGTCGAACTCGCGTAGGACCTCGGCTGGATTGCCCTCGGCCAGGAACCGCACAAGCCGAAGGAGGCGGTCGCTCCCGGCGATCCCGAGCATCGCGTTCACGTCCGCAACGGTAATCTTCCCGGGGGCGAAGGCGAGGAGTTGTTCCAGGAGCGATTGGCTGTCGCGCATCGAGCCGGCGGCCCGCCGGGCCAATAGTTGCAAGGCCTCGGGTTCTGCGGAGACCTTTTCGGCCTCGACAATCTGCGCCAAGCGCTTAACGATGGCTTCAGTTTGAATCCCGGCAAAGTCGAATCGTTGGCATCGAGAGAGGATGGTGACCGGGATTTTGGTCGGCTCGGTGGTGCAGAAGATGAACTTAACGTGTTCAGGGGGTTCTTCCAGCGTTTTCAGCAAGGCGTTGAAGGCCTCGCGCGTCAGCATGTGGACTTCGTCGATGATGTAGATTTTGAACCGCTCGCGGCTGGGACGGATGTTGACGTTCTGCCGGAGTTGCCGTATCTCGTCGATCCCGCGGTTGCTGGCCCCGTCGATTTCCAATACGTCCACATCCTCGCCGGCACTGATGGCCTCGCAGACATCGCAGCGATTGCAGGGGTTGGGAGTAGGCCCGGTCGGGCAGTTCAACGCTTTGGCTAGAATCCTGGCGGCCGACGTCTTGCCCACCCCGCGGGCGCCCGTGAACAGATAAGCGTGGCCTACACGCCGCGTGCTGATCGCATTGGAAAGGGCCTTCGCCACATGCTCCTGGCCCACGAGTTCATCGAACGTTTGCGGGCGATAACGTCGGGCAACGACGACGTAGTCGTGGGGGCGCATGGACGGCTGTTCGCGGGGGACGTCGGTGTTGGTCGAAAGCTGGGACGACATCGTTTGGCCCCCGGGCCCGAAGAGCTGCTCCAAAGCGGCGTTGGATGAGAGGCCCACCACACATGGGGGTTACTGCTTATGGCTGCTGACTTTCGCCCCTGACCAGGTTCACAGCTCCCCATTGCGGGGGCCCCTCATCGAACGCCGCACGGCGTCTCCGCCTGTACTTTGTAAGCTCTGTAGCCTTTCACGTCAAAGGGGTGTGTCGATGTTTTCCTCCCTTTTGGCCAACGCTTGCGATTTCGACTCGAATCGCGGAAACTTTTCCTAGGAGTCGCAAAATCATGTTTCTCAATCAACGCGCTTGGGCGCTTTGCGAGGGTGGAATCGGCGACGCGGAGCGTCTTCGGATTGCGGTACACTGCAATCCGGACGGCAGCCGGGTGGTGGATTGCGGGGTTGCCGTCCGCGGTGGCCTGGAGGCAGGACGCCTGATGGCCTCGGTCTGTATGGCGGGCTTGGGCGAGGTCGCCATTCTGCCTCCGCAAACCCCTTGGGCCACTCCGCTTGTCGCCGTGCGGACCGACCATCCCACGGCCGCTTGCATGGCCTCGCAGTATGCCGGTTGGCGCATTTCGGGCGAGGGATACTTCGCGATGGGTTCCGGTCCGATGCGGGCCTTGGCCCGACGGGAACCGCTGTTCCAGAAGATCGACGCATGCACGCAGCCGGAAACCGTCGCGGTAGGCGTGTTGGAGGCCTCGCGGCTACCGCCCCCGGCAATTTGCCAAAGTCTGGCTCAGCAGTGCGGGGTCCCGCCATCGGCCCTGCTTTTGCTCGTTGCACCCACGGCCAGTCAGGCGGGCACGGTTCAAGTCGTCGCCCGATCCGCCGAAACGGCGATGCACAAACTGGCCGAACTCGAGTTCGACCTGGCCCGCGTGGAAAGCGTCCTCGGGACGGCTCCGCTGCCGCCCGTGGCCCAAAACGACTTCGAGGCCATGGGCCGCACCAACGACGCGGTGCTCTACGGCGCGGAGGTCACCCTTTGGGTCCGCGGTGACCAGGCGAGCTTGGAGCGGCTTGGGCCGCAAATCCCCTCGAGCGCTTCGAAAGACCACGGCACTTCCTTCGTCGAACTATTCCGTCGTTGCGGGGGGGATTTCTACCGCATGGATCCCATGCTCTTCGGACCGGCCGTGGTGACGATCCATAATCTGGATACGGGCCAGACGCTCCGCTTCGGGAAGCTCGTCCCGGAATTGGCGTGTCCCCATAAGACTGCGGGATAGGCCTTCAGGGGCAGCGGCGACGCAGCCTTTGCTCCCCATGGCGACCAGGTCACAACGATCTGAGGGCTTTTTTCCCATGCGACTGGTAGTTCTTGCCTCGCCCGAAAGTTGGTACTTGGCTGACCTGCGTCGCGCCGCGGGCCAGCGGCACGAGATTCTTCGCGCCTCTTTCAGCCAATTGGTGTCGCGGCTGGATGAACAGGGTTGTACGATCGCTGCGGGCGACGTCGACCTGGCGGCGGTCGACGGCGTGCTCGTTCGGACCATGCCGCCAGGCTCGCTGGAGCAAGTCGTTTTCCGCATGGACGCGCTGGCGCGACTGGAGGCCATCGGTGTTCCGGTGGTCAATCCGCCAAAAGGCCTCGAGGCTGCGGTCGATAAATACCTCGCGTTGGCCAGGCTCCAGGCGGCCGGGCTGCCGACGCCACGCACCATCGTTTGCCAAACCGTCGACGACGCCATGGCGGCGTTCGAACGCCTGGGGGGCGACGTGGTGATCAAGCCGCTCTTCGGCTCCGAGGGACGCGGCCTTGTTAGGGTCACCGAGGACGCCTTGGCGCTGCGAGTGTTCAAGGCCTTGGTGCAAGTGCAATCGGTACTCTACCTTCAGGAGTTCCTCCCCCACCCAGGCTTCGATTTGCGTTTGTTTCTGGTAGGCGAGCGGGCGCTAGCCATGAAACGAACGAATCTCAACGATTGGCGCACGAATGTCGCCCAGGGTGCAATCACCGAGCCATTTGAAGCTACGGACGAGATGATCGGTTTGGCGCGATCCGCGGCTCTGGCCTTGGGGACGCCGTTGGCGGGCGTCGATTTGCTCCCGGCCCGCGATGGACGCCTCTACGTCCTCGAGGTGAATGCCGTTCCAGGCTGGAAGGCCTTGGCCGCCACGCTCCAAGTGGACGTGGCGGCGTTGGTCCTGGAACACCTACAGGAGGTTTGCCGCCGCGGAGACGGAGGGCTGTCCGGGTACATGCCAGGCAACTCTCCAGCAGGGGGGCGTTCAGCTAGTTAATGGGGGAAAGCTGGAATTGTCGTCAGGTCGGGTGGCAAGGTACAATGCCGCCCCGCCCGGTGGCAGCTTCGGCTTGCGCGGACAGGGGGAGGGCTACACGGAGGAATCTCGGGTCATGAAGACCTTGCGACGGTGGAGCGCGGCGGTCGTTTTAGCGTTCGGTTTGGGAGTCGTCAAGGCGACGTGCGCGTTGGGTCAGGCGGGGCCCGCACCGCCTCAGGAGATTTGGACCCCTGAGGCGGGGATCGTCGACGCCGCAGGCGACGTGCTTCGGGAAATCATGAGCATCCCCATGCGCTCCATCCCGGCCACCTTATTGGCCGAGGCCCGAGGCCTGGTCATCGTGCCGCGGATGCTGAAAGGGGCCTTCTTGGTGGGCGTGCGGCACGGCCGGGGCCTGGTGCTCCGTCGCGACGAGGCGGGAGAGTGGCGTGGGCCGGTTTTCATCACCCTCACGGGCGGGAGTTTCGGCTGGCAAGCGGGCATCCAGGAAACGGACGTGATCCTAGTGTTCGTCACCCGGCAAAGTGTTGAAGGATTGCTGCGCGGCAAGTTCACCATCGGGGCCGACGCAGCGGCCACGGCGGGGCCGGTGGGACGCGAGGCCAGCTTGGCCACCGACCACACGCTCCGGGCGGAAATCTACTCGTATTCATTGAGCCGGGGATTGTTTGCCGGGGTGGCCCTCGATGGTTCGGTCCTTCAGCCCGATGCCTACGCCACGCACCGCTATTATGCCGCATCGGGCACGACGGCGGCGGCCGTACAGTCGGGCGAAGCGAAGCAGCTCCCGCCGTCGGCTGTTCGCCTATTGGACGAACTCAAGCGCTGGACCCCCGCCCGACTCGCCGATGTCCCCGCCTACGCCGGCCCGATGCCCGGCAACGTTGAGCAGCAGCGGCAAGCCATCCAACGGCGCCTAGCCGATGCCGCTCGACGGCTTGAATCCCTCCTGGACGACTCCTGGAAAAAATACCTCGCCCTCCCGAGCGAGGTCAGCGATGCCGAGCGTCGCCCGAACGCGGAAGCCCTCCGCGACACGCTCGTCCGGTTCCACACGGTGGCGACGACACCGTCCTATCGGGCCCTGGTTCAGCGTCCGGAGTTTCAAGAGACTTATGCCCTGTTGCAGCGCCTAGCTGCCTTGGAAAACAGTTCAGCGCGATTGGCCTTGCCCCCACCACCAAAGTAAATTCTGGTGGTTCGCCTACAGAGAAGCCCGGCAAAAACGGCGACCGTGGGGGGATAAGATTGCCCGCCAGGATTGCTTCGCCGGGCGAAGCGGATAACCCTAAAGGTCCACGGGCGGCACCGGGTTCACCTGGGGCACTTCGCGCCGCTTGACCATCGTGATTTCGTTGCCCTTCTCGTTGAAGCTCACCTCGTCCATGAAGGTGCGGATGAGGGCCAGCCCGCGCGGCCCCTCGGGCTCTACGGCCAGCCGCTTCTTGGGATCGTAGATCTTGGCCACATCGAAGCCGTTGCCATCGTCGCGGATCACGAAGCGGGCCTCTTCGGCGCTGATGCGGATATCGACGTACACCTTGCGATCCTTGTACTCGGGCCTCATGCGGTGCTCTTCGACCAGGCTGAGGTCGTTCTCCTCGATCAACCCTTGCTGCACATTCTTGATTTCCTCCGTACTGATCTCCAGATTTCCGTGGAAGATCGCGTTCAGGAGGGCTTCCTTCAAGGCCACGCCGATTTGCAGCCGCCCGGTAAAGTCGCACAAGGCGACGCTGGCCACCATCTGTTGCACCAGATCCACCAGCGGATCCACCAGGTTGGGCTCATTTTCCAGCACGAACTCGAAATGGGCCCTCGTCAAGCAATGGATCAACTGCTCGTAGCTGCGATGCACAAAAGTCATCGAGAGCACGTTCTGAATCGTGCTGGGCAACTGCGCAGCAAGTTGCGACTTGGGCACGTAGGTTGCCGCCCCCTTGGCCAAGGCCTCGACGGCCAATGCCTCGCTGCCGTAGGCCGTCATCAACACGATCGGCACCTCCGGGTGATGGTCGCGAACGTAATTGACCAATTCCAGCCCGTCCATGACCGGCATGTTGAGGTCGGTGAGAATCAGGTCGGGCAGCTCCCCGTGCATCTGGGCCAGGGCTTCCACGCCGTTGGCTGCGTACTGCACGCTGCATGGCAAGACCTTTTGGACCAAGCCCCCCACGAGCCGCCGGTCCACCGCCGAATCGTCGACCACAAGAATGGTTGCCATGCAGGAGACCTTAACTCCAAAAGGGCACAAAATCGCAAAGCGCGTTGCAGCATATCCCGCAAAACGCCTTTTTTCAAGACCCCCTCCACAGCCGGGAAGGGTGGGTGCTTGCGGTCTTGTTCCCGCTTGCCAGGCCCGGCGCGGTAAGCGCCCGCTGGTCAGTTTTCGTAGGACGCTCTGGGATCGCCGTTGAAGCACGTTTCCACTGTGGCACCGATCACGCCCCTAGCCAAGCAGCCGTCGCTTGCCTTACGACGGATTTTCAACGGTTGGGGTCTAATGCAACCACGCCTTGGGCCTCGGCGGGCACCCCGACCACCTGGCCGTTGACGAGGATCTCGAAGCCAAGCCCCTTCGGCGATTGGATGTAGGCCGTGCCTTCGCGAATGCTCACGGGGAAGGGTGCGGCCACGCGGTGTTTGCCCTCGACCGCCACGGCCAATGAGTCCACCTGGCCGTCGAGCACCATGCGGAGGCTGACCAGGGCGCAGGGGTTGATGCGAGCAGGGATGCGGGTCTGCGACTTGATGGCGAAGGAGTCGGGCAGCAGCCCAATCCACTCGCCGTCCGGGTATTGCTGCTGTTCCGCGGAAATGAGGATGCCCCGCGCTAAGTGGTTCCAATCGACCGTTTGGTCGTGCGGCGCCAAGAGTGTCAAGGCGTAGGCGTACACCCCGCCCACCCATTGAACCGGAAGTCCAATCCAATTGTGCCGCCAATGCGTCGCCCCGAAGACAGGCGGAGTGCTGTAGAGCATGATCGGGTAGCGGCTCCATAGGTAGGTAAAGGGAATCCCGGAGAGGGCCCAACGACGCGCCTCGGCCAAGTAGTCCTTTTTGCCTGTAAGCTGGTAGCCTCGAACATAGGCCCAAACGGAATTGGCCGAGGCCAACTGGTCGGGGGTGTGAAGCGGGACTTCCCAAGTCTGGGCGCCGCGGGGAACATCGAATCGCTTCATGTATTCCAACGTGCGGCAGCCGGCGGCCAGGGCTTCCTGATCGCCTGTCAGCCAAGCGTATTCCAGCATGAGTTTCGCAGGGTGCGCGCAGATGCCGCTGGCGGTGTTCTCGAAGTGCCCGCGGCGGAAAGGGCCATCATAACGATACGAACCGTCGGGCTGCTGCGCGCGGATTTGCGATTGGACCTGCGCGTGCTGGTGCTGCAACCATTCGGCCGCGCGGCCGGTCACGAAGTAGATGCTCGCGTTCTCCACATGCGCCCCGCCAGGCACAAGCTTGGGCAGATCGGGGACCTTGCCGGTGAGCCGCCAGATCGTCGAGGCCATGTCGGCAAAGGGGGCCCGGCCCCAGTTCGGCTCGGCGCAATGCCCCCAGCCGGCCTCGGTCTTCAGCGGCCCGTGCAGGGCCTTCAGACAAATGTCCCATTGTTGCTCGGTCGAACGTGGGGCGGGCGGAAGCGGCGGCAGACCATGTTTGCCCACCGCCCAGGCGATCGTTTCCTCTACCGGCACGCTGTCGATTCGGATCGTGGCCGCGATCTTTTTTCCCCGCAAAGCCATGCGGTGGTCCGGCGTCCCCTCGAAGAAGTTCGGTGTGGCGTAGATCGGCTGCAAGCCCATATCCCTCCACGTCATCGCCACGGTGGCCAACTCCGTGACGAAGCTCATGAGCGGCATGGTGACGTGCAACGGGTCGGGGGCGAAGCGGAGGTGCTCCTCGGTCTCGATGTCCAGCTTCGAAGAACTCCACTCGCCCGCTCCCAGATACTCCACCCCCGAAAGCAAACCTTGCTTCAACGGCCCAAAGGCCCGCACCACCGGTCCCTCGCACTCCCGCTCGGACGTGATGCTCAGGTTGATCTCTTTCTCATGCACGCTGATTTCCAGCGACACGCCCTCGCCCTCGAACCGCAACAACGGCTTCTCGTCCACCAGCTTTAGCGCCGGCAAGCGGCCTTCCCAATGCACCAACGGGGCCAAGGCGGCGATTACCCGGTCGCCATCCCGGGCGCGGGCCGCCGTGCCATCGCGGGCCACGTCCAGCACGAAGCCCTCGCCCTTTAGTTCGAGAAACTTGCCTTGAGCTTCAGGATGAAACAGAAAGGTGGTCCGCGAGATCGGCTTTGAGGGTTTCAGGTCTGGCCGGTTGTTTTCGTCGGCGTCCACAACGAGCTCGGCGCGCACGGTTTCCAGAAGACCTTTGCCGAGAACGGGCCGTTCGACGGGGACCGTCGCGTGGCCGCCAATCGTGTACGACTCGCCAAACGCCGTGAAACGTAAGGGGGCTTCCTCGTGGTTCTTCACTAGGAACCGCACCTGGCGCGGCCCAACCTCCACTTTTTCAATGCTCAACGGGTGCCAATGGCGGCGAGCCAGGCGAATCCACTCGATTTCCACCAGGCCAGCGTCCGTGCCCGGGTCGATCCGTAAATCGGTCAGCGTGCCTGGGGCGGAAAACTCCACCGCATATTCCCGCCACTGGCCATCATGAATTAGGGCAAAGCCGCGGGATTTGTCCGGCCCACGTACTGGCGACCGGTCCGTGGTCCAGAAAATCTCGCCCGGGCCTTGACTGCTCGCCCGGGCCCGAAGTCGCAAAACCAGTTCGCCGCCGGGAACTTGCATCGGCCGGTGGAAAAAGGGATCGAAACCCGTATTGCGAACCTTCAGTATCCCGTCCACCACGGACAATTCGCAGGCGTGTTGGGCCCGCCACCCCTCGCTTCCCCGATCGAACTTCCATTCGGCGAGGATCACCTCGGGAAGCGGCTGCCGCGGAAAGGGATTGATTTCAGGTCGGGCGGGGTCCTCGGCGCCGAGAAGGATACAAAACACCGCGAGAACATTCGACATGGGCAGCTCCTCGTCAAAAGGTGGGTAGGGTTGATAGGTTGGATGGAAACTCGGCGGGTTCCGTGAACCTAGCCGACAACGCATCGCGCGTCAACCGAGGGACTGTCTTCGGTCGGGCTTCACGGCTTCGGACACATACGGAAGGCCCGCGGCATTCGCATTCGCGCGTTGCCCTGCTGGCCGCGCCAATCACGCGCAACCCCAGGGTATTGGCTTAGGGCGTTCAGTCTCCATCCCGAATCCAGTGCTTATGGCTTATGAATCGATTGCGAGTCACTATCGAAGGACTCGCTTGACATGTCCATAGCCGCCTGCGAAACTAAGGGGACTTGGCAAGTAGGGAGAACCTGCCTGGGGATGTTGCCCGGTTGGTTGCGGCGAAGCCGCTTGAAGACGTGATGGTTTCGTCCTCGGCCGCGTGGAGAGATCGCGTGGTCGGCAGCGCGGTCGACGTGATGGCAAGAGACTCCGGAGGAAAACTCTCTCCCGTCCAGGTGACGAAAAGTTTCAGTCGAAAGGAGAGTTGGAAGATGGCGTATCGTAAGATTCTGGGAACAACTTTGGCGACAGTTTCGGCGGCTCTCGTGTTGGCCTGGGCAATGGCGGCGGAACCGCCGGCGGCGCCAAAGGTTTCGACGTTCGCTCCGGCCAAGGATGTGGTCTCCCAGATCGATGCGTACATGGAGCGTCTGGAACAAGCCGTGGCTTCGGAGGAAGAGTTCAAGGAGTCTGAGGCGAAACTGGCCAAGGACGCCAATACGATGATCCTTCTTGCCTTGGCCGCAGGGCTGCACGATGAGGATAACAAATACAAGGCAGCGGCGCCCGCGCTTTTCAAGGCCTCGCAAGAATTGGCCAAGGCCAAGGGATTTGCCGCCGCCAAAGCCGGTGTGGCTGCTGTGAAGAAGTCTCTCGAATCGACCGAGGGCAACCCGGCCGACCTGAAATGGGTCAAGGCGGCCTCGCTCGAAGAATTGATGAAGCAGGTGCCGTTGGTGAATAGCCGCCTGAAACGGAATCTCCGTGGGGCCAATTTCAAGAAGAAGGCCAGCAGCAACGCGGGCGACTCGGCCACGTTGGCCATCATCGCTCAAGGGTCGATGGCGGACACCTCGGAGGCCAAAACACCGGAAGAAATTCAGAAATGGTACGGCTTCTGCGTTCAGATGCGCGATGCCGCGGCCGGGCTCAACAAGGCGATTCACGCCGGCGATCAGGCGGCGGCTGAAAAGGCGATGAGCGCACTGAATCAGAGCTGCGACGATTGCCACGCCGTCTTCCACACGGAGGCGGCCAAGGAATCGGGAAAGGACGAGTAGCCCGATCGGCAGGGCGAGGCCCGAGACGAGGCCGTAAAGTTAAGCGGTTCCGCGGACAAGGACCAATCTACCGGCGATGCGCGTTCGCAAGCGGTTTTTGCCGTGCGGCCGATCGCTTGGCTCGACGGATCTGACCTTGGCGGATGGCAAGCCGTTTCTCCGGCTGGCCATCCGCTTTTTTGCAGTCTTTTTTGCAGGTCGGCAAACCGTACCGTTTGGACCGAATTGCGCCTAGGAAAGCTCGCCGCAATAAAAACAGTCAGCCAAAGGGTGAGTTCTTTCCCAACTGCTAAACTCGCCGCCTTCCGAAAACCGCCCGTCGATTCGGTTGGATCGTGCCGATTGACCGGGCGCTTGCGCCCGAATTCCATTTAGCCATTGCAGTTACCGAAAGAATATGAACCAGAAGACTGACACTGCTTCCGCGATTGTCCTATTGTTGTTTAGCGTTGCAGCGAAGACCTGGTTCACGGATGCAGCATGGCTACTAATTTGCACGCTTGGTGTCCTCCCGATGTAGGATTTCTGTTGGGGCATCCCTACACCCCCGCAACCATGTTCGATCGTCCCCCATCCCTGAGGTTTGCCCACGCCCTCCCCTATGGGGCTATCTTGCATGACGATGGGGTGCAATTCACGGTCTTCAGTCGGTCGGCAACTCGGATGCGAGTCTTGCTTTACGATCGGGTGCAAGACTTGGATCCCTCGGAGATCATCGAGTTCGATCCGGAACTGAATCGCTGGGGCGACGTGTGGAGCATTTTCGTTCCCGGCATGGGTGCTGGTCAGCTCTACCATTTTCAAGCGGACGGCCCTTATGCCCCGGAAGTGGGCCATCTTTTTCACCCTCGGGCACGACTGATCGACCCCTACGCCAAGGCCTTGGCGGGGGATTTCCTGCCGGCTCGCGATGGAATCCTCCGGCCGCCGAAGTGCGTCGTGGTCGACGACGAATTCGACTGGAAGGACGATCGCCACCTCCGCCGCCCCTTATCCGAGACGGTGATCTACGAAATGCACCTCGGCGGATTTACCAAGTCCAAGACCAGCAAGGTGAAACACCCAGGTACGTACCGTGGAGTGATCGAAAAAATCCCTTATTTGCAGTCGTTGGGTGTGACGGCGGTGGAATTCATGCCGGTGCATGAGTTTCCCATCAGGGACTGCCTCGGCAACGAACCGGAACGGCGCAACTATTGGGGCTATGATCCGCTGGCCTTTTTCGCCCCGCATCGAGGCTACGCCTCGGGAGATGAGCCGGGTTGCCAGGTCCGCGAGTTCAAGGAAATGGTCCAGGCCTTGCACCGCGCCGGGATCGAAGTGATCCTCGACGTGGTCTTCAACCACACCGCGGAAGGCAATGAGGACGGACCGATCCTTAGCTTCAAAGGGCTGGAGAACCGTGTTTATTACATGCTCGATCGAGGCCGCCACTACAAGAACTACAGCGGTTGCGGCAACACGATCAACGGCAACCACCCGATCGTCCGCGAGCTGATCTTCCATTGCCTCCGTTATTGGGTCCACAACTATCACGTGGACGGATTCCGCTTCGACCTGGCGTCGATCCTGAGTCGCGACCGCAACGGCAACCTGCTACCAAACACCCCGGTGGTCGAGGCGATCAGCGAGGACCCGCTCCTGGCCGACACCAAGATCATCGCCGAGGCCTGGGACGCGGCCGGTGCTTACCAGGTGGGCACCTTTGCCACGCACCGCTGGGCCGAATGGAACGGCCGCTACCGCGACGATGTCCGCCGCTTCTGGCGAGGCGATCCGCACATGGTCGGTCCGCTCGCCACGCGGCTGGCCGGCTCCAGCGATCTTTATCAAGGCACGGGCCGGCGCCCCTATCACAGCATCAATTTCATCACCTCGCACGATGGCTTCACGCTCAACGACTTGGTGAGCTACAACGAGAAACACAACGAGGCCAACGGCGAAGGCAATCGCGATGGCGAGAATAACAATTACAGCTACAATTACGGCGTCGAAGGGCCAACTTGGCGACGCGACATCGGCCGGGTACGGCTCCGCCAAATCAAGAACATGCTGGCCACGCTGCTGTTGAGCCAAGGCACGCCCATGCTCCTCTTTGGCGATGAGTGCCGCCGTACCCAGCGGGGAAACAACAACGCCTACTGTCAGGACAACGACATCGCCTGGTTCGATTGGCGTCTGGTCCGCAAGCACCGCGCCCTGCGGCGGTTTTGCCAGGCATTGATCGCTTTCCGCAGGGCCGAACCCGCGGTGCGTCGCACCGATTTCCTCACCGGCAAGCCGGTCTTTCCCGGCGGACTGTGCGATGTGAGCTGGTACAATCCTCAAGGCGGGCCGGTCGATTGGAGCAACGGGGACCGCAGCCTGACATGTCTGTTGGCCGCCGTCCCCCGATCCCAGCTCCTTGGCGACGACGTTTTGGATTGTTGCGCCCGCTCGGCTGGACCCGCGGAGCCGGAGGGAAACTCCGGCCATCACGTGTTGATGATGCTGCACGCCGGCTTTGAACCTTGCCGGTTCTCGTTGCCCGGCGCCGCCCGCGATCTCCCTTGGCGGCTGTTCATCAACACCGCCAACAAGAGTCCGCACGATATCTACCCCCAGCTCGACGGCCCGGAACCACCAGCCGACGGCACGATCGTGCTCGAAGCTCGTTCCTTCGTCTGTTTCGTCGCCCCGGCCGACTATTAAAAAGCGGCGAGGGTTCGAAATCGGGCAGCGTTCAGGAATAAGCCCACAAGCCGCTAATTTTAGGGGAAAGCGGCGACGGACCCACATCCTCCTAGGCGGCTGGCTTTGCGACCGCCTCAAACGAAAAACCAAAAAAACCACCACGCCAGGAGAATCAATACCACCACGCTCAAGGGAAAGAGGACAAAGGCGGCGAAAGGGGCAAGGATGGCATGCCGCGGCCCTTGTTCCAAATTGGTCAAGCGGACCCGACGATAAGTGTCCTCCCCATGGACCGTGACGGGACAGGTGCTTTGCCCAACTTGTCCGGATAAATCCTTCGAGGGGGGCGCCACCTCGGGGAGGCCGGAAACGCTGGGCTGAGTGTCCTCGAGTCCGGTCGCTGTAGGCTGGCCTGCGTAAAAAGCCTGAGTGGTCCAGGAGAGGTGGGCCGCATGGCCCACTCGTATAGCGTTCCGGGCCGCGTTGGCGTCGCGATCATCGTGACCTTCGATCCAAGGGGCCAACCGCTCTGCCACCTGCTTTGCCGTCGGAATCCGCTCGGCTGGATTTTTTGCCATCATGTCGGCAATCACGTCGACGAACCGGTCGCTCAACCGCGGGTTGAGCCGCCGAGGGTCCAATGGCCGCAGTTGCAAGTGTGCCCGGCACTTGTCGCTCGCCGATCCGCCCGGAAACGGCACCTTGCCCGTCACCGCATAGTACAGCGTGCAACCGAGGGAATAGATGTCCCAGGCAGGGGTGGGATTCCAGGGGGCCTCGATCTGATCGGGCGCCAAGTAGTCGGGCGTGCCGACGATCCGGCCCAAGCGTGCATCCGATTCCCCATCGGAATGCCGGGAACCGGCCAGTCCCAGGTCCGACAGCTTCGCCCGACCGTCCGGCGTCACCAACACGTTGCCGGGTTTGACGTCGCGATGAATCAAGCCTTGATCGTGGGCGTGTTGAAGGGCCCGCGCGACCTGCGAAATGATGCTCGCCGCCTGACCCATTTCCAGCGGCCCTTTGGCCCGAACCAACTTGCGCAAATCCAGTCCGGGGACGTACTCCGTCACCAAGTAGTAACGATTCCTTCCGTCGTCTCCCGCATCAAACGCGCGGACCAGGTTTTCGTGGTCCAACCGGGCCAAGAGTCGGGCCTCGCGGAGGAAATTGGCGATGTCTTCAGGATTCGACTTGTTGCGAGGAAGGATCTTGATGGCCACGGCTCTCTCGAGGATGCCGTGCGTGGCCTTGTAGACCTCGCCCATCCCCCCCCGCCCGATGTAGTCGACAATCCGATAGCCACCGAGATTAAAGTCGTCTTTCCCCTCTAGAAGCTGCTTGGCCTGCCAGGCGTTGAGCCAACCCAGCTCCACGACTTTGGCTGCCAAGACCGCATCGCGCGAGGGGGCTTTCTCGCTTGCAACCCCCTGCTCTGAGCGTTCAATGGCCGCCCACGCCTGTTGGATCTGCTCCTCCCGAAGCAGTCCGCTGGCCAAGGCACAACGCTCGAAGACGGATTCCCTCGACACTCTCATCGGTTCGACGCCAGGCCCTCTCCTCGTTCCGGGAACCTGCTGTCCAACCGCGACGCTCAACGATGATTCTCTGACCAAGCGGCCCACCCTTGTCTGACGGACCGCAACTCTTACGATAACCCGGCGGTCCAAATCGCGCCAAGGCAGCGCACGACACGATCTTGCGGAGAATGGCGGCCTCGCCTCCGATCCACGTCCCCGGCCACGCTACGACCACCTATTTCGGCTCCCAAAACCCAAACTCGCCGCGGAAACCTCCAGACCGTGCCATATCGGCTCGGTCACTGAGGGATTCGAACGCCATACGCGGTCCAAGCTCGGGGCAGAGGGGCCGCGAATTCCATACTTTCGCCGCGCGTTGGGTGCTCCAGCGTCAGGCTCCGAGCGTGCAACGCGATGCCCGAGGGGAATCGGCGCCGACTTCCATAGCGCTCATCGCCTACGATGAACCAACCTCGACACGCCAATTGTACGCGAATTTGATGCTTCCGGCCTGTCAAAAGTTCCACTTCCAACAGCGAAAACTCGGAAAACGTCTGAAGCAGCCGGTAATTCAACTCCGCGCGTTGTGCCCCGAATGCGTTTTCGGACACCAATTCCATCCGGCGCGCATTCTGGTTGTAACGCAGCCAATCCACACACTTGCCCGTCGCGGGCGATGGCCGATCCTCGATCAACGCCCAATAGCGCTTGCGAACCTCCCGAGAACGGAACTGTTCGGCCAGTCGTCGAGCCGCCTTGGAAGTCCGGGCGAGAACGACCACCCCGCTCACCGGTGCATCCAGCCGACTTACAACCCCGACGTAGACGTTGCCCGGCTTGTGAAATTTTTCCTTGAGATACGACCTTGCCCAAGTCACCAGTGAATCGCCCTGCGGGCCGGCGCCCTGGGTCGGCATTCCAGGCGGCTTGCTGACAACCAACAGGTGGTTATCTTCGTAAACAATGCGAACGCCGTGCCACCAGACCATAGAAAAATAATCGCGCTTGGAAAGTTTTATTCCACAACCTGAGAGACTTCTTGCTTCAGAGAAGACGCTCCCCCATTTCACCCACTTTAAGCTGTTGCGCAGGTCTCCAAAAAGGTAGGGGATCGTCTACTAAACTCAGAACGGCAAATCCAATGACGTCCGCTCGGCTTCGACCCCATATCATACTGGCAAGCCGATCTCCAAGAAGACGGGAACTGCTCATGGGAGCTGGCTACCCAGTCCAGGTGATTTACCCTGCGGAGTCGTCCGAAGATGGGGCTCGTCCTGGCGAAAGTCCAGCGGAGTTGGTGGCTCGACTGGCCCACCAGAAGGCAGCTAACGTTGCAACAAAGGTTCCTACAGGCATCATTTTGGGCTGCGATACGGTGGTCGAATGCCGTGGTCGGATACTCGGTAAGCCCGATGACGAAAACCATGCCAGACAAATACTTAGAGAGCTTCGTGGACGACGGCACCGTGTGCTGAGTGGGCTTTGTTTGTGGAGAAGACCTGACGATTTTGCATTAGTCCGGGTCGCCGAAAGCCAGCTCGAGATGGACTACCTCAGCGACCATCAGATCGAAGAGTATATCGCTAGCGGTCAATGGGTGGGCAAAGCAGGAGCATTTGGATATCAAGACCGTTTGGGCTGGGTCCGAGTTATCGAGGGTAGCGAGTCCAACGTCGTCGGGCTGCCCATGGAACTTTTAGAAGAAATGATTCTGGAAATTTAGGATGGAGGGCGAAAACAGAAGCTTTGAGTGAATTTTTCTTGGGCGATGGGCTTTCTTCGCGTCACTTTGCCGAAAGAAACGATTATTGCAAAGACGCTGGGTCTGCGTGTTATTGTGGACTTGGCGGTATGCCGCTGTGTCTCGTGGCCGGTTGGCCGCGGAGAATTGCACGACGCGCTAAGCGATTCAGCAAGGGCGCGAGGTCGAAGACGCGATGCTTGGAATTCGCCGACAGTGCCTGAGCATCATCGTGACTACGGTGCTACTCTCCGCCTCTGGCTGCACGAACTTGAGAGACTACGTTCGCAACGGGTTCAAGGTCGGCCCAAACTATAGCCCGTCCCCCGCTGAAACGGCCGACCGGTGGATCGACGAATACGACGTCCGAGTACGGACGGACGGTGATGTCCCCACCCACTGGTGGACGGTCTTTGGCGATCCGACGCTAAATGGGTTGATCGAGTGCGCCGCAAGCCAGAATCTCTCGCTGCGCGAGGCGTGTTTTCGCGTCTTGGCCGCTCGTTATCAATTAGCCATTGCCAAGGGCGGCCTGTTTCCGCAGCAGCAGAGTATGAAGGGGTCCTATAGCCGGGTGGCCAATCCTGGGACCATCTTCGACACCCCTCCATTCGAAATCCCGCAGCCACCGCCAAATCCCCCGATTCAGGTTCCTTCCATTCGCCTCGATTTCCTTCAGCGATTCACCGAGAATTGGTCGCTTGGTTTCAATCTGGGCTGGGAACTGGACTTCTGGGGGAGATTACGTCGGGCGATCACATCGGCCGAAAGCAGTCTGGACGCCTCGATCGACAACTACAACGACGTGTTAGTGACGCTGTTGGGCGACGTGGCGGGCACCTACGTACAGATTCGCACGATCCAGGAGCGCATCCGGCTTGTCGAGGAGAACCTCGAACTCCAACGCGGGATCCTTAACATTGCCCAACGACGATTCGAGGCTGGGGCGAGAAATGAATTGGACGTTGCTCAAGCCAGCGGGAACCTGCATCAGGCGGAATCGCAAATCCCGCAGTTACAGGCAAGCCTCCGCGACGCCTGCAATCGCATGTGCGTGCTCTTGGGTATTGCCCCACTGGACTTGGAGGCCCGCTTGGGCCGAGGACCCATTCCCACCGCCCCTCCGGAAGTGATCATCGGCATTCCCGCCGATCTCTTGCGTCGCCGGCCCGATGTCCGCCGCGCGGAGCGGCTGGCCGCGGCCCAGGCCGAGCGGATTGGCATCGCCGAGGCGGCGTTGTATCCGGCCATCGCCATCAACGGAACGTTGGGTTGGCAAGCGGAGGAGTTCTCCGAGCTGTTCAGCAACCGACGGTTTGGCGGCAGCCTAGGACCCGCCTTCCAATGGGACATCCTGCACTATGGCCGGATTCGCAACAACGTCCGTCTTCAGGAGGCGAGGTTTCAAGAGTTGGTGGCGAACTATCAGAACACCGTGCTTCGCGCGGGGGCCGAGGTGGAAAGCGCGATCGTGCGATTCCTTCGCGCCCACGAGGTCGCCCAGCTTATGGATCGCAGCGTGGCTGCCGCCCAGAGGGCCGCCGAGATCGTGGGCCGCCAATACAAAGAGGGCGAGGTGGATTTCAACCGGGTGGCGTTGATTCAACAGACGCTGGTCGAACAACAAGATCGCCAGGCCTTGGCCCATGGCGAAATCGCGCAGGGCTTGATCCTGGTGTATCGCGCCGCCGGCGGCGGCTGGGAGGTCCCCATCCCCGAACGGTCGCTCGACGAAATCCCCAAGGCAGAGCCTGTGGCATGGACCTCGCCCCAAGGGCTTCCGAACGCTCCCCTGCCCCGCTAGGATGCAGGCTGGGGCTGACCGTCGCAAACGTGGAATCCGCAGCGCGTGATCCCCAACGTTTTCCATTTCTGTTACGGCTTCCTCCCCGAGCCGCAGTTCGGTTTCCTGGAATATCTGGCCATCAAATCGGCCTACGAGCTGAACCGGCCCGAGCGGATCTACTTCCACTATCAACACGAGTGTACCGGGCCGTGGTGGGAGAAGGCCGCGGAAATGCTGACCCTGAATCGGGTCGAGCCGCCGCGAGAAATCTTCGGGCGGAAGTTGATCCACTTCGCGCACCGCAGCGACGTGTTGCGTTTGCAACTGCTCCTGCAATACGGCGGCATCTACATGGACATCGACACGCTTTGCGTGCGCCCCTTCACGCCGCTGTTGAAACACTCCTGCGTCATGGCCTGGCAAGGCAGCCGGGGCTTGTGCAACGCGGTGATCTTGAGCGAACCGGGGAACGTCTTTCTGCGTACCTGGCTCGATACTTACCGCAGCTTCCGCTCGACGGGAAAGGATCAATTCTGGGACGAGCACTCGGTCCTTGTACCGGGCCGTCTGGCCCGACAGCCTTCAATGCGGCCGCACGTCACGCTTTTGAGCCACCGGGCATTCTTCTTCCCTCTCAGCGACGAAATGGACAAGCTGTTCGAGTCCACCGATCCAACGGGGTTCGAGGAGTCGTACTGCATCCACTATTGCGAGTCGGTCACGCGGGCACGCTGGCTGAGCCGGATCACGCCGGAAAACGCGGCGCAAGGCGACACCAATTTTTCCCGCTTTGTCCGGCGCGTGCTAGAGAGCGAGGGCGAGACGGCCGACGACCGGCAGCAGCCGCCGGTCATGGGTTTGCGTCGCCGATCGCTGGCCCGCCTCGGCGCGAGGCTCTCCCAGCTTCAAGCCATCGATTCCCTTCGGCACAAAGCCCGGTGGCTGTTTCGCCGTGCCCGGGAACTCGTTTGGCTCCCGCACCTTGTGGCCAACTTGGGATTCGTTCCCACCCTGATCTACGTCGCCAACTGGCTCCGCTTGGTGGCGGCGTGCCCGACCAAAAAGCCGTTCCTGATGTTGCGGAGCAAGCGGGCCGCGCATCCCCTGCTCTGCCGGGGGTTTGCTGACTTGGCGGCCTTCGATCGCGTGTTCCTTCAACGGCGCTACGCTTGTCTCGACCACGCGCGCGACGTGAAACGCATCGTGGACTGCGGGGCCTACGTGGGGTATGCATCTGCCTACTTCCTCACTCGATTCCCGGAAGCCTCATTGATCGCCGTGGAACCGGACCCGGACCACTTCGCCGTACTTCAGGCCAACCTCGCCCCCTTCGGCGCCCGCGCTCGAGCCATTCGCGGCGCGATCTGGTCCCATGACGCGGACCTCGTGCTCGTGGAGGCTGGTGCAAGCGGATCGCAACACGACAAGGCACGTGTGCGATTACCCCGGGAAGGCGAACAACCTAATGTAGAGGGACACGCTTTGGCTTCGCTGCTGAAACAATCTGGAAGCCCGCGGGTCTCCCTTTTGCGCCTGAATCTCGGCGGCTTGGAAACTGCCTTGTTCCCGTCGGGCGATGCAAGCTGGCTGGATCACGTGGACCGCCTGCTTGTCGAGCTTCACAGCGCGGAGAGTCCCTCAGTTTTTGAGGCAGCACTGGAAAAAGCCGGTTGGCGGACCGTGGCGTTTGGCCCGGTCCTCTTGGCCTCGCGAAAGGCGTAGTGGGTGGGAGAGTTGGGGGTGGGATGGCGGGTGAGCAGGTGGGCCAACCGGTAAAACGCCTCCACCTGGCAAAGACTCACTCCGCCTGCATTACTCCGGTTGCCGCCAGGCCGACGCGAAGTCTCGCCATCGAGCCAGTCATGTGTGGTAGTCGGCGTTGAGCCGGACATACTCGACGGTCAGGTCCGTGGTCCAGAACCGCCCCTTGGCGTTGCCTTCGCTGAGTTGGAGCTGGATGTAGGTGTCGCGGCTGTTGCGGATGGAATCGCTGACGGCCTTGGAGTCGAAATCAGCCGGGGCCCCGCCTTGGTAAAGGAGATGGCCGTTCAAGTGGAGGGTGATTTTGTTGGGATCAAAGGCCACGCCCGCGTACCCGGCGGCCGAAACAATCCTCCCCCAATTCGGATCGGCGCCGTAGATCGCGGTTTTGACGAGGGGGCTATTGGCGATGGTGCGGGCGATTTGGAGGGCGTCCTCGCGTGTGGCGCAGCCGCCGACCTCGATGGTGATGAGGTGGCTGGCGCCTTCGCCGTCGGCCGGGATGGCCCTGGCCAGTTCGGCACAGACTTCGTTGAGTTGCTGGCCGAAGGCGAGCAGGTCGTCGCCGCTGAGGGGCCCGCCCCCCGCCTCCCCATTGGCCAAGAGCAAGACCGTGTCGTTGGTGCTCATGTGGCCGTCGACATTGATGCAGTTGAAGCTGTCGGCCACGGCGGTCCGCAAGGCGGCGTCGGCCGAGGGGATGTCGAGGACGGCATCGGTGAGGATCACGCCCAGCATAGTGGCCAGGTTGGGTCCCATCATCGCCGCCCCTTTGACCATGCCGGTGATCTGGATTTCCCGCCGCTTGAGCGAAAAGGTGCGGCCCGCCAACTTGTGGACCGTGTCGGTGGTCATCATGCCCCGCGCCGCGGAAATCAGGGCCTCTTCATCCGAACCGAGTTGGGCCCTGGCGGCTTCGATCCCCCGGGCAATCAACTCCATCGGCAGGTAGTGCCCAATCACGCCGGTGGAGAGCACCAGGGCCTGGTCCTCTTGAGCGCCGCAGGCCTCGGCGGCAAGCCGGGCCATTTCGTGGGCATCACGCAGCCCGCGCTCGCCGGTGCATGCATTGGCGTTTCCAGAGTTGATTACCACCACCCGCATCCGATCGCTGGGCGTGCGGGCCCGGTCCAAGGCGACCGGCGCGGCGTAGACGAGGTTTTGCGTATACACGCCCACCGCGACCGCCGGAACCTCGGACACGATCAGCGTCAGGTCTTGCTTGCGCAAGTCCCGTTTCAGCCCGCAGTGGACGCCAGCCAACAAGTATCCCTTGGGAACGCGGATTGCCATCGGTGTTGAAGTCTCCTCAATGCCCCAGGCGAAAATAGGGAATCGAAGTTTTTCGGGATGCGTTCATCGCAGCCAGCCCAGACGCTCCCTCGACCATTGCAGCCGCGATGCCGTCCCGCATTCTTGCAGGTGCCTCATTCACAGCGCCGTCGTCTCGGGATAGCCGTACATCAAATTGAAGTTCTGCACGGCGGCCCCCGATGCCCCCTTGATCAAGTTGTCGATGCAACTGATGGTGATGATTCTTCCCCGGACCACGCGGGCGGTTACATCGCAGAAGTTCGTGCCTAGACTATCCTTCGTGCCGGGAAGGTGCTCGATCACGCGCACAAAAGGCTCGTCGGCGTAAAAGTCCCGCAAGGTTTGCAAAACTTTTTCTTCGGAAACCTGGACAGTCGGCACGCTGTAGGTCGTGGTGAGGATGCCGCGGTCCATGGGGATCAAGTGCGGGGTGAAAATCACCTCGACCTTCGCGCCCGAAATCCGGCTGAGCACTTGATCGATCTCCGGCGTATGACGGTGCCGACCGACGTTGTAGGCCGAAACACTTTCGTTGCACTCGGGATAATGCGTGGTCAGTTTCAATGTCCGCCCCGCCCCAGAAACACCGCTTTTCGAGTCCACCACAATCCCCGTGGGCTCGATCAGGCCCGCTTTGAGCAAAGGGGCCAAGGCCAGGATCGCCGACGTGGGATAGCAGCCCGGATTGGCCACCAGATTTGCCCCTACGATCTGCTCACGAAACAACTCCGGCAGACCGTACACGACCTTCCCTAGCCGCTCTGGGTCGGGATGTTTCTCGCCGTACCAGGTGGAAAACGATTCCGCGTCCTGGAGCCGATAGTCCGCGCTGAAGTCGATCACCTTACGACCGGCCTCCAGCAAAGGCCGAATCGCCATCGCGCTGGCTCCATGCGGCAGACAACTGAACACACACTCCGCCCGGGAGACAATCTCGCTTGGTCCTAGATTCTCGAGATTCAAATCCAGCCGACCGTGCAGCGAGGGATGAATCATCCCCACCGGAGGATTGCCCTCTTGCCGACTGGTCAGGGCGGTGATCTCGGCGTGCGGGTGGCGCAGAAGGATCTTGATTAACTCCAGTGCGGTATATCCTGTGGCCCCAAGGATGGCAATGCGGGTCATTGGAAAAGATCAGTCTTTAGATGGTGATGCGGCAACGCGGCCAATGCACGCCGGGGCAGGCGTCAGGAACGCAAACCTTTCGCCCGTTCGGCAAGCCAGGCTGCTCCGAAAAGTATAATGGCGGTCCGATCCATTCGCCAAGGGGGGGATCAATTGGCAAATGTGGGCCGATGCCAGCGACCGGACCGACAGACGCAGCATGAGGAGGGCCAGGAAAAGCCTGACTCCCAAAAGTGTCCCGACGCGCCATTGTCGAACTGGCCAGACTGTAAATCAGGGATTGACTGGTCCAGCCGAGATCCGCCGCGTGTTGGGATTCGTCACGCCGGGTTGGCGGCCGCCGTTCGCCGCTGACCGGGGCTATTTCAGCCGCAGCATGTAGCGGGTCATCTCCGCGTCGAGTTTGCCCAAATCCGAGCCGAAGGCCTGCTGGAATTCGCGGAGCCGGGTTTCCGGATCATCCCACTCCATGGGCTTTTTGGCCGAGAGCGTCTTCAAGTACGTCACATATTGCTTGGGGCGCTGCTTCAAAAGGAAATAGGTCAAGGCCCAAGCCTCGGCGTAGGCGTCCAGGCCATTCTTGGTGTCCCGAAGGCGGACGTCGTCGCGAATCAAGGAAACCAGCGAATCGGGGGCTCGCCGCGCCGCATACTCCTGAAATCGCTGCAACCGCGGACGATTCACGCCGCCGATCGTGCTCCAGCCTTTGGCGCTGGTCAAATCCGGTGTCTCGAAGTACAAGGCGATTCCTTCGCTGAACCAAAGTGGGCAGTCGCTGTAGCGGGTGTGCAACCCGCAGTTGAAGGCGATCTGATGGGTGGCCTCGTGAACGATCGTGGCCACGTTCCGTTCCGAATCGGGATGGGAGAGGATGCGATTAATCTGGGCCGCCGAGGCGGCTCGACTCCCGCGGGCGGCGCTCGCCGTGCCCGTCAGATCGAACATCGTGATTCGGTTCGTCCGCAGGCTATAGTACCCGATGATCGCCTGGACGCCCTCGCCCAATTCGCCCTTGGCGAATTCGGCATACGAGGCCTTGTCGGCGAACACGATTGCCGTCAAAGGGAACTCGGGCGACTGGAGTTCGAACCCTCGCCGGCTCCAAAAGTTGGTGAACGCCATGTAGAGGCGCTCGAATAACGAACCGCACCAAGCAGCGTATTCCCGAGAGGTGTTGTAGAAGATGAGGTAATGCGAGGTGCGATAGACGTCGAATCCTCGGGGCAGTTCGCCCAAGACACGCTGCGTCATCTCCTCGGCCGTCAGCGGCGTAAAAGGGGACTCGTCCGTACTGTGCTCGATGAGTTCGTTGGGTTGGACGATCCAAAGCACGCCGTCGGTAGCCAAAAGAAGCAACCCTCCGTCCTGGGCCGTAACCAATACCTTCCCGGCTACCGTAGCTTCGCGCCCATCTTGCTGGAACCTTACGCGGTCCATGGATTTGGCCGGTTGGCCAAGGACGGCGACGAGGAGGAGCAATTTGCCCAATACAGTGGTATTTGACATGCTTCGCAGGAAGGGGTTTGCAGTTGTTCGCCAAATCCGATTCCCTTGCAGTATACCATGTTCGGGCATCCTCAAGATTCCCCGCGACTCCTCTTGGCGGTTGGACCGAAGGTTTGCTATAGTTCCGCCCTCCTCTCCCGGGAATGACCACGAGTTGCGGGGCCGAATCAGGCGAACGGGCCGATGTTCCAGCCTTTTTGGGGCGCTATTTGGCGACGAGACGCACAAATCTGGCTCAATCTGCGCGGCCTCGGCAGGTGGTGGGGGACGGCCATGGTTCTGGTCGGCCTTTGTCTGGGGACTCTGGGTTGCAAATCCCCCTGGCCCTTGGGCGGGAAGGTCTCCGACACGGTGCCGGGGATCACGCCGCCTCGGGAGCGGATTGCCGAGTTGCGAAAGCTGAGCAAGCAGGCCGCTTCCGCCACTCCCGAGCAGCGAGAACAAATCGCCGCCCAAGTTGCCGCGGCTTATCCCCACGAATCCGACCCACTGGTGCGACTCGAAATGGTCCGCACCTTGGGTAATTGTCCAGGGCCGACGGCCGAACACGCCTTGCGGGGGGCCGCCAAAGACAAAGACGCCGATGTCCGCGCCGAGGTGTGTCGGGCGTTGGGAAAACAGCCGGGTGCAACGGCCTCCGAAGTCCTCCGCGAGCGTCTGGCCAGCGACTCGGACATCGATGTCCGTTTGGCCGCGGCGGAGGCCTTAGGTTCGATTCGCGATCCGAGTTCCGTGGCTGCCCTTGCCGTGGCCTTGGAAGACCGTGATCCCGCCATGCAATATCGGGCGGTGCGGTCCTTGCGCCGGGTGGCGCCTGTCGATCTGGGCAACGACGTGGACCGTTGGCGTCAATACGTCAAGGACGGCTCCATCGCCCCGCCCAAGCCCTTCTCCTTAGCAGAGACGATCCGCAACCTATTCTGAACGGTGCAGCATCGCCTCCAACGTTTCGGCCGCGCCCGCCACATCGGCCTGCACGAGCTGGTCGATTCCGCGAAGGAGCCCCTCCGCTTGATCGGGTGTGAAGGGCACGGCCTCGCCTGGTTCGGGCGGGTTGGGAACCAGCCGCAAGGAAATCTCGCGGAGCAAGTCCTCAAGCCCACTTTGCCGAAGGGCGCTGAGGTGGAGGCCTTGCGGACGAGAACCGACGGAGGCGGCGTCCAGGTCCGCCTTGTTGTGGACCACAATCGCTCCCGGCTCGGTCGCGACCAGGGCCTCGTCGGCTGCCGACCAAGAGGCAGCACGATCGAAGACCAACACGACCAGGTCCGCCTCGGACAAAGCCTGGCGGGCAACCGCTACACCGGCTTGTTCCACGGGATGCGCCGTGTCGCGCAGGCCCGCCGAGTCGCAAAGCTCCACCAGCCAGCCGTCCACCGCCGTCACCGAGCTTACCAGATCGCGCGTGGTGCCTGCTTGCGGATCGACGATTGCTCGGCCAAAGCCAACGATCGCGTTCAGCAGCGTGCTCTTTCCGGCGTTGGGGGGGCCGGCGATCACCACACGCCAGGGGCGGATCAGATGCAGGCCGATGGGAACGCGGAGGAGAAGCTGTTGAAGCCGTCGGCCAGCTTCAGCCGCGCCCCCGTTGCGAAGAAGCTCAACCACCGATTGGATCGCTCGCGACAATGCACCCTGAAACTGGTCCAGTAGGATGGCGGCGGTTCGCTCAGTTCTCGCTTCGGCCAGGGCGATCCAGGCCGCGGTGCGAATCGCATCACTGGCGTGCCGCTGGACCCAGGATTGCCAGGGGAGGCAGTGGCATCCTTGCTCGACCAGGGCCTGTTGTATCCGAGCCACGGCTGCCCGGCCGCCGTGGCAGTGGACTTCGACCGAATGCTCGGATCGCACGCGGACGACCACGGGTTCGGCCGGTTCAGCCCCCCAATTCCCGAAGAACAGTCGATCGGGGACCTTGTCACTCAACGGGCGACCGCTAGCGGAGTGGAACAGAGCCTGCGCCCGTCGCAGGGCGCCGGGACCTTCGATCAGCAGGGAGGCGATGGCTCCCCGGGCTGTCGGCGTCAAGTGGACTACCGTGTCACGCAAAGCGATCTTTAGAACTTTGGCGGCGCTTCTGATATTGACGGCTGGCGGCTTCGAGCGTGCTGCGTTCCTGCCGCGTGAGGCTGGCCTCGCCAGAGCGGGAAATCTTTTCCAGAATCCGGTCGACTTCGGCACTCAGGTCGTCCGGCGGATCCTTTTCTTTTTCCTCCGGGGTGTGAACGCGGAGTTTGGGTTGTCGCCGGAGCCAGCGCAATGAGAATCGGGGCCACCACCGGCCAAAGTTGAGGCCCAAGGCATAGTAGGCCAAGGCCAAGGCCGCGCCGCCTAGGTGGACGGCATAGGCTACCCGGGCGCCTTCAGATCGGGCGACCGCGCCATAGGCGTCGCCCGCCACCAGCAGCACGCCGGCGAACCAAGCCGGCACGGGGATCACGAAGTACAAGGCCAAGGTGCGGCGAGGGAAAATCAAGGCATAGAGCATGACGATCCCGGCCACGGCGCCCGACGCCCCCACACAGCCCAATTCGGCAGGTGCTTCTTGCAGCGTTCCCGCAGCGGCCCAGACCACCCCGCCGAACACGATCATCGCCACGTACACCCGGAGGAATTCTTTCGTCCCGTAGAGATCCTCAATGTCGCGGCCCAAAAAGAATAGCCCCAGCATGTTTGCGAGGATGTGCCAGGGTTCGCGGGAGTGCAGGAATCCGTAGGTGAGGAACTGCCACCAGTCCCAGGGCCGGACTAACGTGGCGACGCGGAGCTTGCACCAGGAGGTCAATCGGCCATCCAAGAGCACCCAATCGACCAGATACACGACGACGTTGGCCAGCACAAGGGCCCCAACCGCCGAACGAGGGGCCCAGGCGGTTCCCGCCGGAACCTCCCGACGGTAGTACTCTCGGTCGTAAATGCCCATCTTTCCGTCTACATGCCGCAAGCCGCGCGTCGCCCAATCCGCCGGCCCTCCCGGGCCGTGCTTCGTCAATCCAAAAAGGGCGAGCGACGCGTGTCCGTCGCCTCATCCTACGGGGCAAGCCCGACCTGAGCCAGTTTGCTGGTCCGGGCGTCAATCCGTTGAATGGCTTCGAGCTGTAAGCGAGCCAATTCGCTGGCCGCCGCACGATTGGCCTGTTCGGTTTTTTGAATCGCGTCCTGCAACTCGGCGAGTTTCGCCTCCAACTCCGCTTGATGCTTGGCGACTAGGGCATACTCTTCCTGCATCGCCTGGATGTCTGCCTTGGTCGCGGCAATCTCCTTTTGAAGCAGGTCCACACCCTGACGAGCCGAGGCTTCTGCTCGTTCCACGGCGTCGGCATCTAAGGTTGTGGCGGCGATTAGATCGTCCAGATAGACCCGCTGCCGATAGTAATCGTTCAATAACACCAAATAATCGACCTCGCCGGCCTCGGAGTCGATGGGTTCGCCGGGCATGACCTCGTAAAGCGACCACGGACCGCGATTGCGGCGGAGCCGCTCTCGTTCGTCATCCGTCATTGGCCGCACCGGTTGCAACTGCCATTGCTGCCCGGCCACGGCTGCCACGGAGAACTCGCCCAGATACACCGCCGGCCCTTGAGCCGTGGGTTCCTGAAACACAAACATTTGGGCTTTCAAGGCATCGGGGTGCGGGACGGGGAGCTGGGTGACCACCGTGGCCTCACCCGTCTCGGGATTCACGACCTTCGGGACCGATCCCCGCCACACCCGGCCGCGGCCAATCACCAAGCGATGCACCTCTTGCGCAAGTTGCCGGACGCCGGGCTTGTCTTCGCTCTCGCCTTCCATCAAAAGCTCTTGTTGCCGACGTGTGGCGGCGATGGCCTCCTCATACTTTTGAACGGCCTGACCCCAGTAGCTCCGGGCCTTCAGAGCCTTTGCGGCAAAGTACCAATAGGCTAGCGCCACAACCATCACCAGCCCAACGAGGACCTTATTCCAAGTGCTCATGAGAAGCTCGGCCCAGTCCGGAAAAGTTCCTTTTTAGGGAGCACCCTGCGGTCATCCGGTCGGCGACCGGAGGCGCACCACCCCGCTTCAGCAAACCTCCTGTCCCGCCTCGTCGCAGCCCCGCACGGTCGGGGCATGGCGTCCATAACCTCGATGGTATTCACGGCCCATGCGACTGTCAAGCTTCTTTCCAATCCGCAAAAATTACGCAACCTATTGACTTGCCTTACCTTGCTGAATGACCTTACGCCGCAACCCTCACTTAAGCCGCACAATCGTTTAAGTCTCCCCAGTCGGGCGACGAAAATCTAACTGAGAGTTTTCCTCTCGGTGCCGGAAGGGCTGGTCGAGGGCGCATCTTTTCTTGCCTGAGGGCCTTCGGCCACGATTCCCGGAATAGGGAGGAGCCACTCTTTAAGGCCTCCTCGTGGTGGCGCCGAGCCACAGGTTGAGTACCGATCGCCATAATGGGCCGCCGGACGGCCACCCCAGAAGTGCGGTGTTTTACAGCGGCGAACATTGGAATGTCCAATTGCAGGGGGCACACGGAGCATTGTGGCGGTCTTGGCCTTGGAGGGACCACGTGGGTCGTCCTCTTGCTGGCAGCCGCCGTCGGCTGTAATCGTGCCCATTATCGCTGTCAGGCCGACCGCGAGGTGTATGGCGCCGTCGCCTGCGCCACGGCGGATCCCCGGTGGAGCCTGGAGGATTTTTCCATTCAGCCGGATCCCGCCTCGCGGATGTACGATCCCGACGACCCAGACGCCCCGCCCATGCCGCCGGACGATCCCGAATCGCACGAGCGGATGCACTACGTTGACGGCAAGCGCGGTTGGAAATACTGGCACCGCAACGGCGACACACCCTATGTGGAGAATCCCGTCTGGCGCGTGTACCTGCCGCGCGACGACGACGGTGTGGTGAACCTGGACCGTCAGGGGGCGATGCAACTGGCGCTGTTGCACTCGCGGCAATATCAGTCGCACTTGGAGGAACTCTATCTCTCGGCCCTGCAAGTCACGTTCGAGCGATTCCGTTTCGACACCCAGTTTTTCGGAGGCACGACCACGAATTACGCGGCGGACGGCCCGCTCCGTTTCGGCAATTCCCAAAGCACGTTGAGCCACGTCAACGAGCTCGAAGCCCGACGATTATTCGCCTCGGGCGGCGAATTGCTCGTCGGCCTGGCCAATTCGCTGGTGTGGCAATTTTCCTCGCCTGATACCTATCGCACGAACACCTTGCTGGACTTCTCGTTGGTGCAGCCGCTATTGCGTGCTGGGGGTCGGGCGGTGGTGATGGAGCGTTTGACCGCGTCGGAACGGGCCCTGCTGGCCAATGTGCGTCAAATGGAGCAATTCCGACGGGGATTCTACTTGGAAGTCGTGGCGGGGCGAAACGCTGGACCTGGCCCCGCCCGTGCCGGCGTGGGAATCCCTTCCATCTCCGTTAGCGGTGGTGGGATCGGGGGCTTTTTGGCGTTGTTGCAGCGGCAGATCGTAATCCGCAACCAGCAAGTCAACGTGCAAGTCGTGCAAAGCAACCTGGATCAGCTCGACGCCTTGTTTCGTTTCAATCGTCTGGACTCGCGGACAGGCAAGCTTCAAGTCGAGCAGGCCCGCCAACAGTTGCTGGACTCGCAGAGCCAACTTGTCGCCCTGGAAGCGGATTATGGCGATCGGTTGGACAGCTTCAAGGTGCTGCTTGGGCTTCCGCCCGACCTGGAAATGAAAATCTCCGACCCGCTTTTGGACCGCTTCAACCTGATCGCGCCCACCACGTCGCGGACGAGCGAAATGGTTTCGCGGTTGCTGGGAAAAATTCGGCAGAAAGACGAGCCCATCCCGCCCAACCTTGCCCAGGAAATCGACGCCATCCGCCAAAGCGTGCTTACCCAACTGGAGGTGGTGGCGGAGGATCTCAAGGCCTTTCACGCTGCGCTGCCCGAACGACGCAGGGCCTTGGAACTGCTGAGCAGCCGAGAAGAAATCCGCTCTGGCAAGATCAATCCAAACGCCTTCCGGATCGAGGGCCCCACGGATCGGGAGTCGCTTCGTGGCAAGACGCTTGCCGAGCTGGCGTTGAACCAGCGGGCGGCGTTGCCGACCTATGAGCTGCCGGAATTGAGTGAGCGGGTGCGAGCCACGCTGGCCGAATTGGGGCGTTTGGTGCTGTCGAAACCGTCGCCTTCGGCCAAGCCCCCTGGGACGCCTCAGGAGTCGGAAACTGAAGATTCGCTCCGTTCGCAGCTTACCGCGCTGTTGGATACGCTTTCGGACCAGATGCTGCAATTGACGCTGATTCAAGCGGCCGCGCGGCTCGACACCGTCTCGCTCACCTGGATCGACATGAGCCCAGAGGAAGCATTCCGCATTGCCCGCGTTAACCGTCCCGATTGGATGAACGCCCGTGCCGCGCTGGTCGATTCCTGGCGGCAGATCGAAGTGCTGGCCAACAGCCTGCAAAGCAACCTGAACGTCACATTCAGCGGCGACGTGAACACGGTGAACAACAACCCGCTGGAATTTCGCGGCTCGACGGGCCGATTGAGGGTGGGCTTGGAGTTCGACGCCCCCTTGACACGCGTAGCGGAACGCAACGCCTACCGCGCGGCGCAAATCGCCTATCAACAGACGCGGCGTCGCTATTACGCCTTCGAAGACGCGATCCACCAATCCCTCCGCGCCACGTTGCGCGACATTCGGCTGGCGCAACTGGATTTCGAGTTGCGCCGCGCGGCCGTGTTCGTGGCGATCACGCAGCTCGACTTGACACGGCTGGGCCTCCAACGTCCACCGCGGCCTGGCGAAACCGGCCAACTAGGCGCGACCACGGCGCGAGACCTGTTGCAAGCCTCCTCCGCGCTGTTGAACGCCCAAAACAACTTTTTGAACGCCTGGCTGAATTACGAAGTCCAGCGGATGGGCCTGGACTTCGACTTGGGCACGATGCGTCTGGACGAAAACGGCATGTGGATCGATCCGGGACCCATCCTGTCCAGCGACGCCGTCGCCGAGCCTGCGGACGAAACCGCGATCGCCCCGCTGCCGCCAAACTTCTGACCGATCCCGGAATCGTCCTTTTAAGCGCCGTGAGGGGGTCGTGAACGGTCACCGATTCCCCCCTTCGCTTTCAAAAAAACGGCGAGGACCACCTGTCGTCTATATTCGAAAGCCGGTCCTGTAGGGCCCCATCTCGATGGAATGGGAAACAGCCCACCTCGCCCTTCAGGAAAGCCCCTACTGGGAAGGCTCCTTGACACGCGAAGCCTTGGCTTGTGCCAGTCGGGCCGAGAGCTTTTGGATACGTTCGTCGGGATCGGCTGCTGCGAGTTTGCGCACCGTTTCCAGCAAGGCGGGATCACCGGTTGTAGCCAGGAGCGTCATGGCTTCCAGGCGGACATCAGGGTCCGGGTCGCGGCTCAGTTCCACAAGCCAAGGGGCCGCGTCTAAGCCCGCCACGTCCGGCAAGCTGCGGACCAACGCTTGGCGAACCGCGGCGTCGGAATGACGAAGCTGCTTGAAAATTTGGATTTCAGTTGCCGACCACCCCAAGTCTGCCAGCCGCTGGCACGCGGCCGCTTGTCGCTGCGGATCCTGCTCGTTCAATTCAGTAACGAGGTGCGCGACTTCCGCAGGTTCCGGCGAGTCTCTTGTCATGCTTCCCGGAACAATAGGGCCTTCGACACTTGCTTGCCGAACACCCGACAACAAGCGAGGTTCATTTGCCGTCGCGCCTCTCGGCGTGCTCTGTTCAGGAGCTTTCTCCTCGACGGCGTTTACTGCCGAACCCATAGCGGGCAACGGGCTGGGCAAGGCTCCCCCTTGAGGCAGAGGTGCAGGCCTTACAGTCTCCGTATCCGCAACCAAGCCCTCCGCACGCCGAGGGCAATCCAGTGCATGCACCCCTGGAGGTGTCTGAAGTGATTGCCCAAAGCTCGCGCCGCTGGTTTGGTTTCGCATTTGCGCGGTGATCCTGCTTAGCAACTGATCATTGAGCGATTCTGCTTGGCGTGGCGTGAGGGAACGCAACACCTCGGCGCAGGCGGCTAGCAGCGGTGCGTCCTCTCGCGCAGCGTCCGAGATGCCCGCAGAAACCAGTTCACGCAGCAGCTCTGCGGCAACCAATCGCGATGGACCCTGCAAACGTGGCCACGCCTCCACAAGGCCCATAGCCAATTGACGCCGCCGCGACGCCCGGATCCGCGCCGGCAGTGACTCCCATTGCTTCAACTGACGGCAAATCGCCTTGGCGGCGGCGCGGGAAGCCGATTCACGCTGGGACTGCAAAACGTCGACCAACGCCGGGACCGCTTCATCGCCCAGTTGGCTGATCCGCTCGACCAAACCTTCGACTTCGCGTTCCGGGGCCTGTTCCAATGCGTTTCGCCAGGTGTTGGCTAAAAACACGGCGGATTGGTTCCACGCCCAGTGAGCTATCCAGCAGAACCCGATGGTGGAAAGCATGGTGACACCGAGGAGTGAGCTTTGACGCACGGCCGACATGCCCCAAACTCCTTATCCCCCCCAATTTCTCTGTCTGTTTGCGATGTGGGGGCATTGTCCCTGAAATCGTAGGAGCGCGACAAGATCGATTACGATCTGTCATTTTGGGAAACGGACGATGCGTGGGCAAACGAAGCAAGCTTTACCAGACAGGGCTTGACTAGCCGCAAGACCCGGGACTAAGAGCATTTCAGGCGAGGGTGAACATTTTGACTGACCCTACTAGCCCAATCAAGCCGAATAAATGGGACTATCGGTTGCGCCACCTTGGACGCCGCGCTGCGGTTGCGCCCGCGAGGAGCACACGGAATCGTGAGACGGCATCTTGGTTCCCGATCTTGGTTCGCTCCCTGGCTGGCAGCCCTGACGTTGGCTGCCACGACTCTGAGTAGCAATGCCTGGTCGCAAAAAGCCGCGCCCAGCCAAAAGGCAAGCGCCAGTCTGGCCTCTCGGCGTGAGGCGATTCAGGCCATTCCCATGGATCGCCTGGGGCCGGAGGCTCGGGCGAAGGTCAAATGGGTGCTGGAAAACACAAGCGTGTATCGTCGCTTGCCGCTCCGCGTGGTGCTTTGCGACGCCGACCTGTACCGCTTTCTGGTCCAGCACCCCGACGTGGTGGTCAACATCTGGCAAGCCCTGGGAGTGAGCCATTTGTCGATGCGTCAACTCGACGCGGAGACGTACCAAGTGGACGACGACGCGGGTACATCCGGCACGCTGCAATTCTTATATCGAAGCCGCGATCTACAACTGGTTTATGTCGATGGCCGCTACACCGGACGGGTGTTTGGCCACCACGTCCGCGGCCGTGGCATCATGATGCTCCGCAGCGGCTTCGTCCAGGACACGGAGGGCCGCAGCCTGGTGACCAGCCGGCTGGATGCCTTCATGAACATCGAGCCGGAAAGCGCCGAGTTCCTCTCTAAGACGTTCTTGCCGGTGGTGGGCAAGGTGGCCGATTTCAATTTTGAGCAGGCGGCCGATTTCCTGGGCAGCCTGTCGAGGACCGCGGAGGTCAATCCCGCGGGCATGCAGCGCCTGGCCAGACGTCTGGAGAAAATTTCGCCCGAGGTCCGTCAACAATTCGCCCAGCTCGCCGAGCAAGTGGCCCAACGCCGCAGCCAAGCCGGGCCAGGGCAAGTGTCGCAATACTTGGAAATCACCGACGCCGATGCTTCGGCCCAGCCGCAGGTACGCATCGCCCAACGCGACTCCCTCCTTGAACCAGCGGCCCTCATTCCCCCCTCGCCTTCGCCTCCGCCAAAATTTTGAGTTTCCGCAGGTCCAACTTGCCGGTACCCAAAAGGGGAATTTCCGGGACTTGGTAGAAGCTGTCGGGCGAGGGGATGAATAGCGGCGGCAGTCCCATCGCGGCCAGTTCGCGGCAGATCTGCTCCGGCGGCTTCGTCAGGCCGGTGTGGAGCACCACCAGCCGCTCCCCTTTGCGTTCGTCGCATACGCCAGTGACCGCCAGCGAAACCTTGTCCTCGTCCAAGCCGAGGATTTTTCCCAAACACTCCTCGATCCGCAGATGCGGCACCATTTCCCCGCCGATTTTCGAAAAGCGGCTTTCCCGGCCCGTGATGCGAATGTAGCCCTCGTCGTCGATCTGTGCGACATCGCCGGTGACGTACCATCCATCGCGGATCACCTCGGCGGTTTTTTCGGGCTCGTCCAAGTAACCTTTCATGACATTGGGGCCTTTGACCAGGAGCATGCCGTCGTGGCCCGACGGCAGGTCCTCGCCGGTCTGGAGGTCCACGACCTTGACTTGCACCCCGGGAATGGGACGGCCGACCGTGCCTTCCTTCCATTGGGCGGCTTTGTCCGGGGCGCGGCCGGGCGGGATGTTTACCGACACTACCGGCGATAACTCACTCGTGCCATAGCCCTCGATCGGCCGCACGCCGAATTTCTTCTCGAAGGCGTCGGCCAGTTCCCGGGGCAGCTTCTCCGCCCCCGTCACCACCAATTCGAGCGACGCGAAATCCTCGGCCGGGACACGGCGGAGATACGACCGCAGAAAGGTCGGCGCGGAAATCAAGAGCGTTGCCCGATGCTTCCGCGCGATCTGACCAACCGTGGTTGCATCCAAAGGATTGGTGTGATAGACGACTTTGGGCGGGAGCATCAATCCGGCGCACATCGCGACCGTATACCCGAACGAGTGAAAAAACGGCAGAATTCCGATCAGCGTATCGCTCTCCTTCAACCGCAGTGCCTCATGGAATGCCGCGACATTCGAGCCCACGTTGCGGTGCGTGAGCATCACGCCTTTCGGATCGCCCGTTGAGCCCGAGGTGAAAATCAACGTCATGAGATCGTCGGGATGGATCTCAGCGAGGCCGAACCAACGGTCCAGAAAGTTCAGTGGCGCCATCCAGGCCAGTGCGGCCGCCGCCAGCTTGTCGGCCAACGTTACCCGGTGCTTGAGGTCCTCGAGGTAAACCAGCTCCGCGTTGGGCCGCAAATGCTCGAACCGCTCCATGGCCTTGCGGCTGGTCAGCACCCGGCGGATGCCTGCCCGCACAATACACTGATTGAGCATTTCGCTCGAAACCGTGTAATTCAAGTTCACGGGAACGCGCCGCGCCAACAGCAAACCTGCGTTCGCGAGCACGGTGGGCACGGTGGGCGGGAGCAACAGCCCCACGTTCCACTCGTCCGGCGAAAGGACCTCGCGGAGCAACAGGCGGCGAAACAAGATCGCCCTCAATAACAGCCCCGACCCAGTCAATTCCATGTCGAACGAGTCCGCCACTTTGGGCCGCCTCATGGCTTGGCGGCACATGCGCATGAAGCGACGAGTCGGGATGAACCATTTTTGCTCGTCGTGCGGCATGGAAGTGCTCCCAGTCAACGCCTCGTGTGCAAGACCTTCTTCCCGTACCGGGAACCGCCGCTCGGGCTTTGCCGTGAGTCGTTCGCCCCAAACCACTCCACCAACAGGATGCCAAACCCCTTGTCAAGGGGCAATCTCCCTGCCGGTTCCCTGGCTGGTATTCCCGGCTTCGGCAGGGGCGCGGTCGCGACTTCGGCGAAAGCCGAGCCGCCCTTGCGCAAAGTATATTAGAGTAGTTGACCTCGGGGAGCCTCAACGATGAAAACTTCTTTGGCATGGTCGCTCATCGGCGCAGCGGTCACGGCATTCCTGGCGTCGGGTCCGCTTTGGGCGGCCAAGCCACCTTCGCCCACCGCAGTCAAAGCGCTCCAGCGTGTGGCTGAACAGCAGGGCCATCCCCAAGCGGCGGTGAGAGACTTGAAGAATTTCGGGCATTCAGCCACGAAGGAAGTCGAGGCGGCAGCGGCCGGCGTGAAGGTCGACGCGATCCGCCGAGCCGGCGAACAAAACGGTCCCTTGACCGCCCGGCTCGAAACCGCCCGGGGTAAGAAGCTCTCTCCGGAACAATCGCGACGCATCGTTGCGGCCGAGCAGGAACATCTTCGGCACATTCAGTCGCTTCGCTCCCAGTATCACCAAGTGGTGGCCAAAGCCCTGAGGCTACCGGAGGCGAAAATCCAACAGGCGCTCGCCCGCGACCAGGGCGAAGTGGATCGCGAACGCCAGGTCCTCTCGCAATTGGAGAAGCTTCTCGCGCGTCGCTTGACGGCAAGCGAGGTCCAACGCATCCGTGATGCCGGCGACGCTTTTCGTGACGCAATGGCATCCCAGCGCGACGCCCTCGCTGCGGAGATTGGCAAAATATCAGGTTTGCCTGCTTGGGTGGTGAAGGAGTTGCTGCGTTGACGATCCCGGCGAAGCAGGGTTCAAGATCATTGGTCTGCGGTCAGTCGGCGTGCGTTGCACTAGGCAAAGCTCCATCACCTGCCACCGCCAGGCGGAATTGACTGTCGTCAGGGGATTTCTCCAATCAGATGGAGTAGTTTTCGAGGTGGTCGCCAAAAGTCACCGGCGATTGAATCGCGTGAGCCAAGCGGCGCAAATACTCGGATCGCGGGATCTCCACGGCGCCAAACCGGGCCGTATGGGGAGTTAGCTGTTGGATGTCGAGGAGCTGGTACCCCCTGGAGCGCAAATGCCCAACCAGGGCGACCAGCGCGACCTTCGAGGCATCGGAGACGCGGTAGAACATCGATTCGGCCGCAAACAGGCCGCCAATGGCTACTCCGTAAACCCCTCCGGCTAGGGAACCTTCATACCAGGCTTCCACGCTGTGGGCGTGGCCGAGCTGGTGAAGCTTGAGGTAAGCCTTAATCATTCGGGGGGTGAGCCAAGTGCCCAACTCTCGGCCTGGGCCGGTGGCACAGCCGCGGATTACCCCCGCGAAATCGCGGTCGCAAGTCAGTACGAATTTGCCGGTCCGGCAAGTCGTACGGAGTCGGCGGGGCACGTGGAAGCGGTCGAATTCGATGATTGCCCGCGGATCCGGGGAAAACCACATCATAGGATCGTCAAAGTCGGCGTGGGGCCAAGGAAAGATGCCGTGCTGATAGGCGTCGAGCAGCCATTGTGGCGACAGGGAGCCGCCCAGCGCCAGCAGGCCGTGCGCGTCGGCCTGCTCGGCCGGAGGGAAAAAGCGAGAAGGCGGAAGTTCACTCATCACCGGATTTTTCCTTGGGTGCTGACAAAAAAATGATTATACCGCGTCGCAGGACCAGACGGGGGGCCTTCCCCAAACGCGCCTCCCGTCTGCTAGAATAGCGACTTCGCGTAGGATGGAACTCGAGGCCGACATGTGGCATTGCAAGACAGTCGCGATCGTGGGTGTCGGGCTGATCGGCGGTTCGATCGGCATGGCCTTGCGCCAGCGGGGCTTGGCAGACGTGGTGGTGGGGATCGGGCGGAACTCGGCGAGCTTGAGGACCGCGCGCCGCGTGGGAGCGGTGACTACCACGACGGTCGATCTCGCGAAAGGCGTCGCCAATGCGGACATCATCGTGGTTTGCACCCCGGTCCATCGTATTGTCGATCGCGTGCGCGAGGCCGCCAAGCATTGTCCCGAAGGCGCGCTGATCACCGATGCCGGCAGCACTAAACAGGCCATCGTCGAGGCCCTGGACGGGGCGTTGCCTCGCGGGTGCAGGTTCCTGGGCAGCCACCCCTTGGCCGGCAGCGAAAAGACTGGGGCCATGCACGCCAGAGCCGATTTGTTCGAGGGCCGCATCGTCGTCCTGACGCCGACCAAGAATACCCAGGCCAAGGATTATGATGAGCTGGAATCGTTCTGGTCGGCTTTGGGCTCCGTGGTCATTCAAATGTCGCCGGAAGACCATGATCTGGCCCTAGCCGTCACCAGCCACGTGCCGCACCTGCTGGCCGCCGCGATGGCCGCCTGCCTGCCCGAACACTGGTTCCGGCTTACGGGCACGGGCGTGTTGGACACGACGCGCATCGCCGCAGGCGATCCCGACTTGTGGACGCATATCGTCCTCCAGAACCGCGATAACGTGTTGGCTGGGTTGAGTCGGTTCGAACGAGAGGTGGCGGCACTTCGGGCGGCGATCGAAAACCGGGACGAAGACCGGCTCCGCGAGCTTTTGGCTTTGGCAAAGAAGAATCGCGATGCTTTGGGAAGTTGACATTTACCCTCGGCCCGACCAGCCCAACCTGGCCGCCCAACGCCTCAAGGCCGAGGCCGCGGACCTCGGCTTGGCCCCAGCGCTGGCCATAGCGGCCGGTTGGGGGTACCTGATTCAGGGGAATTTGGACCGTTCCCAGGTCCTCCGCCTCGCCGCCGAGTTGCTCGCCGATCCCATCGTGGAAGAGACGGTGGTGGCGCCCGTGGGCGACGAAGTTCTCCATCGGCCTCGCGCAGGGCTCCAACAAGTGATCCACGTCCTTCTCAAGCCGGGCGTCATGGATCCCGTGGCCCAAAGCGCCAAGGCCGCCATCGCGGACTTCGGCTTCGAGGTCGAAGCAGTCCGCACGCTGAAGAAATACTGGTTCTCGCCGTTGCCCGAGGAAACGTTGCAGTGGCTGTGCGCCAAGGTCCTAGCCAACGACGCCATCGAGCAGGTGCTCGTCGGCCCTCTCCGTTTGACCCATCTGGGCACGGGCTCGTCCTACGAGTTCAAACGGATCACAGTTTCCATCCGCGCGATGGACGACGCCGCCATGGAAAGGTTGAGCCGCGAAGGACAACTCTTTCTTTCGCTGGCGGAGATGAAGGCCATTCAAGAGCACTTCCGCGCCTTGGGCCGCGATCCGACGGACGTGGAGCTGGAGACCCTGGCACAGACTTGGAGCGAGCACTGTAGCCATAAGACGCTCAAGGGCCGGATCCACTATCGGGACGAGTCGGGCGAGCGGCGGTTCGACAACATGCTCAAGGAGACGATTTTCGCCGCAACGGCTGAGATTCGCCGTCGCTTGGGCCAACGCGACTGGTGCGTGAGCGTGTTTGCAGACAATGCTGGCGTGGTCCGCTTCGATGAGCAGTATCATGCCGTTTTCAAGGTCGAAACGCACAACCACCCCTCCGCCCTCGAACCCTACGGCGGCGCCAACACCGGGATTGGCGGCGTGATTCGGGACCCGATGGGCACCGGTTTGGGGGCCAAGCCGGTCGCCAATACGGACGTCTTCTGTTTCGCCCCGCCCGACTTTCCCGCCGAGCGACTCCCGCCGGGCGTGCTTCATCCGCGGCGGGTGATGCGCGGGGTGGTGGCAGGCGTCCGCGACTATGGCAACCGAATGGGGATTCCCACGGTCAACGGCGCGATCTATTTCGATCCCCGCTACCTCGGCAACCCCCTGGTTTTCTGCGGCACCATCGGCCTGCTTCCTGTCGACAAGGCGCGGAAGGAGGCCCGAGCCGGCGATCTGATCGTGGCCATTGGCGGGCGAACCGGCCGGGACGGCATCCACGGGGCCACGTTCAGCTCCGCGGAACTCACTAGTCAAAGCGAGTCGCTTTCCGGCGGCGCGGTCCAAATCGGCAACGCCATTACGGAAAAAATGCTCCTCGACGTACTCCTCGTGGCCCGCGATCGCGGCCTGTATCACGCGGTCACGGACTGCGGGGCGGGCGGGTTTTCCAGCGCCGTGGGCGAGATGGGCGAGCACCTCGGGGCCGAGGTCTGGCTTGAACGCGTGCCTTTGAAATACGAGGGCCTCTCTTACACCGAGATTTGGATCTCCGAGGCCCAAGAGCGGATGGTCCTGGCCGTGCCTCCCGACCACTGGGAAGAATTGTCGGCCCTCTGCGCCTCGGAAGGCGTGGAGGCCACGGTGATCGGCCGGTTCGTGCCCTCGGGTCGCTTGGTGCTCAAATACCAAGACCAACAGGTGGCCGACTTGGACATGGAGTTTCTCCACCATGGTCGCCCACCGGTCATCCGCGAAGCCGTGTACCGTCCCCCGGCTATTCGTCCGCTGCTTGTCAGTCAGTGGCCGGAGAACGATGCGACAGGCACGTTGCTGAAGATTCTCGGTTCGTTGAACGTGGCCAGCAAAGAGTGGGTCATCCGCCAATACGACCACGAGGTGCAAGGCGGCAGCGTGATCAAGCCCCTGGTGGGCGAAGCCAGCGACGGACCGAGCGATGCGGCCGTGTTGCGGCCGCGCTTGGATTCGCGCCGCGGACTGGTGGTGGCCTGCGGCATGAATCCGCGTTATGGCGAGCTCGATCCCTATTGGATGGCGGCCAGCGCGATCGACGAAGCGGTCCGCAATTGCGTCGCGGTGGGCGCCGATCCGGAACGCATCGCCATCCTCGACAATTTTTGTTGGGGCAACACCGACCGGCCGGAAACGCTCGGTTCCCTGGTCCGCGCAGCGTTGGCCTGCCACGACGTGGCGATCGCCCTAGGCACGCCTTTCATCAGCGGCAAGGACAGCCTGAATAACGAGTTTCGCCCCGAAAGCGGTGAGCCGATCGCCATTCCGCCCTCGTTGTTGATCAGTGCGCTCGGCCAGGTGGACGACGTGGGTCAGTGCGTGAGCATGGACCTCAAGGAGGTCGGCAATGAACTCTATCTCGTTGGTCTGACCCATGATGAACTGGGCGGCTCTCATTTCGCCTTCGTCGAGGACCTCTCTGGCGGTCAAGTCCCCAAGGTCGATGCGGTTCGTGCGCGGGAGGTGTTCAAGGCGGTGCATCGGGCCATCGCCACAGGGTTGGTCCGCGCCTGCCACGACTTGAGCGAAGGGGGACTTGCCGTGGCCGCCGCGGAAATGGCCTTCGCCGGCGGACTGGGGGCCGAGCTGCATTTGGAAAGAGTGCCCGCCGACGAACAAGCCCGACACCCCGCGGCGCTGCTCTTCTCCGAGTCCAACACGCGATTCCTCATCGAGGTGCGGCCCGATCGGACCGCCGCATTCGAGAACTGCCTTGCTGGGATCGCCTGGGGGCGTGTTGGAAAAGTGACGGGCGGCGACCGCCTGGAGATCATGAACCATGGCTCGCCGGTGATCTCGGCCGATCTGAAACTCCTCAAGGAAACCTGGCAGAAACCCCTGCGATGGTGACTTGCCTGAGACGATCGAATCATCAGTGGATCACGGGCGGAAGCAATTCCGCTGCCCTCGCAGACACTCATCCCCGCTTTCTCCTTGGTAACATCGTTTGATCTTTTTCGATCCATCCATGTCTGCCCGACCACGCGTCCTGATCCTTCGAGCCCCCGGAACCAACTGCGACGTGGAGACCGCCTTCGCCTTCGAGCGGGCGGGCGGCCAAGCCGAGCGCTGGCACGTGAACCGTTTGTTGGAAGCCCCGCAGCGGCTCGCCGAATTCCAGATCCTTTGCATTCCCGGCGGTTTCAGCTATGGCGACGACGTGGCGGCGGGCCGCATCTTTGCCAATCAACTGCGGAGGCATTTGGCCGATGCCGTCCGGCAATTCAAGGATGCCGACAAGCTGATCCTGGGCATCTGCAACGGCTTCCAAGTGCTGATCAAGTCCGGACTGTTGCTGGACGACGACCCGGGACTCGGCCCTCCCGCCACGCTGACCTGGAACGACTCGGGCAGGTACGAGGACCGCTGGGTACGTTTGCGGGTCCGCAGCGCGAAGTGCGTGTTTCTTCGGGGGATCGAGACGATGCTGTTGCCGGTGGCCCACGCCGAGGGAAAATTCGTCCCGCGCGACGGCGTCGCTTTAGAAGCCTTGGCCCGGGAAGAACAACTTGTGCTCACCTATTGCCCGCTTCGCGACGAAAACGCCGGTTTCGAGACGGGGACGCCCTATCCCGACAATCCCAACGGCTCGGTGGCCGACGTGGCGGGCGTGTGCGACAAGACCGGCCGGGTGTTCGGTCTGATGCCCCATCCGGAACGACACATCGATCCCTTCCAGCATCCGCAATGGACCCGCGGCAAGGCCCGGGAACCCGGCGACGGCCTTCAAGTGTTCCAAAACGCCATCACGTATTTTTCGTGACTTTCGGGAGGCAGGGGTTAAGCAAAAGGCAGCGGCCGCATGATGCTTGCTTCGCCCCTGTGGGATTGCCACTCTTAGTTGAACACAAAGGGCCGGAAACATCCGTCATGAATCGGGCAATCCGCCCGCGGCCTCGAACAGCAGCAACGCCTGGCGGACCTGGCGCACGTCGTGGACGCGGATCACCTGCACGCCTTGGCGGGCCAGCGCCAAGGCAACCCCAATCGTGCCCGGTAGTGGATCGGCCTCGTCCTCGTCGAGCACCCTCCGAATAAAGCCCTTGCGGGAGTGGCCCACCAGCACCGGGCACCCTAACGCGTGCAGGCGGAAGGCGTGGGACAGGAGCTGCACATTATGTTCGGTTCGCTTGCCGAAGCCGATCCCCGGGTCCAAGGCGATTCGATCTTGGGGCATCCCTGCGGCCATCAGCGCATCGCGGCGGCCGCGAAGATAGGCCCCGACCTCCTCGACCACGTCTTCATAGGTCGGGTTGTCCTGCATGGTTTGCGGCGAGCCTCGCATGTGCATGGCGCACACGGCCGCAGCGGTCCGCACGGCTAACGGAACCATCTGCGGATCGCCTTCCAGCCCCGTCACGTCGTTGATGATTTCCGCCCCGGCGTCGATGGCGGCCTGGGCGACGACTGCCTTCGAGGTGTCGATGGACACCGGCCGATCGCATTGCGAGCAAAGGGCCTTGACCACGGGCAGGACGCGGCGGAGTTCCTCTTGGGCCTCCACGGGCTGGGAGTAGGGGCGGGTGCTCTCACCGCCCACGTCCAAGATGTCGGCCCCTTGGGCGGCCAATTCCAGAGCATGAGCGACGGCCGCGCCGGGATCGAGAAATCGCCCGCCGTCCGAAAAGCTGTCGGGCGTGACGTTGATGATCCCCATCAGCAAGGGACGCCGGCCGAAAGAAAGCGTCCGCCGCGGCAGCGACCAGTGATCCGCCCTCATCCTACCAAGGCGCCTCCATCATCGACACGATCTGTTCAGCAAGCCGGTGGATCGCCTGTTGCTGGGCCGTCGCCACGGAGTGCCCCGCCTCCGGAACCAATAGGGCAGTTTCGCGGAGGGTGGCCACCTCGTCAGGCAAGGGAATCGCGGCGGCTTCGCGGATGAGGTTGTTTTGGCGGTCCAGCCAGCGGACCTCGACCTGGAGGCTGACTTCGCTCTCGCGCGGATCGTGGTACCGATTGAGCACCAGGACCCGTTTGGTCTCATGCGTGATGCGCCCGGCCAGGATGCTGTCGGCATTGCTGTCGCCCGTCACCTTATAGGGCGTTTTCAGCTCGATTTCCTTGATCACCGCCTCGGTAAGCCGTTCGCCCAAATTCCGGCGGAAACTGTCGGACTCGAACACCGGTACGTACACCGTGCGGATGCTGACAGGATACAACGATTCGGCGCCGATCCGATAGCCGAGGCAGCCGCCAAAGGCCAAAAGAGTGGCGGGGACACAAATCCCTACAAAAACAAAGCGAAGCAACCTGAGCCCGCCACAGGGAAACCTTAGGGCACCTCGCTCCGAAGCAGAGAGCCACCAACGGGCAAGACACGTTCCGTTTGCGGACGCCTTTTGTTCAATCGGCCAAGGCGTCGCACCGTTTCCGTCTTCTGTCGCTCTAAGACGCACTTGTTGCATCGCTCTCTTCACCGCCGTTTGGGAGGTCCCAAAAGGTTTGTCAACCATTGGAGGCGATCAGGCGGTTCGGCCGGGTAGTCCTTGATTTGTTCCAGGCGATCCCGGGCTCGCGCGGCGGCGGGCGCGTAAGGGTATTTATCAATCAGCATGTTATAATAGTAGCGTGCCGCCCCGTAGTAACCATTCTTTTCGTAATACCGGCCCACCGCCCAGTCCCGTTCCGCCTGCTCGGCGATCATCCGATTCTTCGCTTCGATCACTTTTTCTCGGTCCGGCCCGAGCGTGGGACCAAAACGGATGAGCGTCTGATCGGCCAGTTCCGCGGCTTCCTTCAGTGGCGTGCCATCGTAAAGCGGTCCTTGATACATCCGCTGTTTCGCCTCGATGCCCAATAGATGCGCATTCTTCTGGTGCTCGCTCTTGGGATACTCGGTGCGGAGCATGTCATAATTCAAAGCGGCGTCCTCATACCGCCCACGGATGAAGTGGGCGTTCGCCTCGGCCATGAGCGCGTCGTCGGCCAAGGGGCCGGTCGGGTCATTGAGACGGACACGCTCGTAGGCCTTCAAGGCGTGTCCCCACGTGTCGAACAAAGGCCGTGTCTTGTCGAACAAGTTGGGCGTGATGGGCCAATGGGGCTCGGCCGCATGAAATCGTTCCCAGTAGCGGCCGATAGCGAACTGCCGGGCCACGGCTTTGTCGAGGTAGCGGGAATAGGTGTATTTCTTTAGCAACTTGTCGTAGCCGTCGTGAGCCGCGGCGTAACGGTCGCCAAAGAAATAACTCTCGGCTTGCCAGAACAGGGCGTCTTCCTCGAGCGACGTGTCGGGCCATCGGCTTGCGGCCGTGGCGAACTGCTTGGCGGCCTCCTCGTATTTCTTTTCACGAAAAAGGCGCTGGCCTTCCTCATAGGCTGCTCGGGCGATTTCCTCGTTCGGGCCGTAGCCGGCCAGTTCCTTCACTTTCTTGATAAGGTTCGAAGGCGCCAAGGCATCGAGGGCGAACCCTGAGTCTTCCTCGTCTTTGCGATTCTCCTTGGAATCGGGCTGGGACGCGGCGGCCAACGCGGCGGCGGTGACGACCGTTTCTTTAGGGCCTGGCGGGGCAGGCTCTTCGGCCGATGCTTGCTGGACTTCGGAAGACGGCGACCCAAACAACGAGCCGACCGAGCCCGGCGCCGGCTTCGCCCAGTTTTGGCAGCCACCCCCAAAGCCAGCCATCCAGGCCGCTAGGGCCAAGCAATAGACTCGCGAAGCTGCCATGAGGGACGTCCTTGTCAACCGTCTTCCGTGCCTTCAGGTCCGAGCAAAGTTACCGGCCGACTGCCAAAAGTCCGAATCGCTCATCGAGACGAATCAGCATCCGGAAAGGTTCCTCGGCGCGCGATGGGTCTAGCGAGGCTCCATGCACTCGCACCCGCAAACAATTGTCGGTACGTCACGTCGCTTGCTGAACCCTGCCCTCATGTGGTCAATAGGCCCAAGTATTGGTGCATCCTGGGCTTCCGACCCAATAAATGCGTCAAGTAACGATTCAACACGCCGCGTAGTTCACCGCGGCTCTGGGCACTGATGTCGATTCGCCGCCATGAACGGTTTTCGAGCCGGGCGAGGTCTTGCATCAGGAGCAATGTTCCCGCGCTAACCGAGGCCACCTCCCGCTTGCCTTCCCGGCATCGGCTGCAAAGCACCCCGCCGTGTGCCTGGGCGAAGGCCACCCGACCGCGCAAAGCCACCTCGCTCCCGCATTCCACGCAGGTCGACAACGACGGCAAATGTCCCAGAATTTGCAACATGCAAAGCTCGAACCGCACCGTGTGCAGCAAAACAGGCTCGCCGGCAGACAGTGCGGCCAAAGTTCTTTCCGCCAAGTCGAAAAGCCCCGGATGAGGATCGTATTGGTCGGTCAGTTCGTTGAGCAATTCTGCGACGTAGTAACCCGCGTACAGGCTCGACAAGTCCCTTCCCGCCAGTCGAAACCGCCGCTGGAGCTTCGCTTCGGTCAGCAGGTCGAGTGCTTCGGATGATTTGCGGAGGAAGACTATTCGACAAAGGGCCAACAGGTCAAGAGCAGAGTCGAACGGTCCTTTTAGTCGCCTACCCCCTTTCGCCAAACCCTGTATCTTTCCAAATTCCCTGGTAAACAGCGTGACCACCAAGCTGGTTTCGCTGAAATCAACGGTCTTCAGCACCAGGGCTGTGGCTTGTTCGACAGACACACCAGGCGAGAGCGAGCAGTTGCTTGGCTGGGGTGGAGCAAAGCCTCTTCAATCGTATCCAACCACCTCAGCCTCAACAAGTTCCCTTATTTCTTTCCCTTGTCAAGGCGGTATCGGCTTGGGGGTGCGGCTACCACCCCACGTCGTGCTGCTGAAAAAAACAAGCTCTCGTGGGCCATCCTTTTCCTGTAACAGGCACCTGGCTGGATGATTCCGAAGGGCCTTTACGTCGTGTTAGGGGAGCGTCTGAACTTGGCCAGCGGCGTGCGGACCTGAGTCACTCGATGGGCGTCAGATCGATCGACTCGCCCGGCTTGGCGACTCTCACATCGTGCCACCCTTGTTGACGAAGCTGTTCCGCGCGGGCGGCCAACTCCCAAGGACCGCCGTGTACTAGGACCAGCGTCGCGCCCCGGTGTACTTGAGAAAGCCAGGCGTCCATCTCCTTGGCGTCCGCGTGGCCGGAGAAACAACGAAAGTAATGGACTTCAGCACGAATGGGAATCTTGCCACCGTTCCATTCAAGGACAGGGCCGCCCGCGGACAGGGGTGCGGCCTTTGCCGCGTTGGATTGGGTCCCCTGCCTCAAGGAGGCCTGGTCCCGCGTGCCTTCCCGAAGGAGGCCCACCGCTTTCATGAGCCGCCCCCCGGGGCTGTCTGGATCCTGATAACCCACCAAGAAGACCGCCACCGACGCTTGCGGGATAAGCTGGTCCACGAGGGCGCGTGAGACGCCAACGTCCAACATACCGCTGGTCGTCAACAGCACGCAGGGACGCGGCAATGGCTCCGGCAATTTGGAAACCACCCGCAGTCCCGACGGCGACCATGCCTCGGGATCATTTGCCACGCCCTCACGAAACCACCCCTTCTGGCGATTCCGCTGGTAAACTGCCGTGATCTCCGCTGCGGTCGGCGAGGTGCAAAAGATCGGCGCATCGTGCCGCAGGACGCCCTCGCGCTGAGCAAGGCGAAGTTCGTAGAGGATTCTTTGCGTGCGGTCCAGCGCGAAGGCAGGGATCCAGGCGACATCCCCCCGGTTGACCGCCGCTGCCACGGAGCGACGAAACAAAGCCCTCTCTTCCTTGACCGAGGCGTCGCGGAAGGTGGGGCCGTAAGTCGTCTCGATAAACGCCGCGTCCACGTCGGGCGCTGGTTTGGGGCCTGGGAACAAGGGCGACAGATCGTTGCCCACGTCGCCCGAAAACAACACCCGACGCCTTCCTCCGCCCAAGTGGACCTCGAACAGGACGCTCGCCGAGCCTGGGATGTGGCCGGCATGAAGCAGCCTCACCTCCACACCCGGGGCGATTTGCTTGACCTCCCCGTACTCCAAAGGCTGGCACAAAGCGAGAATCGAGGCAATTTCTTCCTCCAGGCACTGCTGACAGGGCTTGATTTCCAAGCCCGGGCTTTCCCGCTCGAAGCGGTCACGGAGTTCCGCCAACGAGGCGGCGGCGGAGCGAAGATTCGCGGTTGCAATCGCCGCTCGGTAACGGCACGCGGCGTGCCAATGGACGGTCAGCGGTCCCCGACCACTCTGAGTACGCTCCCGAGACCGGCTCGACCACGACCACTGCCGCTGTCGGGCTTCGTCATGCCGTATTTGCATGCGCATCATAATAGGCAGGAGTTCCAACGTGGCCGCCGTGGTGAAAATCGGCCCCCGAAAACCCTCGTAAACCAAAAGCGGCAGTTTACCCACGTGGTCCGTGTGGGCATGGGTCAAGAAGACTGCGGTGATTGTGCGCGCTTCGACGGGAAGCCTCGCCTTGTCATGAGCAGAGTCTGTCGGAGCGGCGCTATCTTCGCGGTCTCCGGCGTCGGCCCCGCAATCGATCATCCACCGCCCATTGCCGGTGTCCAAAACCGACAGCGAGCCGTCCACTCTGCCCGCGGCGCCGTGGACGACCACCACGACCTTGGAGGGCTGAAGCGGGGGCTGAGCCGCCGCACACCCGATCAGACCAACAACGATCGCGGCCGTCCAACACGTCAGCCATCGCCGCCGGGAAGTCGCGTTGATCAAACGCGACGCGCCAAACAGTAAGTCACGCACAGAGGCACTCCTCCCTCAGCCGCAAGGGATCCAGCCCATGACCGATGTTTTCGCGGACAAACGCACTCTTCTAGCGAGATTTTTCGGGGGGCTTTTCGGCGGGCTCGGGCGAGGTTGGCGGCGACGAGCCTCCATTGGCCGCTGATCCGGCGGCGGCTGCGTCTGAGCTCATCGGTTGGGGAGTTGCTTGGCTGGCCAACTTGTCTCGCAAGCTCTTCAGGGCCGTGGCGAATGGCTCTTGCTGGAGGGGATTCGGAGGCGGGGTCTGCTGAGGACCACCGCCCATGCCACCCTTGCTCATCATGCCACCGCTGCCCTTGCCCATCATGCCGCCACCCATGCCCGGCGGTCCCCCCGGTCCACCTCGGCGGGGCAGTTCGATTGCGAAAAGTCGCTTCTTCTGGTCCTCGCTCAACACGGCGAGGAGTCGTTCATGCCGTTGCTTGGCCTCGTCGTCGGACGTCGCGGCGGCATGCTCGACATCCTGAAGGCACTCGCGGACTGCCGCCGCTTGTTGGGCGGTGAGCGTGACCGTGATGTCGCCCGTGAGCAAATCGAGTTTTCGGACCAGGGTCGCCAGATCTTGCTTGGGTTGCGGGGCGCCCATGCCCATCATCCCCATCCCGCCGGGCATCATGCCGCCAAGCATCATGGCCGGGGGCGGCATTCCCAAGGGCGATAACGCCGCATCGCCTGGAATCGGAAAACCCGGCGCCCTGACCACCGTGTAACCTGCGGAGCGAATCGCGGCGTAAGAGCCAATGCTGCCCAAGATCACGCCTAGCGCGCTGGCAGCCACCCATACGATGACCGTCCGACCCGTGCGATGCGTTTGCCAAATCAACACGGCTACGAGAAGTGTCGCGATGGCCACCACGAGCAGATAGGAGGTAATGACGTCAATTCCAAACATCGCAACACCCTTTCCAAGAATCTGTCTGTGAGGAACAAAAAGTTTACGCGCAGATTTGGCCGCGTCACTGGCGCGGCTCACGCCTTGCAAATCCTGGCCCGCCCGGCGACGATGTTCCGGGTCGCGTTCCGCGTGTCGATCACCAACGGCGCGTACCGCACGATCGCCTCGTAATCGAATGCCGTGTGGTCGGTGGCGATCAGCGCGCAGTCCAGCGAGGCCAGGAACTCGGGAGTCAGTGCCTGGCTTTTCATAGCGGGCAAACGATGTCGCCGCATGGCTGGGAGCTGGGGAACGTGCGGATCGCTGTAGCTGAGCACGGCGCCGCCCGCCAGGAGCAACTCCATGAGCACAAACGAAGGGCTCTCGCGAGGATCGTCCACATCCTTCTTGTAGGCCACTCCGAGCACGCACACCTTACTCCCCCGAAGCGGCTTGCCCTCTTCATTCAAGGCGTCGATCAGGCGGCGGATCACGTACTCCGGCATGGCAGTGTTGATTTCGCCCGCCAATTCGATGAATCGCGTCGTCAGCCCGTGCTTGCGGGCCAGCCAACTCAAATAGAAGGGATCGATCGGGATGCAGTGCCCGCCCAAGCCGGGACCGGGGTAGAACGGCTGGAACCCGAACGGTTTCGTTTTCGCCGCCTCGATCACTTCCCAAATATCGATTCCCAGGCGGTCGAAAAGCATCTTCAACTCGTTGACCATGGCGATATTCACGGAGCGATAGGTGTTTTCAAGGATTTTGCAGGCCTCGGCCACCTCGCAATTGCTGACTGGTACGACGCGGACCACCGCCGCCTCGTAAAGCAGGGATGCCAGGCGGCCGCTGACCGGGTCCATGCCGCCGACGACCTTGGGGATGTTGCGGGCGGAAAACTTCGGGTTGCCGGGATCTTCCCGCTCCGGACTGAAGGCCAAAAAATAATCCTCCCCCACCCGAAGACCCGACCGCGCCAGAATGGGCAGCACCACGTCGCGGGTCGTGCCGGGGTAGGTCGTGCTTTCCAAAACCACAAGCTGCCCTCGCCGCAAGGTGGAGGCAATCGACTCGGCCGTGGCCACAATGAATTGCAAATCGGGGTCCCGCGAATCGTTCAACGGCGTGGGCACGCAAATCAACACCGCGTCGGCCTCGGGCAGACGGCGCATGTCGGCGGTGGGCACGAAGCTGCCCCGCGCCACACACTCGGCAATCCACTCCGAGGGAATGTGTTCGATGTAGCTTCGGCCTGCCAGCAAGCGGTCGACTTTGGTCTGGTCCACGTCGAAGCCGATGGTCTTGAATCCTGCCTCGATGAAGGCCTTAATCAGGGGAAGTCCCACGTAACCCAACCCGATGACCCCAACCCTCGCCACCCGGTCACGAATGCGTTGCTCCAGAAGTTCTTTGGACATGAATGTCAAGTCCTGTTGGTCGAAAAGAAGGTGTCAGAACGGAACGGCACTGTCATCCGTTTTCAGAGCCTATCCCCAAACTCCACTCTCCCTCTGGGAGAGGGTCAGGGTGACGGCCTAAGACCTTTGCAGACGACGGGAAAAAAGCCTGCGTTGTAGCTGCCCTCACCGCCAACCCCGCTCCCGCCTGCGGCAGAGGGGAGGTTCTGGGATAGGCTCTCAGTGTAACACGGGCCAAGGGTTACGGGGAGTGGCTTGCGCGGGGGGCCTGGGAACGAAACTCGTCACGGACCTTGCGGGGCTGGTGACCGGTAGCAGGCGGTTTTCGTCGCCGAAGAAACGGCCAACCGGCACTGCTGGCTTGTCCAGCCGTGGTGTTACCGCGCGCGGGGGAGTTACTAATTCTCAGCCCTCTAGGATCGTCTTCACACCGATCAAATGGGCCAGATGGCGGACGTTCTCCACGTGATTGCCGTAAAACACCACGCGGTGCAACATGGTCATCATGTCAGCGCCATCCAGCACGCCGCTACCCCAGTTGGAGAGCATCTTCTGGGCGTCGGCCACCTGGGCCACGATTTGCGTGCGGCAGCCGCGGTCGTCGAAATCCGGAATCCCGACGATCTTCTGTGCGGAGAGCAACATCGTGTCCAGGTTGCAGAGCTTCGCGCAGGTGATTTCTTGGCCCACGCGGAGCTCCACCGCTAGCGACGCGCCGCGATTATCGTCGCGATGGGTGCGGATCGTGAACGCAGCTCGCTCGCCGCCTGGACCGTCCATCTTCGTGGGCGCAAGGCAATGGGCGTGGATCATGGCGTTCTTCGAGACATCGAAGAGCGGGTCGGTGATGAAGCCTGGCTTGCCAAAGGCGTAGCTGAACAGCAGCATGGTGAGCGTCGAGTCCATATCGGCCTCACAGGCCCCGACCAACCCCATGTCAAGCAATTTGCTGAAGCCCAGACAAGGATAGCCGATCTTGTCGATGGGAATTCCGCCGAGGCAATGGACAGTGATCGCCCGGGCGTTGTGCTCGACCATGAGGTTTTTCATCGCCAGGAACATCCGGGCCGACTTGATGATCTCTTCGCGCGACGGCTCCACGATCTTTTTTGCCGGTTTGATCCAATAGGCCTCCGCCTCGGCTTCGGCATCTTTGGGACTGACGGCCTCGTAGGCGGCGAGCACGCGGGGGACGCTGACCGGGATCAGCTCGGGTCCCAGGGCGGCCTTCACTTTGGAAGCCGATCGCGCCGCGGGCGTACCGTGGGGGCCATCTACATGGATGATCCGTGTCTGGCGCATCCGCGCCGGGACGCGCAACAGGGCCGCCGCACGCTCCAAGTCGGCATAGTCGCTGGAGGCCAGCAGGATGACCCTCTTGCCCGCCTTCTGCCATTGCGGGACATACATCCAATCGTGGCCGCTGAAAGGCTGCGAAAAGATAGCGGTGGGCAGACCGGCGTCGATCAGTCTCAACATCGGCGCCCCCGAGCCGAAGGCCAGATGGACGATCAACAAAGCGTCGGCCCCGGCCAACTTGGGCGCGAGCGCCGCCGCCGAGGCTTCGTCATTGGAAATCAGCTCGCCGCCGACCAACTCCACGTCGCCCAAACGGGCCCGCACGTCCTCGAGGAGTTTCTGAAACTTAACGACTTCGGCCTTGGCATCGAACTCGGGCTTAGGCCATGCCCCGCCGAGGCCGATGTAGACCACGTGGATCTTCACGGGCGGCAATTTGGGCCAGCCGGCCTCTTCTGCCGCGACCAGCGGCCGCGCCGCCAACCCGCTGGCCAAAAACATCCCGCCCGCTGCGGTACAGGTTTCGAGAAACGTCCGCCGACTCACCAAGAAAGACATGGCATGACTCCTTAAGCATTTCTTACCAAAGCTCGGTTCCGATCTTACTCCTGCCCAAGCAAGAAGTCAAAGCGGGATTACAAAAGGTGTCAGAACCATTTTCTGGTAATGTGCAGAAGAGTTTTGACCCGTTTTTCGATGCGCTGCTAGACAAGCCAGCAGTGGCAGCCGCGCTTGTGACCGCCTTTTCTCAAAACAAAAAGCCTTCTGGACCTTCGCCGATGCATCGATCTTCGGTCCGAGGCCGGTACTTGCCGCTGCGGTATACGTCGGTGTGGCGGTAGATTCCCTCCGGATGCAAGGCACTATAGGTATAGAACGTGACGGTCACGCGGTCTGCCTCGATCTTTACTTGAGGGGCCCAGTTCGTGGGCCGCGACTCGTGCCATTTCCAGTTTTGGACCTTGCTTCTCGGGCGTTCCTGGTCAGGGCCGGAGCCTTTGGGCGGGCCGGCCTTCCACGGATCGCCGTCGAGAATGAAATGCGTGCGCCAACGACAGCCGTGCCATGCGGCGCCGAACTCGCGGAACTCGCGGCGCAGCAGGGAGGCGCCCAAATACGACCACGGCGAGCCGTCGCCCTCGATGGCCTCCATGGCGTCGTCCAAGGCCTCCGAGGGCTTCGGGGCTTTGAGCAGATGAGTCTCCAGGATCGGGCAATCTTTCGGTTCGGGGAACTCCGCGTCTTCAGGCATGGCCCAAACCACCCCATTGCCATTACCATGCTCGCGATACAAGTAGGCCCGAAGCACGTAGCCCTGGCGAAGCCGCAAGGGCTGGAACATTTCGAGCAGCCGATTCGGATCGTAGCGGCTCTTGGACCATCCCTCCGGTTCCGCGGGAGCGCCCTCCAGGGGCACGGACAACTCGGCGGCCTGCTTGCGCAATTCGTTGAGCTTGCCCGCCGATGGCAGGGACGAGGCAACCTCCTGATCTTGAGGAGCGCGGAGCGTTTTTCGCGGAAGTCGTGCTCGTTTCTCTGCTAGCGATCCGCTTTCGGCCGCCCATGAATACGCCGGCCAGGCGGCCGCAGCCGCCACGGTAACCAGACACAAAGTTTTCAGCCACTGCATGCGCGACCTCCTACCACCTCAAGGAATGGTCCAGAGCGATTTTTCGTCGCCTGGACGACGGCAACTGAGGTTTTCGTTCTTCGCCGTCAGTTGTGGCGGATTCCATGTCCCCGCCGGACCGGTCTGAAAGACCCACCAGCGAACCGAACGTCCCTCGGGCACTTTGGCCGCATGGTGCAACGTGAGCGGGCCGCGACTGCCCGGGTGGCGGTCGAGGATCGCGGCTTCGATGGTCCCTGGAACGGTTCCCATCCACACGATGTGTTCACCGTCGCTGAGGCGAGCCCAGCCTGCGGGAAATGACCATGCCAGATGGGCGTTGCCCAACCAGTGGGTGCGGACCTCGGTGCCCGCAGGGAGGTTGTCGAAAATATCGCGGATCACCACGGCCGGCTCGTCACCGGGGATTAGCCAGACATCGCGTAGGACCGAAGCCCTCGGGGGCAGGCCTTGATAGCACGGGGTCAAGTCGATGGCCGCGTGTTGTCGGCCTCCGCCCTGAGATTCCAGAGCCACGAGGCGGGCCGCGCGGCGCGTCGGGGCGATTCCCGCGACCACGGGGGCATTGTGGGCCTGGGGAGCAATCGTGTAATCCCGTTCCGCACCAGCCCGATACTGCTGGTAGCCAGGGTCGGTGATCCAAAACCTCGCCTGCCACCCGAGAATCAAATGGCCGCTGTCTGCATGGAGGTGCCCCATGTCGCAGCGGGGCAGGCCGATGGCCGCCAACAGGCCCCCTTGATGCCAACCCGTGCGCAGCGTCGCGGACGCTAGGTGTTCGCGGGGGCCTGCTTTCGGGGCCGCGAAATCTCGTCCGAAGAAATCGGGATTTCGCAGGATGGTTGCCAGCGTCGCGGCGGGCATGCGACGGACCGGGAAGTGGCGGAGCGTCCAGCCGCCTTCGCCCAACTGGTACCAGTCGGCAATACGACCGAGGGCGTTGATCCAGAACGGCATCTCCGGTTCGACATCGCCCAAGGGGGCGTGCAAATCGACCCGGCCTGGCAATCCCGAGTGCGTCCAATCCCTTACCATGTTGTCGAATGCCTCGCGACCTTGGGCCAGCCAACGGTCGCGATCCGGTATCTCGGCCAACCATTCCGTGGCGGCGTCGGCCACGTACCCATCGTAGGCTGTGCCCTCGGTGTGACGCTCCGTAGCCATCCGATACTTCCACCACACCTCCACGACCTCCAACGCTCGCGGCTCGAGTGTTGCGTTCAGGGGATGCTTGATCGCCCGGGCAAGCTGCGCAGCGCGGAATAAAGCAATGACTGGGATGTTGTGGAGTCGCGCCGGGGTAATCGGTTTGCCGTCTGCCCAGCTCTGTTGGAACCACGGGCCGACATCTCGCTCCAACAATGCCTTCGCTGCCTGCATCGCCTGCTGATGCAGCGTTGGATCCCATCCTGAGGCATCCATCGCCGCCAGACGCAAGCTGGCAGCCAGGTGGGCAGTCGCCAGCGACACTCCCCGCTCGGCCTTGAAGTCGTCCCAGCGTGCAAGCGCGGCTAGTTCGCGCTGGCAAAGGGCGCCGGCCTCGGCATCACCGAGGTATCGCCAAGCCGCGTGTAAAACCCGCCATCGTTCTTCCAATTCCCATGAAAGCCACGTGGACCAAGGATAGACAATCCCCGGGATGCCCTGCGGCAGGGCCTTTTCATTCAGCTTGTGGTCAAGCGGTAGCGGGTAGGCGATCGTGTGCCCGATGCGATAGTAGTAGACGTGAAGCTCCCGGCGGCGTTTCTCAGCCGCCGCGCGCTCGGCGAGCACTGTCTTCACTTCGTCCAGCGTCCAGGGCCGGTCCACGGCGGCCGCCAACTCAGGCCATCGTTCGTAGGCCGAGACGTCGTAGGGGAGCGGCAGACGCGGCCCGGCAACGCCACTGGGCCACATCCCCGTTTCTTCGGCCCCTCCCAATCCGCACATTCCCGCGACCCAAAATGTGGATACCACACCAATAAGGCACGTGATTTTGGAAGTGTTCATCAATGGCATCTCTCCGTCAGATAGACAACCGAAACCATGGATCCCTAAAAGTCAATAGGCCAGACAGATGAACGAAAAATCCCCATTCGCGCACGGCCGCGTCGACTGGGGCCTGCTTCCGCTGACCGCGCAATTCGTCGATGCCCGGCGAAAACGCTCGGGCTTAATCGGTTTTCGTTGAAATAGCGGGGCCTGCGCTCGGGGCGGTGGCTGCATCGGTAAACGGCGTGGGTGGGGGCACGGGCAAACCCTGGGGATTATAGCCGCCCCATTGTTTGGCGACCTTCAAAAAGTTGCTCATGATCCGCCGCGATGGCTCCGGCGTGCCGGGCAACTCGATGTGGAACTGGGCGGCGTAGATGAAACGGTCGGCTACGCGAAGGCACTGATTCTCCGTCAGACCCTGTGGCCCTTTCGTGACCACACGCACCCAACCCTTCGGAACATACGCGATCTGCCCGTAGTGGGCTTGCATGGTCTCGAACAGTTCTGGCAGGTTCTCAAAGACGGGATCGTGAGCGACGCGTCGCACCAGGTATTCGCCCCGTTCGCCGAGGCTTTTGCTGAAATCGCCGCATCGGACCCCGTCCGTGTGGCTGATATGGGTGTAGATCGGGAGTTTCGGGGCCATCGGGTCGCGGCAGCGGGGGCAGTCCCAAGGCTGGTCCACGCCCGTTTCCTCCAAAATCGCCAAGATTTGCGCACCGCCGCAAGCCCCCCAGATCGGCAGATGGCGATTCTTCAGCACTTGCTGGAAGCCACGCCAGCCCTCGCGGTTGACCTGGCACCAATCCTTCGAACTCCCGGTCAATAGCGCGCACAGCGGACGCGGTTCGGCCGCGATCCATGCCTCGTCGATATCCTCGTGCCGCACTTGCTGGATTTGACTGTGCTTCCAATCGGGGCACTCCCGAATCAAATTTGCGAATAGTCCCGGAGACTCAGGCGGGGCATGGCTATCGTCGGTGCTGATCACCACGACCCAGTCAGGAAACTCGATCGCCGCTTGGGGGTCCTCATAGAACTCGATCTCCCGAAGCACCGGCGCGGGACCCGTGCAACGGTCGATGTTCAAGCGGATGAAACGCACTTCCTCAGCCTGTTTCAAGCGGTGGATGCGAAACATCCGCAGTTCCCGATGGATCGCGGTCTCGCTCCAGTTCTGCCAGTTATGGCCGTCGTGGCTATACTGCCAGACATACTGCGTTGGGGCATTGCCCAAACTCAACGGTTTGTCGCCATGAATCTGGAGAATCGCTCCGACACGACGCGGCTTGTCGAAGGCGACCTGCCACCACCACGGGCGTTGGTCCGCCGCGGCTCGCCAGACCGAAGCGGGCGTCGTAGCGAAGCGGTCGCCGTCCATCGCACCCCGCGGGGAGGATTCCGCCGCATTGCTCGAAGCCGTGACTTGCGGCCCAGACCATCCAAAGCTCGTGCCCGTCATGAACACCACGATCCCAGCCGTGACCCAAAAGGCCGCCGCTCCGTTTGATATCGCGTCTTCTCGTCGCAATTCGGATCGAATCATAAGTAACCCCTGGTCATGCCGTGCTTACGCAACAGTTATCGACGAGGAGAAACAATCGCCTGGCTAGATTCACTCTCGCAGGGTAGACGCATCTTCGTGTCTCACGACGGCATGCATTCTACGCGATTGTCACAGGAGACGTCCACCTGAGGCGTCGGCGGCGTTCGAGACCGCGGGACGCTTCCCAAAGGGGGCGATTGAGTGGGAAGCTCAACTAGCCTAGCCAAATCGAAATTCAGGCGAGGCCGGCCCCATCGCTTGGATATCGGATTGCGTTCCATGAAAACGGCACGGCGTCGCTTTTTGGGGCACTCGTCGTGAGGTTGGATCGCGATTGGATGATTGGATGAAGTTGGACCGCCTTCCCCCTTTCAAAAAATAGAAAAGTTTTTTATACTTCGGCCGGACGTTTCAACCTGGCGAGCCTAAGGAGTGTGACGATGGCAAAGAAGGAAGCAATGGTTGAGAACCATGCGGAGAAGATGTGCGCCATGACGTGTTGCCCTTGCCACATCGATCTGAAGAAATTGAAACCGTTGGTGAGAGATGCAAAGTTCATCTGCAAGGTTTGCGGTCGAGTGGCCAACGAGAAGAAGTACCTCTGCGAGCCTGTGTCGCTTGGGTGAAATAGATCGCTTTTGAGTCCCAGGCGGACCGTGAAAGCCGTTCGCAAAGGCTGCGATTATGCCCAAACGTGCGTGGGCGGGATTGATTGTGTCCTTAGGCGTGTGTTTTTTCGTAGCTTGGCTGGGCAGTGCCGCGACGACGCCTAAAATCGCCGATTGGTACGCAGGTTTGGCGAAGCCGAGTTGGAGTCCGCCCAATTGGCTGTTTGGTCCGGTGTGGACGATCTTGTACTGCGGCATGGCGGTCGCCGCATGGCTGGTTTGGCGTCAAGCGGGATTCGGCGCTGCCTGGCGACCCTTAACATGGTTCGGCGTCCAGCTTGTCCTCAACGGCCTGTGGTCTTGGATCTTTTTCGGATTAGAAAGCCCAGGTTGGGCGTTCATCGAGCTGGTCGGGCTCTGGCTAGCGATCCTCGTGACCACTGTGGAGTTTTGGAGGCGTTCGGCGATTGCCGCCGTTCTCTTGCTCCCGTATCTGGGCTGGGTGACATTCGCCGGCCTGCTCAATTTCACCATCTGGCGGCTGAACGCTTAGGCGGCAACGGCCAGTCGGCAATGCGTTGGGGGACCGTCATTTCAGGAGGGTCCACGCTCGCCGTGTCGGCTTTCCCGACGCGTCGATCTCAAACACGGCGTTGGCCCGCGAATCCACGACAAACCAACGCTGTTCGTGAAGGGCGATGCCCACGGGATTGTCGAAGGGCTCGCCGCTGGCCCATTTTTCGGCCCTCGCGCCAGGGGCGATTTTCCAGATCGCCTTGGCGTAGCCGTCGGTCACATAGGCCGTGCCATCGTCCGATACCGCGACGTTATGGGGATATTGGAAGACCCCGTCGTCGACGATCGTCGTTGGTTTCTCTCCGGCCGCGTCGATCCGCAGGAGTTTCCGCCCCGAAATCACCCAGAGCCGATTCTTGGCATCGAGAAACAGCCCCCTAGGGGCGGACACGGCGGCGAATGGTTCCGCGGTGCCGCCTGTTTTCGCCACGCGGACAATGCGGTGCAGTTCCAGGTCCGAGACGAGCACATTCCCCGCTGCGTCGACCGCGATGGCCATGGGGATTCCGATTTGACCATACGGCTTTCCTTGGGCGGTCAAGGGATGGGGGCGGCCTTGCTCGTCGAAACGATACACGTCGCACGTGGCGCTGTCGCCGGCCAGAAGTCTCCCTTCACGATCCAGCGCCAAGCAACGAATGGCGTTCAAAGGGGTGCGGAATTGTTTCGAGCCTTGGAAGAGCACGCTCAATCGCTCACCCTCCCAACGCCACACACCCGGCAGGTCCCGATCGGCCAGGTAGATTACGCCGGCCTTGTCGACGGCGATGGCGACGGGATAAACGGGCCCGGCCGCGCCGAAGCCGTGTGCCTCGATCATCGCAGCCAACACCACGGTCGTGGACAAGCAACACCGCGCGAAAAACCGTTGAACAAGAGGAATTGGTTGGCTCGACAACGTCATCGTCCGTTTCCCTGTTCTAACCATTCTATCATTCCATAATCATTCCAACTTCCGTTTTTGCGTTCGTCCGTTCCCCGCTCTTGTACCGAGACACCGAGACACCCGAGACACCGAGACACCAAGTTTCGCGAGTGGGCGTTGACGGTAAACTAAGGGAAAGGTAAAATCCGAACGGCGATGGGGTTCGCCTTCAAGCGCAGAGGCCAACCACTGCTGATGACCCCTACCATGAGGATACTCCAAAGGTAGGGTGTTTCGGAAGGAAGCAAGACGGCCCACCAGGAGTAGCCGGAATCCTGGTGGGCCTTTTTTGTTGGACCGCGCCTGGAGCCTTTTCGATGAAAGCGATAACCATCACACGGGAGTACGGCGCTGGGGGCGGCGAGGTGTCCCGCCGCCTCGCCGAAGCCCTTGGCTGGCAGGTGCTCGACCGCGAATTGCTCCATCAGGCCGCCCATCTTGAGCAGATGCCAGACGAGGAGTTGGACAGGTTGGACGAGAAAGCGGTCAGCATGGCCGACCGGTTCCGCCTCCACCCGCCCCATCAACGATATCTGCGTGGGCTGACGGAGGCGGCCCGTCGAGCGGCCCAACAGGGCAACGTCGTTCTCGTCGGCCGTGGCGCGCGGCACCTGTTGGGCGAGATGCCCGAGGTGTTCCATCTGCGGCTCGTGGCCCCGCGAGAATGGCGGATCGAACGGATGGCAAAGCTGGAGGGCTGGTCCCTGGACCAGGCTCGCGCGCGGTGCCTGGAGGTGGACCGCACCCGCGAGCTTTTCACACGCTATTTCTTCGGCGAGGCTGCGGGGCAACCGGCTCAATATGACTTGGTAGCCAATACGGCCCGCGTGTCGTTGGAGGAAGTGACGCGACTGGTTTCCGCCATCGTGCGATCGGATGCCGCCGCGGCCAGCCGCCCCGCTCAGGCGCGTGTGTTGACCCTTTCGCGGGAGCTGGGGGCCGGGGAGAAGGGATTCGCGGCGGCGTTGGCCGAGCGGCTTTCGCTGCGCCTCTACGACCGCGAATTGCTGGAACAGGAAACCGTGCGCCTAGGCATTCCCCAGGCAGAAATCGAAAAGATCGATGAGCGGCCGGCCGGTATCTTCCAGCGATTCCGGCCAGGGAGCATTTATCAGCGGTACATCGAGGCCCTGGAGCGGATCATCCGCGAATTGGCGGATCGCGGCGACGTGATTTTGGTGGGAAGGGGCGGGAACTGCTTCTTGCGCGACGACCCGCGAGCCTTTCACGTGCGACTCGTCGCCCCTCTGCCTGTTCGCTTGCGCCGCGTGATGGAATATCGCTGGGTGCGGGAGGATGTGGCCAAAAAACTGATTACGGAAAGCGATTCGCAGCGACGCAGCTTTTACGAAAGCTACTTCGGCGTCGATTGGGCCGATCCCTTGGAGTACCACATCACGGTCAACAGCGGCCGATTGGGACCGGCGGCCCTGGACCTGGTTGCGTATGCCGCCGAGCGTCATTGGAGCCGTAGCGAGTCGGCCGTGTCGCACGGTCCAACGAGGAATGGTCTATGGAACTGACTTGGGGAATAGCCGCGATCTGGCTGGGATTGGCGCTGGTGGCCAGTCTGCTGGCGATCCGCTTCAAGATGAGCGTGGCCTTGGTCGAGATTCTCGTCGGAATCGCCGCCGGGAATCTCGTCCTGCTTTTGGACCACTTCCGCGTCTTCGGCTTTCACTGGGAACTGAAACCCAACGAGTGGATCGGCTTTCTGGCTGGTTTCGGCAGCATCTTGCTGACGTTCATGGCGGGGGCTGAGATCGAGCCGGCGTTGCTTCGCAAACAGTTCAAGGCAACCTTCTCAATCGGAATCGCAGGCTTCGTGGGACCGTTCGTTGGTGCCACGCTGTACGCCTATTTCGTGAGCGGCTGGGATTGGAATGCGGCATTGATTTGCGGCATCGCCCTGTCCACCACCTCCGTGGCCGTGGTCTACGCCGTGATGGTCGAGACGGGCCTGAACGAGACCGAGCTGGGCAAGATCATCTTGGCCGCCTGCTTCATCAACGACCTCGGCACGGTGATCGCGTTGGGAGTGTGTTTCGCCAGCTACAACTGGACGCTGGCCATGTTCGCGGCCATTACCGTGGTCGTCCTGTGGATCGCCCCGCGCTTTGTGGCCTGGTTCCTCAAGCGTTTTTCCTCGCACGTCAGCGAGCCGGGTGTCAAGTTCGTCTTCTTCATCCTATTTGTCCTTGGGGCGCTGGCCGCTTCGGCCAATAGCGAGGCCGTGCTGCCGGCCTACCTGGTGGGCCTCGTGCTGGCGGACGTGTTCGCGCGCCATCGGGACACGGTGCGGCGGCTGCGAACCACGGTCTTCGCCTTGCTCACCCCCTTCTATTTTCTCAACGCAGGCATGAAGGTCTACCTGCCCGCGTTGTGGGTTGGGTTGGGGCTGGTGGTCATCCTCTTAGTCGTCAAAATGGCGACGAAGGTGATCGGCATCTGGCCGCTCACGCGAATGCTGGGATTCCCACTCCGCGAAGGCAACTACACCACGCTGCTGATGTCCACCGGCTTGACCTTCGGCACGATCAGTGCGCTGTTCGGACTGACGCACGGTTACATCAATCAGGAGCAATACTCCATTCTCGTGACCGTGGTGATCGGCAGCGCGGTTGTGCCGACGATGATCGCCCAATCCTTCTTCCAGCCAGAAATCGAACCGCCGGTTGCGTTCCAAATCACCGCATCGGCCGCCCTGCCCCCTTCCTCGAAAGAATCCGAAAAGCGGCAGGGATCGGTTTCCCAGTCCCAGGATTCGCAACGTGCCATGGATTCCTGACACGCCCCAGCGATGGTTTCGCGCAGCGCCGCTTCAGAACGATTTGCTCCGGTCTCTTGATCCAAGGAAACGAGGTGCACGATGTTCGACAAAATCCTAGCGGCCATCGACGGTTCTCCGACCAGCGAAAAGGTCTTGGCCGCCGCCGTGGATCTGGCTGGTCGCTATCAGGCAGAACTCATCGCCTTGAGCGTCGCCGAAGTGCCGGAGGTCGTGGCGATGGTGGACGAAGTGGACGAAATGCGGCAAAGCGCCGAGGACTACTTCCGCCAAATTGGCGAGGCGGCCGTGGCCTATGCCCGCAGCCGTGGCGTGAGGCTCCGCAGCGTGGTCCTGCGTGGTCATGCGGCCAACGAAATCCTCCGCTTCGCCGAGGCCGAGGCGGTCCAATTGATCGTGCTCGGACGTCAAGGTCACTCCCGCGTGGCGCGGTTCTTCCTGGGCAGCACCACCGACCGCGTCAGCGAGCATAGCCACTGCACCGTCATGATTGTCAAATGACTCGCGGGGGTCCTTATGGCTAGGCAATCGGGGTGATTGCGTAAAGATCGAAGCCGATGGCCACTCGCGACGATCCACGTCAATGGTGGACCACGGCTGGTCTTCCGCAAACCATGCGAATCGCCTACAATGCCGCTTTTGCTGTTTCGACGCGGTTCCTGTCGTAGCGAGGGGGGAACTGCCGACACCGATCCGCACAAAGGATCGGACGTCGTAGGGCGATCATGTGTTGCCCCACGCTTGCTGCTCTCGCACGGAAGTGACTCCCAAATCCTGGATCGTCATCCATGCGTTGGTCCCAAACCCTGATTCCGACGATGAAGGAAACGCCCGAGGGGGCGGAGATTCCCAGTCACGTGCTGATGCTCCGGGCCGGACTGATCGGCCAGTTGATGGCCGGGGCCTATACGTATCTCCCGCTCGGGCTGCGGGCCTTGCGCAAGGCGGAGCAGATCATCCGTGAGGAGATGGATGCCGCTGGCGCGATCGAGATTCTGATGCCAGCCCTGACGCCCCTCAGCCTTTGGGAACAGACCGGCCGCGTGGAGGCGTTTGGCGACGTGTTGATCCAGTTCAGCGTCCGCCGGGCCAATCGCAAGGTACAAATGGCCCTCGGACCCACGCACGAAGAGGTCGTCACCGACCTCGTTGCCCGGCACGTCTCCAGTTACCGCCAAATGCCGATCACGCTGTACCAGATTCAGACCAAGTTCCGCAATGAGGAGCGGCCGCGGTTTGGTGTCCTCCGCACCAGCGAGTTTTTGATGAAGGATGCTTACAGTTTCGATACTTCGCTCGAGGCCCTAGGCCAAAGTTACGACAAGATGTATGCGGCCTATTGCAGGATTTTCAGCCGGTGCGGCTTGAACTACCTGGCCGTGGAGGCGGAGAGCGGGCCGATCGGCGGCGACGCCAGCCACGAATTCATGGTGCCCGCCGAGAATGGCGAAGACATGGTCGTCCACTGCCGCGACTGCGGCTACGCGGCGAATCTGGAGCGGGCCGAGATTGGACCTGTCGGCGACGTCTCCAACCCACCTCCCCCCCAGCCGCTCCGCAGGGTTGATACCCCCGGCGCGACGACCATCGAACAGGTCAGCCGGTTTCTCGGCTGCCGCCCCGCGGACATGATCAAGACATTGATCTATACCGCGGATAACCGGCCGATCGCCGTTTTGATCCGGGGCGACCACGACGCCAACGAGGCCAAGATTCGCCGGGCCGTAGGCGCTCAAAAGATCGCCTTGGCCGAGCCGCGGGTAATCGAGGAAGTCACCGGCGCTCCGGTGGGCTTTGCCGGCCCGGTCGGTCTGAAACAGCCGATTCCGCTTTTTGCCGATCGGGCGATCCAGTTTGTCCACAACGGGGTTGCGGGCGCGAACGCGGCCGACGCCCACTTGACGGGTGTAACACTCGGCCGCGATTTTCACGTCGATCAGTTCTATGACCTCCGCAATGCCGTGGATGGCGATCCGTGCCCCAAGTGCAGCTCGAAATTGGCGATTCGCCACGCCATCGAGGTCGGCCATGTATTCAAACTCGGCACCAAGTACTCCGAGGCCCTCGCCGCGCGGTTCCTCGACGACAAGGAGCAGTTGCGTCCGATCATCATGGGCTGCTACGGGATCGGTGTGAACCGAATCCTCGCTTCGCTGATCGAGACCACCCATGACGCCAATGGCATCGTCTGGCCCGTGGCCTTGGCCCCTTACGAAGTGGTCCTTGTGCCGGTCAACGTCATGGACGAGCCGACCCGAAAGGCCGCCACCGAATTGCACGACGCACTCCAGTCGGCGGGCATTGACGTCTTGCTCGACGACCGCGACCAGCGGGCGGGGGTCAAGTTCAAGGACGCAGACCTGATCGGCTTTCCGCTCCGCGTGGTCCTTGGCGAGCGGGGCCTGAAACAGGGCAAGATCGAAATCAAATGGCGCTGGGAGGACCAGGCCCAAATGATTGATTTGGACGAAGCCGCGGAGACGATCGCCGCCTTGATTCGCCGAGAGCGTCAGACTGGCGAGCGGTTCGCCGCATCGGCATCAAGGCAGGCCTGAGGCGATCGATCGCCCAACGCCGCGTCAAAAGCAGAATCGGCTTGGCCGCCGGTTCCCTTTTGCCTGACTTGCCTTACTTGCTTGACCAGCAACTTGTCCAACGACCCTTCTTATTTTCTCCGTCTTTACCAGTGCGACTGTGTAAGGCGGGAAATGGGGTGGGGTTCGGATGGCATGTATCCTTTGACAAAACTCACCGCCTCTTGCCTGTCGTGCCACCCTGCCCTGCAATGCTGAATTAGCAGTTTTTCACCGTTCAAACGGAGCGTGCGGCTTGTCTCCGGTGCAGCTAGCGGCTGAGGAGATGGTATCCAACAGGGAGGCTTTGCGTTGGAGCAAGGCTCTGAGACTCGTGTGGCCGCACGACCGCGAGGAGTTACGCCCCAGTGCGAGCCAGGTCGGACCCGTTGTCTCGACGGACCCAGCGGTCATCGTCCGAGGGCGGCAAGAGGGGGCGTCGCCGCGGCGGCTCGGTCTCCTCTTGAATCGGCTGGTCGAGCTCAGGAACTTCCAGGCCCGGGAAAGGATTGGGCGTGAACCCTAGCGGCAAGAACCCCAACATCGCCCAGCCCAAGACAACGCGGAGTTTCCCCAGCGCGACGCTGTCGTTGCTCGTGGGCGGGTGTTTGGGACCCATTAGAATCAAAAGCAGCAGCATCAGCCACCAGCCGAACAACCCGAACCACACGGTCGCCACCACAGCGGCCAAAAGGAGCGTGGTGGCGATGGTATGGGCGCGGCGGCGAAACAAGGCATACAAGATATGTCCGCCGTCGAGCTGGCCGATAGGAATCAGATTCAGCGCGGTGATCAGCAACCCCACCCAGCCCGCAAAGGCCATGGGACCAATTACAATGTCGAAGCCCTCAGGTCGCGGTCCGAACACTAACAAGCTCAGCCACTGAAACAAGAGCGGTTCGCCAAACACGTAAGGATTGCCGGGCTCCAGGGCCACCGGCGGCAGCGGCGCAAGCTGCGACCAACCGAACTGAAGGCCGAGAACGCAAAAAATCAACGTGGGAACGAGGCCAGCGATCGGCCCGGTAACGCCGATGTCGAACAGCGCCCGCCGGTCGGCCACACGCGAATCCATGGCGATCACCGCTCCCAAGGTGCCGATGGGCGTAAACGGCATGGGTAAGAAGATCGGTAGGCTCGTGCGAACGCCATAACGCCGTGCCTGAAGGAAATGCCCCATCTCGTGACAGCCCAGGATCGTCATCACGCAAACGCTGTAGATCAGGGCCTTGGGCACGTACCAGTGTCGGAAAATCAAGTGGACGGCCTCTCGAAAAGGGTGATTCAACACCCCGAGGAAGACCCATTCGTTGTAGAACGCATACCCAAAATACGTGCTGAAACACGTGGCCAGGAACAGCACCAGAGGTAGACCCCAGCGTCGCCGAGGCCGGGCGTACTCGGTATAAACCGGCGCAAGCACAGGGGGCCGCAAGTCCTCGCCGAAAAAGGCTCCAGCCGGGGGAGGAGGGAACTTGGAGAGGGGATCATCGGTTTCGTTCATGGTTGTTCGTATTCTAATAGGCCCAAGCTGTCTGGACAAATCCCCTCTTGATGACGGAGGCGTTCGGGTTTAACGTGGGGGCTGTCTGGCGTCGACCGATCTCCGACTTCCAGCGGGAAACAGGGCCATGCTCGATCGCTTCTTCGGCCTGACCGAAAACAGGACGAGCGTTCGCACCGAGCTTTTGGCCGGGCTGACGACGTTCTTGACCATGGCGTACATCATTTTCGTGCAACCCGCGGTGCTGACCCATGGCGTGGGTGGCGAGCCGACGGGCATGGATTTCGGTGCAGTGACCACCGCCACCTGCCTCTCGGCGGCCTTGGCCACCGCGATCATGGCCCTCTACGCAAAGTATCCCATCGCCCAGGCCCCTGGCATGGGCGAGAACTTCTTTTTCACCCTCACCGTCATTCCCGCCGCCGCGGCCATGCTCGAGCACGAGGCCCAGGCCGGCGGCGCCGTGGCGGGGACCTCGGCCTGGCAGGTCGCCTTGGGAGTGGTGTTCGTCTCGGGAGTGCTGTTTCTGCTCCTGACGTTGCTCGGCTTGCGGCAGGTACTTTTGGATTCGATCAGTCCCAGCATGCGGCACGCGATCGCCGTCGGCATCGGGCTGTTCATCGCCTTCATCGGCGTGCGCAACACGGGACTGATTCATCTGAGTCCCGCCGGCCCGAGCTTGAATCCCCATTTCGCCTCGCCCGACTTGATCGTGTTCTTCTTCGGGCTGTTGCTCACGGGCGGGTTGATCGCGTTGGGCATGCGCGGGGCGATCTTCTGGGGCATTCTCGCCGCCACGTTGGTTTCCGTCGCCCTGCACTTCGGCCTGAGCCATGCCCCGGAGGCGATCGCCAAGTCGGACCTGGTGGCCCAGTCTGGTCTGGTCAAGAACTTCAAAGTTGCCACGGAGGTCGTTTCGCAACCTCCCTCGATGGCCCCCACGTTTTTGAAAATGGACCTGACCCGCGCCGTTTCCTGGCCCATGATCCCCTTCGTGTTGATCTTCCTATTCATGGTGGTTTTCGACACCTTAGGCACCCTGGTCGGGGTGGCGGAGCGGGCCGGGTTCATCCACGACGACAAACTGCCACGGGCGAACGAGGCCTTTCTGTCTGACGCCTTGGGCACCGTCGTGGGCGCCGCCTTCGGCACCAGCACGGTGACGAGCTTCATCGAGAGCACCGCGGGCGTTGAACAAGGCGGGCGCACGGGACTGACGGCCCTGACCGCGGCGGTGCTGTTCGTGCTGGCTTTGTTCTTCAGTCCGGTGATCGCCATGGTGGGCAGCTACGCCCCGATCACCGCCCCCGCCTTGGTGATCGTAGGCTCAATGATGATGCAGAGCGTCACCAAGATTCAATGGACGGACTACGCCGAAGCCTTGCCGGCGTTTTTGATCATCGTGGGCATCCCGTTGAGCTATTCCATCGCCGATGGCTTGGCTTTGGGCTTCATCAGCTACCCGATCATCAAGCTGCTTGCCGGGCGCGGCCGCGAAGTCAAATGGCTGATGTACTTGATCGCCGCCGTGCTGCTGGCGTATTTTATTGCCGTTCGGGCGAACGCGGCGCCATGGTGAAGGAACAAGCGAGCCAACGGAGGAAAAGACATGGCCAGGACGGATCGTTCAACCACGCACGAGGCGTGGCGGGGCAGGATTTCGCGACGCGCGTTTCTGGAACTCTCCGGGACGGCCGCCGCGAGGCTCGCCGCCGTAGGCGCTGCGTTGGGCTATGTCGGTCGAGCTTATCCGGCCGAAAGCAATAAGAAAATCCGCCTCGGCGTAGTGGGCGGCGGTTTCGGGGCCACGTTCCATTGGCACGAACACCCCAATTGCGTGGTGACCGGGGTCACCGATCTTTTCCCCGCTCGGCGCGAGACCTTGAAAAACCGCTACCGCTGCGACAAGGTCTACGATTCCTTGGAAATCATGCTCAAGGAGGCCAAGGATATCGACGCCGTGGCCATCTTCTCCGGCGCGCCGGACCACGCCAAGCACGTCACGATGTGCATGGAGCGGGGATGGCACGTTGTCTCCGCCGTGCCAGCGTGCATGACCCTCGACGAGGCCGCCATGCTCAAGGAGGTCAAGGAAAAGACCGGCGCAAGATACATGATGGCCGAATCGAGCTACTACAATCAGGAGTGCATCTATGCACGGAACCTGTTCCGCGCCGGTGGCTTCGGCGAGCTGTTCTATTCTGAGACTGAGTATTACCACCAACTGTTCGATCTGGCGAAAGTACTCACCGATAAAGGGCAACTCTGTTACGATCCCGGCGGGAAGCGTTCCTGGCGCTGGGGGCTCCCGCCGATGCTCTATGCCACACATTCGACCGGCTATCTGGTGGGCGTCACCAAGGAGCGGATCACCAAGGTCTCGTGTCTCGGTTGGCGGGGCTCGAGCAAGGAAATCCGCGAGAACCCGATTGTCGCCGACAACGTGTATGGCAATCCGTTTTGGTGCCAGGCCTCGATCATGGCGACCAACCAAGGTCACATGACGCGGACCAACGTGTTTTGGATTTGCGTGGCTGGGGGCGAACGGGCCCAATGGTTCGGCGACCAGGCCACGCTTTACATGTCGAATTGGGGTATCCACGGCCCAGTGGAACACAGCCGCGCCAAGGGCGCCCAGCCGGTCACCGTGCCTGAGTATTGGAAAAGCGAGATGTTGCCCGAGCCGATGCGCCATCCCTCCGGCCACGGCGGTTCCGCGGTCTTCATTTCCGCCGAGTTCATCAATGCCTTGATCGAGGACCGCGAACCGGAGATCGACCTCTACGAGTCGCTGGCCATGACCGTGCCGGGCATCGTCGCCCATCAGTCGGCCTTGAAGGGCGGCGAGCAGCTCGAGGTGCCGCAATTCGACCCGCCAAAGAAGGCATAGCGAGGGACCCCGAATGAACACGGAAGACAGGACAGTTCACTTGAACATGGAATTGTCGAGCAAGGCCGCGGCGTGCCTAGCCGCGGCGGGGGCTGCGTTAGGCATGGTCGGCAGGGCGTATCCCGCAGAAAACCAAAAGAAGATTCGCCTGGCCGTCGTAGGCGGCGGATTCGGGGCCACCTTTCACTGGCACGAACACCCCAACTGCGTGGTCACGGCCGTGACCGACCTCTATCCGGGCCGCCGCAAGGCCCTTCAGGCCCGCTACCAGTGCGACAACGTCTATGAATCGTTGGAGGTCATGGTTGAAAAAGCCAAGGACATCGACGCCGTGGCGATCTTCTCGGGCGCCCCGGACCACGCCCGCCATACGAAACTGTGCATGGAACGCGGCTGGCACGTGGTCTCGGCCGTTCCCGCCTGCGTGTCACTCGACGAAGCCGCCATGCTCCAAGAGGTGAAGGAGAAGACGGGGCTGAAGTACATGATGGCCGAGTCGAGCTACTATCGGCAGGAGTGTATCTTCGCGCGGAACATGTATCGGGCGGGTGGATTCGGCGAGTTGTTCTCCTTCGAGGCCGAGTACTACCACGACGTTCGGGACAACACCACGCCCGGCACGTTGGGCTTCAATCCCGACGGCTCCCGATCCTGGCGCTGGGGCTTTCCGCCCATGTGGTATCCCACGCACTCCTTGGGCTTCGTCACCGGCGTGACCAAGGAACGGATCACGAAGGTTTCGTGCCTGGGATGGGGCGGTACGAGCCCGGATATCCGCCGTCACCCCTACCGCCGCGAAAACGCTTACAAGAACCCCTTCTTTTGCCAAAGCGCTATGATGCTCACCGACCAGGGCCATCTGTGCCGCGTGAACGAGTTTCGTTACTGCGTCCCCTACGGCGAGCGGGCCCAATGGTTCGGCGACCAAGCCACGCTCTACATGGCGGTCGGCGGTGTCCACGGCAATGTCGTCAACCGCAAAGGACAAGGCGCCAAGCCCGTCGCCGTGCCCGACTATTGGAAGTCCGACATGCTGCCTGAACCCATGCGTCACGCGTCAGGACACGGCGGCTCGGCGGTGTTCATCTCGGCCGAGTTCATCAATGCCCTGATCGAGGACCGGGAGCCGGAAATCGACCTCTATGAGTCGCTGGCCATGACCGTGCCGGGCATCGTGGCTCACGAGTCTTCGCTGAAAGGCGGTGAGCAACTCACCGTCCCTCAATTCGTCAAGAAGGGCTGAACTTTTGACCCTCTGTCTGGCGGCTTCGCAAGACGGTGTGGGGGTTTTGCAGCGTGATGAACTCGGGCAAGACAACGGGGGGAGGTCGATTCAGGCCGAGGCGACGGCCCGCTTATTCCTCCGGCTTAGCGCCCGACGATTCGATTCCCAACAATTCAACCTCGAAGATCAGCACGGAATTGGGGCCGATCACGCGGCCCGCCCCCCGAGCGCCATACGCCAGCTCGGCGGGAATGAACAGTTTCCACTTATCGCCGACGTGCATCTGTTGGAGGGCCTCGGTCCAGCCGGGAATCACATCCCGGACCGGAAAGACCGCCGGTTCGTTGCGCTGAATCGAACTGTCGAACACCGTTCCATCGAGGAGGGTCCCTTCGTAGTGAACCTTCACGGTATCGGTGGCCTTGGGCGAGGCGCCGTTGCCTTTTCGCAAAATCTGGTATTGCAGCCCGCTGGGCAGCGTCACCACGCCTTCCTTGACCTTGTTGGCAGCGAGAAACGCCTGGCCTTCGCGCAGGTTCTTTTCACTGACCATCCGTTGCGACTTTTCCTGTTTTGCTTTGAGCTCCTCTTGGAACATGGCCATGGCCTCGCGAATCTGTTGCTGGCTGTACTTGGGTTTCGCACCGCCAGCACCGTCGCGAATTCCCTGAAAAAACGCGTCCAAATCGATCTCGATTCCCTCATCCTTGATGGACCGGCCAGTGTTCATCCCGATTGCATAACTGGCAATCGCAGCGGCCTCCTTCGAGTCCATCGCGGCAGCGGCAGGCTCCTGCGGCCGGGCGGGAGCCCGCTGGTCTTGCGCGATCGCCACCGTGCCTGCCACCAACCCAAGAACCATCCAACCAACGATTCGCATCATGTTTTCTCCCGAACCTACGAGGGCCTCGCAGCCCCGAGACGTTCGGGGCTTCACGACGGTGCATTCTCCGACTTCCAACCCCCGCCGGCAAGGGCTGTTACGGAAATCTCCGCCCGATCTACGCGGCGATCGAGCGCGGCGGGCCCGTGTTCCCGAAACCGTGCTTTTCACGAAAATGGGGTGTCAAGGCAATTTGCGGAGCGGGTTCTCGCCCCAATATTCCTTGGCCCTCGAAGCTGGAAACGCCGTTTCATTCCTTGGCGCTCCAGGGAAAGAGACACCTGGAAAAAGGGCCTTCGCGTGCCTGCACCCCTCAGCCTGGAAGCATTCAGCTCAGCGGGGCGGAAGATTGTCGTAGGTGTACGTCGGCAGATAATCGCTTTTCAGATTGTGGGTGTGGACGTAGCAACCCGGCTGAATGTCGCAGGTGGCGGAGCCGATCGGGGCCCCATACTTGAGGACCTTGGCCCCGGCCGGGATCCGAGCGATCGCTACCTTGTGGCCCGTCGGAATCGTCCGATCGCAAGGCCGCGGCTCGCCGTCGATCTCGAGGGCCTCGCCGGCCGGGATGGTCGTGGTAGCCACAGCCACGTTGTCCTCGGGCGCAAGTCTCAGCAAGCGGTGGTCCAAGGCAAAGTGACTCCCTTGGCGTGTGGGTCCGCTGACGTTCGAATCAGCCATAGCCGAGTTCCTCGAGTTCTTGCTCATTGAGTCCGTGGAAGTGAGCCAACTCATGCAGCAGCGTGATGCGAATCTGCTCCCGAAGCGACTCGCCCGTAATCCGCCCCCACGCGTCCCGAGCCGCCTCCAGAATGCCCTCGCGGTACAGGGTAACCACATCGGGCAGCGAGGCCGGGACGTCGATGCTTTTCTCCGTGATGGCCAAACCCGTGAACAGGCCGCAAAGCTCCCTGCGATCGGAGATTCCTTTTTCCTTCATCACCTCCCGCGACGGATAGTCTTCGACGTGCAGCGGGATTTTCTCCAGAAGCTGATGCACTAACGGCGGCATGGAAGCCAGAACCCGTTCGAGTTGGCGATCAAAACGGTCGCGTGTCCGCTGATTCACGTCTGCATTTCCGGTAACGTGGACGGGGAGTGCGCCCACACCTCACCGTTAGCCCTAGCATTCTGCAACACGGCGTCGCACGTCGATGAGGTTTCCGAACGCCACCCCTTTGCCAGTTTACGTAAGGAGAGCAGCGGCCGCTGTCCATCCGAGGCTATCTTAACGAGATTGGCTGCCATGGCAATTGATTGAAGTGATGCTTATGGGCCGCATGTTTGTGAGTTTTTCCCGTTTGATACCGAGGTTTGGCCCCACGCGACTTTCAGATTCGAGCAGAAGGAAGCCGGCGAGCCGCGCTCCGCAGGGCCGTCTCCGGGCTGAGGAGGCAAATCGGCTCACAGAGTGCGACCCGCCAACGGTCGCTCGATTCAGATCAGGCCTGAAAGCGGATGGAGAACAGATCGGCGTCCTTCATTACGAATCGCAGGCGGACGCGCTGGCCCGCCAAACCGCTGACATCGGTGCCTTGCTTCCAAGCGACGATCCGTTCGATTTGGTCTCCGATGATTTCAGGGCAGTCGCTCAGGGCAAAGCCGGGAATGGGGTCACCGGCCGCAGTCTGAATTTCCACGCGAATAAAGCCCGGTGCGCTGGTGCGATAGTTGATCTCGAGGGCTTTGCCTGAAAAGGTGAGAGGTTTGGTGACCATCTCGCCGCCCGCCCAAGGCGCGTTGATCGAGGCGAAGCCGTCGGTCCGCAACAGCATCCGTTCTGCGTGCCAAGAGTCCTGCATGTAGTGGCGATGAACGAACAACTGGATTTGTTCAGGCCCGGCAGGGAAAATCCCCGTGAAGGGATAGTTGGTCCGCGTGACCCAATTACCCAGGCTAAGTCCAGGTCGGATGAACGTCTCCAGGAAGGTGCGATCGTAGACGGTCGAGCCGGCGCGGCTGGTTAACAATACTGCGTCGGAACAGTCCAAAAAATACTCGTATCCGCGTATTTTTTTCACCTGAAGGCTCTCCGCTTGCTCCCTGGTGATCGCTTGACGACCTGCCATAAATCGAGCGGCCGGCGCGATGTAGATGTGGGGGGCGCGGAAGTAAGGCTGGGTGTTATTGGTGTAGAACTCTTCCGGGGGCGTATCCCCGTAGGTCATCGGGACCGACGGCGACCACGTCATGAGGTCCTTTGAGGTCGCCCGGGCCATGGAGCGTCCCCTCGCGGGGTCCCACCAACGATAGTACAGCACATACTGCTGCTCGACCTCACTCCAAAACATGGTCGTGCCCCCATCGAAGCAGTTGCGAAGGTGGCTGATCATCTCCGGTTGCGGATTCAGCTTGTGAAACACAAATCCATCAGCCGAGGCCCAAAACACGAGACGCTTCGGTCCACCGGGGTCCCGCATGGCCGTATGCTGCTCTCCGCTGAGGGGCTGGCTCTGAAGCAACTTGATCCGTTGGGCAGCAGGTGTTCCGGGTCGCGTGTCTACCCACGGCGCCGAGGGGAAGGCGAAAGTCGTTTTGCCGTCGTCGGCCGCGATGATGTTATTGTCGGGCCACTCGGGCTTGGTGATTCGATTCAACACGGGCTTGGTCCACGATGCGCCACCATCCCGGCTTTCCGCGACGCAAACCACTCCATTCTCATCTGTTGGATCCTTGAGGGACCAAGCTCGATAATACAACAGCAATCGGCCATCGACTTCAATCACCGACAGCGGCCCGTTCGCCGGTCCCTCCCACGGTTTGTCGTTGCGAATGGCCACGCCGCCTGAGACCGGCTCATGCAATTTGAAACGCGTGTTTTTCAATGTTTCGACGAGGTAGCCATCTACGAACAGTTCTCGCCGCGACCCGATCTCACGGACCGCTGAAGAATATCCGACTTCATCAGCGATCGATCCTGCACGCGACGCTCGAACAAATATCCCGCTGAAAACTGTACCTAGTACTTCCAGACAGACTCGCCGGTTCATGGTACTCCAAGATTTGCTCACCGAAGCTCCTTTCCCACCAAATCAAGAATCGCCTCTTTCGGGCCCAGGCAAAGCCCCTTGGCCCAAGCGAAACGAATGGATTTCCATCCACTTGACGTTGCATCACCACGCCCACGGTAGATCATAGGGCGACCGCAACGCTCGAAGTAACCGTTCCTAGGCCGGGGGCTAGCTCATTTTTCAGGCTGTCTTCGGACCAAAAAATGTGCCTATCCCCCCGTCGCCTTCGCGCAAAAGGGACAGTCCCATCTTCACGACTTTCGCCGCGAAAATCGGGACAGTCTCTGGGAATGCTACTCGTTCTAATTTTACTGATGAGCATGCCGATAGCAACCGTTTGGCTGGCGGATTTTGATCCAGGACGTACCGATCGTTCGATTCTCGTAGGCACCACCAGTCGGAGGCGGAGTGTAGCGACGGTCGCCGCAGCCTTAAACCCATCATCTTCGAATGGCGAGGCGTTACCACGCTGGTTGTGATCAACCGCTCGACGAATTCGAACAGTCCGCTCAGCGCTTAGCGCATATCCCACGCTATCCGAATGGGTTGCTGCGTTCCTCTCTGCCGAATTCGCTTTGCCGAAAACTTTGTCGTTTAGGCAACCTGTAGGGTGGGCAGCAGTCGGCCCACGTTAAATGCAAGATTCCAGCGGCGCCGTCTGCCGATGGAAGACGTTAGGGAGCGATCTGCACAGGAGTGGTGGGCCATGAGAACCGGCTTTGCTAAAACCATCGCGTCGATCGTCGCTTGCGCGGCTCTCGCCGGCACGGCGCCGTGCCTTGGGCAAGATTTGAATATCGAGATTCCCCTGCCGGAGCTGGGAGGTCCTTCGCCAGCGGGCAAAGAAACGGGAAAACGAAAGCTCTCTTTCCGCGGCGAGGATGCAGGAGAAAAGCAACGCATGACGCGCTCGAGGCCCGCGGATGTGCAGATCTCAATCCCCGACCATCGCTCTTCGCCCATCGAGCCGCGGCCGTCCTTGCCCGACGATCGATCCTCGGCGACGGCCCCACGGCCCACCTCAGCAAATCCTTGGCCGAGCGTCGAGATGGAATCAGCAAAGGAGGCTCCGACGGACCTTGGGCCGCTTCCCGATAGCGCCGCCCCCCTACCGACGCAAAACAAGCCTTCGCGCCTCTTGCCGCAATCACGCCCCGACGCTGCCTCGCGGTACGAACCGTCCTGGGACAACCCTGTGGGCATCCCAATGCGCCAGCGGCCGCTTTCCGAGCCGGAGGCGGCGTCCTCGAACCGCGCAGGCGTCTCGGCCGCAAAATCTCCCGTCGATTCCAAGGCCTCCGGGCCCGCGAAGGCCCCGCCGCGCATGGGCAAGAATCGATCGGTCGGCAAGGAACCAATCGGCCGCGGCGCTTGGTTGAGTCGGTGGTTCGAGACCAAACGCCGGGCAGACCCCCCGACGGAAACCCCTCAGGTCGCACGACGTCATCGGGCGTCGTCGCACGATGACGCTAAAGAGCTAGCGCCACCTTTTTCCGCCAAACCGCGACTGCCTGCCCCGCTGGACCTGGAGTCCGCCCTGAAGCCTTACCGGGATTGATAGCCAGAGAGTCGCCGGGAAAAACGATCCTGGACGGTTTGGACCGACATTTCCTCCTCACGCAGGGCCTCCATGGCCTTGACGGCGGCGTCGGCGGCCGGGATGGTGGTGATGCAAGGGACGCCCAGCGACACGGCAGCCGCGCGGATGCGGCCTTCGTCCGTGCGGGCTCCTTTACCGCTGGGCGTGTTGATCACGAGTTGGACCTGACGGTCGCGCATCAGATCAATCAGGTTGGGGTGGCCCTCTTGAAGTTTTTTGACCCGTTGCACCCGGATTCCCGCCGCCTCTAGGCATTGGGCGGTGCCCCGCGTGGCCAGCAATTCATAGCCCAACCGTTCCAATCGCTGGGCCAAACCGACGATATGGGGCTTAGCCCGGTCGGCCACACTGACGAAGATCCGTCCGCTCCGCGGCAACACCGTGCCCGCGGCGAGCTGGCTCTTGGCGAAGGCGATGGAGAACCGCTCGCTGATGCCCATGACCTCGCCGGTCGATTTCATTTCCGGACCGAGCACAATATCCACGCCGGCGAACTTCACGAAGGGGAAAACGGCCTCCTTGACCGAGACATGGGCGGGGATGGGATCGCTGGTCAGCCCTTGCTCCGCCAAAGCGACTCCCAGCATGGCCTTCGTCGCGACTTTCGCCAAAGGAATGCCAATCGCCTTGGACACGAAGGGCACCGTGCGGCTCGCCCGAGGGTTCACCTCCAAGACATACACATTGGGCTTGCCGTCCTCGCGTTTCACGGCGAACTGGACATTCATCAGCCCAACGACCTTGAGGTCTCGGGCCATGGCCCGAACGGCCTCCTTGATTTCCGCGACTATCGGCCCTTCCAGGCTGTACGGCGGGATGGCGCAGGCGGAATCGCCGGAGTGGACCCCCGCTTCCTCGATATGCTCCATGACCCCCGCCACGATCACGTTTTGACCGTCGCACACGGCGTCGACATCCACTTCGGTGGCGTCTTCGAGGAAGCGGTCGATGAGCACGGGCTGTCCCTCGGCCACCACGAACGCTTCCTTGACGAAATGCTCGAATTGGGCCGCGTCGTAACAGATTTCCATGGCCCGACCCCCGAGCACGAAGCTGGGCCGAACCAGCGCAGGAAAACCAACCCTGGCCACGGCGGTTCGGGCCTCGGTCAGATTCCGCGCGATGCCGCTGGCGGGCTGCTTGAGCTTGAGTCGGTTGAGGAAATCTCTAAACTTCTCTCGATCCTCGGCATCCTCGATGGTGTCGACGCTCGTGCCGAGGATGGGCACACCTGCACTGGCCAACGCCCTCGCCAGGTTGAGCGGCGTCTGCCCACCAAACTGGACGATGACTCCTTCCGGCTGCACGCGATCGTAGATGTTGAGCACGTCCTCGACGGTCAGCGGCTCGAAGAACAACAGGTCGCTGATGTCGTAATCGGTGCTTACCGTTTCCGGGTTCGAGTTGACCATGACCGACTCGACGCCTAGTTCCCGCAACGCGAAACTGGCGTGGCAGCAGCAATAGTCGAACTCGATCCCTTGGCCGATGCGATTGGGGCCGCCGCCGAGGATCATCACCCGCCGCCGATTCGGCTTTTTCGGTGGCGTTTCATCTTCGTCTTCATAGGTGGAATAGTAATAGGGCGTGTAGGCCTCGAACTCCGCCGCGCAGGTGTCGACGGCCTTGAACGTGGCCACAATGCCACGGCGTTTGCGTTCGGCCCGTACCGCCATTTCCGAGGAGCCCCAAATGTGGGCCAATTGCCGATCCGAAAAGCCAAACCGCTTGGCCTCGCGGAGCAGGCCATCCTCCACAACCTCCAGGCTTCCGACGGCCCGAAGGCGATCCTCCATCTCCACGATCTCACGTAAATTGTCCAAAAACCAAGGATCGATTCCCGTCAGGTCGTGAATCTCGTCGATCGGCATTCCATACTTCATCGCATAGCGGAGGTACCAGACGCGCTGATCATCGGGCCGGGCCAGTCGGGCCCGGACATCGTCGATGCTTGGTTGGTGGGACGTGCCCCACAGGTCCTTGCCGTCGCAACCGAAACCGAAACTACCGACCTCCAGTCCCCGCAACGCCTTTTGAAAAGCCTCCTTGAACGTCCGCCCAATGGCCATCGTTTCCCCCACGCTCTTCATTTGCGTGGTGAGGTCCGGTTTGGCCTCGGGAAACTTCTCGAAGGCGAATCGCGGGATTTTGACCACGACGTAGTCGATGGTCGGCTCGAAACAAGCCTTAGTCAGCCGTGTGATGTCGTTGGGCAATTCGTGCAAGCGGTACCCCACGGCCAATTTGGCCGCGATCTTGGCGATGGGGAAGCCCGTGGCCTTGGACGCCAGCGCGCTGGAGCGGCTGACGCGGGGATTCATCTCGATGACCACCATCCGTCCGGTCCGCGGATGGATGGCGAACTGGATGTTCGACCCGCCCGTCTCCACCCCGATCTCGCGGATCACCGCTATCGAGGCATCGCGCATCCGTTGGTACTCCTTGTCCGTGAGCGTTTGCGCGGGGGCCACCGTGATCGAATCGCCGGTGTGGACGCCCATCGGATCGAAGTTCTCGATCGAGCAGATGATCACGACATTATCGTCCTTATCGCGCATCACCTCCATTTCATATTCTTTCCAGCCCAGCACCGATTCCTCGACCAGCACTTCGTGGATGGGCGAGGCGGCGAGGCCGTGGGCAACGTGGTCGTCGAATTCCTCCCGGTTGAAAGCGAGGCTCGAACCAGAACCGCCAAGCGTGAAACTCGGCCGGATCACGGCCGGTAACCCGATCTCTTGCAGCACGACCCGCGCCTCTTCCAAACTCCGGACCGTGCGCCCGCGGCACACGTCCAGACCGATCTTTTCCATGGCCAACCGGAATTGATCGCGTTCTTCGGCCTTGGCGATCGCCGCCGGGTTAGCGCCGATCATCTCCACGCCGTACCGCTCCAAAACACCATGCCGGACCAGATCCATGGCAAGATTCAGGCCGGTCTGGCCGCCTAACGTGGGCAACAAGGCGTCGGGACGCTCGGCCTCGATCACCTTGGCCACGATTTCCCAACTCAAGGGTTCAATATAGGTCCGATCCGCCATCTCCGGATCGGTCATAATGGTGGCGGGATTGGAGTTGATCAGCACAACCTCGTACCCTTCCTCCCGAAGGGCCTTGCACGCCTGCGTCCCCGAATAGTCGAACTCGCAGGCCTGCCCGATCACGATGGGGCCCGAGCCAATCAGCAAAATCTTGTGCAAATCTTCTCGACGTGGCACCTGTTCTATTCCCCTTCCAACAACGCCGCGACAAAGCAAGCCGCGCTGACCAAACGCCGCAAACCTCTCCCAACCATAACGCTGATGCATGCCATACAAAATCCTACGATAATAGCACGCCATGCCCTTTATCTTCAAGCGGCCGTGAGCAACGGTTCACGACCGCCTGCTCTGCTGCCGGCCTGTAGCCAGCAAGAGGTCGGCGATCAAACGAGGGCAAATTGGCGCGGCGTTGTTCGATCTCGAAAACACCGCGGCCACGGCACCCTCCCGAAATTCACGCGCCGCATAGCTGAATAGGCCGCGAACAAAAACGGACGAAGAATCGCGGTTCGTGGTCAGGCTGGACGAAGAGAAAACGCGGCACGTCGCAAATAGGGGTTGGCGACGGCTTAGACCTCGCCCCCTTGGCTGGCGCGGCTAGAAAAGCGGCCAGATTTCCCCGCGGTTCGGCTTCCGCTCAACGCGGACGCATTGAACGCGAACGACTTTCATACTGAGAGGCCTGCCGCAGCAATTCATCGGCCCGCCGCAAGATCGTATCCGCGGCGCCTCCCTCCTCGGCCCGCCGCGTGGCCGAATCACAAGCTACCAAGCGGCCACGACAGTGCTGGCAAACGACCTGCCGACCTAGATACTCGACGCGGATGTGCAAACGCCGGCCGCAGGTGGGGCACTCCTGGACGAAAAAGATGCCGTGTGACATGGCGACTCCCTCCTCAACGGCGGTCCCC
>CALFBP010000038.1 GCA_937951625.1 uncultured Thermoguttaceae bacterium
TTAAGATGCGGGAAACAGGACTTGAACCTGCACGGCCTTGCGGCCACTAGGCCCTCAACCTAGCGCGTCTGCCAATTCCGCCATTCCCGCTGGTTGGGATCGCCTCGCAGCTATTCACTTTACCTCAGCCACGTCCGGCGTCAAGGCTTGGTGCGTTTGAGGACCAGAATTGCAATCCCTTGGTGGGGCTCGGGGGGCTGCTCGGCGATTTCGGCTCGCGCGGCGGTGGCGATTCCTTTGGCGGTGAGGTTCCTTCGCGCGGCGAGCCATTGGGCCAGCCAAGCCTCGCGCTGTGCATCGCTGCCACCTTTTATTGCTCCGCGCAGGCCGTCGCCGTAACAGAAGAGGGTGTCGCCGGGCTGGAGTCGGAATTGCGTTTGCCGGTAGACCGTCTCGGGACTATGTCCGAGGGCTGGGGCTTGGGCGGCGAGCGACTCCCAACCGTCGGACCGCGCCAGGATCAAACCAATGCGTCCGGCAGAAGCCAATCGAATTCGATCGGACACGGCGTCGATGTATCCGCAGGCCAAGGCCGCCGACTGATCGCCTGCCGACCCGGTCCACAGCGTCAGGTTCACTTGGGTCAAGAGCCGACTGGCGTTTCGGTGATACTGGCCGTGGGAACGGAGGGAAGCCCTCAAGCCGGCAGCAATGATCGCGGCTTCCAGTGGTGTGCCCGCCACATCGCCCAGGGCGAACGTAACGGAATTTCGTGGGATGGAGAACCAATCGAAAAAACTGCCGCCGACGCCACCAGATTGGTAAACCCAACCCGCGAAATCCCAGCCGCGAATCATGGGCGGAACGGAGGGCTGTTGATGGCGTTGGATGCGTTCTGCGGCATCGAGTTGGCGTTTGATTTGGGCGGCCTTAGCGCCCTCATGAACAAGGATTTCCCTTTCCAAGTCGCTGGCCAGGCGGCCGGCCACCATCTCCAGGACGTTGGTTTCCCGATCGTTGAAATCCCGGCGGGAATTGCAGAACACCCAAAGCGTTCCCAAGATGTTGGTAGGCGTAGCGACGGGGACGCAGGCAGCGGAAGGAAAGTCCTCGGGCGGGTTCCATTGCTGGAAGAGGGTGGTGTCCTCGAGCACCACGGCATGGCCAAGCATGGCTTCCAAATCGGCCAAAGCGCCACGCAGGGGGCGAGGGGGCAGGGTCAGTCGGTCACGGGGCAGTCCCCAGGAGCAGCGCAGTTTGAGGGTCGTGGTCGCCTCGTCGAGCAGATAGAGCGCGGCTGCGTGGCAACCCACCGCTTCGGCCCCGCCGCGAAGCACGGCGCGGAGTCGCCGGGCAAGGTGTATCCGCTCGTCGGAACGGATGACGACCGGGATGGCGGCCGCAAGTTCCGCCTCGCGCTCGCTCAGGGCCTGCTGTGTCGTGAGCAGTTCTGCCAGGAGGCCGTCGATGGCGGCGACGAGACGGCAAAGGGGGCCGGGCGGTGCTGCCGAAGCCGATCGAACCGGGCTGAGTTGAACGTGTCCGAGAGTTTCTCCGACGCCCGGGTTGGCCGGGGCGGACCACGCGTACTCAGCCGGGTCGATCGGCTTCGAACCAGGGCAATACTTCAGCGACCAGCCAGTGGCTTCTTCAAAGGCCCGCAGCAGGCTCGGCAGGCTGGCCACATTTTCAATATCGGGCTTCAACGGCTCGAAGTATCGCTGGTCGTATAGTCTAAGGCGATTTGCGCTTAAGTTCGTCACGGATTTATCACCCAGGGAGTCTTTTCAGTTCACACCTAGATTGCCGACCGCCTGCTTTGGCCCGACCAACCGATACCATCCGTGCAATCGGAAGCTTGTTTGCAAGCTGGAAAGATGTTTTTTTAGGATAGCTTTCGTTCGCTTCTTACCCGTGCCAAACGTCCTGAATGAATTGTGGGCCCAGCACCAGCCCATTCATCTGAACTATATATCCTGCTCTCACTGGTTTGCAGATTTTCACATCGGCCCGCACTCGACCTAAACGTGAAAGTTTCGCTATACTCCTGAAATTGCAGCATAGCACGAACTGCACCCTAAAGTTAGGTAGCGATGATACTTCGCAAAAAGGGGGGGCGAAAACGGGGTTGTGCCGAGTCGGAACAAAATGTCGGTCCGAGAGCGGCGATGTTTCCCGCATTCCCGTGTTCGCGCCGTCACCCAACCGGCTCGCTTCGCCGGGCGAGCAAGGGCCTCCCTTGGCAGGCTCAGGCCGGGGCGATAAGGTTACGCTCTGGAGGTTGAAGGTTCCCGAAACCGCGCAGGAGATTTCGTTCATGACACCGCACCGCGTGCTCCGAACGGCGATGATTTGGTTGGCGTTGGCGAGCGTCGTCAGGGCGGCCGACCCGGCGGCCTATCCCTTCTTCCCCTTCTGTATCGACTGGCACGACGCCAAGAAGCGGACGTTTGAAGAACAGGCCGCGATGCTCAAGGAACTGGGCTATGCGGGCGTCGGTCATATTTGGCTCGACAAGGTCGCGGAGCGAATCAAATCGCTCGACGACGTCGGTTTGAAACTCTTTCAGATCACGATGACCGTCGACGTCGCACCAGGCAAAGAGCCCTATGATCCGCGGTTCAAAGAGGTCTTGGCGTTGATCAACGGACGGCGGGTACAATTCGCCTTGCTCGTCAACGGCATGAAGCCTTCGGATTCCTCGGTCGATCCGCACGCGGTCCGCATCCTTCGCGAAATGTCGGATTTGGCCAAAGATACCGACGTGCAATTGCTGCTTTATCCGCACTTGGGGTCGTGGGTCGAGCGGATCGAGGACGCGGTCCGCGTGGCGGACAAGGTAAATCGCCCGAACGTAGGCGTGATGTTCAACCTGTGTCATTGGCTGCGGGTGGACAAGAGTCGGGACTACAAACCGCTGTTGAAGCTGGCCATGCCGCGGCTTTGGGCCGTGTCGATCAACGGGGCCGACGAGTTCGACGACCAGCCGGGGTGGCAAAAATACATCCAGCCGCTCGATCGGGGCTCATTCGATGTCGGCAAGTTCCTGCGAACGCTCAAGGAACTAGGCTACCGCGGCCCGATCGGCCTGCAATGCTATGGAATCGGCGGTGACGCGCGGGATCACCTCGCCCGATCCATGACCGCTTGGCGGGAGCTGAGCAAGAATCTGGCGGACTAGCTCCACTGGCGTTGGCCGCGCGGCGATAGGCGTTCGCTTCCGCCAAGGTTCGAGCGGTTTCCCGCAATTAGCCGCCACGACGACAACCCGATTGAATTGAGGCCATGCGCGTCATTTCTCTTCAGTCCGGCAGCAACGGAAACTGCGTGTATGTGGAGTCGGGCGAGGTGGCCCTGCTGATCGATGCCGGCATCAGCGGGAGTGAAGCGCGGCGACGATTGGCCCAGCACGGGATCGACATCAGGAGGGTGGCGGCGCTGTTGATTTCGCACGACCATGCGGACCATTCCCGTTCGGCTGGGATCTACCAGCGCAAGTTCGGTTTGCCGATCTATGCCACGGCGGCCACCTTTCGCGCCGCTTCCTCCCGTTGTCGCCTCGGCGAGGTGGAGGACGTAAGTTATTTTCACGCGGGCACGACGTTACGCTTTGGCAAAGTCCGCGTGGAGACGATCCCCACTCCGCACGACGGCGCGGACGGCGTCGCCTTTGTGATCGACGACGGGCGGCGGCGGTTCGGAGTGCTGACGGACCTCGGGCACGTCTTCGAGGAGTTGGACGCGATCATCCGTTCGCTCGACGCCGTGCTGCTGGAAAGCAACTACGATCCGGAAATGCTCGAGCGGGGCCGCTATCCCGACTGGCTGAAGCAGCGCATTCGGGGCCCGCATGGGCACCTGGCAAACGTCGAGGCCGCCGAGCTGCTTTTGGAGTCGGCGACGCGCCGTCTTCGATGGGCGTGCCTTGGGCACCTTTCCCAAGAAAACAACCATCCTGAGCTTGCCTTGGCTACCCATCGCAAGATTTTGGGGCTCCAGTTCCCGCTGCGCCTGGCGACCCGTTATGAAGCAAGCGACGTGATGGAAGTCTGACCGCGGACTGCGACCTCGGTTCGCTTGCCACGCAAGCTATTCCCAAGCTTTTCCGACGCCGCTGGGAGGCGAACGGCGTGGCCTGGCCTACTGCCAGCGGCAAAGGATTTCCCTCCGTTCTGCGAGCCGCGCGGACTGGCGGGCACAGCTCGCCGCGGGGGGGCGGTGCAACTTGCATCCGGGAGATGGCCGATTATGATAGGGATGAGAGCAACCAAGGGGAAATCGTAGAAACACGTTGGTACGACACGACTAGGCGCACGTCAGACGCTTCGGCCGGCGGCTCACCAATTTCGGGCGTGGGTCGCCAAGCCCGCATGTCGCCATGTCCTGGCTTGGTTGGCTGTTGCTGTTGGCTGGTTTGTACGTGCTCGTGATCGTGGTGCGCGGGCTCGTGCAGTTTACTTTTTGGTTGATCGAGGAGTGGATCGTCGAGCCGCGGGCTCTTCGGGAACTCAAGGAAAAACCGGCCGACCAACCTTGTTTGAAGCATCGTATGCCGCCGCCAACCCCCGCCGAGACCACGGAGCAAAAGCCTGCCGCCAGGGAGACGAAGAAGACCCCGCGACCCGTGCGGCCGAATTGGTGGCGGCCTTGGCGCAGCACTAATTGGCCTGCGGCGTTCAGAAAGTTGAGCCTGCGGCGAGGATACGACTATTGGGTCGCGTGCGCCTTGGCTGAAGACGATCGTCGGCTGCGGGCAGAATATCTGTCCAAAGCTCTCCAGGCGAATCCGGAATATCCGCCAGCCTGGGGAATGAAGGGGCACGCCCTGTTCGAATTGGGCCAGTACGACGAGGCCATCGCCTGTTTCGACAAGTCGTTGGCGTTGCACCCCAGCGCGTTGGCCTGGTATCGGCGAGGTCTGTGCTTCGAGAAAAAAGGCGAACTGTCCGAGGCGCTTCGATGTTTCGGCAAGGCCCTGGCCGAATGTGGCGCGAGCGATCGTCCGCTCATGGAAGAAATTACCCGCATGAAAAAACACGTTGAGGAGCGGCTGGGTTGCGTCCAAGCGCGGTAGCCATCCGTTGCGCTGGCCTTCGGAAGGTCTATCCGGGCCGGCCTCCGGTGGAGGCGGTGCGGGGGCTAGATTTGGAGGTGCGGGAGGGCGAGTGTTTCGGCCTGCTCGGTCCGAATGGCGCCGGCAAGACGACCACGGTCGAGATTCTGGAAGGCCTGCTGGAGGCGACCAGCGGCGACGTGGAGATCTTGGGGATGCGGTGGGCCCAAAGCGGCCGGGCCATACGCGAGCAGATCGGCATCTCGCTCCAGGAGACGAAGTTCTCCGACAAGCTTACCGTCCGGGAAACCTTGACGCTGTTTCGGAGTTTCTACAGGACGGGCCTGCGCCCCGAGGAAGCGATGGCACGCGTGTCGCTGGAAGACAAGGCCGACACGTGGGTCAAGAACCTTTCCGGCGGGCAGAAGCAGCGACTGGCCGTGGCCGTGGCGATGATTGGCGATCCGGCCCTGCTATTCCTTGACGAGCCCACCACCGGCTTGGACCCTCACTCCCGGCGGCAGTTGGCCGAAATCATCCGCGAGTGCCGCCAACACGGCCGGACGACACTGCTGACCACGCATTACATGGAAGAGGCGGAGCGGCTATGCGACCGGGTGGCGATCGTGGACCATGGTCAAGTCATCGCCTTGGGGACGCCCCGGGAGCTGATTGCCCGACTCGGCGGCGAACACGTGGTTGAATTCTCGGTGGAGTCGGCCGACGTGATGCGCGAAATCGCCGAAACGGGGCAGCGTCTACCCTCCGTTACCGGCTGCCGCGTGGAAGACGGACTGATCCATCTGTCCGTGATCGAGCCGCACGTCGTCCTTCCCGCCCTGCTGGATTGGTTCCGCCAGCGCCAATGGCGACTGGCCAGCCTTGTCACACGTCACGCCAGCCTCGACGACGTCTTCGTCAAGTTGACTGGCCGACCGATGGGAACGAACCCATGAGCCGGCGCGGGCTTGGCGATCATCCGCTGGTGAACCTCACGTTGGCCCGCATGCGGGAATTCCTGCGCGAGCCGGAGGCGGTGTTCTGGGTCTACGTGTTCCCCTTGATCTTGGTGGTCGCGTTGGGCGTGGCGTTTCGTAACCGGCCGGTCGAAGCGGTGCGTGTGGTGATTTGCGAGGGCGCGGCAGCCGAATCGGTGGCCGCGGCACTGAACCGCAGTCCCCGCTTCCAGGCGACGGTCTGCGACGAAAGCGAAGGTCGCCGTCGCCTCCGCACGGGGCGCGCGGACCTGATGATAAGAGCCCCGATGGTTCCCACGCCGCGCTACGAGTACGCCTTCGATCCGACGCGTGCCGAAAGCCTCCTTGCCCGAAACACCGTGGACGATTTTCTTCAGCGCGAGGCGGGACGCCGCGACGCCGTGGAGGTGGCCGACCTGCCTGTGGACGAGCCGGGCACGCGGTACATCGACTTCTTGGTGCCGGGGCTGTTGGGCATGGGCCTGATGGGTGGCGGGCTCTGGGGCGTCGGCTTCGCCATCGTCGACATGCGGATCCGAAAACTGCTGAAGCGCTATTTGGCCACTCCTATGAAACGAATCCATTTCCTCGCCGCGATCATCCTCAGCCGGCTGCTTTTCACGGCCACGGAGGTCTTGCTGCTGTTGGTGTTCGCCCGCTTGTTTTTTGGCGTCGCCAGCTTGGGGAGTTATCTCGCAGTCGCGATGTTGATCCTGCTGGGCGCGTTGGAGTTCGCGGGCATCGGCCTGTTGGTCGCCAGCCGGGCCCAAACGATCGAAACGGTTTCCGGTCTGATGAACCTCGTGATGCTGCCGATGTGGATCGGCTCGGGAATCTTCTTTTCCACCGAGCGATTTCCTGAATCGGTTCAGCCGGTGCTCGCCCTGATGCCCCTCAATCCGCTGATCCACGCCCTGCGGACCGTGATGTTGGAAGGTACGAGCCTGTGGTCGCTTGGCACGGACGTGGCCTTGATCGTCGCCTGGGGCGGTGCGTGCTTTTTCCTCGGTTTATTATGGTTCCGATGGAATTAAGGGTGCGAGGGCGTCGAAAAAAACGAGGTCTCCGTCGGACAGCCTTCGTCTATCGAGCGGTTAAACAGAGAAGGGCCTGGCTCTGCCCGTTTTCCCAACGGAGTTACGAATCCGACCACGGCGGAGGGTAGCCTTTCAGCGTTCGTTTTGGGAGCAGCCGCAGGCCACGCCGGGAAAAGCGTGGCGTCGGGAGCCTTCGCTTTTACAGCCCCAAGCGTGAAGAGGAGTCTCCGTAAGCCGAGACCCTTAAGGCCCACGAGCAGCGATGGTTCGAGGAGCTTAGTAGGTGCTCCGGGACCCTCGCTGCGGCTGGCGAGGCTGGAACAGCGGCGAGACCGTGCCAGAAGAAACCGGCACGCCCTCGGGCGGAGGTTGGACGCGGAAATCAGTGGCCCTGGCGCCCTTGCCGAACGAGGTCACGCGGTCCACGTCGCGGTAGCCCATGCGTTGGAACAACTCGTCGATTTTGATTTGTCGGACCAGGTTTCGCGTGGCGGCATTGATCATGTCGGTGTAGCCACGTCGCATCTCCCGGCTCGATTTTTCGTCCGGCGGCGTCCCCTGGACCAGGTAGGTCGTTTCCCTGGTCACTTGCCCGATAACCTTACCCGACTCATCCTGATAAGCGTCGACCACCGCGCCATTGGTGGTAATGATGCCGCGGACGCGGTCCAAGTCGCTGCGTCCATCATTGTCGATGTCGATGAATCCCGCCAGCGCGATGCGGACGCGCCGGCCGGGGGCCCAGATCGGCGTGAACACCAAGTCGCCCGGCACGACCGGGTTGCCCGGCTTGTCTTCGGTGATCCTCGCCTCGGCCATGTGCGGCCCAAGGATTTCGATGATTTCGATGCTGGCTTTCTTCTCCGACTGGGAGACGTCGTTGGACGACGAGGTGAACACGCCGAAGGTCATCAGTCGCCGCAGGCCGTCAGCCTCGCCCAGATTCACGTACACCCGCCCGGTACGCTGGTTGACCCATAAGATCTTGCCGTGTGCGATTTCAAAGGTCGTGTGCTGAAGGGCTTCGGCCTCGTCGCGATAGCGGACAGCAACGTCGCGTGCCGTTTTGATTTCCTTATCCCTGGCGGCCACGGCCTCTTGGAGGGACTTGATCTGCTGATTGCTCTTGTCCTCGATTTCTTTGCGCTCGGTGAGCAGCCTGTCCTTCTGGGCGTTCAATTCGCTTTCTGTTTTCTTGTAGTTGGCCGCCATCTGGCTCAAGTCCGCGCCAGCCTTCTTCACTTCTTCCTCATATTGCTGGATCCGCGCCGCGGCCTCCTTTTCCTTATCAGCCAATTGCTTCTGGAGATTGGCCTTGTCGTTCTCGGCGACGGCCAGGGCCTGATTCTTCTTCTGGATCGTATCGTTGAGGTGTTGGACCAGCTTGCGATAGTTGCGATCGGCCTCGGGCAGGCTGGCCGCCAACTGCATGTCCTTGGGCACCTCCTGGCCGACGACCTGCATCGTGTCGGAGGCCCCGAAGCCCAAAATCCTTTTGAGTTCGACGATGTCCCTTTGCGCGGCATCCAGCTCCTTGGCCACCTTGGCCTTCTCTTGATCGGCGGCGAGCGCCTTGCCCTTTTCCTGATCGTACTGGCGATAGAAAACGAACGTCGTCACACCGAGGATCAGCGCGAGCATGACAAATACGATCAAGGCGATTTGGAGTCCTTGATTTTCTCTCGCCATGGTAGGGTAGCTCCTTGAAAGGCCCGCGAAGGCAAACTTGGTCGATTCGGAGAAGATTGCGGCCAAGAAACTAAGTCGATTCTAAACACGCCCTCAAGGGGCTGTCAACGAAAAACCTCCCCATCCGCACCCGGTTGCCCTTTGCGCAAGGGGTTGAGACTTAGCAGGTTCCGCGGAACCGGAAAAACCCATTCCCCCAGCGACGAGAAGTTTTTTCAGCCACGGCGCACCCCCCAAAAGAACCTTTTTTCCCACGCAAACAGAGGGCGGAAACCTCTGTGACTACGTAGGCCGGTGGGATGGACGCGCAGGGGCGCGGCAGAGTATGTTCATTGGGTAACCGTTGCCAGGCGGCGGGGTGGGGCGTTTTCGTGGCGCCATGAAGCCGGGAGAATACGCCCGCCTCCTCCGCCCGCCCGCTTCCCTTTTGGGAAAACCACTTGGGGAAAAACGTCGAGAGTTTACGCTTTAGGGAGATTGTCGTCATGAGATTTCGCTGCCGAGAAGCCGTTGTGTTGGGGGTTTCTGCCTTGATCCTGGTGTGCGGGATGATGCTTCCGCTACGGGCCGGAGAACCATCTCAGCCGACGAGTCCTGCGGGCGAGCGGCCTCGACTCACGATCGACGCCGCTCAGCGGGGCGAGCCGATTTCGCCCTATATCTACGGCCAGTTCATCGAGCACTTGGGTCGATGCATTTACGGGGGCATCTGGGCCGAAATGCTGGAAGATCGCAAGTTCTTCTACCCGGTCGGCGACAAGGAGTCGCCTTGGAAACCGCTCGGCGGCGCTTCGGTCGTGATGGACCGCGAGAAACCATTCGTGGGCGCCCACACGCCTCGGGTGGTCGTGGCCGCCGGCCAACAAGGCGGGTTGGTCCAGGCCGGGTTGGGATTGCTCAAGGGCCGTCGTTACGTGGGCCGGATTTGGCTGGCGGCCGCGCCGGACAAGAGCAGCGGGGCAAAGGTCAGTCTGGTTTGGGGACCCAATCCTCAGGATCGGCAAACTGTCGCCATCGCATCCCTCGGGCCGGAGTTCGCCAAGACCGAACTGGAGTTCACCTCCGAAGCGGATACGGACGACGGCCGATTGGAGGTCGTCGGCGAAGGCGAGTTCCGCGTGGGCACCGTCTCGCTCATGCCTGCCGACAACGTCCACGGCATGAGGGCCGACACCTTGGCGCTGTTGAAGCAACTGGATTCGCCCATTTATCGCTGGCCGGGTGGTAACTTCGTAAGCGGCTACAATTGGAAAGACGGCATCGGCGACCGCGACCGCCGGCCACCGCGGAAGAACCCGGCCTGGAAAGGCGTCGAACACAACGATTTCGGCTTGGACGAATTCATGGTCTTTTGCCGCGAGTTGGATACCGAGCCGTACATGGTGGTCAATAGTGGCCTCGGCGACGTCAAGCTGGCCGTCGAGATGCTCCAGTATGCCAACGGCAAGGCCGACACGCCCATGGGCAAACTCCGCGCTCAAAACGGCCACCCCGAGCCTTATCGCGTCTGCTGGTGGGGAATCGGCAACGAAATGTACGGCGACTGGCAGCTCGGCCACATGCCGTTGGAGAAGTATATTGCCAAGCACAAAGAATTCGCGGCGGCGATGCGGGCGGAAGACCCGAACATCGAATTGGTGGGCGTGGGCCATGTCGGCCCTTGGACCGAGGGCATGTTGACCCACGCCGCCGACGCAATGGACGCCATCAGCGAGCACTTTTACGTGGGCGAGAAGCCGGACCTCGTGGCCCACATGCGTCAAATGACCGACAACGTGCGGCGGATCGCCGACGCCCACCGCAAATATCGCAAGCAAATCCCCGCCGTCACCACGAAACCCCTTCCCATCGCCTTGGACGAGTGGAACTACTGGTACGGCCCCGAACTTTACGGCGAGATCGGCGTCCGCTATTTCCTCAAGGACGCTCTTGGCGTGGCCGCCGCCTTGCACGAGTACGCCCGGCAAAGCGACATGTACGTCATGGCGAACTACGCCCAGACGGTGAACGTGATCGGGGCGATCAAGACCTCGAAGACAGCGGCCGAGTTCGAGACCACGGGCCTGGTGCTGAAGCTCTATCGACACCATTTCGGCCAAGTGCCGCTCGAGACTCAAATCACCGACCCGCTCGACGCCAAGGCCGCGCTCAGCAAGGACGGCAAAACGTTGGCCGTGGGAATTGTCAATCCGACCGACCGCGCCTTGGAGATTCCACTAGAGGTCAAAGGGTTGAAGTTGAACGGCTCGGGCCGCCGGTTCGAGATCGCCGGCAGCGACCCGATGGCCTACAACGAGCCCGGCAGACCGCCCCAGGTATCCATCGTGGAGCAGCCAGTCGCGGGCGTCTCGGGCAGGCTGCCCGTGGCCGCCTACAGCGTCACGCTCTACTCTTTGGCAGTCGCCAAAGAATAGAGAAAAAAGGCAGCCAGGCTGTCGCGTTCGGACGTCTCGCGCCCAAGTGCGCGGCGAGACCCGCTTTTGGTGTGCGCTGGCGCGAACTCGAATGGCAAGGCGGCGGTTGTGGTTGTCCGTCACTTGAGCGCGACTCCGACGTGACCCAACGACAACGAGCGGCTGCGGTCGGCCCGAAAGGCCGATCTGCAATGCGAGAGCGCGGAAGCGAAAGGCGTTCCCCGCGTCTCAATCCTTTTGTGGCGTTCCCACGCCACGGTAGACACGTTGGCGAAGCAAGTTTTTGTCCGAGGTCAAAGGCCCCGGCGTCTTGTCGTCCCGCAGGATCGAGTACATCATCTCGAATTTCGCATCCAAATCGTCGGCGTAATGGACGATGAGGGCCTCGGGAGTCATCGGCGGTTTGGGGGAACCCCATTCCGGCAAGCGCTGGTGGGCGATGATGATGTGCTCCAATCGGAGCAAGGTCTCGGCGTCGAGACCGGCCTTGGCCGCCGCTTCACGAACCATGTCCTGACCTAACAACAAGTGGCCCAACATCGCTCCGGCAGCCGTGTACACCGTGTCGGTCGGTTGCGGTTCCAGCTCTTCGAGCTTGCCGATGTCGTGCAGGACCGCCCCCGCCACGACCAATCCTTGATCGAGCGGGGGCTTCATGTCGGCATACTTTTCAGCGTACTTCTCCGCCAGCCAGACGCAATTTTGCGTCACGCTGAGCACGTGCTCCAACAACCCGGCCGCAAAGGCGTGGTGATGGCGCCGGGCCGCTGGATAGGCGAGCAGCTTGCCCCGGTGCATGGTCAGCAACCATTCCACGGTCTGACGCAGCGGACCTGCGGCAATCTTCGCCCGAACAATCCTGCAAAGCTCCTCGAACATCTGCTCTGGCGGAAATCGGGACTGCGCGACGCACATCCACGGGTCGAAGCCGTCGGCGGCATCCGCTTCGGTGGCCTCACGGATACTCTGGATTTCCAGTTGTGGCCCGTAAGTCGTCTGCCGGTATACCGCCCGAACCTTGTAGAACGTCCCCACCGTCCACCGCTCGCGGCACTCAGCCGCCCACGGCGAATTGTCCCAGATCGGGAAACTGACTTCGCGCCGCGCATCGCGAAAGGTGACGCGAAGGTACGGCTTTCCCTGCCGAGTGAGCAGCTCTTCCTTGCCGCTTAGCAGGACGAACAAGTCGCCTTCCTGATCGGGCTCCATCTCGGAGAGCCGGACAATTGGCATGGCCGATGAGGGCATCGAGCGAAAACTTTGTGTTGCGTCGGATCAGTCGTCCCGAACTTTTCGCGTCCGAGGGTCAACGCGGTGTCCCTCTTTGAGCCTGCGGCATCGGGGGGCTACGTCCTTTTCAAGACCCAGGCGTCGGGCGTGACTTTCTCGATGTTCGGCGAGACGTCGGCTTCCACGTTGCCTAAGGCCCAATTGAACCCGCCCGTGATGATTTGCTGGCAAAGGGGATTCGTCCAAACGTCCTCCCGGTGGCCGAGCGAAGTGAAGAACACGCGGCCTTGGCCGTGCTTTCGGGCCCAAGTGGCCGGGTACGGCGGACGCTGGTAGCAATCGTCCACCATGCCTTGGGTCTCCTGGATTAGGATCACGTGCAAGTCCTTGGCGAAATTTTTTAGGGCGTACCATTCCTCGTTGATGGCGAAGTCCTTCATGCCCTCCATGCCGGGAAAATGTGGCGAGGCGACCCGCATTGTGGCCTTCTGTTGCCGACCATGCACGATAAACTCGCCGCCCAACATGGCGATGTAGGGATCAAGCTCCTGCTGATTTTCCCAGGCCGGGCCCTTGGAATGGAACGTGTCGGAGGCCGAGTGGAAGCCCACGAAACCCTTGCCCGACGCGATCGCGTCCAGCAGCCTCTTTTTGCCTTCCAGGGTCATGGGCGGGGCCTTGTCGACCGAGGGCTTGGTCAGGTCGCCGCAGGTATAAAAGGCGAAGCAATCGAATTGGGCGAGGTCGCCGTCGAAAATCGAGCCGTCCTTGGTGCAGACCACCTCGACCCCGTGCTTCTCGCCCTCCTCCACGAGGAGCTTTTCCGAAAAGCTCAGCTCGTCGCCTTTTCGAGCCACGGGCGAGTGCTGGAATCCTACACTTCGCGTGAAATAGAGGATCCTCTGCTTTCTGTTCGATGCGGCCCGAGCCCAGCCCAGCGGAAAAGTTGACGCCCCCACCACGGCCAGCCCCGTGGTCAACAACATGTCGCGACGGTTCATCGTAAGGTCTCCGGAGTTCAAATCCAGCGCGAAGGCGACGGGATCGTGCTCGACCCTCGGCCAAGAATCACCCCCGGCCAAGATAGACGATCCCAACCCGCGTGCCAAGGGTGGAGACCACGAGGGCTGCCAATTCGACTTCCTTTTGGCTTAACGGGTTCGGTCTTCTAGGCCAGTCGCAGCGGAGCGCGAAGAAGCGGCGCAGCCTCTGCGCGATCCTCTCACCGCGCGGTCGATGTTCCACCCAGCGTTGGGCTGACGAAATCGCTCAATGGCGTTTGATGACAGCCGGCCCTTTGCCGCAGGTCTTTTCGTAGTAGCCCCCGCCCGCCCGACGATATTGCGTAAAACCGTGCCTCTCGAGGTTTTTCGGACTCAAGAGGTCCTTATGACTCGAAGCCGCGGCGAACGAGGAAAAGACCCGATGACATGGAGCACCGCAATCCGGGCATTGTGTCAACGGGGGATCGCCCAAGCGCTGAAGGACCTCGAAGCGAGGCTTGCATTTCGGGCCCGGCGAGCCGTCGTGTTCATATTCGTAGATTGGCATGGTACGCTCACCCGTCCCACGGGGCAGATCTATCAAGACTCCCCGCCTCCATGACTCATCCCGTGGTTTCACCTCAATTCTCTTCTCTTGTTTGCAGCCTAACTTTGCATGCCCGTTTTTGACAAGACCTGCCGGTAAACTTCAGCCACGCCCGCGGCCATCGCCCGGTCAGAAAACCGCTCCGCATGGCGGCGCAGGGCATTTTCGCGGATCGCCGCCCAATCGACTTCGCCGCGGAAAACTCGGCTCAGACAAGCTGCCAAGGCGGAAGCGTCGTTCGGCTCCGTGAGCAGCCCATCGACGCCGTCCCGAATGACCTCAGGAATCCCCTCCACGCGGGTACCAACCACCGGCACTCCAGCCGCCATGGCCTCCAGCAGAACCATCGGCAAACCTTCACCAAAACGGCTGGGGAGCACGAACACATCCATTTGGGCCAATTCCGCAGGAACGTCGCTGGTAAAACCGGTCCAATCGATCAAGTCGGCAAGCCCAAGGTCTTGGGCCAGGGCGAACATCTGGTCTTTGTAGTCGCGGGTCTCGAAATCGCCCACCGCCCGCAGACGCACCTGTTCGCCCTGACCCAAGAGAATCGCCATCGCCTGGAGCAGGACTTCCAAACCTTTGCGGGGCCGGAACAGCGCGACCGTGCCCAGCGTCCAGCGACTGTCGCCCGGCATCCGCGGCGGCCGAGGCCGTTGCTGCGGTACGCCATTGGGCACAACGAACACGCGATCTGCCATGGACCGCCACCGACGAACCCGGTCGCCGAGACTTTGCGACACGGCGATCACGGCCGCGGCGCTCCGTAAACTGGCGTATTCCACCACGGCATTGAAACTGTTCTGCCAACGATGGGTCGAATCGCGCGACGCCGGGCTGTGGACGTGATAAACCCAAGGCACTCCCGCCAAGCGGGCCGCTAATGCCGTCAGCATGGCGGTCCGAGGCGTGTGAGCGTGCAGCAGAGCGAACGAGCCGGCCCGCGCCAGCCGGGCGATTGCCCCGGCCGGTCGGAGGTCCCAGCGAGATTTCATCGGCGTCGCATGGACCGCTACCGCTTGCGATCGCAGCATCCGCGGAAAACGGTCCGGTTTGACGCAAGCGAACGCGGCCGAAAAACCGAATTCAACCAGTCGTGCTGCCAGCAAGTCCTGCACACGTTCCGCCCCGGAGTAGTGCTCGCCATTGATTACATGCAGCGCGCCTCGCGTTCGGCAGCTAGGGTGCGGTGGAATCGCTTGCTCGGGCACACCGCAGGAAAACTGAACCGGAAACGGAAATATCGTCTCGGAACAAGCTGGGTCCATCTCTATGCGACGACTCGACGAAAGGGTTCGATTATCCGGCCCTCGGGTTCACACGGCCGCGATATCGAAGTCTACCTTGCAGGCGATGGATACGCCGTAACTCGTGAGAGCCTGGAATACATGGCTAGATACGCACGACGTGGATGGATAGAAAACCATCCCAGGGAAGAATACGCTTTAAGTGGAAAGGTTTACCACCCTAGGGACGGGTTTCCCTCTGGCTACGGCGTTGTGCAGCCGGTGTCTCTGGCAGCGAAGAAATCGCCGCCATTCTTGACCACCTGTATGACGAAAAAGTTTTACCCCGAAAAGGGAAAATTTGGGCAGAGATTACCCCTGTTGACAGCAAACTGAAAAACGCACGTTTTCACCCTTAAGGGGGTGAGTGTTTCCTCAAAATATGGAAACACACGACCTGATTACTCTTGGGAGCCTTGTTACTTCGCGCCGCCTCGGAGTTTGGCGAGGATTTCCTTCGCCTTAGCTGGCCGGGCGGCTGCTGTAGCCTTTTGAAGATCGGCAAAGCCCGCCTGCAAAATATCCGCCTTGGCCGGATCCTCCTTCCTCACCCGCTCGACCAGAGCAGGGAAGGAAGTCGCTTCGCTGGTCAGCGGCTGACCATCGGCATATCGCTGCAAGAGCGAAGTGGCCTCCGCAAGCGGGCTGCTCGCGGAGGGGGCCTTGATTTCGATTCGTTCCTGCTTGACCGATGGACCGCATCCGGGCGCGGTCACGGCCAAGGCGATCAACAACCATCCGAGGTGACGCATAAAGACTCCTTGCTTAGAAGTTGCCGAGGACCTGGCCGTCTGCGCGGTGTCCAAGCCGCTGGAACGTGACCAAATCGATGGTCTCCGAGATGAAACGGACCGAGGCGTCTCCTAACGTGGCGTTGACGCCGCCGGGGTGCAGGCTGCGCGGCGGGATGATGCCCAGGCTCCAGTCGTGGGCGCCGCCGGGGCAGCAATTGCCGCCGGCGCTGGGCCATCGCCAGTTGGGCGGGGCGGCAGTCGTCAGTGTCGACTGGGCCGCCGCGTACCATGCCCAAATGGTCCCATTGTTGGATCTGAAACCTTGCGGGCTGTTGCGGGCAGCATTGCCGATGACGTCCAATTCGGCCTGGGTCGGGAAATCTTTATTCACCACGGCGTTGATTGGTCCATCGCCCGCATAGAATACGTCGAACGGGAACACCCCGCTTGATCCCGTCTGACCCGAGCCCGAGAGTATTTCCGACGCCGCCAGCGTGTTGGAAAGTCCGTCCCGCACGTCGGCCATCCGCCGATCCGCGTGATAGGCGATGAACCCATTGAACGCGTTTCCCGCCCAGACCGTGTAGACCGAACTCCCTGTCGACCAGGCATAGTTGCAGCCCGGCCCATCCCATCCCCAGGGAATCGTGCCACGCGTGGGCGCCGCCAAAGCCGAAGGGCACCGGAAGACCGAAACCGGAGTGTTCATCAGGTTGCCGTAAATCCATCCCCAGTTCGTGATGTTGGCTTGCCCTTGATCGTACAACGGCTTCTGCTCGACATAGGGCAAAAGTGCATAATGCGCGCTAAGGGCTTCCCAGGCATTCGCGCCGACCTGCCGATAGTTCCTGGGGAACATCGTGTACACATCGTGATAATTGTGCATCGCCAACCCGAGTTGCTTCAGGTTGTTGGTGCAATGCGCCCGCCGAGCTGCCTCGCGGGCCGCCTGGACGGCGGGCAATAGAAGTGCAATCAGAATGCCAATGATGGCAATCACCACCAATAGCTCCACAAGGGTAAATCCTGGCCTTGAACGATGCCACATAATGCACCTCGCTGGGAAAAAAGGGAGGAAGCAAAAACTCTGGAACCAGGCGGGCGGGCCATCAAAACATCACTTTCGCCCACTGCCCGATCAAATTCATCGTTGGTAGATGGAAACTCGCAGGGGAACGAACTTGAGTGTACACTAACGGCTTGAGCCGGTCAACGCGCAAGACCGTCGATCGGCGACCCGGGGACCCGGCGACCCGAGTTCGATACCGTGGGGACCCGCTGGAAAATGACTCGGCAACTCGGCTGCGTGGAGACCTGCCGCCAAAGGCGAAACGCTTTCTCTCGATGCATTTACAGGAGGACATTTCCCCCCCATGCCAGCCACTTTTCCACGCGTTCGTAACCTTGCAAGCTTTCGCGCATCATACTCTTGAGGACCCAAGGGGTTGACCCATGAAGTGTGAAGAACTGCTGGCCGCATTGAATCAGTACGTCGACGGCGAGATCGAGCCGGGCATTTGCCAGGCCTTTGAGCAGCATTTGGCGGGCTGCAATCCCTGCCAAGTCGTGGTAGACAACATCCGCCGCACGATCACCCTCTATAAGGAGGGTGAGTTATATGAAATGCCTAAAGAGTTTCATGAACAACTGCACCGGCAGTTACGCGAGAAGTGGCGGGCGAAGTTTGGGGTGGTCAAATAAAACCAAGTCGAGGGGGTTATGAACGAATTTTTGGTTCTCGTGGTGTTTTTGGCGGCATGGATTGTCCTGAATCGGTGGATTTTGCCTTGGATGGGGGTGCCTACCTGCATGGGTGGCGCCTGCGCAACAAAACCCCGATTCCCGGAGCAAGGAGAGAACAAGTGAGCGTCGAACAGGGTTTGCGTCTGATTGCTGGGACCATGGTACTGTTGAGCGTCGCGTTGGCGGCGCTGGTCAGTCCTTGGTGGCTCTTGCTTACGGGGTTTGTCGGAATAAACTTGCTACAGTCGGGCCTGAGCAATTGGTGTCCGATGGTGTGGCTACTGGAAAAGATCGGTTTGGCCCGATGCGTGCCAGCGAACGCCCCAACCCAAGAGCGTGAATCACCATGCACTATCCCTGGTGGTACGTCCCCGTAATCACCGCGCCGATGCTCATCGCCGCGGTATCCATTGTCCACGTATTGGTCTCGCATTACGCCGTAGGGGGAGGGCTGTTTCTGGCGGTCGAAACCGCTCATGCGTACCGTACCAAGGATCGCGAATATCTGGCCTACCTGAAAGGCCACACGAAGTTCTTTGTGTGGTTGACCGTGGTGTTTGGCGCCATCACGGGCGTGGGCATCTGGTGGACGATCGGCCTGGCATCGCCTCTGGCCACCGAGGTGCTGATTCGGACGTTCGTCTTCGGCTGGGCCACGGAATATGTGTTTTTCGTGCTGGAGATCACCGCGGCGTTCATCTTTCTGTATTATTGGGGTCGGCTGCCAGAGAAGACACACGTAGCCGTGGGTTGGATTTACGCTGTCGCGGCGTGGATCAGCCTGGTTTTGATTACGGGCATCACGTCGTTCATGCTCCATCCCGGCGCTTGGCTCGACCCCGCCACGCGGAGCTTCTGGAGCGGGTTTTTCAATCCGCAGTTTTTGCCGCAGACCGTGGCGCGGACGGGTGGGGCGCTTCTACTGAGTTCTCTTTACGTGTATCTCCATGCGTCGATTGCGCTCAAGGAACAACGTTTGCGGGATTTGATCGCCGCGCGATCGGCGCGGCCGGCGCTTTTGGGGGCGCTTCTGATCCTGGCAGGCGGCGCTGGCTGGTACAGTTTCATGCCGGAATCTGCAAAGGCCGCGCTGGCCGCCGCGGCTGTGCTTAACGTGCTTGCCGCCCTGATTTTCGTGTTGACCGGCGTGGTGTTCGTGCTCCTATACCTCGGACCGTATCGCAATCCGGGTTGGCTGTCGCCGGGTTTCGCGGGGGCATTGGTGCTGTTCGGGGTGGCGGCTTTCAGCACCGGCGAATTCATCCGGGAAGCGGTCCGCAAGCCGTATGTCATTTACAATGTGGTCTTCGGCAACCAGATTCTGCCCAATGAGGTTGCCGAGCTTCGTTCACGCGGTTACCTGGAAGGCGCCCGTCCCGAGGGTCGGTCTTGGACGAATGCTTACATCGCCCGACATTTCCCGCAAGTCATGGATCCCGCGAATCCAACGAGGATCGACGAGAAAAAATTTCTGGATTTGCCGCGAAGCGAGCAGATCAAGATCGGCGAGGTGCTCTTCCAATATCATTGTAATGATTGCCACGCGGTGCATTGGGGCTATTCTGCGGTGGCGATGATGTTGTACGGTCGCACCGAGGACATGCACTTGGACATGATCGAAAATCTGGACCGTGCCCCGTTTTTCATGCCGCCTTGGGCGGGAACCCGGGAAGAAGCCAAGGTGCTCGCCGCCTACCTTGCAAGCATCTCTCCGCCGCGGCCTGGTGGGATGGTGCCGCAATAGCCGCGCGAAGCAGACGTTAATTTTCGCCGAACGAGAGCCTCGGAAGAGCGATCCATGCCGCCACTCGATGCCACCCAATTACCCGCCCTGCCCGCCCCCTTCTGGTTCATCCAGTTTTTCAAGGTGCTCGGCTTCTTGCTCCACATGGTGCCGATGAACCTATGGTATGTGGGCGTGCCGTTGGCGGTTACCCTCTACGTGTTCGGCGGCGAGCGTGCGCGGCGATGGAGCGAACGGCTCATGGTTCAAATGCCGATCATCGTGGCGGCAGGCATCAATCTGGGAATTGTCCCGCTGCTGTTTCTTCAGCTCGCCTACGCCAAGGCCTTTTATCCAGCCACGATCTTGATGGCCTGGTTCTGGCTGGCCGTGATCGGGATGTTGATTCCCGCCTACTATGGGGTCTATATCTATGTGTCGGGCATGAGAGACGGTGCGGGCTCGATGACGGTATGGCGCCGAGCGGCGGGTTGGTGCTCGGCAGTGATGTTTCTGGTGATCGGGTTCATCTTCGCCAACGCCATGAGCCTGACCACGAATGCCGCAGCCTGGCCGGATCTGCTCGACCGCCACAGCGTGGCAGGGGCAGCCACGGGCACGGCCTTGAACGTGGCCGATCCCTCGCTTTGGCCACGATGGTTGCTCATGCTGGGCCTGGCCTTGTTGACCACCGCTGCCTGGACCGTGTTAGACGCGGTCTGGCTTGCCGGAAAGGAAGGGGGCGCGTACCAGAGGTGGGCGCAGAGTTGGGCCCTGCGCCTGGCCCTTGCTGGCGCGGTTTGGTCGACCGTGACCGGGGCGTGGTACTTGTTCGGGACCTGGCGACCTACGGTCTTCAAGGAGATGTTTGCTTTCCCCGCCGTGATCCTGACCGTGCTCACGGCCGTGTCGTGTTGGGGTCCAGGAGCACTGCTTTGGGCCACACGGCGAAAGGCCCTGAACTGGACCCTTGCAGGGAGCGTGGTCGGGCTTCAGGCCGGGGTTTTGGCCCTCAATGCCATCAGCCGCCAAATCGTGCAGAACATCGAGCTGCGCGACGTGTTTCAACCGAGCGTTGCGGCCCAACCAACCGCGCCGGATTGGGGGCCCATGGCCCTGTTCTTGATCGTGTTCCTGGCCGGCGTGGGCGTCCTGATTTGGCTTTTCGCGCAATTGGCGAAGGCCGGACCAGAACCGAGTCTCGATGGGCCGGCCGAGCCTCCGGCCGCGTAGCACGTTGCCCTAAGTACGCTGCTCGGTTGCCTCTTGAAGCGTCGCTAACAGACGCAGCGCGTAGAAAGTTTTCCGCGGCGACGGCGTGCCGACGCTGTTTCGCCTGCCGGTACAAAACAGTATTGTTCGCGGCCTGGCCTCTTGCCAACGTCCGTTCCGCTACCGTAGATTGGTCGCGAGTTACCGAGGCAGGCAGGAGGGACACCCTCTTTCTTTGAGTTTGTCGTTTTTCAGGAGATCGAACCCGTGCGTTGCATTTCCGCGGTTATCGTTGTTGTTTTGACGACCAACTTCGCGTTGTGGGCCGAAGAGCCTGTGCGTCTGACGCTCGATCCAAGCGTGGTACTCAACCCTGTTGATGAGAAGGTTTACGGCCACTTTTTGGAGCATATCTATAACTCCTGCAACGGTGGACTTTGGGGAGAACTGGTTTGGAACCGCAGCTTCGAGCTGAACGCGACGGGGCTATGGAGCATTCGGGACGAACGGATCGTTCAATCGGGGTTCAATGTCGACACGCGCCTCGTTTTCGGCGATCCCACTTGGACTGATTACGAGTTCACGCTCGAGGCTAAGAAGACGGGTGGCCAAGAGGGCTTTTTGATTCTCTTCCGCGTGGCGGGAGAAAAGGATTTTTATTGGGTCAATTTGGGCGGGTGGGGAAACAAACGGCATCAAGTGGAACGGGGTCGGACCGGCGAGGGACGATGGCACGGTATCGGCCCCAGCATCGACGGCGGAATCGAGCAAGACCGTTGGTATCGGATCGCCGTGCGGTGCGAGGGACGCCGCATCCAAGTGTCGTTGGACGGGCGTACGTTGATTGACTTTACCGACGATGAGAAGGCCCATCTCTGCGGCGCGGTCGGCGTGGGTACCTGGGCTACCCAGGCCGAATTCCGCAATCTCCGTGTGGCAAGCCTGGAGGGAAAGACGCTGTTCGAAGGTCTGCCCGAAATCCTGCAACGACCCTCCACGGCCAAATACTGGAGGGTTTACGGCCGGGGCACAGCCTATCTTGACATCGACAACCCCTTCAACAGCCATTATAGCCAGCGGCTCGTGTGTCAGGACGGCGAGACCGGTCTGGAACAATCGCCTTTCCAAATTCGCCGGAACGAGACGTACCGAGGGTCGCTTTGGGCGCGGGGCAGGGCCGAAAACGGCGTCGTCGTTCGTCTGCTCGATCACGGGAAAACGCTCGCCGAAGTCAAGCTTCCGACTCCGGTCGATGCCTGGCGAGAATATCCCTTTGTTTTGGAACCCACGGAAGATGCGGACGATGCTGTGCTTCAGGTCGGGGTGATCGGCACGTCCGAGGTGTGGATCGACCAAGTGTCGTTGATGCCCGACTCGTGGGCCAAAAGCGGCGGTTTTCGTCCCGACCTGCTCGACGCCGTGGTTCGGCTGCGACCGCCGGTCATTCGTTGGCCGGGCGGGTGCTTCGCCAGCGCGTATCGCTGGAAGGATGCGATCGGCCCGCAGCATCAGCGTCGTTCCTACCCCATCGAAATCTGGGACGACCGCGATACGAATTCGTTGGGCACCGATGAGTTCTTAGCCTTGTGCCGCAAGGTTGGGGCGGAGCCGTTGTTGGTCGTGAACATCGGCACTCCCGCTTGGCGCCAACAAAGCAGCGAGGAGCAATACCTTCAGGACGTGCTGGACTGGATCGAATATTGCAACGGGCCGAAGGATTCCCCGTGGGGACAGCGCCGAGCCGCCAACGGCCATCCCGAGCCTTATGGCGTGAAATATTGGGAAATCGACAACGAGACCTGGCACATGGGCGCCGAGGCCTATGCCGAGGCCGTCCGCAAGATCGCCCCCAGAATGCGAAAGGTCGATCCCACGATCCGGCTGGCCGCCTGCGGCAGTGCCGGCTACGGCACCGACGGCATCGGCTTGCCGTGGAACAGGGTCATCATTGAGCGCTGCGCCGAGTGGATCGACTACTTAAGCATCCATCATTACGAGAGTCCCGATGAATTCGCCGCCGGTCCAACGCGCTACGAGGAATTCTTCCTTAAGACTGGCGAGTTGATCCGCCAGTCCAAGAATCCGCAGCTCAAAATTTATGTTTCGGAATGGAATGCCCAATCGACTGACTGGCGCACTGGGCTTTATGCCGGGGGATTGCTCAATGCCTTCGAACGGTGCGGCGATGTGGTGGGGATGGGCGGGCCAGCTCTCTTCTTGCGTCACGTCTCGGCGAAAGAATGGGACAACGCCTTCATCAATTTCGATCACCGACGCTGGTTTCCAGCGCCGAACTATGTGGTCATGAAACTCTGGCGCGATTACTATGCCCCGCTTCGCATCGCCATTTCCGGCGAATCGCAGCCGCTGAATGTAGTGGCCACGCGATCGCACGGGGGCGAAACCGTGCATTTCAAGGCCGTCAATCCCAGCGACGCTGCCGTGGCGGTCGTGTTGGACGTGAAAGAATTTGTCGTGGCCCGGGCCTCCATGCAGCGAGTCGCTCCCGATTCGCTTCTGGCACGCAATACCTTGGAAAGCCCAGATTGCGTGCGGCCCATCGAATCGAAGGTCCAAATCGACGGTCGATCGGTGCGTTTCAGCTTGCCGCGATGGTCAGTGGCGGTGGTCACGCTCCAACGCGAGTGAGAGTTTATTGTTATCCAAGAGGGTGGGTCTCGTGAGGAAATCCGCCGTTGTTTCGCGAGAATGGTTCAAACGAATGTCGGTCAGCGAGGCAAGCATTTGAGGTGCGTCGAAACGTTCTTTAAACGAACGAGGTTTGCATGATGAAAACGACCATTTTCCACGCGGCCTATCTTTTTCCCCTCGCGATGTTTGGACTCGCTGCGTCGGGCGTATTGGCCGCGGACATCGAGCCGCAGACGAACTTGGTAAGCAACGCCTCGTTTGAAGAACAGGCGGCAAATGGCACGCTTCCGGCAGGCTGGAACGGCTTGCCCCAAGTTTTTTCCTTGGATCGCACCACGGCCAGAACCGGACAGGCGTCGCTCAAATACGAGAACGCGGACCCGAATCGCTATGTGCTGTGCTCGCAGCGATTGCCGGTCAAAGCCGGTTGGAAGGTCCGCTTTTCCGCATGGATCAAGACCCGCGGCATTCAGGGGGAGGATTCCGGGGCTACCATCTGCCTGGAGTGGCAGGACAAGAATGGGAAGTGGCTGGGCGGGGCTTATCCGTCGGGCGTGCGCGGTGATCAGGATTGGACCCGCGTGGAGTACATCAGCCGCCTGCCTGAGGAAGCGGCATCCTGTCACGTGTCGTGCTACGTGCGGCGTGGGATGACGGGAACGGCTTGGTTCGACGACGTGGAGGTGGTGCGGGTGCTCGACCCACCCCTGCGAAGCGTGCTCCGCTCGCCGATCTATCGCGGCTGGGTGCTGCCCCAGGAAAACCATCCCAAGGCCGAAGTCCGCGTGCGCTGGAACCTGGTCGATTACGACTTGTCTCCCACCGACTTGCTCGTCACGGCGCGTCTCGTCGATGCATCCCATAATACCCTTCGGGACGCTAGCCAAGCTCTAACAGCCAGCCGTTCAGGCAGCCTTGACCTCAGGTTATCGCTGGAGGGATTAAAGCCGGGGATCTATGACCTTGCAGTGAGCATGAAAGCGCCCGACGGAAAAACGCTGCAAACCGAGCATCATCGGATCGAACGTCTTCGGGAGAAAACGAACCTTACATGCCGGATCGATGAACACCGTCGCCTCTTGGTCCGCGAAAAACCCTTTTTCCCGCTGGGCATGTACTTCAGCAGCATCAACGAAGCCGATCTGGCGGAGTACGCCAGAAGCAAATTCAACTGTCTCATGCCTTATGACTCGCCCACCCGGCAGCAGATGGATTTGGCGCATAAGTACGGATTAAAGGTAATTTATTCGATCAAAGATTTTTATTACGGTTCGCGGTGGTGCCCGAAATCCATCCGCTCGGTCGCCGACGAGGAGCCGATGGTCCGTCAACGAGTCCGCGAATTCCGCGACCATCCCGCGCTTTTGGCCTGGTACTTGAACGATGAGCTGCCGCAAAGCTTCATGCCGCAGCTCGAAGCCCATCAGCGTTGGGTCGTGGAGGAAGATCCCAACCATCCGACCTGGGTGGTGCTCTATCAAGTCCGCGAGGTGGCCGATTACCTCAGGACCTTCGATGTGATCGGGACCGATCCCTATCCGATCGGCCGCAGGGCGGCATCGATGGCGGCGGAGTGGACCGCGGAGACCTTTCGCCAAGTGGAGCAGGCCCGACCTTTGTGGCAAGTCCCCCAACTCCACAACTGGGCAAATTACGCCGAAAACGAGGCCGACAAACAACGGGGACGGACCCCGAGCTTCGACGAAGTCCGCAGCATGGCCTGGCAGTGTATCTGCGAAGGGGCCACAGGACTGGTCTTCTACTCGTGGTACGACGTGAAAAGGAACCCGGACGTGTCCTTCGAGAAGCAATGGGAGGGCTTAAAACGGATTGCGGCCGAGATCGACCAGATGGCCCCGATCCTCCTTTCCGTCGATCCAGCCCCGCCGATCCGCGTTCGCGGTCAAGCCCCCACTTGGCTACACTGGCTGAGTCGCAAATCGGGGAGCAAGTCATACCTGGTGGTCGTCAATGATGGAGATGGCGAAGGGACCGTGGAGTTCCGCCTCCCGTCCAAGCCCAGCAACGTCCGGCTCCTTGGCGACGGCGGCCACGTACCCGTCCAAGGCGAATCGCTCTCGCTGCAACTGCCGCGACTGGCTGTACGGTTGTTGGAAATCGAATGACGTTGCGAAATCCACGAGATTGAGTCCGGCTCTCTCACGGTGGAAGCTGCCGCGCTCGGCTGATCTCCACGAGCGGCGCTGTTCGCCGACCGCCTCGCCCAGCCCCCCACTTTACATCGGCTGTCTCGCGGAATAAGTTGCGCTGTCGGGAAGTGCAGATCGCGGTTGAAATGCACCCGGTTTCGACTACTTGGTTCGAAGGAGTACTTGCATGTTTCGCTCGCTGTGGCTCGCGATGGTCGCCGTTGGTTTGGTAGTCTGTTCGGCAACCTGCCCCCCGCTCGTCGCTCAAGAGGAGGCTCAACCGGAGCGGACTCCAGACGTTATTTTTGTCCCCACCCCGCACGAAGTGGTCGCCAAAATGTTGGAAATGGCGAAGGTGACCAAGGATGACCTCGTCTACGATCTAGGCTGCGGGGACGGACGCATCGTGGTGGCCGCGGCGAAGAAATACGGCTGCAAGGCGGTGGGCTTCGACATCGATCCGAAGCGGGTGGCCGAGGCCAAGGAGAATGTCAAAAAGAACAAGGTGGGACATCTCGTCTCGATCGAACAAAAGGACATCTTCGAACTCGACCTGAGCAAGGCCAGCGTGATCACGCTCTACCTGCTCCCCAGCTTGAACGTGAAGCTGATTCCGCAACTCGAGAAGCTGAAGCCAGGCTCGCGGATCGTGTCCCACGACTTCGACATGCGGGGCGTGGAACCTGATCAAAAAGTCGAGGTAACCCCTAAGGACGGCCGTACCCACACGATCTATCTCTGGACTACGCCGTTGAAAAAAACCCAGAGTGAGTAAGTCATCTAGACATTCCCTGGCCTGTGACTCCGGGGGAAGGGCGGGCGCCGCGGCAGTACCACCGCGGGGAAGTCGGCAATTCAAGGTGCGGCCAGTTCGTCGCGGACTTCGGTGGAGGGCAGAAACGGTCTTCGTGTGTCTTCCGAGTGCGGTCCCCGGGGACCCTTTGACCGCTCCGCAGCGCCTGCCTGATTGTACCCGTGCGGCCGACGAGTAGCCTCAGAAGGCCGCACGCCCAATATCGTCGCATCGCAACGCGCCTGGAGACCCGATCGTGAAACACACGATTTGCCCCGTTTTCGTGTCAGCCTTGGTCGCTGGCGTTTTGACCACACCTCGGGAAGGCTTGGCCATGAATCTTCCTAGTCTTGAAAAGGACCGTTTCGGCGTAACGGCCGACGGCGTAGCGGTCGATCGTTATACCCTCCGCAACGCTGGCGGCATGATGATGCGGTTGATCACTTACGGGGCGGCTGTGACCGAACTTTGGGTTCCAGATCGGCACGGACAGATGGCCGACGTCGTGCTGGGCTTCGACGAACTGAAGCCGTATGAAGATCCGGCGAGCAATCCGTACTTTGGCGCTACCGTGGGCCGGGTCGCCTTTCGCATCACCCATGGTCGCTTCACGCTCGACGGTCGCGCGTATCAGCTTACGTTGAACACCCCGCCCCACCATCTCCACGGCGGCGTGCGTGGACTGAGCCGCTGTGTTTGGCAAGCGGAACCGGGTCCGGCGACTCAGGGCCCCTCGGTGCGGTTTAGCCTGTTGAGCCCCGACGGTGATCAGGGCTACCCGGGCGAATTGAAGGTCGCGGTGCTTTACACGCTTACGCACGAGAATGAACTGAGGATCGACTACACCGCGACCACCGACCGGCCCACGCCGGTGAATCTCGCGCACCACAGCTATTTCAATCTGGCTGGGGCTGGTTCAGGCGATGTCCTCGGCCACGTCTTGCAGATCGAGACCGGCTCGTACACGCCGCTGGATGAAAAGAAGATTCCCACCGGCCAGATCGCATCGGTCGGGGGGACACCCTACGACTTCCGCCAGCCCACGCCCATTGGGGCGCGAATGAAGTCCCATGCTGAAGTGGCGGACGGCTACGATTTGAGCTACCCCTTGGATCGCGCCGATAGCACGCTGCGCCGAGCGGCCACGTTGAGCGAGCCAAACAGCGGACGCATCATGGAAGTCTGGACCACGCAGCCGGCGATCGTGCTTTACACGGGAAACTACCTCGACGGGTCGATCCGCGGCAAAGGCGGTAAGGTTTACGGTAAGCATGCCGGCGTTTGCCTGGAAACCGCCCACTTGCCCGACTCGGTGAATCAGCCCAATTTCCCCTCGATTATCCTTCGCCCCGGTCAGACTTACCGTCACACTTGCATTTATCGTTTCTCGGCTCACTAGGCCGGGCCCTGGCGACGTCGGACGCCTGCGGTTTTCGCAGGACCAACCACCACGGAAACGCGCGCGGAGGGAGAACACGCCCGACGGATTTACCGCCGCTACGCCTCGTCCGCCGGCTCGTCGAAGCGTTCCAGGGCGTGGATGGCCAAGGCGAGAATCAGGCACAAGAGATCAACTGCCAACACCACGCCCAATCCCGCCCCGATCCAACGCACCACCACGCTGCCAGTTTCGTCGCCCATTGCGTTCAGAATCGCGCCAAAGCCCAGGATCGCCGCTAGTGCGATGAGCAGCACGATGGTCACCACCACCAAAACGAGCAGCGCTTGTTGCGAAACCAACTTCTTGGCCATTCTCTCGCCTCGCACCGTTCCCGGGGCGAACAACCATCTACCGTCAATGTTTCCGGCCAAATTTCCTCGGGGGCACGAGCCGCCGGTCAAGGACAAACGATCTTGGTGATGCGCACGCGGGTGAAAATCTGGCGGTGTCCGATTCTCTTGCGGTAGGTTTTTCGGCGGCGAAACTTCTGGATCACGAGCTTCGGACCTTGGACTGGGCCGAGAATCTCGCCCGACACCACCGCCCCGGCGAGCAGCGGCCGCCCCAATTTCAGGCCGTCGGCGTCGCGCACGGCAAGGACCCGCTCGAAGTTGATCGGGCTGCCACTTGGGATATCGCGGTAGTCGAACTGGATTTCCTGACCTTCCTCGACTTTGAATTGGCGTCCGCCGTCCTCGATGATTGCGTACATGACTCGTCCTATTGGCTAATGCTTCCACCTGCCTAGCCACGGCAGGCTTCAACTCGTTCCCAAGCGGTCCAAACCGCGAAACCGATTAGTCTAACTGAGCGATACATCAGCTTTCAAGTCCTCCCACGGAGTCCCGCTATCCTTACGCCACCAAACCCCTTCGGAGGACTATTTTTCCTGCAACCCGACCAGATCGAAAACCACCTTCAACCGCTACCCAGTTCCTATTGGGTTGGGAGCTTCACTTCGCGGCCCTCCGCGTCGTGGCACTGAATGGATAGGTGCTCGGGCGAGACGTTTTTGGCCCCCGTGATCTGGACCGTCATCTTGCCCTCCTCCTCCAATCTGGTTAGCTCGCGGCGTTTGCGGTTATTCAAGAATTCGGCCACATCTTCGGCGACCGTGACGGTGACGCTGGCCACCTGCTGTCGGTGCGCGGCCAGCATCAGAGTACGCACGACCTCGATACCCATACTTTCTGGGGTTTTGACAACCCCTGTTCCATGGCAATAGGGGCATTCTCGATAGGTGCTCCGTTTGAGGCCGGGGCGCACCCTCTGGCGGGTCATTTCGATAAGACCGAAGGGGCTAGTACGGAGGATTTTGGTTCGGGCCCGATCCCGCTTCAAGGCATCGCGCAAGGCCCGTTCGACGGCCCGACGATGCTTTTCTTTGCGCATGTCGATGAAGTCGTTGACGATCACGCCTCCCAGGTCGCGGAGGCGGATTTGTCGGGCGATTTCTTTGGCGGCGATGAGGTTCATCTGGTAGGCGGTTTCCTCGGCGGAGTCGTCGGCGCGGAAATTGCCGCTGTTGACATCGATGGCCACGAGGGCCTCGGTCTGATCAATGACGATCGATCCGCCACTCTTGAGGGGAACCTCCCGTCGGTGGATCTTGGCAATTTCCTCCTCCAGGCGGTACTTGAAAAACAGCGGCTCCTTGCCTTCGTACAAGTGCAACCGATTCACGTAACGCGGCATGACAAGCTGGAGAAATTCCTTGGCCCGCTCGTAGGCCGAGGGCTCGTCGATGTAGATCGCGTCGACGTCGGCGGAAAAAATGTCCCGGATGGTGCGGATGATCATGTCGCTTTCGGCGTAGATTTCGACCGGGGCGGGGAGTTTGCGGATACGGCGGACGATGACTTTCCAGAGCCGCAGCAAGTAGGCCAGATCGCGGGAGAGTTCCTTCTTGGAGCGGTCGGCGCCGGCGGTGCGAACGATGAAACCCAGGCCCTTGGGGGGGTTCAGCTCGAGCATGATGTCCCGCATACGGCGGCGGACTTCTTCGTCCTCGATTTTTCGGGACACGCCCACCCGGCCCAAGGCCGGCATCAGCACCAGATACCGCCCCGGTATGCTAATGTACGTGGAAAGCGTCGGCCCTTTGGTTCCGATGCCTTCCTTGATGACCTGAACGAGCACTTCGTCGCCGCGGCGGAGGATTTCCTGGATGGGTGGCTTGACGCGGGGGCGACCGCCGCGGTAGTTGCGCCCGCGGCTTCGCGAGGGCCGCGGCTCGTCGCCGTTGTCGTCGAACAGGTCGTCGTCCTCGCCGCGCGACCTGTTGGATCGCTGCGAGGATCCCCCATCGATGGGCTTATCCGGATCGTAACCTCCTTGGCGGAAGTACTGCGGTTCGATATCGCTAATGTGCAAGAATCCATTCCGTCCCACGCCAAAATCGACGAAAGCGGCCTGGATGCTCGGTTCCAGATTGACCACGATCCCCTTATAGATGTTGCCTACATAGTTGTCCTGGCCCGCCCGCTCGATGTATAGTTCCTCGAGCACGCCGTCTTCGACAATCGCGATTCGGCATTCCTCTGGCTGGGATACGTTGATGAGCATTTCCTTTTTCATGCGGTAGTGCTTCCTTCATGCCGGCAAAGTCGGCGAAGACGCATCGGCGGCAACAGGGGCTTGGCTTGAGGAGCTGGGCTCGGGGGGTTCCAACTGCACTTCGACTCGGGTAAGCCAGGTTCCCCGGCGTTCCACGTCGTCCAGGCCGAGAAACGCCAAGACATCGCGCGGCCCGGCCGATCGCTCGCGACTCGAACGCAGGCGGAACCGCAGAATCCCTCCCTCGATCCCAATGCTTTCCAGCGAGCGGCATACAAAAGCCGCTTGCTGGCCGACCGCTTCGGACTCCGCGCAAGCGATATCCTCCGCATCAGGGACGGATTGCAAGCCTGTTTCGCTCCGCGCGCGGTTCAAGAGGGAGATTCGCTGGGCCACGGCGGCGATGCGATCGTCGGGGAGGGGCAGTTGGTACGTCGAGCTTCGCACTTTGGCCTTCTTCGCGTTCGCGGGGAGGATTTCCACCGCTGCGAACGTCAAGCCGGGGACCGAATGCTGGACCAACCGAGACCGCAAGGTCTCAGGGCTTTTCAGGCAGTCGCTCGAGGGCTGCCGCGTCCCCGAAACCTCCTCGGACGGCTCCACCAGTTCCACCTCCATCACCTCGTCGAGCCCTTCGATCCCCAACGCCAGGGCCGAGGGAAAGCTCATCCGCGGTTTGGGGTGGAAACCCTGGCTCATCGCCAGGCGGAGGCCCGCTCGCCGGAACAGCCGCTCCAGCAGCCGCACCAGGTCACGGTGGCCAAGCAGCCGCAAGTCTCCCTGTTTGCGAAAACGAATGCGTACTCGCGTTCGAACCATCGGTTCGACTCACCCCGCCGCTGCCGAATCCCGGCGGGGTCCCAAAAAATAGTTGATTTCAAGTTCGCGCGCCGCGCCTCCCTCAGGCCGTGAATTCGGACCTCTGTTTGTTCAGTTCGCGACGCAGGTAACTGGTGACATCGCGGGCATTTTCGAGGGTCAAGGCATGACGAGCAACCGACTCGCAGTCGCGCATCGTCACGCTGCGACAAAGCCTCTTGATCTCGGGAATCGCACTGGGCGGAACGCTCAGTTGCCGCAAGCCCAGTCCCAGCAAAAGCATCGTATAGAGGGGATTGCCGCTCATCTGCCCGCACAGATTCACTGGCAACGACCGGCGCTTCGCCGCCTGGACCGTCTTATCGATGAGCTTCAGCACCGCTGGATCCGAGGCGTTGTACAACCAGACCATGTCCTTGTTGCTGCGATCGACCGCCAGGGTATATTGGATCAAGTCGTTCGTGCCGATGCTGAGAAAATCGACCTCCTCGACAAAGTGTTCGATCATCATGACGACCGCTGGGACCTCGACCATGATCCCCACTGGCACATCGCGACGGAAGGGGATTTGCCGCTCCTCGAGGTCTTCCATCACATCGGCCAGGATCATCTTGGCTTGACGCAACTCCAGCAACGTCGAGACGAGCGGAAACATCACCCGCACGTTCCCCAACGCGCTGGCCCGAAGCACCGCCCGCAACTGCTTCCGAAACATGGGCACGTTGCGCAGCGAAAGTCGGATACTCCGCTGCCCCAGGGCCGGATTGCGTTCATCCTCGGGGCTGGGAAGGTTGGGGACCTTGTCGGCCCCGAGATCAAAGGTGCGGATCGTCACCGGCTTGCCGGCCATGGTCCGCACCACCCGGGAGTAAGCCTGGAAATGGTCCTCTTCGTCCGGCTCGCGATCCGTGCCCAAGTAAAGGAACTCGGTGCGATACAGGCCGATGCCGTCGGCCCCCCGTTCCACGCAATGGTCGACTTCGTAAGGGAACTCGATATTGCCCATCAACTCGATCCGTACGCCGTCGGCGGTGACGGCGGGGAGGTCGCGAAGTTCTCCCAACCGGGCAGCCATGGAGCGGAGTTGCTCCGCTTCGTGACGGTAACGGGCGATGGTTTCCTCGTCGGGGTGCAGGATGACCCAGCCTTTGTCCCCGTCGATGATCACCAGATCGCCGCCGGAAACCTCCGTCATGAAGGGGCCGGTGCCCACCACCGCGGGAATCTCCAGCGCCGCGGCCACGATCGCCGTGTGGCTTCCCGGCCCGCCCACCTCCGTGACGAATCCCCGCACGAACTTGCGGTCCAGATTGGCGGTTTCGCTGGGGGTCAGGTTGTGAGCCAGCACGAGCACCGGCGAGGTCAGCTCCGCCAATTCTTCCCGCCGTCGGCCCAGGAGTTGGCGAAGGAGCCGCTTCTCGATGTCGGCCAAGTCCCCGACGTTACGGTTTTGGACCTTCTGGAACACCTCGGCGTAACGCCGCATGACGCGCGAGACCGCATACTCGGGCGAGTAATGCCGCTCGCGGATCAGTTCCTCCAACTCGTCCCGAAGTTGTGAGCCTTGCAAGATTTGCAGATGGGCTTCGAAGATCGCACCGTATTTGTCGCCCAACTCCCCGGTGACCGCGTCGCGGTTTCGTGCGATCTCAGCGCAGGCCGACTCAATGGCTTGTTCCAACCGCTCGAGTTCATATTCGACCGTGTCGCGAGCGACGAAGCGGCGCGGGATGCGGAATCCCTCCATGTCCAGCACGAGGGCTTCGCCGATGGCGACGCCGGGCGATACCGCAATCCCCTGGAGTTTCTTCATTGATCTAACTATCTTCCTCGTGGAAGCCGGCGGCAAACAAACTCGCCAACGCATCCAAGGCCGCATCGGCCTCCGGACCGGCAGCCTCCAACGTCACTTCCGTACCCTGCGACGCCCCCAACGCGACGATTTGCAACATGTCGGTAGCTTTGGCCCGCTGCCGATCCACGACAAGCTCGATCTCCACCGAAAACTCCCGGACCAGTTGAAAAATCTGCAAGGCGGCCCGAAGGTGAAGGCCCGCGCGATTCGTGACGACGACCGTTCGAGTTGTCTTGGCCTGATCCATCGCTGACCGCCGGATGGTTCCACGGGGGCGTCCTCGTGCTGCGGGCGGCGTCAGCCCCCGAATTGATTCGCGTCGGCTTCCTCCAACAACTGCCGAATTTCCTCGGCCGTCTTGGCCTGCTTGAGGAACCGACAAAAACGGTCGTCCCGCAGTTGCCGCGCGATGTTCTCCAAGGCCCGAAGGTGATCGCCCGGCCGGTCCAGCGGAGACACCAGAAGAAACAAGACGTACACCTTTTCCCCGTCCAGGCTGTCGAAATCCACGCCCTCGCGGCTGACCGCCACGGTTCCCACCAGACGGTCCACGCTTGCATGTTTCGCGTGGGGAACCGCAACCCCGCGACCGATTCCCGTGCTTCCCAACTCCTCGCGATTCATGATCGCCTTGACGATGCTTTCCATGTCGCCGGGATCGATCGCGCCCGCGTCGAGCAGGGCTTGCACCATCTCTCGAACCACCCCAGGCTTATCCCCAGCGGTCAAGTCCGCCCGAATTGCTTGAGGACTGATAAAGTCCATGAACTTCATGCGCCCTTCCTCCTTAGACCTTGCCCGGCGCAGCGCCGCCGCGCCGGAATCGTGAAGCTCGAGCGCGAAACCCAAACAATTCCGAACCACCAAACGCCGCCGAGCCAGGCCGCATGTGCGGCGCCGTCCTTTGGCGTTTCCCAGCTCGGAACACGGTCATGAGCAAGGATTTCGAATATCAAGCTTCTTCTGAATGCCACCATGAGATGCCACGCACTGCCAGGGGAAGACGTCGCACGCGCCGCGACCTGCCGTGCTACGATACCGCGGCATCGGGACCAGCGTCGCGCAAGGTCTCCGCCGAGCGGATCCCCTCGCTGCGGTGGTGATCTTGAATCTTCTGCTTATACTTGCGAAGCTGTTGCTCGATCTTGTGGACCGCCCCATCCACGCCGGCCATCAGTTCCGGGGCACGGACCGTGGCCACAAAGTCGTGTTTGTGTTCGGCGCTGACACGGAGGTCTATTTCTGGCTCGTCCCGACGCTCTAGGTCGATAGTGACTTCGATCAGCATCAAGCGGTCGAACAATCTGCCGAGTTTCTCCACTTTGGCAGTAATCTTGGACTGAGTCTCCTCGCTCACGCTACCGTGGCGAACCGAGATCTTGATCTGCACCGGTTCCACTCCTTACCTACATGCCACCGGATGAACGCGACCTTGTGGCGGTCCAAACCGCTTATTTTAACCAGCCCGGGCCGGTCCTACAAAGCCAAACGTGCTCAACGCCCGACGTGGCCAACGTTTGCCATCCCCAAAACTGTACCTTCCGAGCCAATCATTGCCAGGTGGGACACCACAAGGAGGGGGATGATCACCTCGACGCAAGGCACATTCGTTTTCTTCATCCCCCGATGGAACGGTTAGACGCAATACCTTTCGTTCCACAACGATGGCCCCGTCCCGACACGATAATCACCCCGCATTTCGGGGGAACAATTCCACAAGCAATTAGGCACCCTTCCGCTGCCCAAGCTTTCTGTTCCATCGCCGAATTTTTGCCGCTGAATATGCTTCCAAAAAGACCCCAAGTTTCCACGACCACGTCGTTCACGCATGATAACGGTATCTTAGTCCTCCACTGGAAGTAGACCTTTGCCTTTCGGCATTAGTTTGCAGAGTAAGATTCCGCCAAAATAGAGAAAACTCAATGGCAGGGCCAAAAGGGACATGCTCCAGGGGTCGGGGGGGGTCAAGATCGCCGCGATGATAAAAATAATGAGGATTGCAACCCGCCAGTAGGATAGGTACATCTGCACCGTGAAAACGCCAATCCGCTGGAGGAAAAGCATCACCAGCGGCAATTGAAACGCAATGCCAAAGCCTAGCGGCAGCATAAGGACAAAGCTCAGCCATTCGGTAATCCGCGGCTCGGGAGAGATGCCGAGGTGGCGGTTGAAGGTGAACAGGAAGTCCAAAACCGGCTCGAAAACGAAAAAGAACGCCACCAATACCCCCAGCAGGAACAAGCCCACGCTAAATGGAAGATAAACATTGACGTAATACTTTTCGTGAGGGTACAGGCCCGCCGCCACGAATATCCAAATCTGGTAAAACACCCACGGACTGGAAAGAACGGCGCCCACCAGCAGCGACGCCTTGAGGTAAATCATGAACGGCTCGTGGGCACTCAGCGACTTGGCGCTCACGCGCGGGTCCTCCTTCGCGGAACGCCAGACGAACACGTGCATGAAATCGCTAGCCCGCAGCGGCTTTGTTGGGTCGCGTTGCGGCGGCTCCAGCGCGCCAAACCGATCTGGATATAGGAATTTAAGTTGGTCGAGCACCGCGGCTGGATCGATATACACCCTTTCCGCCAAAAGGCCGTCCTTGTTCACCAACTCTTGGATCTGTGCAGCAACGTAAGGGGAAGGGCGCTCGCCGCTTTGCAGATTCGACAGCTCGCGCTCCACGCGCGTCAACGACTCCTTCTGGTAGTATTTGGTCAACGCCCGAGTCAAAGGGGTTTGAATAAACTCGACCACGTACCGCCCTACCGTCAAACCAATGATAAGGCCCACGAACAGTCCCGCTACCGCACGAAACAGACAGATCCTCAACTCCTCCAAGTGTTCCCCGAAGGTCATGGTGGAGTCTTTGAAGATATCCTCTTCGGTCGGTCTCGTCGGCATTACTCGCTTACACTCCACAAGGGGGCACGATGATCCCTAGCCAGGTCGCCTGAAAATACTTATTATAACTCAACCTAGGCCGTTTTATCAGAGTTTAGGCTTCTTGTCGCCTACAGCGATCTCTATAATCCGCCGGCCAAAGTTCAAGGGGAAGGAATCGGCTCATGCCTCGATATTTGAGATGGACCATGGCATTGACTATGGCCGCGACTGCCCTGGGCTGTATCGCTCCACCCAGGTGGATCGGACCTGGCCCGGCGGCTTATCAGAGGCGTAAGGCCGAGCGTTTTGATCCCTTCCCAGACAACGACATTGGCCCTGCTATTGTGGGGGGCAGGCCTAGGGACTTCGATAAACCGTTGGCTGAGCCAAGTCGGGCACGATGGACCCGTCGGGATGCTGGAATCATCCGGCCCTAGACAGGCCAGCTACCCAACGATCCCTGAATGGTTTTAGCTGTGGCTCCACTGACTTACGATTCGCTCCGTAAGGCCGTGTCTCCGTGCAATGGGTGACGGTATCGAGGCGTCATGATCTGACGACTTCAGGAACCGAATGCTTTAATCTCACTCATTGCGATCTGGGGAAGCCCCCGACGAGCAAGCGATCGGCGCCAACCGGTTGCAAACGTTTGGGTTTCCCGCGCACTGTCCGAAAAGGGCCATCGGCTAGGTAAGCGTTTTCTTTGCCCGAAGAGGGGATTGGGGTAAGAGCTTAAATAATGAACAGCCCTTGCTCACGCAGGGGGCTAAGCGCTGATCGTCGGGACAGTTTCGCCTCGCAGGTATTGCAGTGGGCAGGCCCATTTCAACTTCCAACCTAAACGCTCGATGGTAGACCAATTTCATAGTCACGCTCTGGACCCAAATGACCAACCCCAATGATGGTACTAAACTACTGGGGAGTACTTCATCCCTGTATCCGAGTGATTGAGTTGCTTGTGTCTGGCGAGGGCTTTAGCTACACTGAATGCGAATGTTTCACATGCAGCTTAACTTGATTGGCCCAGATCGTCACCAGTTGCTAGTTTCACGGGGAACTTACCCGTTGGGGGGGAACCGCCATGAGGTACTTCAACTTACTGGCTTTGCTACTCATTGCCTTTCTGCCAGGAACAACCTTTGGGGAATCCTTTCGCGATCAAATTGAGGAAGACTGGCGCAAATACGATGAGTGTCGCTTGGCCCAGGTGCGGATGCCTGGCGTATTCCGTTTCGCTAGCGGCGACGTGCCATGGGAGGGATTGTCGGAAGAGAACCCAACGGGCAGCGAGTCCACACTTTTGATACCAAAGCTAGTCCCACCCAAGCTCGACGGACGGCTCGACGATCCATGCTGGGGCCAGGCTGCTCCCGTGCCGCCGGGCCCTGCGGATCAGCCCGTGCAACCTTCGATCCGACTTTGCGCCGACGATCGGCGACTGTTCGTCGCCGCGCAATTTCCCACCCAAGCGGAAGCGTGTTTCTTTCCGGCCTCGACCGCCGTGGACGCCAGCGGGGCCGTGGATGGCGTGAAGAACGGCCGCTACGGATTTCATACCAACTGGGAGCCCAACCCCTGGTGGCAGGTCGACCTCGGCTCGCCTCAGCCCATCGGGAAGGTGGTGATCTATAACCGACTGGACTATCCCCCGGGCGTCCATAACGCCGATCGTTTGGTGATCCTCGCCTCGGACGACGGAAAGCGTTGGACGCCATGCTACGACAATCAAGGGAAGCCGTTTGGGGGTATCACCGACCAGAAGCCGCTGATCGTGGACTTTGCGGGCGAGGGAAAAGCCCCCCTGGTGGCTCGATTCCTGCGCATCCAGTTGCCCAACTCGGAGCCGATCTTTTTGCACTTCGACGAAGTGGAAGTCTACGCATCGGGCGATGCGGCGATGCAAAACAATCTGGCCTTGGGCCGACCGGCCGACCAAAGCAGTCGCAGCCCCTGGTCGCGCGGTGGCGACCTGGTGACGCTCGGCCAAGCGAAGATCGGCCTGGTCCGTGAGGCCGAGGCAACCTTGGTCACCTTCAACGGCAAGCCGCTTCCGCCTGAAAAGGCTGTTTTGGTCCGCGACAACGGCATGACCTCGGTGGAGATCGGCCTGGACATCGAGTCGGACCTGGGCGGATTTCCCGCGGAGGTCATTCCCTTTCACAGCCGTCCCACGCAGATCATTGCTGGCCGCGACTGGGAAATCCTCTGGCCGAGCTCCTTGACGCTCGGATTTGGGAAGAACCGATTCACCTTCGCGGTGCGGTCGAAAAGGCCGTTGGTTCCCGCGCTCGAGGTGGCTGTCGAGACCGTGGTGGTCACTCCTCATGCGCTCGTGCGTCGCACGGTCCTGACCACGACGCTGGATGAGCCCGCGGATTTGCCGATCGAGTTCACCATCGAGCACGAAGGGGCGGCGGCGGTGATCGTCACGGCTGGACAAGGCAAGGACAAGCTCCGTTTTGGCCGCACATTTTTGGTCGCCCCGCTTTGGGAGACGATCGGGAGGATCGAGCACTTGATGGCCGAGTCGCGGCGGCTGGGCGTGGGCCCGACCCCCGCCGACGCGAAAACGCGGGACTGGGACGCGGCGTTGTCCGGACTCCGCGAGCGGGCCGAATCCCTCAGTGTGAGAGAGCAGGCCGAAGGCACTCAGCCCGACGCCCGCATGACTCTCTACCACGAGGCCCGCTGGCTCGCCCGACGCCTGGCTTTCGCCAACTTGCAGCGACAGTTCGACAAGCTGCTCTTCGTCAAACGATTCACCCAGGAAACCTACCCTGATGTCTGCCTGAACCACATGCCTTGGGTGTCTCGTCCAGGCGGCGACATTTGTATCCTCACCATCACGGGCCCGGAAACCGAAGGCAAGGTCACGACGCTGTTGAACGGCCGTTTGGGGCCAGGCCACGTCCACGGCATCGACCTGTGGTGGGACGCCGACCGCATCGTCTTCGGCTATGCGAAGGCCAAGTCCCATGAGCCGCCGCCAGGCTGGCTGGATCGCCGCTCCAGCTTCGACTTGCGTCGCTCAGAAGAGCCCATTCATTTGTTCGAGATGAACATCGACGGGAGTGGGTTGCGCCAGCTCACCTTTGGCGAATGGAGCGATTTGGATCCCACGTATTGCGCCAACGGCGACATCGTGTTCGTCTCTGAACGTTGTGGCTACTCGCTCCAGTGCAACGAATACGACAAGGACGAGACCTCGACGAACCTCTACGTGATGCGGCCGGATGGTTCGAACATCCGCCGCATGAGCGTGACCAAGGACGGCGACTATTTGCCTCACGCCTTAGCCGACGGAACGATCGGCTACACCCGCTGGGAATATCAGGAGCGGGGCTGGGCCCACATCCAATCGCTGTGGACGATCCGGCCGGATGGCACCGGGGCCGATGCCTTGTTCAAGCAGCACTTCAACGATCCTTGGGCCGTGGAGGATTGCCGGTCGGTCCCAGGCTCGAACCGCTTGGTGGGCGTGGCCACGGGCCACCACACGCTACCCGCCGGCCCGGTGATCCTGATCAATCCCCGCGACGGCATGAACAGCCCCAAGGGGATCCGCATCGTCACCCACGGCGTGCTCCCGCCTGAGGGCGGCATGAGCGGTTCGGCCGTGCCGGAAGGCGGCGTTCTGGGCACCACCGGTTACTACATGCACCCCTGGCCGCTCTCCGAGACGACGTTTTTGGTTTCCTACGGGGCGTTCGGGCACGGCTATGGTCTGACAACCCAGGAGATCGACCCCACCGGCTACGCCTTGTATCTGATCGACGTGTACGGGACGAAGGAATTGATCTACCGCGATCCGGCGATTTCCTCGTTCCATCCCATTCCGCTTCGCCCACGGCCGCGGCCGCCTATCTTGCCCGACACCACAAACCCGAGCATCCCCTTTGCCACCTGTTCGGTTCAGCAAGCGGCGAAGGGGGCGCCGGGCATCGATCCCAGCCGGGTGAAGTACATCCGCATTGCCGAAGGGATCGCCTGGCCGTATTGCAATACATACGGCGGCCAGCGTTATGAGCCGGACGTGAAGGCGGTGATGATCAATTGGAACCCGGTTCGGGTCTTAGGAGACGTGCCCGTCGAGGCCGACGGCAGCGCCCATTTCCGCGTGCCGGTCGATACGCCGGTGTACTTCCAGCTTTTGGACGCCAACCGCATGGAGTTGCGGCGGATGCGGTCCTTTATCAGCTTTCAGCCAGGGGAGGTCCGGGGTTGCGTGGGCTGTCACGAGACGCGGGAGGAGGCGGGCGCGGCCCCCAGCTTCTCGCTGGCCCTCGCCCGAGATCCCTCTATTCCGGTTCCACCCCCCTGGGGTGATCGGCCCATCAGCTTCTTGCGCGATGTTCAGCCGGTGTTCGACAAACATTGCGTCTCGTGCCACGGCGGGCTGAAACCGGCTGCGGACCTGGATTTCTCCGGCGGACTCACCGCGCGGTACAATCGGGCCTACGATACGATCTACGCCAACAAACTGGTCGCCTGGTCCAACGTCGGCGACGACGCCCGAATCACCATGCCGCTGGAATTCGGTTCGCATCGCAGTAAGCTGGTCCACGTCTTGCAAAGCGGCGCGTGCAGCAAGCGAGTGCAACTCTCGCCCGAGGATTGGCAACGCTTGGTCACCTGGATCGACGCCAACGCGCCGTATCACGACGGCTTCATCAACAAGCGCTTGCCGCAGATGCCTTACGATCTGCCGGCCGATCATGAATTACAACAGACAATCATGGAAGTCCACAGCCGTCGGTGTACCGAGTGCCACGACTTGGCAGCCGTCTCGCGTTTGGACTGGATCGACCTCTGGCGGCCCGAGCAAAGCCGCTTCCTTGCTGCTCCGCTAGCGAAGACGGCCTCGGGGTGGGGCAAATGTGCAAAGGCCGTCTATAAGGATGCATCCGATCCGGATTACCGACTGCTCCGCGACGTGGTGGAATCCGCCGCGCGCAAGGCCCGCGAGCTGCCCCGCCGCGACGTGAAAGCGTTGGTGCAGGACAACCGCCTCGACATCCGATAACATGGTTCTCCCACGCACCGCCGAGGAACGCCCCATCATGGAGGACCTTTGCAACACCTTGGAGGATAGCCATGATCGAAGGTAAGCTGGGAGTGGCGATTCACGGCGTGGGCCAAGTGGCCTATGCCCACGCCGCCAGTTGGCTCAAGAACCCGCACGTGCGGATCGTTTCCGTCGGTAGCCGTCGTCGCGAAAGCGCGGAGAAGCTCGTCGCCAAATTCAACCTCAACTGTTCCATCCATGAGCGGTTCGAGGACGTGTTGGCCGATCCCCGCGTGGACATCGTCAACCTGAGCGGCCCCAACCAAGTCCATACGCCCCAGGGCATCGCCGCGGCCCAAGCCGGCAAGCACATCCTCATCGAAAAACCGATGTGCCTTTCCATGGAGGAAAACGCTGCCTTGCGCGAGGCCGTGGCCAAAGCCGGCGTGCGCAGCGTGGTCAGCTTCGTACTCCGCTGGAACCCGCTCTTCGAGAACCTCAAAACCCTGCTGGCCGCGGGGGCTGTCGGCAGGCTGTTCTACATCGAGGTCGACTACTGGCACGGCCTGGCCCAATGGTGGAGCGGTTGGCAATGGGCCCATAAGACCGAGAACGGCGGCAGCACGATGCTTTTGGGCGGATGCCACGCCGTGGACGCGATCCGCTGGTTCTCCGGCCGCGAGATCGTGGAAGTCGCCGCTTTCGGCAACAACATCAAAAATAACTTCGAGTACGACGCCAACGTCGTGGCGATCCTCAAGTTCGACGATGGCTCGATCGGCAAGACCTCGGCCCTGTTCGACGCGGAATTGCCGTATGCCTTCAACATCGACCTGATCGGCACCGAGGGTTCGCTCCGCGACAACCGCGTGTGGTCCAAACGGCTTCTGCCCGGTCAAACAGGCTGGACCACGATGCAGACCATCCTGCCCGACTCGGGGGCCGTCGAACACCACCCCTTCGACGCCCAGATCAATCACTTCGTCGATTGCATCCTCCAGGGCCGGGAGTCGCACTGCAACATTGCCGACGCCTATCGGACGCACGAAGTGTGCATCGCCATCGACCGCTCGCTCGCCGCGGGCGGAAAACCCGTCAAGCTGCCGCTCGATTAGCGATTCGCTCAGGTCTGCGCGGCATTTTCGATTCCGATGGGACGCCTAGCGAACGCGGGCCCGCGACCTTGCCGCGCAGCGAGCTGTGCTACTGGCCGCTGGAATGGATCCCGAGAAGCTGTAGCGTCTTGGGATCGCCAACGCCGTCGTAATACTTGGCCAGAATGCGTTCAAACACGGAACCTGACGGCGCCACGCAGGCGAACAGCGTGGCGCTGGACCTCAGCTTCAAAACATCCGGCCAGCCGAAGATTTCCTCTGCCGAGCGGTTCTCGACCGCAAGGACCGCTTCGGCGCATTGCACCAAGCGGGGCCCCAAGATCGGGTGCTCCAGATACGCTTTCGCCTCGTCGAGGCTCTTGATCGCGTATCGTCTCGACGTCGCACTGAAGCCCAGCCCGTCGATTTGCGGAAAGATGTACCACATCCAGTGCGATCGCTTGCGTCCCGACTTGATCTCGGCCAAGGCCCGGGCGAAGTCGCGCTCTTGGGCCCAGGTAAAACGCTCCAGGTCGAAAGGGTCGTTCAGATCGCCGTCACTTGGCATCGCTAGTTCCCTTTTTGCCGCTGCACTCCAAACAAGCGGTTTATCGGCCGCAAGCCGGTGGCGACGATCTCGTCCTCGTCGGATCTTGCGGTCAATAGTCCGCCCTGCACTCTACCAGCTTCTTCCGAACGCCTCGGCAAGGCAAGGCTGACTCGACCGCGTTGGGCAAAGCCGCTAACTTGGGCGGCCCGGGCGTAAGGCCCTTCGACGGATGCAATCCGTTGCAAAAGGTTCATTTCGCGGCGAATGCGACGTGGGGACGCGGACTGAATCGACAAATCCCCCTATTGGCAGGGATTCTTGTGGCGTAGCATCGGTTCGTTGTTTATAATTGGGAGGGCTGACGAAGAAGAGCCAGAGGCGAAGCCTGGGAGGTTTCGTCGAACGATTGGGAAGTCATCTGTCGGTGGACTTGAAAATACGTCCTTAGGCTCCCCGCGGTACTGGTCCGGTTGAAGTTGAAGAGGGGCGATTGGCAAGAGACCGCTGGCCAATTCACCGATCTTGGTCGCGGTGGTGCCACTGTTGAAGGGTGGGAAGCAGCCTGACGGCTTTGTCACGCTGCGCTACGGGTGATCCGTAGTTTTTGGGGAATCCAAAGGGGCGCAGGTTTTTGAGGGGAGGACGGATAGTGTCGAAAGATGATCTGAACGATTTACCTCCGATTGGAAAAGGTCCGCTCGATGGCGATCTGTTGAACGACGACGCCGCGGCTGCTGCGGGAACGTCGCTGACGATTGGCGATCCCTTGGCCATCGATGAAGGCGAGCCGATTTCAGCCCCCACCGCCCTTCCCACCGACGAGCCCAAGGCAGAGCCCGAACCTGAAAAGGCCGAAAAACCCGAAAAACCCAAATCGCCTGGCTTCGCTGCGCGACTCGCGCGGTCGAACCCCTATACCGTTATGCTCTTCGTATCACTGGTCGCCTTGCTGATCGGAATCCTGTGCCTCGCCTTGGAGTGGGGTTCCTATAACTTCGAGATCAAGCCGAGCGCCGGCCTTTTAGCACCGCCAAGCAGCGTCGAGACCGCAAATGCGGCCACCGCCATGCTCGCGGCTGCGGCCGCACATTCGCAGGCTTGTTGAATCAGTTCCTCGCCCTCTCCAACCACCCAGCGCCGGTTGGGCCTTGGTGCGGATCGGCAAGGATTTGGCACACAAGGCCCAAGTCGTTTTCCCGGCTGACAACATCGGGCGAGGCGCAGGCGGCCACCCCGGCTTATTCGCCCGCTGGCCGGACCACAGTGACCGTATGGCGGTGATACACTCCCGGTTCCCTACCGCCCAGGGTGACCGAGAGTTGCGACTGGAGGAAGTCGAACTTGGCCACGATCTTGCTTAGGCTGGGCAGCAGGCCGAAGACCTCCTGGACCGGTTTCAATTTCTCTGGGTCGGTGTTGGGCCCCAAGATAACCGGCAACATCGGCCCTATCAGTCCCCCCTGATTCAACAGGGCGGCGATCTGGCGGATTTCCTCGGCCGTGTTTCGATAGCGGATCGAATACACCGGACCGTCCACCTCGAGGTTGAATTGCCGGAACGAGGCAGCATCGGCGATCGTGGGCGCCTTGCCCGACCGGGTCGCCAGGACGGCCTTCACGGCGCCGGCGTTCGATCCGATCATCATCCAGCCGTCGTGAAATCCGATGACCGGCTTGATGCCCATAGCCAACAGGGCCGAGGCCGAAACTTGTTCAAAGCCCTCCAGATCGTCACACTTCGAGAGCTGGATTTGCTGTGCGGCCACGGCGGGGACCTGTTTAAGCGCGTCGATGGCCCGGTGCAGGAGCTCGCGAATCCGTTCCGGCTTCTGGCATCGCATGGCGAGGAAGGATTCCCCGCCGCCCAATGGCGATGCCGAGGTCGCTGGAAGCGATACCGACACGCACTCGCCACTGAAGGCATGGAGAATATCCTCATCCAAGCGAACCCCAATCCTCGTCTGCATTTTTTCAAACTGTTCCAGGTCCCGTTGTGCCTCGGGGAACCGTTCCCGGAGCACGCTGATGACTTGCTCGAAAAGTGGTTGGAGGTTGACGCCCGTGGTCAGCGAATACGAGGTGGCGTTGGCCGGCACCCAGCTCTGCCAGTCGGCAAACGGCTGGCCGCTCCCGAAAATCTTGAAAAGGGTCTTGTTTTCGGCGCCGGGCGCGAGTTTGCCATAGGTCGCGCTGCGCATCAGATTGCCCTCGGTGTATTCGACCGTGACCTCGTAGTCGAGGATGGCCACTTCGTCGAAAAGCTTCTCCAACAAACCGGCAAAAAGTTCAACCTGTTGTTCGTTTTTTCCTAACGAACGCACTAAGTCGGCCAGCCTGCGTAGCTGGCTCATATGTTGCTGCATGTCATAGAACGTCAGGCCGTCCTCTGCTTTGGGCA
>CALFBP010000039.1 GCA_937951625.1 uncultured Thermoguttaceae bacterium
CCGTTTTATGGGCATGTTCAAGCGATCATTGATTTCCCAACCCCGACGACCTTTTTTTCGCGATGGATCATCGTCGCGCGGTGATGGCTGTGACAGCTTAACACTTGGAAATTATCAAACTGCGTTCCCCACTTTTTGTGGAGCCAAACGATATCCTGTCGGATGCTATCACGCAGGATCCTCGCCTAGCTACGCCTTCAGCCCCCGAAGGTTGACCTCTCGGGTCTTCGCTTCCTTGATCACTTCGTCCATGGTCAGCCACGTCTTGCGCGCGGCGGCCTCGCGGCCAAGAATCGCCGTAAGGTGGCAATCGACTGAACGGTGAGCGGTGGGGTTGTCGAAGCGGCCTTCGATGATGCAGCGATAGAACTCGGCGATGTTGGCCTTGGCGCCGTCGGCGTAGATACTGCCGGACACCGCGCCTGAGTAATGTTTCGGGCCGCCGCGGACAAAAACCTTGCCCGTGTAGGCCAGGTGGGCCGTGGCTTGGCGTCCCATGAGGTCGGCCGCCAGGTTGTACATCACGGCGTTGTTTTCCAAAAGTTGGTTGTGGTGGGTCCAAACCGTGCCGTCGGCGAGTTGGAACACGACGCCGCCGCAATCCGTGCGATCGCCGTGGGGCTCGGGACGGACGATTCGCGAATAGCCACAGGCCGCGACCGCGCGTTGACCAATGGCCCACGTCACGCCGTCGATGATGTGGATGTCGTACAGCAGCAGCAGATCGCCACTGAGCGCGATGTGCGAATACCACGCCCGGCGGAAGAGGTTTTCGATCGTGGGACCAGGCTTAGGATCAGGAATCGGACCACACGTTCCGCCCGAGTAAATGTGCGCCAAACCGTTCAAGGCCCCTTCGCCTACACGTTTCTTCACTTCTTGGTTAGCGGGATCTGTGGGCAACTGGTAGTCGACGAGGAAACAAAGTTTCTTTTCCGTGGCCTTTTTCGCCAGGGCCTGCATCTTGAACACGGCAGGTACGTCGATCGCGAACGGTTTGGCCATATACACGTGGCAACCCGCGTCGATGGCCGCGGCGGCCTGCTCGGGATAAAAATACGGGATGCCTTCGAGGACCAAGGCATCGACGCCGGCGTCCAGCGCCCGTTTGTAACCGGAGAGGCCCCAAAAGCGTCGTCCCGCTGGCACCCCTAGTTTGTCGCCTACTGCGTTGGCTGTTTCTTCGAAGTAATCCACGGCTGCGGCGATTTCGTAGCCCGGGTGCTGCTTGAACAGGTCGGCGATCCAGCTCCCGCGGTTGCCAAGCCCCACGATGCCAATGCGGAGTTTGCGGCCCACTGGCTCGTTACTGGCCGGGTTGGACGACGCTTGTTGAGCGGCCGCCCCGGCTGCGGCTAAGAAAGGAACTGCTGCGGCCCCAACGCTTTGTTCAACAAACGCCCGCCTTGTCCACCGACGAGATTCGGCCATGGATTGAGTCTCCTGTTCATGAATAATCGCCCCTGACTATTGGCAGATAGTACCATCCGGGGCAATCGAATCCAACAGCCTGCCCGCCGCTGCTGGCAGCCCAACGTCGAATCATCGCCCCCGGATTTCGACTTATTGACAATATAGTTTTCATCATGGGAGTGGTTTTTTCTGTTTTGATGGCCCTAGGAAGGCGAAAAGCCCGGCAGGAGTTTGAAACGAGGATTGGCTCGGCGGGTTGCGAGTTTTTGCGTCCATTCATCCATCACTCGAATTTGCGAGCGGACGCAAAGATCTATGGAGTGCCGGTCTGTTTGGCAGTTGCATCAGTTTTTCGGATGGTGCGTTACCCGCCTAGCGTTTTTGCGCTGCGATCAGTTGGCTTTGGGGCTGTGATCAACGTTGATCCGATGAAGTAAATAAAAGTAGAGCGGAGCAATCTTCGGTAAAGAGGGTTTACACACCCCCTAAATGTAGCATCTCAACAGGGCCAAGCCCACGTTTGGAGGCTGCGCGGAGGATTCCGCTGCGCCCCTTTTGTCGATACCATGAACGGCTGGTCCAGGTTGCGGAGCGACGCTGCGTGTTACAACGATTACCAAGCATAAGTCCGCCGATTCAGGTGGAGACGCCGCCGGTCCATATCAGGATTATGGGGGCCGGCTTGGCGCTGCTCGCCAAGTTTTTGAGTGGAGCGAGCGTCCGCTGGATCGACTCGCAGCCCGACACGTGCCAGCGGGTGTACTTTGCCAACCACACGAGCCATCTGGACGCCATTGTGCTCTGGTCGGCTTTACCGGCGGAGGTGCGGGCCTTGACCCGGCCAGTGGCTGCCAAAGACTACTGGACGGCGGGCCGCGTGCGGCACTACCTGGCCACCCGGGTGTTCAACGCCTTGCTGATCGACCGCACGGAAATCAAGGTCCACCAGAGCCCGGTCGACGTGATGATCCGCGAGATCGGCCACCGATATTCGCTGATCGTGTTTCCCGAGGGCGGCCGCACGACGGGAGAGGGAGTGAGCGAATTCAAAAGCGGGCTGTATTACCTCTGCAAAAAGCGTCCTGATCTGGAATTGATCCCCGTCTACATCGACAACATGAACCGGATCCTCCCCCGCGGTGAGGTGTTGCCCGTGCCGCTGTTGTCGTCGATCAGCTTCGGTCCGCCGATCTGGTTGGAAGCAGGGGAACCCAAGGCCGATTTCCTCCGCCGTGCCCGCGAGGCTGTCTTGCGCCTGAAGGAATCGTATTAGCGATCTGCGATCGATGGACGCGAAGACCATTGGGTTGGTATGCGGAGTGCTTGCCCTGCTCGGGGCGGCCACGGCGGTGGTTTGGGTGCTCCGCCGCCGGACCGATAGCGGCATCGATCCGGCCATTGTGGAGACTTTCTGGTTGCGGATCCGGGCGTGGTGGATTTTCTGCGCCGTGCTGGTCACCGCCTTAGTGATCGCCAAAACGGTCACTGTAATCTTGTTTTGGCTGATTTCCTTTTGGGCGTTGCGGGAATTCATCACCCTCACGCCCACGCGACCAAGCGACCATCGTGCGCTGTTTTGGGTGTTTTTCGTGGTCACCCCGCTGCAATTCCTTTTGGTGGGATTGGAATTGTATGGGTTCAAGCTGTACGGTTTGCACAGCATCCTGATTCCGGTGTATGTGTTCCTATTTGTGCAGGCGCGGATCGCGATGTCGGGCGACGCCAAACGATTCTTGGATCGCACGGCGAAGATCCAAGCCGGGCTTCTTATTTGTGTGTATTGCTTGAGCTACGCCCCGGCCTTGCTGGCCTTGCCATTGTCAAAGCCCCCTTCCGCTGCGTCCCGCGTCGAGCAACCCAGCGATCCCACGGCCGACCCGGAGACCTCGCTTCCAGTCTCCAGTGCCAATTTGCTCAGCCGAGCGTATGAAAACCCCGATCCGGGAAGTAACGCTCGACTGCTTTTTTTCTTTATTCTGATGGTGCAACTTAGCGACACCCTTCAGTACGCCTGGTCTCAGATTCCCAGCAAGCACGTGATTGTGCCGTCGATCCACCCGGGCAAGACCTGGGAAGGCTTGTTAGGCGGGGCCGGAAGCGTGGCCTTGATCGGGGCTGCGCTGTGGTGGGCGATTCCACCTTTCCCCTACTGGTTCGCCGCAGGCATGTCGATCGTCATCGCCTTCATGGGTTTTGCCGGGGCGATTACCATGTCGGCCATCAAACGCGATCGGGGGGTCAAAGACTTCGGTACCTTGGTCGCCGGCCACGGCGGGATTCTCGATCGCATCGACTCGGTCTGTTTTGCTGCCCCCGTCTTCTACCACTTCACCCGCTATTGGCTCATCTACCACGGCTATCTGGACGCCTCCGCGTGAAAATAGGGCGGATAGACGGTCGGCGGGAGGTTTGAAGGCGTGCGGCCTCGTTACGGCACGTCAATGCTTCAACCGTTCGGTTGGTGTAGTGATCCCTAGCCCCTCCGGGGCTGATGGTTTCCGAGACCGACGGTTCAAGATTCTCTGCCCAGGAGCGAATAGCCCTTCAGGTGTTTGGCTTCGCTCGCTGTCGCGTTGGGGGGAGATCACCATGAAGCCCCCACGGTTGAGGAAGGGAGAATACGAGATGATCAAGAAAGCCATTTTGGGGACATTCCTGGTCGTCGTGTTTGCGCTGGTGTTGGTGGGTCGGGACGCTTTAAGCTATGTGCGAACCTCGTTAGGCTATGTGAAGGAAACGATTCACGAGGCCGTGCCGATCAGCTTCCAAATCGACCGCGCCCGGCAGATGATTCGCGATTTGGAGCCTGAAATCCGCAGAAACATGCACCTTATCGCCAAGGAGGAGGTGGAAGTCGAAAGGCTCCAGCAACAAATCGCCAATTTGGAGGCCCGGCTGACCCAGGAGGAGGAGGAACTGAAAAAGCTGCACGCCGACGTCAAGGCGGGCAAAAAGCAGTTTGAGTATGGCGGCCGGAAATACACCGTCGAGCAGGTGCGGGCCGACATGGCCAGCCGTTTCGAGCGGTTGAAGACCGGACAGGCGACGCTGAAAAGCCTCCGCGAGATTCACGCCGCGCGGAGCAAGAGCATGGAGGCTGCCCGGCGGAAGTTGGAGGGCATGTTGGCCGCACGGCGGCAACTCAAGGTCGATGTAGAAGGCCTCGAGGCCCGAATGCACCTGATCGCCGCGGCCCAGACCACGAGCAACTACCAATTCGACGACAGCCAGTTGGGCCGGGTGAAGGAGTTGGTCAACGATCTGCGGACCCGGCTCGATGTGACCGAACGCCTCGTCGCCAGCGAGATGACGTTTTACGATGAGATTCCCGTGAACCAGACCGCAGCGACCAATATCGTGGAACAGGTGGAACAGTACTTTGCCGAATCGCAGGTCGCTACCGCAGCGGTCACAACGCCGGGCACGGACACGTTGGCGAAGGCGAAGTAAGGGCGCAGGCCCCACTGCGGGGAGGCGCGGCCCGGGAATGACGACGATCCAGGATGCTCGAGTTTCGCCCCTGAAGTTTCAAGGTCAGGCCCGGTTCCGCGGATTTGAGATATGGTATCTTGAAACCTTCTCATGATTCGACTTGCGATCGATCCCTGGAATCCCTCTCCGATGGACCGCTCCTTTGGAAAATCCGGGCGACGGTTCTTGTTGTGGATCGATGCCGTGGGCGGCTTTTGGGTATGCCTGGATGATACGGTGGTGTTAGGGCAGCCAGACCCGGCGGCGAAGGTCGATATTCCCATTCTGGGCGACTTATCAACTCAACACGCCCGAATCCGACGCGATGCAGAGGGATACATGATCGAAGGCCTGCGCGAGACCAGGGTCAACGGACGCCGGGCCGAGCCGTGGGCCCTTTTGGGTCATGGCGCGACGATTGCCTTGGGAGAGACTGTCCGATTGCTTTTTCGACGCCCGTTGGTCCTCAGCGCCACCGCTCGACTGGACTTTCTCAGCCGGCATCGCACCCAACCCTCGAGCGACGCGGTGCTGCTGATGGCCGAGGCCTGCGTGCTTGGGCCGCGACCGACGAGCCACGTGGTCTGCCGCGACTGGCCCTGCGAGGTCGTGCTTTACCGCCACGAGGGCGAGTTGTTTTGCCGGGTGGCGAATGTTGGCAATTCGCCGGGCGAGCCTCCCGGCCTTCCAACGGAGGCGGTTTTCGAGATTGACGGACAAAAACACCGGCAGCGGGGGCAGATTCACCCCAACGCCCACGTGGTCGGAGAGGGGTTTTCCTTATGTCTAGAAGAAATTTGAAGTGTGATTCGGTACAATCGAAGGGGGGGCGGGAAGCAAGAGCTCGGCGCCCCCCGCCCCACCGGTCTGATCCGTGAAACCCTTGGTAACTCCCGTGGATAACCAAGACTCCGTGGCCGTCGATTTTCGACCCGCCGACGCAGACTCGCCGCGCGATCTGCCGGCGCCGGCGAGGTTTGTGTACCCCAGCGGATCGCAGCCGCTGTTGGGCTACACGATCAAGCGGGGCGTGGGCCACGGCGGGTTCGGCGAGGTGTATTTCGCGGTGAGCGAGGCGGGTAAAGAGGTCGCCTTGAAGCTGATCCGCCGCAATCTCGACGTCGAACTCCGCGGCATGCGCCATTGCCTCAACCTCAAACACCCCAACCTCCTGACGATCTACGACATCCGCCGCGACGAGCGGGACGACACGTGGGTCATCATGGAGTACGTCAGCGGCCACCGGCTCGACGAGGTGATCGCCGCCCATCCTCAAGGAATGCCGCCGGACCAGGTGTTGGCGTGGTTTTTCGGCATCGCGTCGGGCGTGGCTTACCTCCACGACCACGGCATCGTCCACCGCGACCTCAAGCCCGGCAACATTTTTTGCGATGAAGGAATCGTCAAGCTGGGCGATTATGGCCTGGCCAAATTCATTTCGTGCAGCCGACGCAGCGGGCAAACCGAAAGCGTCGGCACGGTTCACTATATGGCCCCGGAGATCGCCAACGGGCGTTACGGGAAGGAAATTGACATCTACGCCCTCGGTGTGATCCTCTACGAGATGTTGACTGGCCGCGTGCCGTTCGAGGGCGAGAGCGTAGGCGAAGTGCTGATGAAGCACCTGACGGCCGAGCCTGACCTCTCCGCCTTGAACGAGCCGTTTCGCGGCATCGTGGCCCGCGCGCTGGAAAAGGATCCCGCCAAACGATTCCAATCGGTGACGGAGATGCTTGCCGAGTTGCCACGGCCAGCCCGGTGCGAGGTCTTTGCGGGCCCGCTGCCCGTCTCGGGCCATGATCGCGAACTCATTTCGGCCGGCAAGGCGGGCGAGACCGGTTTGCCACAGGCCGCAGCGGCCGCCCCGGCCGTTGAACAAGAACCGATTTTCATGGCGGTTCGCGCGTTATTCCGTCGGGCCTGCGATACTTGGCGACGCTCCCCGTTCAGCCTGCCGACGAAGATTGCGCTCTTGGTCGTGGGCGCGGGCGTGTTGCTGATGACCTCGAACGCGTGGCTCTCGGTGCTCATTTTTCTGGTAATGCTGTACGCTGCATACTGGGTGGTGCGAGCGATCTTGACCGCGGTGCTGCCTCGGTCAAGCCACGGCGTGGGGACTTTGCCGCCCACCGCGGGGCTCGAGGCCGAATCTCGTGGGCAACAGGCGATTGCCTCGTCCCTGGCTTCCACTCGCGGGTGGCCGGCGAAGGCACCTCCCAGTGCGCGGACAAAACCACCAGAGCGTGTCGGCCCCCGCTTCCCGGAAGGCGAGAACGAGGTCCTCGTCCTCGGGCCGCTCCGTGAGCGATGGACCCAATGGGTGGGTTCCCTTGTGGCTGGCTCGCTGGCCACGCTCACGATGGCGTTGGTAATGCTCGTACTCAACGGCTTCCGCGACGCGGCAGCCGAACCGGAACTGTGGTCGTTGGCTTGGTGGTCTCGCTATGCCTGGCTGGTGGTGGTGAGCTTGTCCTGCACGTGGGCTGTGTTGACGGTCTCGAAGTTTTGGGAAGCCGGGCCAGGCGACGCCATGCTCCGCCGCTTCCTCTTGATGGTGGTTGGGCTAGGCCTGGGGCTTGTGGCGTTCGGCGCTACGACTTACTTCGGCGTCGCGTTGAACCACGATCCGCGATTCGTGCAGCTTCTTCGCATCCGGCCGCACCAGAACCTTTTGCCCACGGACGGCTGGGTCAGCGCCAAATACTATCTGGCGGCCTTCGCCACGCTGTTTTTCATCGTCCGGTGGTGGCGTCTAGCCGACCCGGCCCGGCCTGCCCGCATGAGCCTTTGGCCAATCATCGTTTGCGTCTTTGTGGCGGCGGTGACCGCCGACCTCTGGGGGTTTCCACAACCGTGGCTGCCGATGGTGGCGTGCGCTGCGAGCGTGGCCGTCCAATTGGCAAGCCCCTGGATCCACCCGCGGGATCGCCGCTGGCAAAAGGTCTAAGGAGGAGCTTCGACCTCTCTTCGAGGGCGTCAGATTCCCGCAAGCGGCGAGGGATTCGTCGGATCGCGGAGATGGAGGCGAAAAGGATGGCGTTCGCTGTGCTTCCTGCTTGGGACATCATACCTCGACGCGCCGCCCAAATACCACCTGTGCCATCCGTGGCGTATTCTTCGCGTCTTGAGAAGGCGGTTTCGCTCCTCATGTTTTTGGGGGCCGCGGTGATTGGGCTAGACAACCTTTTTATTCGCGACCACGCCCGCCGATTCTCCAAAACGTCTTTCAGCCTACCGCTGGTGGTTCTGGGAGTCGTCTTTTTTTCGTTGGCAGTGCCGCTGGCTACTTACGGACTTTCAGGATCATTCTCGCCGCAGGCGTCCGGAGGGGGGCATCCCGATCTTGCGGTCGCCACGCCCCCCAACGCTAGCCAAAATCCCGCGTTGGCCATCCCCGCCACCCCCAAATCCAACGGCGTGCCGACGGCCGAAGGCAAGGATTCGTCGAATGCTGGGGGGAACGGTTCGTGGGTGTTTGGGGAGTTCCTCGGGGTGTTGAACAAGGCGTTTGCCAACGCTTTGCGAATGACGTTTGTCCGGGAAGTGCCCGACGAAACGGCCGCGCCGCCCGATCTGCTTTCCGGTCTCTCCCCATCGGCGGCATCCGCCACGCGCCCGGCTTGGGTCGACGCCCCGCCTTCGACAACCAGCGAGGCGTATGAAATCGCCGTCAAGGCCGGGCCGTGGAAAACGCCCGAAGAATGCCAGGAAGCGCTCGATGAGCAAATCGCCGGGGCCATCGACGATTACGTTGCCAGGTGGATCGGAGATCACGCCCGCGGTCAGGTGGTCCTTCCGGCGGACTACGTTCGACGCTTCCTCATCAAGGACCAATGGTTGGAAAAGATCAACACGTCGCTGGGCGAGATGTACAACCTCCACGCCTTGTTGGCGTTCGATCGGCAGATTGACGGCCGACTCCGCGATGCGTGGAATGAGACCGTGGCCGCGGCGCGGCTGGTGCTGGCGGTATTCGTTTTCTTGGGAACGATCTTGCCGTTGAGTGTGATTTATGGATACTTGAGAATCGACCAGGCGACCGGTGGGGTGTATCGACGACGGCTGCGGCTGGCTGCCGCGGGGATATTGATCTTGATTGCCGCCGGAGCCGTGTACGCGCTTTCGTGAGGTTTTCCCCTCGGTAGCCGTCAGTCCAAGGGGCGACCCGGGCCATCGCCATCCGCATGGCCCAAATGCCGCATGACCCCAGCGAACCAATCCGATCTTTTGCTCGTCCAGCGTGTCCGTTCGGGCGAGGCGGAGGCGTGGGAAGAGTTGATCGCGCGCTTCGAGGGCCGCTTGCTGGCGTTCGTCGAGCATCGCACGCGGAACCGCGCGGCGGCGGAAGACGTGGTCCAGGAGACGTTCATCGGCTTCCTCACCAGCCTGCCGAATTACGACGCCCGACGCTCGCTGGAAAGCTACCTTTTCTCGATTGCCGCACATAAGCTTACCGACCATCTCCGCCGCGAGGGACGAAGACCAACGTTGATGCTGACCGCGTCCTCCGACGGCGACCCCAGCAGTTGGGAGCCGCAAGGGACGGTCCGGCCGGCAAGCAGCATCGTACGCAGCGGGGAACGCCGCGAGCTGGAAGAATCGGCCTTGATCGCCGCGCTTCAAGAGCAAATTACCGCTTACCAGCGCCGCGGCGACTGGAAAAAGGTGGCGTGCATGGAACTCCTCCTGGTGCGCGGCTGGACCAACAAGGACGCGGCCGCGGGGCTGGGCCTTTCCGAGCAACAGGTGGCCAATTTCAAGTTCGAGTTTTTGGCCAAGCTCCGCGCCAGCGTGCGGAGGCAGGGGCTGCCCGAGGATGTCTTTCCCGAACTCTACGAAGATTCGCGATGAGTGAAACCTTCACCCGAGCCGAGCTGGAAGCGTATCTCGACGAGGCCCTGCCTGCCGAACTCATGGCCCGGATCGAACAGGCCCTCCGCAACGACCGAGGCTTGCTCCGTCGTTTAGCCGCCATCCGTGCGCGGCGCGACGCCGGCGTCCACTCGCTCGGCGAGATTTGGCGACGGCATCGGCTGACTTGCGCGACGCGTGAGCAACTAGGCAGCTTCCTGCTGGGCGCGCTGCCCCAAGACGCGGCCGATTATCTCACGTTCCACCTCGAGGTGGTCGGATGCCGTTATTGTCAGGCCAATCTCGCGGACCTTCGCAAGCAACAGGCCGAATCCAGCGACCTCGCCCACTCCCGACGACGCAAGTATTTCCAATCCAGTGCGGGCTATTTGCGGCGAGAAAAACGTTGAAGCGTCTTCGCTTCGCTCACGCCGACATTTCGGTTTACGCAAGGCGACTCGATATTCCCCACGCGAAACCTCGTCTTCCCGAGGACTTCGTCATTCAAATAGTAGACATCCAAAGCCTTCCGGAACCAACTCCACGGCGGCGGGAAAACTGAACGCCTGGAATCCGACGCCGGGGACGAGCCGCTGGATGCCGATGGCCCAAGCCGTGCCTTTTCCCACCGCCTCGTTAAGGAGTTGTTCCAGGGGGATGGCGATTTCCGCGGTCCATGCCGTTTCCGATGAGGCGGCCGCGACAAACCACGTGGGATTCCACGTCGTGTCGCCCCAGCAGTCGTCGCGCGTGAAGCCGCGGTCGTCCACGGCCAGACGGTAAAAGGTAGTGTAATCCCGGTCGATGTCGAGGAGGAACTCGACGCGGTCATGGGCCGCCAGTTCGGCGTCCCGACGCCGGGGACCAGCCGCCGGTTCGTATCGAAAGCCCGGGGCCTTGCGGACTTCCACGGCGATGTAGAGAAATTCCCGATCGTAAGCCATGCGGGCCGTGGCCGGCCAGGAAGCGTCGTCATTCAGCGGACTTTGCAAAGGCACGGCTTCAGCCTGTTGCCACACCGCGTCGTCCAGCACACCATCCAAATACGGCCGGACGGTGGCCGGGCGGCAACGCAGCAGGGGCTTGGGCGCGACGCCACGCGGATCGGCCAGCCACTGCTCCAGTTGGGCACAGCGCCGCCAAGCGGGATCGACCGCCCCAGCCCGCTGAGCGGCGTAGAAACGCTCGGCCAGTCGTGGCTCCGCGCGGCGTTGCATTGCTGCCAACGGAAAGCCGACCCAAGGCTGGGCAAGCAGCTCAGGCCGCGTCTGCTGAAGTAGGTTGCCGAGGGCCACGGCCCGTTCCCTGAGCGTTTCCGATCGGTCCGCGCCGAGCAGGGCCGAAGCTTGGCGCACGGTTGCTTGTTCCCGCAACGCCGCCCGACAACGCGCCTCGCCGCTGGCGTAGTATTGAACCAGCCACGTCTGAGCGGCGCGCGACAACGATTGGGCCGCGTACTCCCGGCTGATGACCTGGAACACTTCGGCCGCGCAATCCCACTCGCCCGAGGCGTGATAACTTTGGGCCAATTGATAAAGCAATTCAACGGCCGCATCAGGCTCGATCCCTTCGGCCAGGTCGCGGACCTCGGCCACCAAGGCTGCGCGGCTCCTCGGATCGTCTTTTCCACGCTGAATGATTGCCTGGGCGTTCTGTCGACGCTGCGCAAGCCGCCGGAGGAGGTCCGGGCTTTCCATGGTTCCCGCAAGCGGCAGCCGTCGACAATCGCTTTCCGGAGCCAGCTTCAGTCCCGCGAAAAAATCCCGCCCTCGCCGATCCGGGGCCGCGAGATCGAACGCCACTTGAAAGCCGAGCATTTGCGGGGCGGGCTCCACGCGATTGGCTACCAGTCCCCGGGCCCTGCTCCCCACCTCACCCAACGTGCGTCCCAAGCGATCGGCCAATTGGCTGGACGTCACTTGAAGCGGAGCGGGCGTCGTTGGTCCAAGGGCCGAAACCACGCGAGTCACTTGCCAAGGAGCCAGGCCCATCGTGTCGCCGTGATTCCTATCCGCCCCCGGTTCGGCGGCCGCAGCAACGGCCTTGAGCGCGGTCTGGGCAAGCAGACGAACCGCATCCGTCTCGGCACGCGCTGGGTCGTGTATGACGACCACCTCCGGCCGCCAGGTGCGTAGCAGCCGGATCAAATACGCCTCGAGCGATTCCAGTCCCCGCCCTTCATAAATCGCGTCCCAGGCTTGGACGATCTGGGCGGATGGCATTTCCAGCCCTGGCTGCCTCAAAGGGAATTGCCAGGCAGACAGACCGGCGCACGCCCCAACACGGACCGCGGCTTCCTGAAACCGATCGGCGAAGGGGACCTCATGACGTGGGGGCAGCTCGGCATCGCGCCGAAATACACTCACTGCCGCGGCCAAATAGCCGTCGTTGCCTGCACAGCGGGCGAAGAGTTCCCAGGGCACGTCCTTCGGTTCACCGAAGATGCCCAACAAAGCCACGCGGGCACCGCCCGACCGCTGGACTTTCCAATTCCGTCCTCCATCCGTGGTCGCTAGGATCGTGCCCAACGCCCCCACGGCCCAGCCATGTTCGTCATCCACGAAATAGAGGGCCTCCAAGGGCAGGTTTTGGCCGGTGGGAAACGCTGACCAAGTGACTCCGGCGTCGGGCGTGAAGAAGACCCGCGTGCCTGGATCGCCCGCGATCCAGCACTTCGGCCCTCGCACCGCCAGGGCCTTGAAGTCGAAAAAACGCGAACCGAGCGTTGCCATTTCGCCAGGCGGGGCGTGCCATGTGAGGCCAAGGTCTGCCGTGCGCCACACCATGCCGCCTTGACCGACGATCCAGCCACCGTTGGGGCTCGTCAGTTCCAAGCGGTGCGGCTGACGAAGGTCGCTTGAGGACCGTGGCAAGTCGCTAGGCGCGAGACCTTCAAGGGTCACGGAAACGGCCGAGTCCCTGTCCACGACCGCCCCCGTGCGACGATCGAGAAAGTCGCCCGCTTGATGACCGAGGGTCCGCCAGCCAGGGACAGGATCCCAACTCCTCCCACCCGTCTCGGTGATAAAGATGCCCGAGGGCTGGAACGCCGACGGCAACCCGATCACTACCCCCAGTCGCGGCCCAAAAAAACGCACTCGCCTCAGTGGCGGCACAAGCAGCTTGGTGTGACGATGCCAATGCTCACCACCATCCTCCGTGAACAGCAGAACGCCAGAGCCGGTGTGCAAACAGGGATGCAGTTCCTCGCCCGCCGCCCAACCGAGTTTCGAATCGACAAAACAAACCGAGTGGAGGCGGCAGGTCACGCCCGATGATTGAAGAACCCAGCGCCGGCCGCCATCGCGTGTGTGCCAGATCGTGCCCCGATCGCCGACTGCCCAACCGTGCTGCCGATCCACGAAGTAGACGTCGGCCAACGTGGCGTCATTGCGGAGCGTGTCGCTGGCCAAGGGGTCTACCGTCGGCGATTGTCCCTTTCGTTCCCCCGAGACCTCATCGTGCGGCGAATCGGTCTCTTCCGCGGCGAGTCGTTCTTCTTTGGGGAGGAATCGAGCGGAAGCGAATCCGCGGCCAGGGCGATCCTCGGCTTCGAGTTCGGGAACAACCCCTGCCAAGCCCGCTAAGATCGTGATGCTCCAGGCGACGCTTGCCCGACCGGCCCCAACTCGTCGAACTTCCCTTCCTTGAGAAGACATTCAATCCCCTCGTTCGTTGCCCACGAGCCATGAAACCGAAGCTTTCCGAAAGACCGTGCCGCGCGTACGATTCTATCGCATCGCCCAGAAACCCACTACGGAGATTTGGCAGGGTTCTGGACGTGTGGACGTGGCGATTCCCCCTTGGCCCGAACCGGCAGGCCTGCTGCCTTTTCAGGGCAAGATGGGTTGGCCCGAAACCCTCTAGCGTACGCTGGTGCGTTCGACAAGAACGGCCGATGTGTCATCATGCCGGCCGCTGCCTCGCGTGAAGGCCTGCGAGTCGACGAAGAGCTTGTCCAGGGCCTCGTCCAAGCTGAGATGCGCTGCCGACTGAAGGGTCTTGATGATGCCTTTTTCGCCGAACTGATCGTACATGTCGCCGCCTGCTGGGAAGGCGTCGGTCAGGCCGTCGGAAAAGATGAGCAACCGGGAATCCTCGGGCATTTCGACGCTGACCGAATGATAAGTTTCGTTGGGGTCGATCCCCAGCGGCATGCCCGCTTCAGCCTCGCCGCCCAATTGGATCACTTCATTGGTCCTCAAGTTGTGCAAAAGAGGCATGGGGTGGCCGGCCGAGGTGTACTGGAGCCGGTGCGTTGCGGTGTTCAGCGTGCAATACATCATGGTGATGAATCCGCCCTCGTCCTGAACGATGGCCTTGTTGGCCAATCGTTGATTCACCTCGGCCACGAAATGGGCGGTGTCGACGTAACTCTTGTCTTGGATCATGTGGATCAACGTCCGCATGGTCATGATCGACATACAGGCCTTGATGCCGTGCCCGGCGGCGTCGCCCACCAGCAGAATCAAATTGTTGGCATCCATGCTGAAAATATCGTAGTAGTCGCCTCCTGCCAGAATGACAGGCTGGTCGCCGAGCACGCGAATTTGGGCAGGTTCGTACCGGGCGGCGATGCGGTAGCCCGGGGGGGTCGGAATGTCCCGTGGAATGACCGACTCTTGAAGCTGGCGGACCGATTCGATTTCCTCGCGGAGTCGTTCAGCCAACTGTTTGGAGCGTTGAGCGAGCATCGCTTGGTTGGCTGATTCGATCACGGATCCCAAAAGAAGGATGAACTCGCCGCCCGCGTCCCGGGTAACGAAATTGTGCAACCCGTGCGACATGAAGCGGGCGAGATGGACCACTTCGCCCTGGTAGCAGGCCCCCAGGACCGGGGCTTCGGGCTGCAAGGCGCGAATCTTGGTAAACAAGTCGAAGGACTTCTCCAGCGAGGGGAAATTGAGGGCCATGAGGATAACGTCCCAAACCCCCATGGCCGCCGCGTTTTCAAACTCTTCGGGATCGGTGGTAATCTTTGCCTGGATGTCCCCGACATTGAGAAACAGCCCGATCGTTTCCGCCTCGTTGGGATTGTCCCAGCCGACTAGGACCTGCATCGATTGCTCCCTGACGTAGATTCCGTCACGGTTTATAAAACTAGGCCGCCGATTGTAAGCAAGATGGGCCACCCTCGGTAGGAGTCGCAACTCCTCCACAAGCCCCGGGCACCATCTCGTAAGTTCTATTCTTCCAGATTCGACTCGAAAGATACAGTAGTCTAAGCCACTCTCCAAGAGCGTTGAAGCAAAAAACTGTTACTGCTCCCTCCGACCCCTGAAAAACCTCAAAACCGTCCCTGCATCGCAACAGCATGTCGCTGCACGCCAGCAAAGTGGTGCGGTTTGGGAACGACAATCATTTGATTTTACCAGCCACGGAAAGCACTGAGAGAGTCGCAACCCAATAAAAATGAATCATTTACGATGCTGCTTGGTGCCTTATAGAAATCTTGGTATGGAAATTGCAAGCAGGTACCGGTAGAGCCGTGACCAGTCAAAATGGAGCGACCTTAGCTGATCCAGGGGAGGCTTCGGCTATGAAGACCCACGGCAGCAAAGTTCTCGACCCGATTTGCGAAACCCGTGTGCTGGAGTGGCTTGTGGTGCCCACCCGGGAGTGTCCCGACGCGGCTTCGGAAACCAAAATTGCAACCAAGTACTTTCGAATGCCCCACCCCTCGTCGGGATCGCTGAGGGCCTTCGTTCGACCGGTAGAAGTGCGACGAAGTCGTCGACGCGTCCTCTTTTGCCAAGAATTGGGGGTAGATTTGTAGACCACAGGTGGCATTCGGCGGGATCCGTCTCCAGACAGGCTGGAGTTCGGTCTAGACGATCCCTCCAGGATTCACCACCTGAACGAACTGATGATTTCCCATCATCCTTTTGGACACTTCGGACAGGCGATATGGATCGCCTTCTGGAGTTTTGCCGAGCTGGCATCAAAGCGCTGGCGTTGCTCGGCAGTGGGCTGCTTGGGGATCATCAACATCTTGTGTTGCACTTGGGCAGCCTTCTCGGCAAGGCCCGCTACTTCCTTCGCCACCGCCTCATCCGCGGGGGTCTTCCCCTGCGCCAGCGCAGCCGCTCGATCGGCAATCTTCTGATACTCCCGCAACAACGATTCGTAGTCATTGCCCGACGATTGGCATCCAGCCACCAGCGCCATCAAGGCCGGGCAAACCAATCCTAAGCCAACCAGTAACCTAAGTCGCATCATGGTTGAATGTCTGCTGAATGGTTTTCGTTCGCTCAGTGCTATTTTCGACAACTCGAAATTCAGGTCTTCTCTTCCGACTTGGTATCAGCCTTGAGGCGTTTGATGTTGGGATCTTCGCTCGGGGAGTCGCTCTCCGCCTTACCAGGACCTGCTGATGCTTCGTCTGGAACCTCTTCTTTGAGAGCACGCCACACAGGCCGAACCAGGGTCGTCTGACGCGGCGTCACGGAAACCATCAATTCGTAGGGCTTGAAACCGGGACGCTGGATACGGACTTGGCGTGGGCCGCCAGGCAGCGGCACAATAATATTTCCTGACGGCGGCAGACTCACGAGCTTGCCCTCGACAAACAGCGTCCCGCCTTCCCGCTCTTCCTCCGGCCAACTTACCTCCAGCGTTCCGTCCGGAGACCAACTCTGGTGAATTTTCCAGACAACGACGACCAAGGCCACCGCGGCCACCGCGGCGGCGCTCCACGAAATCGCCACGCCGATCTTCTCCCGGCGACGGGCTCGTGTGGGCCTCGCAGGTGGGGGGGGAAACGAATCCTGCCCACCAAGGATTTCCTCCAGATCGGCAGCCACCTCTCGGACAGCAGGAAACTCTGAAACTGGCGGTGGAGAAGGGGCGGGAGAAACTCTCGGCGGCGGACTGGACGCCGAAAGCGGGATTTCCGCTGCCGGCGCGACGTTTTCCACCGTCGGCGGGGCCGCGATATCCAGGGGAGGCGGCGGTGCGGTCGCGGCAAGCTGTTCACGGAGCCAGGCATCGTACTCCGCCTTCCGCTCCGGTCGAAGCAGCCATAAGCGCGCCACCTGGATCTGCTCGATGACCTCCTGGGCCAAAGCCGCGTGCGGACCGGATTGGAAACCCCGCAAAAACGCCATTTGACGGTCGACCGCGTTTGCGATCACGTCCAGATTGTCCTCGAACGGCTCCAACCCAAGGAGGCGATAGCAATGTGGCGGCTGCTCGCTCGGCGGAATGCCCAACCATTTGTGCAACGGATCGAAGTCGTCCGCCATAGGGTGAATCCCTCGCGCGTTACTCCATGTTAACAGGCGTTCCTAACAGGCGTCTAAAGTTTTAACGGCCATCAATCCAGTCTACCTGAGGCCTCGATCGGCCATACGTCGATCACGCGGCCATCCTCACATACATACAGGTGGCGGTAAAGGTTGCAGGTCGTGCAGGCATGACTGGGGATCAGGCGGACCACGTCGCCCACCCGCCATGCGGCAGGGGCGTTGCGAACGATGCAATGCTCCTCCGACAAAATCTGCGGTGTTTCGGCCTCCGGGAATCCGAAGATGCGGGGCGGGCCAAATTCACTGCCCACGCCTTTGGCCCCCACGTCGAGCACCGCCACGCCCGGCCTTTTGCTCACTACAAGAGTGAGGATCGATAAGGCGATCTCGAACTCGGGTGCCAGCTCAGCGTAACGCCAATCCATGGTCGCGTAGGTTCCAGCCTGGATTTCGTCGACCCCCTCCATGGCGCCGATGGTCCGATACGTCGAAGAGGCGCCGCCGCTGATCACGTTCACCGGTATGCCCGCCGCCTCCAACAACCGCCGCGTTTCCAAGGCTTGCTGCATGGCCTGTCGGGCCATCTCTGCACGGCGTTCGCCGTCGGTCATATAGACCACGTGGCCCTCGTAAGCCTGGAGTCCCTCGAAGCGCAGCCCGGGCAAAGTTTGGATCGCACTGGCCAAGTCCAGCGCGGCTTGTCCTGGCGCCACACCGCAACGCCCCATGCCGATGTCCACTTCGACCAACACGCCAACCGTTACCCCGGCGGCCGCCGCGGCTTGAGAAACGGCCCTCGCCTGCTCCAAGTCATCCACCGCGATCTTGATATGGATTTTTCGCGCTATTTCGACGAGGCGTGCGATTTTTTTGGGGCCGACGACTTGATTGGCGAGCAGTACGTCCTGGAACCCGTGCGAGGCCAACACCTCGGCCTCGCCTAACTTGGCGCACGTTATGCCCACACAATTGCCTGCCTCGAGCTGCCGCCGCGCCAACTCCGGGCATTTGTGATTCTTGAAATGGGGGCGCAATCGACACCTCCGCCCCTCGAAGAACGCCGCCATGCGTTGCAAGTTCCGCTGGGCACTGGGCCAATCCAGCAGCAGGGCTGGTGTGGCGAGTGCCTCCACGGCCAAGCCGACGCTCTCTCGCCTTGAAGACGTCATCAGAGAGGCAACCATGACAAACAAGGCTTTTCGACCCGACGAGTTGCGACGACGGAATCTCCCCTGCGGACCGTTCCAAACGCGGGCGTTTTTCCCCTTCGTCTGCAAAGATCTCGCACCCGCACCTCGACCCTCTCCCAGTGGGGGAGGGGACTTTCGGGATAGGCTCTCGACACAAGTTGCTTTGAATTGTAGCATCGACCAACAAGGCCGGGAACTCTCACCATGCAAGCCCTTAAGGACGGGATACACTCGGCGGACGGCCGGCCGCGTAAGTTCGTCCGCTGGTTTGCCAAACGGCTATCCGACATGATCTCTTGCAGGACAGCTAGCCAGCCGTCGGCCAGGGACATGCGGGCGTTGCCGCTGGAATCGTCAGCGGGTCCCAAGGGGGCTGAGGCACAAGCCGGTGGACGCACTGCCGTCTGTCTGCTAAAAAAACCTCATGCCCGACACCATCATTTGCCCGAACTGCAAGTACGAAATCGAGGTCACCGAGGTCCTCTCGTCGCAACTACGCGACCAGCTCCGCAAAGAGTATGAAGCGGAGTTGCGCCGAAAGGAGCAGGATTTCGCCGCTAAGGCCGAGGAGATTCGGCAGCGGGAATTGGCCTTGCAAAAGTCGCGGGAATCCTTGGAGGTTGAACTTCAAACGCGATTATCCCAGGAGCGGGCTCGCGTGGCTCAGGAAGCCCTCCTCAAGGCCAGGGAGGCCGTGGCGTTGGAACTCAGCGAGAGGGACGCCGCGCTGTCGGAGGCCAAAGCCAAGCTCCAGCAGGCCCAGCAGGCAGAACTCGAGCTGCGGAAGCGAGCCCGAGAATTAGAAGAACAGAAGCGCGAACTCGACCTGACGGTTGCCCGAAAGATCGACGAGGAAAGAGAAAAGGTCCGCCAGCAGGCCAAAAAGGAGGCCGCCGAGGAACGGGCGCTCAAGGAAGCAGAAAAAGACAAGCTCATCGAGGACCTCCGCAAGCAAATCGGCGAACTCCAGCGGAAATCCGAACAGGGTTCTCAACAGGCCCAGGGCGAGGTCCTGGAACTCGAATTGGAGCAGCTCCTGCGGCGACAATTTCCGTTCGACGAGATTGTGCCCGTGCCCAAAGGCGTTCATGGTGGCGACGTGCTCCAGCATGTCCACGACGCCAACGGCACGCCTTGCGGGACGATCCTTTGGGAGTCGAAGCGTACCAAGGCGTGGAGCGACGGCTGGTTGCCCAAGCTTCGGGACGACCAGCGTGCGGCCAAGGCCCAGCTTGCGGTCCTCGCCTCGGTGGAGCTGCCCAAGGGATTGAACACCTTTGACTACATCGACGGCGTTTGGGTGACTAGCCGAGCCTGCGCCCTGGGGTTGGCCGCGGCGCTTCGGGCAGGACTCATCGAGGTGGCCGCGGCCAAACGCGCCCTGGAAGGCCGTCAAGGCAAGATGGAAGTGCTTTACAACTACCTATCCGGCCCAGAGTTTCGCCACCGCGTCCAAGGCATCGTCGAGGCCTTCGTCACGCTCCGCGAGGATTTGGAAGCGGAGAAGCGGGCCATGCAGCGGCAATGGGCCAAGCGGGAAAAACAACTGGAAAGGGCCGTCGCGAACACCGCGGGCTTGTATGGGGACCTGTCGGGAATCATCGGCGCAAGCTTGCCCCAGATCGAGTCACTCGAATGGCCCAAGTTGCTTGAAGAAACAACCGCTAACCCAACCGGGCCGAATGGGGACATCGCCGGCTGACACACGCCGGTGGTTCTGTTTCCGCTTCGCTTCGAAACGACGCCGAGAACGCCCCATGGCGCCGCTTCGGAGCTGCATCGCGGGGACAGAATCGCGAGGAGGAGAAGGTTTCAAGGCAGAGGCATCGCTCCAAAAGTTTACAGTTCCGTTTCGAGGAGCTTCGTCATGGTCCGAACATCGAACCTGAGGAACTTGAATTCAGCGATCGGGCTTTCCCAGTCGGCTTTCATCGCTTTAGTTGTTGGAGGTCTGGCGGCGGTGTCGGCAGGCACGGCAGCCACGGTTCAGGAGCGGTACTACGCCCATCCGGCGGTTCACGACCAATATGGAGTGATCGCCCCCTGGTATCAGGGCCAGAACGGGCAGCTCGATTTCCGCATTCGCGTGGCGGCCGAGACATTGAAGCGCTATCCTTGGGTAGAACCCCCGGCCGCCGTCAGCGCAGCGCCTCATTTCGTCTTCAGCGGCCACTGGAGGATCGATTCCCAGGGCACGATCACGCCCGTGCCCATCAACGATTGGGATAATGGCGACCTTGGCCAACGCGCGGCCTACGTCCTTTCGGCGTTGATCGATTATTATCGCTACACGGGCGATCCAGCGGCGATCGCATTGATGACTCTCCAAGCCGACGCGCTTTTGGATCATTGTTGCACGCCTTCCGATCACCCCTGGCCCAACTTCTTGATCAGCGTGCCGGTCAAAGGCAAGCCCTATGGCAAGTGCGATCCGGCTGGCATGATCCAGCTCGACATCGTGGCCGAGGTGGGCCTACCGCTATTGAGGGCGTATCAGATCACCGGCAATAAGCGGTGGTTCGAGGCGGCCAAGCACTGGGGCGACGTGATGGCGGCCAAGCGGAACCGGTCGGGCGGGGCCCCCTGGGGACGCTATGCCAATCCCGAGTCCGCCCCTTGGAAAGATGTGCAGCAGACCGGCGGTGTGGTGTTCTTAGCCTATTTTTTCGATGAGTTGATCCGGTTGGGCCACCTGGGAACGAACAACGAGATCGTTCAGGCCCGGGATGCGGCCCAAGCATACCTCCGCGATACACTCTTACCCGCCTGGACCGTCAACGACACTTGGGGCCGCAATTACTGGGATTGGAACAACCCCGTGCAGGCCGAAAACGTGACCGAATTCGCCGCTCGGTACTTGATGGATAACCAACAGGCGTTTCCCAACTGGCGAAATGACGTGCGGAACATCCTTTCGCTTTTTCTGAACCACACGAGCGTGGATCCCCATTCCGGCGGCGAGGTTTACAGCGGTGCTTGGGCCTTTCCCGAGTCGAGTTCTTGTTGCGGTCGGTCGTTGTGGTACGGCCCCATGGAGTTGGCGGTCGCCTTTGCCCAGTATGGCGTGGAAGCGCAAAGTCCTTGGGCTCGGGAACTTGCCCGCCGTATGCAGATTCTCGCCACCTACGATGGCCACGAGACGGGGGTTTCGGAGGACAATATCGACGGACGTTTCGTGGTCAACGACGGCTGGTTCAAAATTGCCCACCCCATGGCCTTGAAACACCTCTTGGCCACCATCGCGTGGATGCCCGAGGAATTCGGCCCGGCCAGGGAAAATCACATCGTCCACAGCACCGCTGTGGTGCGCGACGTGTGGTATTCCGATCCCATGGTCGAGTTTACGACCTTCGACGCCCCGGCTGGAACGATGACCACGCTCCGCCTGAAGGCCCCGCCTGAGGCCGTGATCATCCCCGATGCCGACAAAAAACTTCCACAGCACGAGCGTCTTGAACAGAACGGGTATACGGTAAAACCCTTGAGCAACGGCGACGCCATCGTGAGAATCCGGCACGACGGCATCCCACGTCTGATAGTGACGCTTCCACGCTTGGCAGAGGATGGAAAACTGCTCGCCAGCGCTACCCCGAGCGAGCCCCAGGCCCGGCCTCTTCCGTTGCAAGGGAATTGGACGGAAGAGGGGACGTATCGGGTCAGCGACCAGGCCGGGGCCACGGTCAACGTGGAATTCGAGGGGAACCAAGTTCGCGTGCTCGGCAATACCGGCCCGGATGGCGGATTGGCCGAGATTGAACTCGATGGCGTAAAGCAACGTGTGGGGATCGACTGCTGGAATCCCGTCGCCCGGCGAGGCGTGTTGTACTATCGCAATGGTTTGCCCAACGGCCGACATAGCCTCACGATTCGCGTCTTGGGCAAAAAGAATCCAGTCTCGTCGGGCGCCCGGGTCTATCTGAGTAGCGTGGAGTGGTCGGCGGCCACCGGGACCAGCGGCTTTGGCGAGGGTGGCGGTCCGACCGATGCCCAACGCATGGTCTTCGGCTATCCGGGCCGCGAGGACATCAAAGATTCAATGGGGAACTGGTGGCGGCCTGGCACCGAGTTTGTCGTTCGCTTGGGTGCAGGCGCCGATAGCGTAGCGCAGGCTTGGTGGACCACGCCAGTCGCCCAGGCCATCGCGGGGACTCCGGACCCCGACCTCTACCGCTACGGCGTTTACGGGAAAGAATTGATCGTCAATGTGACCGTCGGGCCTGGCAAGTATCACGCCCGCCTCAAATTTGCTGCTGCCCGCGGCCTCGATACCAACCGCAACCACATCACGCTCTCGATCAACGGTCGGGAAGTGGTCCGAAAGATGGACGTCATGGCCACGGCGGGCGGGCCGAATCGAGCCGTGGACCTGGTGTTCAACGACCTCGAACCCCGCAACGGCGTCATCGATTTCCGTTTCGTGGGAAGCAACCCAAACTCCGCAAACGCCGGGGTGGCTTTCGTCCAAGCCCTTGAAGTTGGACCGGGCGACGGCGGCACAGGCGCGACGCCGGTTAGCGTCGCTCACGGCAACCTCTTACGCAATCCGAGTTTCGAGACCTGGGACACGCAAGCCGCTAGCGGTCTGCCGGCTTCGTGGAAGTCCACGGGCGATGGGGCCTTGGCCCAGCGCGAGACGGCGGCGGCCAAAGTCTTGGATCGACCCGCTTTCGTAATCGCCGACACCGAGGCGGTGCGGATCGTCGGTAAAGGCCGCTGCCGACTGAGCCAAGAGGTCGTCGTGCGGCCGTCGGCCAACTACCGAGCCTCGGTGGTGGTAAAGACCTGGGATGCCGGTGATGATTCGGGCCGCCCTTCCAGCGATGTGGCAGCCGTGGTTGTGGAGGAAATGGACGCGGAAGGCAACGTCATCGCCCAGAGCTCGGAGGTGGCGAAAAGCCCGGAAGCGTATCTCTCCCTGACGCTCACCACCAAGCCCAACACAGCCAAGCTCCGCTTCGCGCTGGATAGCGTTCAGCACTCCGATCCCGGGCACGGTGGCGTCACTTTCGACGCCTGCGTGCTCGACGGCCCGCCGGCCCCGGCTTCGCTCGTGGGCACCGTGGTGGACGAACGAAACAACCCCGTGGCCGGCGCCTTGGTCACGGCCCAGGGGCGATCGGTATTGACGGGCGCGGACGGGAGGTTCGAGATTTCGGGTTTCGAAGACCTAGCCATCGTTTCACTGCAAGCCGCCAAGCAAGGCCACTACCCCCTGGCCCGAGTGGTTCAGTTGAATGCCGGCGAGAATCGTTTGGAGCTGACTCTGGCGCCCCTGCCTACGAGCAATTTGTTGCTCAACGGGGGCTTTGAAGAGGGCTTTGCCGCAGCGCGGAGCATGGAGCACGGCATCAGTGGCCAACGTGGTCCCTGGTCGTTTCAGTTTTCGCCTGGCGTCGCCTGCTACATCTATCCCGAGTCGATCTACACTTGGCGGCCCAAGCGAATCTTCTCGGGCAAGGAGGCGGTAAGCCACGTGACCGACGGCGGTGGCGAGCTTCGCCTTTGGCAAGACGTGGCCGTGGATCCGAACACCGACCTGACCGCCTCCGCCTGGGTCCAAGGACTGGATGTGACGGGCCAGGGCAACGGGTTCGGGACAGCGGCCACCGATTTTGCCGGTTTGCTGATCGAGGAATTCGATGTCCAAGGCCAAATCGTTCGTCAACACGAAAAGGTAGGCATCCGCAAGGCGACTTCCGACTTCGAGCGAGTGGCTTTGCATTTTCGCACCGCCCCCACGACGGTGAGAGTTCGTTTCACGCTTTACAGCCACATCGGTTGCATCTGGCAGCAAGGCGCGGCAATCTTCGACGAGTGCGTGTTGGAAAAGACTCCCCAAAAGTGAACAGCAAGGCTCGCGAAGCCCCGCGCGGCGCGGATGGCCATGCTCGCGGCGAATGCCAGGCCGTTTTCCGTCCCAAGACTTCACTCTCACGGGGTCGTTCGCTATGATCCCAGAGACGGGCAAACTAGGCCGGAAGGGAAACCAGTCCCGGTGGTGAAGCTTGGCCTCCGCCAATCGGCGGTCCCATGACTTGGTGGTCCGATCCGCGATTCGAGGGTTTCGCCTCGAAGTTGGAACCGAGCTGCGGCACGATGTCCTTAGGCCCTTGCCGCCGTGCTTCGGAAAGGAGCAAGCCCATGAATCTCGAAGAACTCTTGACCCGCACTCGAAGCATCCGGCGTTTCCGTCAGGAACCGGCGGTCGAGGAAAAGACCTTGATCGAGTTGGTTTCGCTCACCCGACTGTGTGGATCGGCAGGGAACCGTCAACCGCTGAAGTATGTACTCTCATGCGATCCGGAGCGGAATCGGGCCATCTTTGCTCATCTGCGTTGGGCGGCCGCGCTTCAAGACTGGCCTGGCCCGGCCGAAGGCGAGCGGCCCACGGCCTACATCGTCATCGTCGGCGACACGCGGATTGCCAAGGACTTTCACTGCGATCACGGCATTGCCGCCCAGACGATCCTCCTGGGGGCGACCGAGCGTGGCCTGGGCGGCTGCACGATCGCCTCGATCGACCGCGTGGGGCTGGCTCAAACCCTGAACCTCCCCACCCGTTACGAGATCCTGCTGGTGCTGGCCCTCGGCGTTCCCGGAGAGACTGTCGTGTTGGAGCACGGCACGAGTCCAGACAATGTACCTTATTGGCGTGACGCCGACGGCGTGCATCACGTACCCAAACGGGCCGTTGAAGAGTTGATCCTGCGGCTTCCTGAGAAATCTTTGACCGACGAAGAGGGGAGTCCCCAGCCGTTGGTTTCGCTTGCCACCGAGGCCGAGGCGGCCAGCATCGTGGCGGCCTTGGCCGAACGCGGCATCGAGGCCCAGGCCTTGGAGGGCACCGCCTTCGCGGGAACGATTGGCTTGGACGGCGCGGTCCAGGTCATGGTCAAGCAAGCCGATTTGCAGCGTGCCAAGCAGGCCCTCGAAGAATTGCAAAAGGGAGCCAGCGATCTGGATTGGTCGGAGGTCGACGTCGGCGAGGCGGAGGAAAACGGCGAGGCGGAGGAATACAACGACGAAAACCAACGTGCCACCGACGAGAAATCGTAGCATCCGGCAAGCGCGTGATAGCCCTACCGCACCGCGAACGACATAGCAGGCCATCAAGAAGCGCGACTGCGGCCGCTCCATGCGATTCTCTTGTCCCAAGTTCAACTCATCGCAAGAGCAACGTTCCGCGGAAGGCTGCCTGCGTTTATTCACCGTTGAGTTATGGGCGAAGCCCGGTTGATGAACATCGAGTCTCCGGCAAAAGCGGGCGGAATCGTGCTTTGCGGCGGAAACAGCCGGCGCATGGGCCAACCGAAGCACCTGTTGCCGTTCGGGCCGGAATTGATGCTGCATCGGGTGTTGCGTCTGGTCAGTCAGGCGGTTCAGCCTGTCGTCCTCGTCGCGGCGCCTGGCCAACTCCTACCAGATCTGCCGGACGCTTTTCCGGTGGTTTACGATCGCCGACCCGGTGTGGGGCCGCTGGAAGGAATCGCCGCGGGATTGGCCCGGCTGGCGGGCGAAGTCGACTTGGCTTTCGTGACCGGATGCGACGCGCCGCTTTTGCGACCGGCGTTCATTCGCCGCTTGATCGAGTTGGCCGAGGGCTGGGAAATCGTCGTGCCGCACGCCGGCGGATTCGATCATCCCTTGGCAGGCGTGTATCGGACGCGGGTTTTGCCGGTGGCCGAATCGCTGCTCGCGTCGGGCCAAGTCCGGCCTGCCTTCCTTTTCGACCATGTTCCCACACGGCGCGTCCTGCCCGAGGAACTCGCCTGTGTCGATCCCGAATTGGAAAGCCTCGTCAATCTCAACCGGCCCGAGGACTACGCCGCGGCGTTGAAGAAACTCGCCCAAGTCGGGTAAGTCGTGGTGTCGGAACCGTCAAAAATGCAGTCCTTTTTTTCTCGCCGAAGCCTGCACCCGTGAAGGCAATCCCTTTCGCTTCAACGAGCCTACGTCGCGGCAAAGCGGCCGCGATCAACTTGCCGTTCCCGCATGGCTGCCCTCACTTTTGGGACGGCGGTGTTTCCAGGGACCGCAGCAGTTCGATGCGGTCGAACAGGGCATCGCCGCCCATGGCGGTGGGGGCGATGCCCGTCAGCGTAAACGCGCCGAAGTCTTTCCACAGGTCGCAGGTGACGGTGGTCCATTCGGTCGGGGCCTCGGGGGCGACCTGGACGGCGGCCCAGCCTGTCGTGTTCCTGCCCGCGTAATAGCGCCGCAAAGGCCTCTCAGCCGGTGGCCATTGGCCCTCGGCGGCCAGTTCGACCATCACCCCGTGCCCGCCCAGCGATTTCCAAGCGAAGCGGAGATAGCGGAACTCGTTCGGGGCGGGGTTCTCAGCAATGCGGTACTGCCAGCCTGGAATCGCGGCGTTGGCACGTTGCAGGGGCGCTATGCGAAGCGAGGCCGTGCCCGAGTGCTTGTCGCCCGACTCCAGGCGCGCCGCGCCCTGGCCTTCGTGAAGCGCTGCCAGCAGGTCGCTTTCATCATCGAACAGCACGACCGCTGTCGGCGAGGCGGGGCCGAACGCCTCGCGAAGGTACGCCACCAGATCCGCGAGGTCCTGCGGCGTGACTTCCTTTTCCAGGTTCTCCGGCATCATGGAACTGGTCGAGGCCGCCATTTGCTCGATGTCCTTGCGAAGAATCACCTCGTCCACCGCGTTTTCCTTGCGGAGCGTGACGCTGGTGGCGGTCTCCGCGGCCAGCACGCCAGTAAAGATCCTCCCGTCCTCCGTGATGACCGAATACTGGTTATATCCGGCCGTGATCTGGTTGCTAGGTTCGAGCACGTCGGAGACGAGCATCTCGTCCGAGCGGCGCGTGCTGGAGGAGAGGTCCGGGCCGACGGCGAACCCCTTGCCCTCGGCCTGGTGGCACTTGGAGCAATGCTTCTCGAAGACTTGTCTGCCGTGGGCGGTGTTGCGAGGGTTGGCCAGGGCGGCGAGGTAGCGGGCCATGACTTCCCGCCGATCGTTACTCTCCGCGGCGGCCCCCAAGATCGCCCTGGCCCGCTGCCGGATCTGTGGATTCGGGTTCTCCAGAAGCTGGGCACGGCGGATCGGCTCCAGGCCCGCCAGGGGAATCTTCTTGGCTTCCAAGGCGTCGAGCAAAGCGGGCAGGCGGTTCTGGCGGCTGAAGACCGCGTCGATCACTGCGGCCTGGATTTTGGGTGTACTGCTTGCCCAAATGCCGAGCAGAACTTCGGCCGCGCGGGGATCCTCGGACGAGGCGACGGCCCGGATGGCGGCAAGTTGAATCTCCAGCGGCTGGCGCCAATCGAGGAGCTTCGTCACCGTGGCCTCCAGTTCGGCCAGGGGGCTTCCGGCCAACAACCCAATTGCGTCGAGTCGTTCCGCGACCCCTTGCGAATCGTCGAGGGCCAGCTTCGCTGCCGAGGCGAAGGCGGCCTGCATCTCCGGCGACGAACGGAGCTGGACGCGACCGGCAATGGCCAGGGCGAGTTCGGCGACTTTCGGCTGAGGGTGGGCCAGGAGGCCGCGCAAGGCAAGCTGCCCGGCTCCCAGCTCCACCGCTTGCGACCTCGAGCGCTTCAGCCCTTCCAAGAGTCCGGCAAGCGCGGCGATCTGAAGCGACGCGGCATCTTCGCCCGAAACTGCGGCCACGGCCTCCAACACGCGGCTCAACTCCACATCGCGGTGCCGGGCCCCGACGATCGAGGCCAAAGCCGGAATCAGCGCGCGGCCCTGTCCCGCTTCCGAGGGACGGCGGAGGATCGAAGTCAGGAGTTCGGTTGACGATTCCGACGCCGAGCTGAGGATGGCGGCCTGGATCCAGCGGTCGGCGCCGTGCCGGGCCGCGATCTGCTTGAGCGTCTGGACGGCCCGAGGGTCCGCGGTCGTCCCCAGCGTCAGGGCGGCCTGGAGCAGGACCCGCGGGTGTGGATCGCTAGCCAGCGCCACGGTCTTTTCCAACACGCGAGGCTCTTTGTCGAGCCACGGCTCGGCCAAGGCCAAGGCGTGCATTCGCACGGCGAAGTGCGGATCGTCAAGGGCCGCCAGCAGCAACGGTGGGTCAATCGCCTGGAGGCCTTCGAGCGTGTACAAGGCATGAAGCCGGGCCTGGGGCAATTTGCCTTCGCGAACCACCGCTGCCGCAAGCGGCAGGGCGGTTTTTTCGCCCCGTTCCACCAGGAGCCGTTGGGCCGTGCGACGCCGCCACCACGTGGGACTGGAAAACTCGGCGACCAATTGCTCGGTGGTGGCGGCTGTCAGGTCGGGGCATGTGGCGCGTCGTGGCGGAACGGCGACGGCGGCCTTGCCTTCGGACGAAGCGGCGGAGCCGCCTTTCATCGGGGCAGGCAGGCTCGTCTCGGCCACGATCCGCCAAATCCGCCCCTTGTCAGCCCCGGCCACCAGCGACTCGATGTAGATCTGCTGCAACCACCGCGGGATCGCCGAGTAGTCCTCGATGATCGCCCGGTACATGTCCACCACGTACAGCGCCCCATCAGGGCCGGTCGTCAGGTTCACCGGCCGGAACCATTGCTCGGTCGAGGTGAGGAACTCTTTTTGCTCCTCGCCCTGGGCGCGTCTAACGGCGTACAAGACGCCGTCGGGCGTAAGCAGGCAGCGGTGGATCAAGTTCTGCGCGTTGTCGACGCTGAAATGGTTGCCGTAGTATTCCGCCGGAAATTGGTCGCCAAGGTAGATCGTCTGGCCGCTGGCCGCGGTGAAGAAGCCGTTGGCCGTGGCCTCGGCCACGCCATAGAACCGGACCCAAGCCGGGTCTTTGCTCCGCGCCAACCGCCACGGATCCGGCTGGCTTGTGGGAAACAACCGCGCCGGGTGGCCGTAGGTCGAGATGTTGACCACGGCATCCGGGGCCGCGTAGTAGGGGTTGCGGACCATCGCCCGGTACGGAAGCGGAGCGACAAACAGGGCGTGCTGCTGGTTGGTCACCAGGAATCGATCTCCCCAATCATCGATTGCCAAACCAAAACCGCTCACCGAGCCACTGGTCGGCTCCAAGGCGCTGCCATCAGATTTGAAGCGAAACGTGGTCGAGGGGAGGGACAATTCCTGGGGCAGCGCCGGGCCGCGAATCGTGCCCCCGCTTTGAATCCCATTGGCCGCGTAAATCCAGTTATCCAGCCCCCAACGAGGATTGTTGATCCGCGACCAAAGTTCATACACCCCAAAACCCGTGAACAACTTCTCCTGAACCTCCGCCTTGCCGTCGCCGTCGCGGTCGGCCAGAAAAAGGATGTCGGGCGCGCACAGGACGATGACCCCATCGCGGGCAGCGACTACGCCGTAACACGGCGGCAGGCGGTCGGCCCAGACCGTCATTCGGTCCATGCGACCATCGCCGTCGGTGTCTTCCAGGAGTTTCACGGTGCCGTACTGGTTCTCGGCGGCCATCTTGGCGGCCTCGGGGGTGGCCGGGATTCGCCGCACGGCCTTGTCGAGCACGCCCGTCTTGTTCAACTCGAGAACGTCGAGATAGCCCTCGAGGTTGTAGCCATGGATTTCACAAACGAAGATGCGGCCCCGGGCGTCGAAATCCATGGCCACCGGGTCGGCCAGCAGCGGTTCGGCCGCTACCAGCTCGACGCGGAACCCCTTGGGGAGTTGAAAACGCTTTACGCTTTCCTCCGCCGGTAGCGGTTGCGGGGCATCGGTCGCTAGGGGAATCTGACCGACGCTCCGCCCGGCTGCAAACGCCAGCCCCAGGACCAAGACGACCCCCCTGAAACCTGAGCAGCCGATCAAGGACTGCATGGCAACAATCCCCCAACACGAATCGACGCAGCCGCAACTGCTGGGACGCCCTTGGATGAGATTATAGGTGAGGTGCCGCCGCTGACTCAATCAAATCGGCCTCGGAGAGGGAGAAGGCCGTTGCCAGGCGTTCGGGAAACCTGCGTCCAGCAAGGGCCGCAGCATGGAAATGAAATAGCGTCGCATGGGGAGTTCCGCTCGATCTAGCCTGGTGGTAGAATGGGCATCTTTAGGTATCCTCGGGATTCGATCCCTGATAAAAGACTACTTGATTGTTGCACGAACATGCTGGTAAGTGCCCGCGAGATCCTTGCCGACGCTCGGTCGCGGCATTACGCCGTACCCGCGTTCGATTGCGTTGAGGACGTGTTTGTCCGCGCGATTTTGGAGACGGCCGAGGCCTGCCGCGCCCCCGTGTTTTTGATGTGTTTGGAACCGGACGTGCGTGGCAACGGGTGGATTTACTTCTCGGGTCTGGTCAGGGCCGTGGCCGGGCACCATCAGATTCCGATCGTGTTGCACCTCGATCATACCACGGAGTTGGATTCGGTGCGCAAGGCGGTCGAACTTGGTTTCACGTCGGTGATGATCGACGGATCGAGCCTCCCGTTCGACGAGAATGTGCGGCTGACGCGTGCGGCCGTGGAGATTGCGCATCCCCGGGGAGTGAGCGTTGAGGCGGAACTCGGGCACGTTGGCGGGGCCGACCTGGAGGCCACGACCCATGTGGAGAACGTGCTGACGGAACCCTGCGAGGTGACCCGCTTCGTGGAGCTGACGGGCTGTGATGCACTGGCCGTCTCGATCGGCACTTCCCACGGCGTGTATAAGTCCTTGCCGACGCTGAACATCGAACGGCTCAAGGAGCTGAATCAGGCCAGCCCAGCGCCGCTGGTAATGCACGGCGGCTCGGGCACGCCGCCCGATCAGGTGCAGGAGGCCGTGCGCCATGGGATCTGCAAGATGAATATCTATGCCGACTGCCGCATCGCGATGCGCCGGGGCTTGGAATTGGCCGCCAGGTCCCAGCGCCGCGAGGACCCGCTTCCGCACGAGGTTTTCGGGCCGATCCGCGAACAGATCGCCGCCGTAGCCAGGGAAAAGATCGAGTTGTTGTTTGCCGCGGGGAAGGCGTGTTAAGGACCACGATTGCGGCTTGTTGGCGTAGGGACGCGGTGCAAAGCGTTTGCGTTGCCCCAGAAGGACTTGGCGATCCCGCAACACAACCTGGTGGAAGTCTCGCATGAAGCTCTTGGCCATCAGCGACACCTACATCCCGGCCGAATTCATGGCCCAAGGATTTTCCGCCCTGAAGCCGCTAGGGGTTGAAGTCGAGGTCCGCCGCTGGGAACATCCCACGCTGGTCGCGCTTCAAGAGGCGAATCTTTTGATCGAAAAGGGCGGACCAGAGGCAGTCCCTTTGCCCGCCGAAGTGACCGACCACGTCGCGGGCTTCGACATCGTGGCCGTCCAATTCACCCCCCTGAGCCGAAAATTCATCGAGTCGGCCCAACGTTTGAAGGTCATCGCCGTGCTTCGCGGCGGCACGGAAAATGTGGATGTCGCCTGCGCCACAGAGCGGGGGATCGCCGTGCTGAACACGCCAGGCCGCAATGCCCGGGCCGTGGCCGAATGCGCCTTGGGGCTGATCTTGGCCGAAATCCGCAATCTGGCCCGGGCCCACGCTTGCCTCAAGGCCGGCCAGTGGCGGCGCTCGTTCCCCAACAGCGATGCCATTCCCGAGCTGAACGGTAAAACCGTAGGCCTGGTGGGATTCGGCGCCGTGGCCAGGCTTTTGGCGGGCTATCTGGCCGCTTTGGGGAGCCGCGTGATCGCCTACGACCCGTATTTCCAAGGCGATTCGGGCACGGTTCAGATGGTGGACCTGCCCGCCTTGCTCCGCGAGTCGGATGTGGTCTCGATCCATGCCCGACTGACCGACGAAAACCGTCACCTGATTGGAGAGCGAGAATTGGGCTGGATGAAACCGACCGCCGTGCTGGTGAACACGGCCCGAAGCGGCCTGGTCGACGAACAGGCCCTGGTGCGGGCCCTCACGGAGCGGCGGATCATGGGCGCGGCACTCGATGTGTTCGATATCGAGCCGCTGCCGATTGATCATCCCTTGCTGCAACTGGATAATGTGACTTTGACCCCGCACCTGGCCGGCAGCTCGATCGACGCATTCCGCAATAGTCCCAAGCTCATGGCCGCGCACCTGGAACGCATGTTGCGCGGGGAGCGGGATTTGCCGATCGTCAACGGCGTTTGGCCCCGCCTATGAATTCCGCCCGCACGCCCCAACAAGGCGAAAAGAAACGTAACAGCGAAAGGACCATGCGATGAAAGCCGTGTTGATTGCTCCAAGGAAATACGTCCAGGGTCGAGGGGTGCTTCGGGAGCTGGGCACATACCTGACTGTGTTGGGCAAGCGGCCCATGGTGCTTTGGGACGAGGCGGTCAAAGGGATCGTCGGTCCGACCGTGTTGGAGAGCATCCGCACCGCGGGCCTGGAAGCGATCGACGTGGCGTTCCAGGGCGAATCGACGCGTGCCGAGGCCGCCCGCGTCGCCAAAATCGCCAGGGAACAAGGGGCCGACATTGCGGTCGGTATCGGCGGCGGCAAGACGCTCGATACGGCCAAGGCAGCCGCCGTGGAAAACAAGATCGCCATGGCGACCGTTCCGACGATCGCCTCGAACGATTCGCCCACCAGCGCCGCCTCGGTGTGGTATGACGAGCAAGGTAACTGCATCGGTTGGGATTGCTGGCCGTTCAATCCCGACTTGGTGCTGGTCGATAGCCAAGTGATCGCCAACGCCCCGGTTCGGGCGTTCGTGGCAGGCATGGGCGATGCCCTGGCGACCTGGCTGGAGGCCGAGGCGGCTTTTAAGACCCGGGCCTTGAATCTAGCGGGCGGCGTGCCCACGATGGCCGCCATGACCTTGGCTCGACTGTGCTTCGACACGCTGCTGGAGCATGGCGTCGAGGCCAAACGAGCGGTGGAGCTGCACGTCGTCACCCCGGCGGTCGAAAAGGTGATCGAGGCCAACGTCTTGCTTTCCGGCCTGGGTTTCGAGAGCGGCGGCCTGGCCACGGCCCACATGATCGCCAACGCCTTGCCCTCTTTCCCCGAGTGCAAGCGGTTCATGCACGGCGAGAAGGTAGGCTTCGGGGTCATCAGCCAGTTGTGCCTCGATGACGAAAAGCCGACCGCGGAGATTTACCGCATCGTCGATTTTGAGATCGCCGTGGGCTTGCCAGTGACCTTCGCGGACGTGAATCTCGAGGGCGTGAGCCGCCAACGGCTAATGACCATCGGCGAAATCTGCGCCGGGGAGGGGTCGCTCTGCAAGAACCATCCCTTCAAGGTCACCGCCGACGATGTCGTCGACGCCATGATCGCGGCCGATGCCCTCGGCCGTCAGCGCAAACGGCTCGCGCTTCCTTGAAATTACGTTTCGGATGATGATCAACATGGGGAACCGGTGGACCCTTCGTGGGAGGGAAAAATTGGGGCCCTTGGCATCCTCTCTCGATGGCGGGAGAAGGACCATAGTTCGAAGCAAGGAGATGACGTGATGATGAGAACCCGCAGTTGCTTTGCCGTTGTTGGAATCGTGGCAATCACGTCCGTGGCAGTCTTGGTGGCGCACAGCGTGGCGGGCGAGGCTGCGAAGGGCAAACGTTTGCTCGGCAAGCTCCGGCGTGCGGCCGAAGTCCCACAGCTCAAAAAGGCTGAACTCTTGCTGGAATTGCCCGACTCGTGCAATACACCGGACGGCATGGCGTTGTTGCCCAACGGCGACATTATCCTTTCCGTGCCCAATTTCAACGACAAAAAAGCCCCACCCCTGTTGATGAAGATCACCAAGGACAACAAGCTGGAAGAATTTTTCAAGTTGCCCGGTCACCCCGAAACCGGCCGAGCCGGACCCATGGGCATCTGCGCGGCGCCCAACGGTGATCTCTATTTGGCCGACAACCAGCTCTTCCACGACCCGGATGGAAAACCGATGCTCTACGGCAAATCGCGATTGGTCCGTGTGGTGGTCAAGGATGGGAAGGCCGTTGACTTGGTGGAGGTGGTCGACGGATTCAACGTCTCGAACGCGGTGGCGATCCACGACGGCCACGTCTACGTAACCGAGACGATCCTCGAGCCCGACTCCAAGCCCTTGATCAGTGGCGTGTTTCGCTTCAAGCTCGGCGAGGAAAAGGTGAAACTCAAAACCCCTTTGAAAGACGATCCCCACCTCATCGCCACGATCAAGACGTTCAACGAAAAGATTCCCTTTGGGGCCGATGGGGCGACCTTCGATGAGCAGGGCAACCTCTATATCGGCAACTTCGCCGACGGCACGATGCATAAGCTGGTGTTCGACAAGGAAGGCAAGGTGGTCTCCAACGAGATTTTCGCCAAAGCCCCCTTCATGAAGTCGTGCGACGGCATTTGGTACGACGCCCGCACTAAGAAAATCTACGTCGCCGACTCGTTGGCGAACGCGGTGCAAATGGTCTCGCTCGACGGCACGGTCCAGACCTTGGCCCAGGACGAGAACAACAACGGAGCTGGCGGCCGGCTGGACCAGCCCTGCGAGGTCCTGGTCCGCGGCAACGAAGTGATCGTGTCGAACATGGATTTTCCCGTGCCGGGCGGCGTGAACACGACCTTCGACAAACCTTACACGATGTCGATCATCCGGCTCGACTGAGAACTCGAGACGAGAGCTCGAACGGACTGCGGCGGCTCGGGCGATTGTCCGCCCGGGGCCGCCATAGGCCCGAGCCTGGGTGGGGAACGCGGTCGGTTCTTCGGGAATGCCGGAGACAGGATACGTAATTCCCCCGGCTCCGCTTAGAATGCGCATACTGTCCCCGGAACTTCTGGACCGTCAGTTCGAGGCGTAACCGTCCCAAGAGATTTTCGCAGGTTCGGCTGCCAAGTCCCTGCGGTACGCTGCAAAAGGAAGCGAGGCTGTGGCTACCTTAGGCGGCTGGTACCCAAGCAACACGGTCCGTTGCCGCCGTTATCATTCTTTGCGACCTACCGAATGCTTGACTGCGGCCACGACCGCGCCTAGTTTTTCAGGTCGCGTCGTCAACGCTTGCAGCGAGGCAGTGGAGCATGTACTCGATGCTTTCTTTTGCCAGTCGCTCGATTCCCGGGCTGTAGTCGAACACCTCCACCGACACCCAGCCCCGATAGTCGATTTCTCCTAGGGCCTGGAAAATGGGCTTGAAATCGAGGGAACCGAAACCGGGTCCCTGACGGTTCGGGTCGTTGGCGTGAAAATGCGCTAGCAGCGCGCCATACTGGCGGATGAGTTCCGGAATCGGCTGGCTCTCGGTCGCCATAGCTTTGCAGTCGAGGTGCAATCGCACATAGGGGGAGCCGAGACGCTCAATCAATTCCACTGCCTCTGCCGTCGTAACCAGAAAATTGGTTTCCTGCGGACCGAGGGGCTCCACGGCCACGGTCACGCCAGTTTGTTCAAGCGTGGGCAGGAGCTTGGTGAAGACCTCTTCCGCGTAGTCCATTCCCTGCTTTCGGTCGATGCCTGGCGCAAGGTTCCTCTGCAAGGGCGAGCCGAAGACCATCAACGAACCGCCGAGGTCGGCGCAGCAGCGTGCGAGTTCGGCAAGGTATTCGGCCGTTCGCCGTCGCTGCTCGGCGTCGGCACTGGTCACGTGGAATCCCTCGGTCTTGGCCAACAGCCAGTGCAGCCCGATAATCTCAAGCCCCGCGGCGCTGGCAATCCGTCGGACTTCCTCTCGCTGCTGTGGGGTGACTTCGGTCACATATTTGGCGAGGGTGAACGGCGCGATCTCCAGTCCCGTGTAACCGCAGCTTGCCGCGAACGCGCACGCTTTGTCGATTGGCCAGTCTTGAAACGTCTCGTTACAAATCGCGAACTTCATGGGTTTTCTCGGATTTTAGGGGTCGTCAACGCCGCATTGCGGCACATTCTGCGTTTTCAAGCCGGGTTTGTCCATATCCCCCGATTCGGTCCTATTCTCCGAATTGGTGTCGGCTCATCTTGGCTAGCAGGCAAACGGCCGCTTGGTCGTAAAGTGGGGGCTTCGAGGCTTGCCACTATGACAAACCGGTAAGCTGGCAAATCTTGTCAAGATCACCCAACTATTCGGCCGAAGGCTGAAAACGAAGGTCCGGGACGCCCTCAAGTATTTTGAGGTCCGCGCGGTGGTCCCGGCAATTGTGTTTGAGGGTAGCGCCTGACCGTTACCCAAGCGGAAAATCGCGACGTTGGATCGAGCTATGGGTGGAGGACACCGACGGCCGCTTCGACCGAAACCGCCAGCCCCTTTGCCCGGCGGCCGCGTCTGGATTCAGGCGTTTCTCGAGTATTCGGCGGGCGAATGCCACCTTTCGGAAAACACGGTGGCGGCCTACGGTCGGGACCTGAAGCGGTTTGCCACGTGGCTTCGCGATCGCGATGTGGCTTCGCTGACCATCCGCGACCTGGCCGACTACACGGCCTGGCTCCATGATCAAGGTTTAAGCCCCGCGAGTTTGGCCCGGCACCTCGTCTCGTTGAAGGTGTTTTTCCGTTATCTCCAGCTCGAAGGCGTTCTCCAAACGAACCTGGCCGAACTTTTGGGAAGTCAAAAACTTTGGCAACGGGTACCTAAGGTCCTCAGTCCGGAACAAATCGACCGTTTGCTCCAAAGCCCTGCCAAGTACGATCCGTTCTGGCGTCGCGACCGGGCTTTATTAGAACTGTTGTATGCGACGGGGTGCCGGGCATCGGAAATTTCCTATCTGAAGCTTCAGGATTTACACCTCGACGAGGGGTACTGCCTGTGCCGTGGCAAAGGGAATAAAGAACGCCTGGTGCCGCTCGGCCAACGCGCCATCGAGTCGGTGCGCGAGTACCTGGAACATGAACGGGGCATCCTGGTGGCCCGGGCCGGGGGAGATGCCCCTTGGGTGTTGTTGTCATACCGGGGGCGGCGACTACGCAGGGAGCGGATTTGGGAGTTGCTGAAGCACTATGCGCTGCGTGTGGGCGCCCCCTCGACCGTAAGCCCCCATACCCTCCGTCACAGTTTTGCCACTCACTTGTTGGCCGGGGGGGCCGATCTGCGTCAAGTCCAGGAAATGCTCGGCCACGCCTCGATCGCCACCACCCAAATCTACACTCACGTCGATACCTCCCGACTCAAAGCAATCCATCGGCGTTTCCATCCCAGATCGTAACACAATGCTGTATCGAAAGTTGTGATCCAACTTGACCGATCAGACGCAGGCGTCTTTCCGCCACGGCCGAATCCGGGCCCAGGGGCTGGAGCACGCCCTGGATCGTGTCGCTACAGGGGCAACATGGGCCATGTCTAACGGGATGGATAGTCCTAAACAGCGGTCTAATTCCCCCCATAAACGAAAAGCCCTGGACGAGTTTTTCTCGGCTCGGGTATGATCATGGAACTAGGCCCGGCCGTTGCGGCAGAGGCCCGGCCGATCCGCCTACCGTGCTCGTTTGGCCCCGGCCGAAATACGATGTCGCTGCTCGCCATCTGGCTTTTCGAATTGGGGGATCATTTGTTATGCCGTTGTTCGAGATCGAGACGGAATCGCATATCATCATCACTTGGGCAGACGGGGAATCGGCGGCTCGGGAGGTGGTAAAAGCCAATTACCCGAGAGAGAATCCCATCCGCGTCACCCGCCGGCCGCGCGACACTTGGGTGATCTCTAAGGCCGCACTTGGGATCTCCAATGGGTTCGACCCTTGCCATATCGCTCGCGACTGTCTGGCCAAGGCCGCCGGCGACAAAATCCACGCGATTCGGCTCTACATGCAAGAGACGGGAACGGATTTGGAACGTGCCCGCAAGGTCATCGAATCGAACATGGTGATGGGATGGTAACGGCCCGACGGGCCTGTTGCGATTAGAGATCCAGGCCATCGATCCGATCCACGAGTTGGTCGAGCGTGGCTTGGTTGGTTTCCCTGGGCGCCTGGGCAGAATCGCCTTTTTCCGACGAGGGAGGAGCGTCCGCCAATGCCCTCTCGCGCTCGCGAGCGGCCACGCTGGCCCGATCCAGGGCGGGTGAAATCTGGTACAGCTCCGGCTTGGGCCCTCCGAGCGACTTCTGGGGATCGCCAGCAATCGCTGGATCATTGTGTTGCGGAAACATAATCGCCCCCGCCGGACAGATCCTGGCACAGGCGGGGCAGCCGGGACGGCAGGCGTCCGGGTCCTCGACAAAGATCTTTCCGGCATGATCAAAACCCCATACGCCGAACAGGCAGAAATTCAAACATTCGTTACAACCTAAGCAACGAGCTCGATCCACCACGGGATACCAGCGCGGGCGGGTCGGCTCTTCCAACACGCGGACCTTGCCATCGGGCTTGTCGGTCGGCACTGCGACGGCCGATGCCGAGGCTTTGCTTACGGTCTCGTCGATTTGACGCAGGAAGTACTCCGGCTGACTGTTGGAGCGGAGGTCGAAACACCAGATCGTGCGGTTGGGCAAGCCGCTCTCGGATTCGTGTTCCAGCCATTCGTTCACCGCCTCCTCCACGCCCAGTGAAGGAGTCTGTCCAAGCTTGCCGCAAATCTGATTCGCCTCCAGGACCCAATAGACGGACCGTGGATAGAGCCATGCCAATACAATCAGATCGCCTTCGATGGCCCGCAACGTTTGCACCGTTGGGCCTTCCGGTGCGAGGTCGTAGAGGTGTGGCACCACGAGCACTTGCAGTCTGTCGCGCGATTCGAGTCCCGCCAATAAAGCTTGTTCCATGGCGATCTGCCAAGGCCCTGGATCCCGGTTGCGCGAAAGAATGACGGCGGGCTTGTTCGGCATGTTTTCCTCCGAGAATGGGAATCGATGGATTTATCTTGGACGAAGGGAAAAGGGCCTGGGCGTGCCGGCGGCCCTATGGCCAGCGTCATCGCCCCCCTGAACGCGACGCCCAAGGGGCCGTTTGCTCCCAATACTTCAATAGAAACGGGCAGGCCGGCGGATGCAAGACATCCGCGGTCGCACACAATTCGTTTTCGCAAAACCCGATCCTCGACTGCCCGGCCTTCACGGCTCGCACCGCAATCGCTTTCACCGCGCCGCTCGGGGGGACTGCGGAATCCGGTTGACGGCGGCGGAGGGGACCGTCAGAATGGTCGCGGAATTCGCACCACCGAACGTGCCCCTGAGTTTTCCAACTGGAGGCTTCCATGGCAAAGCGATGTTTCATTGGCTGCGCGATTTTGGTGATTGCGGTGTGGGGGCATTGCCGAGAAACGACGGCCGCGGAACCCCCCAAGACCATCCGCGACTTCGGGGCCAAAGGCGATGGCCAAGCCGACGATACCGAGGCCATCGAGCAGGCGGTGAACGCCGGGATCGGCGACGTGCGTTTTCCGCGTGGCGTGTATCGCGTGACGCGAACGATTGTGATCGACTTGGACCGCGTCGGCCCGATTGCGCTCATTGCCGAGGGGACCGGACGCGTGGTGATGGCCGGCCCCGGCCCGGCGTTCCGGTTCGTGGGCACTCATGAGGGGACCGCTGGGCCGCAAACATTCAAGCCCGAGGTTTGGCAGCGCCAACGTTCGCCGATGGTCGACGGTTTGGAGATCGTCGGCGACCATCCCGAGGCATGTGGCCTGGAGGCCACGGGCACCATGCAATGGACCATCACCCGCACCGTCATCCGCAAGACGCTGCACGCCATCCATTTGGTCAAACGCAACCGCAACGTGATGATCTCCGATTGCCACCTTTACGAGAACGCGGGAACGGGCGTTTTCTTCGACGATGTGAATCTGCACCAAACCAACATCACAGGCTGCCACATCAGTTACAACCGGGCCGGGGGAATCGTCTGCCGGGGCGGCGACGTGCGGAACATTCACATCGCCGGATGCGATATCGAAGGAAACATGGCCCCGGACGGCCCCCCTTCCGCTAACGTGCTCATCGACGCCACGAACAGCCCGGCGGGCATCGCCGAAATCGCCATCACCGGCTGCACGATTCAACACGCCAACGTGCCGGGGGCAGCCAATATCCGTTTCCTCGGCGCCGATGCCAAAGATCGCCGCTGGGGACACTTCACCATCACCGGCAACGTGCTCAGCGACGTCGAATGGAACATCGAGCTCCGTAAGGCCCGCGGCGTGACCCTCGTGGGCAACACCTTCTGGATGGGATTTGCCGGCGATCTTTTGGCAGAAGATTGCTCGAACCTAGTGATCGGCCCGAATAACTTTGATCGCAATCCCGCGTATTCCTACGGCCGCAGCCTGGAGGCCAAGGGAGGCGTCACGCTCCGCGATTGCCGCGATTGCACCCTCACGGGGCTTCACCTCAACGGAGTTCACGGCACGCCCGCGGGCCTGATTCTTCAAAACTGCACGCGCTGCCTCGTCGCCCAATGCACGATCTTGGATTGCGAAAACGCGGGCGTGCTTTGGGACAACGTGACGGACAGTCGTTTGACGGGCTGCCTCATCCGCAACGACGTGGTGGACCCCAGCCAGTGGACCGCGATCCGAGTTCAGGGGGGCAAAGGCAATATGATCGAAGGCGCTACGCCGCGTTAGTCGCGGCCGGCCCCGGTGGGCGAGCCTGACACTGCAAAGCGAGGGGCTCATCCACCCCGGGGCTGCGCTTTTGCCTCGCTCGCGATTCCGCGATTCGACTCATGCCTCCGCGACAAAGCGGAATTTCAAGGCCCGGGCCAACTCCTGGGCTGGCTCGTACAGGTCGCCGTAGAACGTGACCCGGTGCCAGCCGTAAAGGTGCCAGAAGTTGAAGAGTTTCTCCATGTCGCCCACGACTTCGGCAGCCAATTTCGTGCGGCACGCCCGGTCCATGACCACGTTGTCCACCGCTTTGGCCCGGTGGCAGAGGATTTCCCGACGCCCGGGGTGAATTTCCAACGTCGTCGTCATGAAGCCCGACGGCAGGAAGGAGCGAACGGCCGCGCCCTTGCGATCCTCGGCATGGGTGAGGATCTCGAAAGAGTTCGCCGGGCCTGAGGGGCCAAACGGCTTGGTCGTGGCGACGCAATGGGCATAGATGATTTGCCGCTTCGAGGTGTCGAGGACCGGATCGGAGATGAAGCCCGGGCGGCCCGCCAAGTGCTTCATCGCGATCATCGTCACCGAAGACAGCAAATCGGCTTCGCAGGCGCCGATCAACCCCTGATCGAGAAGCTCGACGAAACCGAGGCACGGATAGGCTTTCAAGTGACCGCCGTAGAAACCGCCCAGACAGTTGATCGTGATCGCTTCGGCCCCGTGTTTTTTGAGCATCGCTTGCTGGGCGAGATACAGCCGCGCAGACTGTTCCAGCGTGGCGTCGGGCTCTTCGAGCGTGACTTTGCAGGCGGCTTTCTTCCATTGTTCCGCGATGGGACGGACCTTCTCGGCATCCACCGCGGCCGCCGCGGCGGCGAACTCCTTGAAGTCGATCTCGATGACATCGACGCCCAACAGCTCGTGGATTTCCTTGACCACATTGTGCATCTTGCCGCCGACCGTCAGCAGCTTGGCCTGCTTCATCGCTTTCAGGCATTGGCCCACATCGGCCAGCTTGAGAGGATCCTCGTTGCTGGGAGTGCCGCTGGCAGGCGGAGTTCGCTCCCGACGCACCCGGTCGCAAGCGGCCACGAAATCGGCCACTGAACCTCCTTTTTTCAACACCTGAAAACACTTGGCCGCCTCGGCCAAGTCCTCGATCTTCGTCGAGGACATGATCGAGATATTCTTGTGCGTCCGTCGCAGGGCGGACGTATAGACCAGGAACCCGCCACTGCCGGCAAAAGGAAAGTCGGCGATCAACGTGGGCTTGCCCGACGCGGCGATCGTCTGCATCACCCGAATCCAGTTGTTCATCTGGTAAACGATGTAGCCGTCGATGCGGTCGGCGTCGCCCGCGGCGAGGAGCTTCGCAGCATCTTCCGGGCTATGGACTACCACGGGCAGGAATTCAACCTCCGGGCAGAGCTGACGCATGGCCTGGGTCACATGCTCGATGTCGCCCGTGAAGTCATAGCCGATGTGCGGCCAAGTGGGCCGGTCCTGTTTGATGGCGAAACAAGCGAAAATCAGCCGCACCCTCGCCCGCTGGGACTCGCTGGTTGGCTGCGTTTCTGCCGCGATTGTCGGCCGACCGCCCAACGCTCGATGGGTCGCCGCGCCCACGCAAAACCCGCAAGCAGTCGTCAGAAACCGGCGACGGCTCGCACAGCACCCGCACTCAGACCTCTCGAAAAGTTGAGTTCTCATGACAGGTCCTCCCGCAAAATGGCGCCATCCAACACCAGAATTCCTGCCCTGAGGACGAATCTAAACACTCGTGTGCAGTCGGGCAATGGCCACTCGATTCGATTTCCCGGGGAAGGCCCATTTCGCACCCCGAGGTGCTCGCCGCAGCGTGCGGGGAGAGGACAATTGTTTCACTTTTTCAAGCGGCAATTGCGTAAAAACCCTGCCCATTCAACGCTCGTCTTCGGCGTCTTCGAATGCGGCCGCGGCAAGGGACGCCAATGGTCCGTCGCCGCAAATCGCGGCGAATTCCTCGAAGTATTCAGGTGGGGGCTGCACGGGCGGCCAGAATTCCTCCCGTCGAATTCTGCGAATCACCTCTTCGGCCGTCTCATCTGCCGATGCGAGCTGCTCCTCAGTCCACTCCGCTTCCACGAGTTCCACGCCGCCCACGTCCTTGGGAAGATTGACGTAGCCCAGATGCAAACGCCCGCTCAAGCCCAACGCGCGGACCAAGTGACGATAAAGCGGCAACTGGAGATCGACCCACGCGCCTTTCTGGAGGTGAACGTCGTCGGGCGACTTGGCGCGATCCGCCGTCTTATAGTCGATCAGAAACCACTCGCCACGCTGGGCGTGATAGTCGATGCGGTCGATGCGTCCTCGGAGATACATCGGCTGGCCGTCCACGACCAGCGATGCCCCTGGGGCTTCTGGCTCGGCCTCGACGTGGACCACTTGCCACCCGTTGGCCCTCCGATCAGCCTGCCATTTCGCGAAGGCCGCCAGACGCAAGCGGAGCTGCTCGGCCTGAACGCGGATCGTCGGCAACGGCGTTTGGCCGTAATCGGCTCGCAAGAGCCCATCTAGGGAGCGGCTCAAAAAAGCGGCGATTTCGTCGGCATCGGCGGAATCCCTCAACTCGCTCTCGCCAAACATCTTGAGCACGGCGTGAGCAAGCGATCCGAAAGCCGCTCCATCGAGTTCTTCCGAGGCGTCGTCAAGCGCGGTGAGTCCCAATTGGTGTCGTAGGTAATAGCGATACGGACAAGCGAGGTAGTCGCGAAACTCGGTCACGCGCATGGAAGTGATGGGGCGATTCAGCGGCCGAGGGCGGGGAGGCTCATAGATCATCCGCGTGCAGCCTGGCTGCAACCGGCCTGGCCAAATCGTCGATGGACTTTCTTCCTCGCCGGCCGCGAAGAAGGTCAGCACGCGACGGGCAGACGACTCGGCGTCGCAGGCGAAGAGCAATCGGCTGGGGAGCAAGGGGGTTTTGTCCGCCGAACGCCGCCCGACGATGAAGCGCAACTCCGCCCGCGACGCAGCCAAAACCTTCACGGCGTAGGCATCGCGGGCGTAGCGGCGATCGTTGTCCTCGATGCCCAAGGCCCGCCGCAGCCGATTCGGCAGGAAGGCGTCGGCGCTAACGCTCCGAGGCACCCTGCCTTCGTTGAAACCCGTGATGATCAGTGCAGGCGCGTCGTCCAGTGGCAATTCGAGCCATCCCAATAGCTCCACGGCGTTCCGAACCGGCATGGCGGGCACGGTCTCCGCGACCAATTCCCGCAGGACCAGCCGTATCGCCTCCGAGGCAGTTCCCGTGGGGGCAAGCGACGGGGGGACGCCCCGCAAGGTCTTCAACGCCTCTCGAATCGCCTCGCACGCCGCGAAGATCGTCCGGTCCGGTTCCGTCGCCGGGTCCAACGGCTGACTCCCGAAGACAGCCACCAGCGACTCCAAGATTTCTGGTGCCCACTCCGACGGCACTCGGCGATCGCCAAACCGACCAAGGAGCCGCTCGACGGCGCGATGGGCCTTCTTCAGGCCGCGATACGCATGGTTCGGTCCCAGCCACTCCTCCTCGAAATTGAAACGAAGGTGGTTTTCATGGTACGTGTCGAGCTCGATCAGCCAGGTCGGAGGAACCCCCTGTGCGACAAGCCATCGTTCCACGTCGGGATGCCGCGCCAAGGCGGCAAAAGCCGAAAAGCGTCGGCCGTCGAGGTACTCGGCCACAGCGGCCAAGAACCGGCAGGGGGCGGTTTGAAGCAGGGGCAGTCCGACACCGTAGCGAACCGGTACGTCCGCCTGGCGGAGTGTCTGTTCCAAGTAAGGGACGACCTCCGCATCGGGCACGCCGATGGTGATCTCGTCCCCGCGGAAACGGCCCTCCCATGAGGCCAGCGTGCGGACCGCGGCTGCGGCCTGCTCGGTCGGCCCTTCGACCACTTCGATCCGCCGAGGGTCCAAGTCCAAAACCACGTCTTTCCAGCGTTCGCTCCGCAGGCAACCGAACTCATCGAAATAGTCGGAAAAACTCTCGGGCGCGACGACCAGAGGCGTGACCTTTTCCCGAACTTGATCGAGCATGAGCTGCTCGGCGCGGTTCATATCGGCAACGGCCACGAGCAGGATCTCGGACTGTGTCTGGCACTCGGCCTGACGAATGGCAACCAAGCGGGCGGTCTGTTGGTCCCAAAGCCCCAGGCCGTCGAGGATTTGCAGGTAGGCGGCTTGAAGCTTCGCCAAGGCCCGCCATCGGTCTCCTTCGTGAAAGCCGCCTAAACTCTGCCCGCAGTTGGCCACGGCCGCAAAATCCAGCGCGTCAGCCGCCAACTCGCGGTGCAGGCGCGAGAGGGTCTGCCCCAACACAAGCCACGCCAAAAGATCCTCGTCGCCGGGCAAGGCGGGAAAAACAGCTTGGACCAGCGAGGCCTCCGCCTCGCGGATGGCCTGGACCCAAGCGAGCTGCTGCACCAGTTCGTTGGCGAAAGGCCGTTTGGGCTGATATAGCAGTTCGGGCAGTCTCCCCTGGGTAACGATGGTCGGCGGGAAGAACACCGCCCCCACACGCTCCGCGCGATCGATCAACAGTTCCAGCAGCCGCCGTCCAGCCCGACCTCCCGGAACGACAATGACCACTTTTCGCAAGTCGAAATTTCCTGCTTGAGCGTACCGCTCCAGCACGTAATCGGCCGCCGAAATCAACCCTGGTTGATCCCAACCCAAGAAAACCGGAGACTGCGGCATGGGCGATTTTCCTTGATCTGAGCAAGTCGACGACGGGTAAGTGTATCGCAGCGTGGACCGCACCGAAAAGGGTTTTTGGGTCGCATCGAACAGAGTGGAGACGGCCTTGATCTGCCGCGCGTGGGATACATGCCCCTGGAGGTTGCCGCTGATGTAGCCTCGCAAGTTGCGAACCTCAGCGGCGCTGACTGCCTGAACCCAGCAATCGCCCAGCGAGCCGTACCTTCAGCTTTGTCGCTCGGGGCGTTGGCGTCGAAACTTGCGGAAGCTGGCGCGGCATGTCCGCGGACGTGCCTCAGTGCTGGCCAAGCGCTGGCGAGGGAATCAAGGCGGCGGTCGCGGTCTGCGCCCAATCCAACGGGGCCCACCACACGAACAGAACGCCCAAGGCCACCGCGATCATCAAACAGTAGAGTCCCGCGGGCGAGGCAAGCGGAACCGAGGGGGCGGGACGATCCACTGGCTCCGGGGCGAGAACCATCACCCTCACGATGCGGACATAGTAAAACAAACTCAGCACGGTATTGACCACACCGACAACCAAAAGGCCCAACAGGTCAGCCCGATACAACGAGGCAAACACCGCAAACTTGCCCGAGAACCCAGCCAGCGGCGGCAGCCCCACCAGGCTGAAGAGGATGATGGAGAAGCACACGACCACGCCCGGCGAGCGGCGGACCAAGCCGGCATAGTCTTCGATCTCTTCGCTGCCCGTCGCGTTACGCAAAAACGCCGCGGCGGCAAACGCCCCGAGGTTCATGAACAGGTAGATGACGATATAGAAAGTCATCGCGGCCACGGCCCAGGAAGCATCCACCTTGCGTGTTCCGGCAAGCGCCGTGGCAGCAGCGACGGCCATCATCATGTAACCGGCGTGGGCGATGGTAGAGTAGGCCAACAGCCGCTTGATGTTCGTCTGGCCATAGGCCGCGAGATTGCCGAAAATGCAGGTCACTGCCGAGATCAGCACCAATAGAGCAGTGAGGAACACCCGCGCCGTTTCCACCCCGGCGAAAGCTAGGGAGAGCCGGGCCAGGAGGGCCAAGGCGGCCGCCTTCGAGGCCACGGAGAGAAAAGCGCCGACCTCAGCGGTCGCTCCCTCGAACACGTCGGGCGCCCAAAAATGAAAGGGGACGGCGGAGAGCTTGAAGGCCAGCCCGACCGCCAGCATCAAGCCGCCGAGCACCAGCACCAGCCCACGCTCCGCAGCCATGCCCTCATAGACCATTTCGGCGAGCTGGGCGGACATGGTAGGCAAATGGAGCGAACCGAGGGCCCCCGCCAATAGACTGATCCCGTAGAGCATCACACCCGCCGTAGCCCCGCCAAATACCGCGAATTTCAACGCCGCCTCGCTGCTCACCCGACGGCTCTTGAGCATTCCCGCCAGGCCATACGACGGGACGCTGGCCATTTCCACCCCGAGGAATACGATCAGCATGTGGTTGGCCGCCGCCATCAAGCACATTCCCAACGTGGCCCCCAGCACTAGAACGAAGAACTCGGTGGCGTCCTCGTCTTGCGGCATCCCCGAAATCCGCGTCAGCACCACAAAAAGGACGGAAAACAACAGCAACAGGCTCCGCACGTACACGGAGAACTGATCGAAGACCAACATCCCCGTAAAAATCGGCGTGGGGGTCTGAGGATCAACCACCACGGCTGCGCCCACGGGCCCGCCCCAAGGCCAAGGCGCCGCGAGTCCCAAGGCCACGAGCGAGCCGATCAGCGTCAGACCGAAGGCCCATCCGCCGCGGGCACGCGACATCATGCGGGCCAGCAACAAGGCCACGATCGTGGCGCAAAGGACCAATTCCGGGGCAAAAGCCGGCAACGATGTGCCGAGCGTGTCGTCCACCACGGTCTGAATCAGTTCGTAAAAGTTCATGGAAGATTTCGATCCGGCGAGTCAAAATCACTTGGACGCGGAGGGAGCCACGGGCAAGGCTGAGGCCGACGGCTCGATCGGCCCGGCTATGGCCACCGGCGCCGGCAGGGCGTCGGTTCCCGCCAGCCGCGGAGCCTTGACCTCCTTGGTCCAGCGGGCCAATTGGGACACCGTCCGATCGACGCTGGGCGACATGTAACGGAAAACCGCCTGCGGATAGACGCCGAAAAGGATGGCGAATGCCAGCAGAGGCGCGGCCACGGCCACCTCGCGGCGCGTGATGGGCGTCAGGGCCTCCGGGTGCGGGCCCTTGTATTCCGGCCCCAGGTACACCCGCTGGATCGTCCACAAAATGTATCCCGCCGTCAAAATCACCACCGAAGCCGACACCACGGCCAAGGCGATGTCGTAGTTCCACACCGACAAAACGACCAACACCTCGCCGATGAAACCACACAGGCCAGGCAAGCCCAAAGCGGCGAAAAAGATGCCCACGGCCAAGCCGCTGTACAAGGGCATCCGCGCGAACATGCCCCCGAAGTTATCCAGATCGCGATGATGCACACGGTCGTAGAGCACCCCGACCATGAAGAACATGCCGGCGGAACTCAAGCCGTGAGCAATCATTTGGAACATGGCCCCGTTCATGCCCATTTTCCAATAGTCGCTCACAAAGGCGTTGCCCGCCGTCGCCGTCCACACCCCCATGCCCAACAGCACATAGCCCATGTGGCTGACCGAGCTATAGGCCACCAAGCGTTTGAAGTCTTTCTGAGCCATGGCGGCCAGGGCGCCATAGACCATGCTCACCACGCCCAACGCGCAGACGAGCCAAGCCAGATCATAGGCGGCGTCGGGACACATCGGATAACAGAAGCGAATGATCCCGTAGCCCCCCATCTTCAGCAAAACCCCGGCCAAAAGCATCGAGATGGGCGTGGGGGCTTCGACGTGGGCGTCCGGCAGCCACGTATGCACAGGGACGGAAGGCACCTTGATGATGAACCCGATCAACAGCAAGACGAAGGCCCACCACTGCACCGACTTGCCCCACAGCAGCGGGGTGTCGAAGGGCGACTGCTTCATCTGGCCCATCTCGGCCAAGGCCAGCATGTTGAAGGTATGGACAGGGCGAGGGGTGCTGCTCGAACGCGCCGCGGCAATCGCCCGCAATTCCTCAGGCTGGAGCCGGGCGGCCGTCTGTTGGCTGGGGGTCAACTTGCTCAAATCGCTGGAGAAATAAAGCGCGAGCATCGCCACCAGCATGAGCACGCTGCCGACCAGGGTGAAGAGGAAGAACTTGATCGCGGCATACTCCCGCCGCGGTCCACCCCAGACGCCGATCAGGAAGTACATCGGCAACAGCATCACTTCCCAGAACACATAGAACAGGAAGAAGTCCAAGGCCATGAACACGCCCAGCATCCCCGTTTCCAAGAGCAGAAACAGGATGCAATAACCCTTGACGTGCTTGGCGATGTTCCAACTGGCTGCCATGGCGAGCATTGACAAGAACGAAGTCAACAGGACCAGTGGAAAGCTGATCCCATCGATGCCCATGGCGTAGTAGATGTCGAAGGCCGGGATCCAAGGGATGCGGAAGACTTGCTGCATCGCGCTTTGGCCGACCACGAAGGTGCTCGGCTCGCCGCGCCCGGTGCTAGGGATGGCAAGCCAGGCGGTGAGGAGAAACACCGCGATGGTAATCAACAGCGAAAACAGCTTGATGAAATCCTCTCGATCCTTGGAGGTAAACGCGATGGCCAGGGCCCCCGCGGCGGGAAGAAAAACAATCAAACTTAGAACGACGTGCGGCATAGTTGCATCCCAGGATGGAACCCCTCAAATTTCCCTTGCGTGATGTGGGCGGAGGTCGATCTTCGATCCTTTGCTTTCACGGTCCAGCGAGCGTGTAACTCCAAAGGAACATGGCCAGCACGAACAGGCCCACGGTCCCGGCAGCGACCCACATCACGTACTGGCGGATGGCGCCGGTCTGGATCTCGCGGAGCCGCAGGCCCGCCTCGTAGGTGACGTTCGCCGTGGCGTTCACGGCCCCATCGACGAACAAGCGGTCGATCCAGTCGTCGAAGCGAGAGAAGAGCCGGACGGCCCCGGCCAAGGCGTGCGCGAGTCCGTCAATGACCACCCGGTCAATCCCCGCGGCCAGGCGCGCGCCTGCTAGCACCGGCCGAACGAAAAGGAACTGGTACAATTCGTCGAACCACCATTTATTGCGGAGAAAGTCATGCACCGGCCAGAACATCCGAGAAATCACGTCCGCGTCAAGCAACCGCCACCAATAGATCACGGCGGCCAACAGGAAGCCGGCCACGGCCACCGAGAAGGCGAGGAGCGTGACCGGGACGTGGATTTCGTGGGCGTGCGACAAATGCTCGGCTGGCAGGGTCAAGGTGGGCAGGAAAAGCCCTTGCGACGCCCCTTCGGCGGTGCCCAACGGCCGAGCTTGTTCCAATAGCGGTTGCAGCCCAAGCTCCGTGCCCGGCACATTCCAGCCCGCAATCACCGCGAACACGGCCAGAATGACCAGCGGGACGACCATCACGCGAGGCGACTCGTGGGCATGGGCGTAGACGTGCTCGTCGCGCGGCGATCCCAGGAATGTCATGAACCAGAGACGGAACATGTAGAAGGCAGTCAAGGCGGCCCCGCCAGCGGCGACGTAGAATAGCCAGGCGTAAGATGGATTCTGCCCTGCGAAAGAGTAGAGCTGCGCCAGGATGCCGTCCTTGGAATAGTACCCGCTCAGGCCGATGACCAGCGGAATGCCCGCCCCCGCAATCGCCAGGCAACCAACGAGCATCGTTCCGGCCGTCCAAGGCATCTTTCGCAACAACCCGCCCATGCGCGGCATCTCGTTCGTTCCCGTGGCATGAATCACGGAACCAGAGCATAGGAACAACAGGGCCTTGAAAAAGGCATGAGTAAACAGGTGGAACAGCCCGGCCACCCAGCCGCCGACCCCCAGGGCCAGCATCATGTAGCCCAACTGGCTCACCGTCGAGTAAGCCAGCACTCGTTTGATGTCGGTGGCCGTCAAGGCGATCGTGGCCGCGATAAAAAGCGTGATGCATCCCACGACGGCGATCACCAACAAGACCTCGGGCGTGAAGACCGGATAGAACCGTCCGACCAGATACACGCCCGCCGCGACCATCGTGGCGGCATGGATCAAGGCGCTGACGGGCGTGGGGCCTTCCATGGCGTCGGGCAACCAGACGTGGAGCGGGAACTGGGCGCTTTTGCCCACGCAGCCGCAAAAAATCCCCAAACCGGCCACCACCAGCAGACCGTATCCCAATCCCTCGGCACGCCACCCGGGAAGTTGCTCCCGAATCGCGTGCTCCGCTTGACGCGCATCCGGCGTCCCCTGGTAAATCGCGGCGATTTCCTCGCGCGCCGCGAACCGAACCATGCCGTCGGGAACGGTCAGGGCGTGGCCGTGGGCCGCAGGGCCGTGACCGGCTGGCCGGACTTGTTGGAAGATCTCGTCGAAAGAAAACGTCCCCAGGCCGCTCCACAGGGCCATCAGGCCGACGATCATCCCGAAGTCGCCCACACGGTTGACGATGAACGCCTTGTTCGCCGCGTTCGACGCACTTTTCCGCTCGATGTAGAAGCCGATCAACAAATACGAACAAATCCCCACCAGTTCCCAAAAGACGAAGACCATCGCCACGTTGCCGGCGATGACCAGGCCCAACATGCTGAAGCAGAACAGCGACAGATATTGGAAAAACCGATGGAAACGGCCCCGACGCTTGAGCGTCTGACCGTTGGCCAGCGTCACCAGCGGATCGGTCACCTCGTGCAGCTCTTCGTGCATGTAGCCCAGGCTGTAGACATGAATGCATAGGGCCACGACGGTGACCATCGCGAACATGGCCACGGTCAAACCGTCGATATAGTAGCCGATCGCGATTTTTAACTCGCCGGCGACTGCCAGGGGGTACCATTCGCCGGCAATAGCTGCGACGGGATGCGCCGCATCGTGCCCGCCACCCAACGGATGAGCAATCAGCCAAGCGATCAAGGCCAGGATCGAGAGCACGGCCGACGCCGCGATCGCGCCGATGGCCACGTAGCCAGCGCCCTTGCCCGCATGGCCCATGCGAGGACCGAAAAACACGATCGCCGCGAACGATGCCAGCGGCGTCAACCAGGCGAGCCCCAACAGCAGCGGCAAAACTTGTGCAAGGTCCATCAGCGTTTCAACTCGTTGGCTTGGTCCACATCCACGGTGGCATGGGCGTTGTAGAAGCTCAGGGCGATGGCCAGGGCCATGGCTGCCTCGGCCGCGGCCAACACGATCACGAATAACGCCATGAGGTGGCCATCCAACCCGAGCGATGGCGCGCCTCCCGATTGCAGGTACGGACTGCCGAAGGCCACGAAATTCAGGTTCGCCCCGTTCAGCACCAACTCGATTCCCATCAAGACGCCGATCGCGTTTCGCTTGGCGGTCATGCAAACCACGCCGCAAACGAACAGGATGGCGCCGACCACGAGGTAATGCATCAAACTCACGGGTTCTGCAACTGGGTTGATCATGATGGCGAAGGTCGTAGGTCAGGAAATTGGCGAAACGTCGGCGTCGCGCCACGCGTTTTATATGCCACGGAAGAGCCGATCAATGGTCTTGGCGGCGCACCAGGCCTTTTAATCTCCCGGATCTAAGTTGTTGGAATCGCCTGACGTAGCGGCCATCGGCGGGGTCGTCGCACGGCGTCTGGCCCGGGCCAGATAGGCTGCCCCGATCAAAACCACCACCAGATGAACCGACACGATCTCAAAAGGAAGCAAGTAACCGGCCATTCCTTTGCCCAAGGCGGCGTCTGTCCTTTCGGCATTGAGGCGGTCGGCACGAACCCCGAGCAGGGCCAAGCCGATTGGGGTGGCGGTCGGTTTCGAAACATGGGAACGGTCCGCGACGATTTGGCCTGAATGCGTCCACTTGCCGGCGGTTGTGGCCGCATACAGCAACACGGCCAAAAGCGACGCGCCGATCAGGCCCACCATGGCCCATTGCGCCCGACTTGTCTGAATGTTGGCCAGCGGCCCACGCGCCGTCAGCATGACCCCGAAAATCAACAACACCAGCGTGCCGCCGACGTAGATCATCAGTTGCAGCGCGCCGACGAAGTCCGCGCCCGCCAAGAAGAAAAGGCCCGCCACTGCCCCCAAACAGGCCACCAAATAAAACGCCATGCGGACGATGTTGTTCGATAAGACCACGGCCACGGCGAACCCGCAGGCGAGGATCGCCAAAAGATAAAACAGCACAGTGTGGAAAACGATACCCATCTTGTCAACCGCCTCCTGAGCGGAAGATCAGGCCGACCGGGAACGCATAAAGGTAGATCATCGTGCCCACAAACATCACTGCGGCCAACGGGATGCAGTATTTCAAACACATGGTCATGACCTGGTCAATCCGCAGCCGCGGGAGCGTCCAGCGGGCCCACATCATCAGGAGCACGCCCAACGTCGCCTTGATGAGGATGTTCACCATCCCCAGAAAATTGCCGAAGTAGGCTAAGAGCGCATGGGGTTCATAGCCTGTGGCCGGGTTCGGCGCCAGCCCGAGCCACACGGTGATCGGCAGCGGCCCATTCCATCCGCCCAAGAACAGGATTGCCGCCAACATGCTGACGGCGAACATGGAAGCGTATTCGGCCATGAAGAACACGCTCCAGCGAAAACCCGAATACTCCGTGAGGAACCCGGCTACGAGTTCGCTTTCGGCTTCCGGCAGGTCGAAGGGGGCGCGGTTCACGCTCGCCACCGCACAGGTGAAGTAGATGAAGAACGTGATGAACAGGAAAGGGTTGTGGAAAATCAGCCAATTCCACGCCCAGCCCGCCTGCATGTTGCCAATGGCCACCAAGTCCATCGTTCCCGCGACCATCACGGGGATCACCGCGCAGAGGGCCAGTGGGACTTCGTAACTGACGACTTGAGCGGCTTCGCGCATCGCCCCGAAGAGCGACCATTTCGAACCCGAGGCATAACCGCCCAGAATCACCCCCAGCACCTCCAGACCCGCCACGGCCAGGACGAAAAACACGGCGATGTCCAATGGCTGGGCGACCCAGCCGTTGGCGAAGGGCAAGGCCAGGTAGACGCAGAAGGAGGCGCAGAAGCTGACGTAAGGAGCGGTGCGAAACAACAAGGGGTCGGCATTTCTGGGGATGATGTCCTCTTTGCTGACGAGCTTCAAGCCGTCGGCCACGGCCTGGAGCCAACCGAAGCGTCCACCGACCCGCGTCGGCCCCAAGCGATCCTGAATCCGGCCCGCCACTTTTCGTTCCGCCCAGGTGAACGCCGCTGCCGCAGTCAGCGCTAAGGTCAGAATCAGCGTCACATGCACCAGCGCGGCCAGCGTCAGGGCCAACCAACTTGGCAGCCAAATTGCTAGGAAATCCGCCACAGTATGTCAATCCTCAATGCGACTCTCGAATGCAAAGCAGCTTGCCACGATGGAAAGCGGATGCTGGACGGTCTCGGACCACGCTCCGAGCGAACGTTGCACGCGCTTGGCCAGGACTCGGTTCTCGCTCCAACTCACCTTCAACGGTCGATTTCTCCCAAAACAATGTCCAGCGACCCGAGGATGGCGGGCACGTCGGCAATCAGGCAGCCACGGCACAGCTCGGAGAGCACCGAGAGGTTGCAAAAACTGCTGCTTCGGGCCCTCGCCCGCCAAGGAATCGCCGCGCCGTCGCTGACGATCATGAACCCCATCTGGCCTTTAGGGGCCTCGGTCTCCAAATAGACCTCGCCCTTGGGGAGCTTCTGCATCAACTTGATCGGCTCGCCGATGCCGCCTTTGGCCCGCGAATACTTCTCCATTCCCTGCCGGATCAAGCGCATCGACTCCACGCACTCCAACATCCGGACATAATAACGGTGCCAACAATCGCCGAGCACGGCCGCCTTGGGCACCGGATGCCCGGGTCGCTCCACAGGATACCGGCCGTTGGTCTGTGCGATCACGTGGAATTCGTAGCCCTCGTACATCCGCGTGTACCAAGGGTCGCCGTCGCGTCGCAGGTCCCAAGCGACACCGCTTCCGCGAAGTACCGGGCCCGTGCAGCCATAATCGATCGCCACCTCCGCCGGCAAGACACCGATGCCGGCAGTACGGCGGATGAAAATCGTGTTGTCGGTCAACAGGGCGTGGAGTTCATCGACCACAGGCTCGAATTCGTTCAGGAACTTCTCGCATTTTTCCAACCATCCCGAGGGAAAATCGGCCATCGCCCCGCCGATGGTGATGTAGCTATAGGTCAACCGCGCGCCGCAGACCAGCTCGAACAGGTCGTAGATTTTCTCGCGTTCGCGAAAGGCATACATGAAGGGCGTGAAACTGCCCAGGTCCAGACCATACGTGCCCGCCGCAACGAGATGGCTGGCGATGCGGTTCAATTCCACGATGATCACGCGGAGGTGCCTGGCTTTCTCCGGCACCTCCAACTTCAGCAGCTTCTCGACGCACAACGACCAGCCCAGATTCATGTTCATCCCGGCCAGGTAATCCATGCGGTCGGTGTAGGGGATCCATTGGCGCGGGCTGACGTTCTCGCCGATTTTCTCAGCACAGCGATGGAGATAGCCGATGTGGGGCGTAGCTTCCAGCACGACCTCTCCATCGGTTCGCAGAACCACCCGAAGCACGCCGTGGGTGCTGGGGTGCTGAGGTCCCATGTTGATCAGGATTTCGTCGGTGCGTACGTCGCATTCCGCTACTTCGGGATCAACGCCTTCGACCGCCATCCCCTTCACCTCCCGCGTATCCCTTGGTACTCCAATGGCATTACATAATCTTTCCGAAGCGGATGTCCCTCCCAGTCTTCAGGACAAAGAATCCGCTCCAAACGCGGATGGCCGAGAAAACGCACGCCCATCAGGTCGTACACCTCGCGCTCGTGCCAGTTGGCCGTGCTCCACACGCTACACACCGAAGGGACCTCGGGAAGCTGGCCCTCCACTCCGTCTTTCCAGCGCGGTAAGATCGTCTTCAACACCAAGCGATGGCGATGAACCATGCTCTCCAGATGATAGATCAACTCGATCCGCGGCTGACCCTCGATCTTTCGCTTCGGGTCGGTTTGAAGGTAATCGACGCCCGTGATGCAGTGGAGAAAATCAAATCGCAGTCGCGGTTCATCGCGAAGAAATCGGGCCACCTCGGCAACTGCCTCGGGCAGGACCTCGATCCAGGGGTCGATCGCTTCCGCGACCACCCCAACGACCCGCTCCCCAAATCGCTCCGCGACCAATTTCGCGATCTCGCTGAACTCCATACGATGACTTTCTTGAACGCCGCGCGGCGTCGCCTGCCTCAACCCACCGGAGTCCCGGCATCTTCTCGTACCGCGGCCCGGACGACACGATCGGAAGACGCTTCCCCTGGAATGCCAACTCTCTCGGGTATGGCACGCACCCAGTTCAAATCTCCGCGGCTCCAAACATACGCGAAACCTACCATCAGCACGAGGAAAAACACCGCCATGTCGGCCATGGCGGCCAAGGCCAACTTCCGCGCAGATTCACGGATCCTGGCGGCATCCGCTGCGTTCCAATCGGAACCGCGAGTCTGGGACGCTGGCACCCCCAGTTGACGCATCTGTTCGGCCACCCAAGCCGACCCTTGACCAGCAGCGGCTGCTTCGCCAACGCCGGAATCCACCGCGGCAACAACGGGAGACGATCCCAATTTCGCCGCCTTACCAAACACCGTGGCCCATGGAAAAAAGAATGCGACTTCGACATCGAAAATAAGGAAAACCAGCGCCACCACGTAGAAGCGGAGGTCGAACTGGACGTAGCTCGTGCCCACGGTCCGTTCACCGCACTCGTAGGTCTCGAGCTTCTCCAAGCTGGGCGACTGAGGCCGCACCAGTCGCCCCAAGAGCAAGGCCACCAGCACAACGCCAAAAGCCGCTGAGGCGAACAAAACCAGATAGGCCACGACGGAGGTCGGACTCATGGCGGGCAGCAATAGTTCCCGGGAATGGTGTCGGAAAGTCCGAATGGCTCGCTCATTCTAAACCGAGCGAAATGTTTTGCAACCCTCTCCGTATTCTCACTCACCCGCCCAGCTTGCCCACCGCGGAACCTTCCCTTCCCTACCAGTCGATCCTCTGGCGGCCACGATAGCCTGCGTCGCATTCATGCCAATAGGCCACCTCGGGCTCTCCCAGTTGCCAGCAAAGATAAATCATCCGTCCGTTGCGAATTGACGGAAAATCCACAATCCCATCCGTGGCGCTCTTGGCCTCCACCCCCAACTGCCGCAGTTCGTCTACATATTCCATAATCCGACGACTGTCCGCCTCCAGCTCGCGCTCCATTTGCGCCAACTCTTCCTCATAGGGGTCTTTAGCCCTACGGCGATTCGTACGTGCGACACTGAGCAAACGTTGACGCCGCTGAGCAACATCACGACCAAGCTGGACGAGATCCGTTACGATCGCCCGCACCAGTGGCAGCGCCGCATTCGCCTCACGTACGGTAAACGTCCGTACCGCCGCCGAACGATCGTGGGCAGAATGGACCGAGCTAGGAACGCCCTTCTCTTCCCCCATTCGGATTGCCCGACTATTGGTTGGGACCGCCGTGCACTGGAGCAACAACGTGTTTCGACGCAACCACCGCCGCCGGGTTCAACGTCGCCCGACCCCAGGCGATCTCCGGAGGAATGCGGGAAAAGTCAACAATGCAATAATCGCGACGGTAAGCGCTTAAATCATGAACTCCACCCATGAAAATGCAGTCTACCGGGCACGACTCCGTGCAAATCCCACAAAACATGCACTTGGTGTAATCGATCACGAAACTCGTGACGCGGAACCCCTTGCGGCCCTCAACGCGTTCTTTCCCGATGTAGATGCAGTCCACCGGACACTCCCGCGCACAACGGTCGCAGGCAATGCAACTGGTCAAGTCGTAGCGATGGAAACCGCGGTAGCGGGGGGCCGGTGTTAACGGCAACTCGGGGTATTCGAAGTGCTCGGTGAACGTCTTGCGTATCGGGTGGTACGTTTTCCCCCAATTACGTATAGTCACCCAAAAGGCATTCGCAACGGTGCCAATCGCTTGAAACAAATTGGTAAACCAATCCACTAAACTCGAGGCGCTATTCCCTCTAATGGTCACTAAATTTCCCTCCTTTGATTGATAAAAACCAACTGCCGCCCGAAACTTACTCATAAAATTAATCCAACCCCTCCACAATGGGGAATATCCTAAGCACAGGCGGAGTACCTTGCTCGGTTTTGCGGCCCGACCCTGTTTAATTTAAACCTAAGCCGTTTATCCCCTAAGACATGGGGTTCGGACAGTCAGGATAGAATTTAACATTCGGTAGTAAGAAACCGTTGACCATTATATTCATAGCCTGCCGAATTGGTAAAGCATTCGGGACGGGACCCCATCCAATCGAGCGAATCGGTTATGATGCCCCTGGCTCGAATTCCCCACTTAAAACCCGCAAACGGTGGTATGCATACTTGACTACCAGCATTTCTGTGCCTATTCTGGAGTAAGGCGGTTCCTGTGCGCAAATAACCAAATGTTTGCGCAGCGGTCCTCCCATGCGGGAGGTTTTACCGGTGTCTAAGGAACGTAGGATGTTGGTGCTTTCCCGTAAAAAGAACGAGAGTATTGTCATCAACGATGACATTACGATCGTCGTCGTCGAGATTCGAGGAGACAAGGTCCGCTTGGGCGTCGAGGCCCCGAAAGAGGTCCCAGTGCATCGGCGCGAAGTCTTCGATGCCATTCGCCGCAGTGAAGGGGCGGCCAAGGCTAAAGAAGGCGACGACCCCGCTGCAACTGACGCCGCGAAGACTGTGGGCGAACCGTAACGGTGATTGAGGATTCCATCGCCGCCGCTGGCAGAAAACGGATTGTTGCCGGTTTCTCGATTCAGACTCGCGACGCCGTGGTCGTCGCGCTTTCTTTTTTGCACGCCTTTTCTATCCTGTTGCCCCGCCGAGTCCCAACCGCTTCGACGCGCGGTGCAGTCTGCGCACGGTTACCGGTGCGCTCGTCCAGCAGTCTCTCTGCGCAGCCGGCCCGGTAGCCCGAGACATTCTTTGGGCGGGCACTGCCGAAGTAGGTCCCACTCCCAATCCCCTGCCGGTTCAGCCTATTGGAGTCCGGGTTTGCCGAGACCACTACGGCTCGACAAGCCAGTAGTGGCACTCGCTCAAAACCTGATCCAAAGAGGTTTGGACGCACTGTTGCATTCCGTTTCTGAACACCGTCCAATATCTCATTAACCCGGACACGGCAACCCGAGCCACCCCCAAATAGAGGTAATTATGCATTTAGGAAAAAAAAGTTGCGTTTATTTGTTGGCGTTCACGGTCTTCGCGGCTGTTGTGTCGCGGATCGCGGCGAGCCAGGCCGCCGAGGTGCTGCGGATTCCGATCCGCAATCCATCCTTTAGCGAGGGGACAGACGAGCGAGGCGTCCCTCGGGGGTGGTCGCTTTATGGTGGTGGGGGCAAGAGTCAGGAGGTAAAGGTCGTGGATTTGCTGGGCGGCGGCAAGGCAGTCCTGCTCGCCGATGGCGATCCGACGGCCGAGTTGGGAATCGTTCAAAGCTTCGCGTTGCGTGGGGGAGAAACGTACCAAGTCACGGCCAAGGTCCGCAGGATCGAAGGTGCTTCGACCGGCGGGGCGTATTTGCAGCTCCGTTTCTTGCCCTCGCAGCAGATAGCCCAAGTTGGCCTTGCGGCTCGGTCGGCGACGGAGTTTTCGCCGGTCTTCGTCAAGGCGACCGCGCCGCCGGGCACGACTCATGGCGTTGTTTACCTATACACGCACCGCGAGCCGACGCCCCAGGTGCTGGTCGCCGACGTGCGTGTGGAGGGCGGCCTACCTCCTCCGCCGCCGCCTCCACCCCCGCCCGTTCCTCCCCAATACACCAAACTCAAGGACTTGCATCGCGAGATCGCCTTGGTGCGAGGGGGACGGCCCAGCGCGGTGATTGTAGCGCCGGAGGGCATTGATCCCGCGGCTGCCCTGGCCATCCAGCAAGCGATCCAACAGCGAACTGGGACGACGTTGCCTATCGTTTCCGACCGATCGCCAGAGGCAGCCGTGCCGCTGCGAGGGAACTTGATCGTGCTGGGCAATCGCTCGACGAACCAGACCATCAGCGCGTTGTATGACCGGTTCTTCGCGCTTGTCGATCTGAAATATCCCGGTCCGAAAGGTTACGTCATCCGAACCGTTCACAATCCCTTTGGCAACGGCTTCGGCGCGGTGATCGTCGGGGCGAGCGATGCCCAGGGCGTCGCCGCGGGGACGAAGGCGTTGACCGACATTCTCTCGCAGACTCCTCCGCGCGATGGCAATCTCGCGCTGGGCTGGACCATGGTCACCAGACTCGGCGAGGGACTGACGCCGCCTCAGGACCTTCGCCAATTCGAAACCTGGGAGGCCTCGAAGGGCTACGGCTCGATCGGCTATTTCGGTTGGAACAGCATCAGCAAGCACATGGCCATGTACTACATGACCGGCGACGAGCGAAACGCCCGCGAGTTCGTCCGCCTTGCCTTTCCCGACGCGCAAGCCATCCGCCAGATCGAAACGATCGACGGCGAGCGGATCGAAAACAAGCTCGATCCCTTGGCGGGCTTCTACCACTACAACGCCCACATGGCCATCTTGTTCTGGGATTTGATCGAGGAAAGCCCGGTGTTCACCGACGACGAGCGGTTGAAGATCACCAACGCCTTTGCCCGACAATTGAACCATCGGAAATCCGAGGGGATCTACGGTTTGACCCAGCCGCCGCGGGGCGTGGGCACGCGACACGACCAATGGGCGGCGATCTCGCTCTATTGCCTCGGCCGGTACTTTCAGAACGGCTATCCCGAGCCGGTCTGGGCCCAATGTGTGCGGGCCGGGGAACTGGCCTTCCAATCGCTTCACGAGCACGCCTGGGTGGCCGGTGAAAATGACAACTTGTATTGGTATAGCACCGGAATCGCGCCCGTGCTCAGCTACATGATCCTCACCGGCGATCGCAAGCCGTTGGAAAACGGAGTGCTCCGCGAACTGCTACGGGGGCTGGAAATCCTCATTTCCGGCCGAGTGCCTGATTGGGCCCTCCGCTACGCTTCGCTGGACCTGTTTCACAAGGCGGCGTACTTGACGGGCGACGGACGCTGGATCGCTTACCGCGATCGAATCGGAGTGGACACCGACGTTTTCCGCTTGGGCCAGTCGTTCTGGCCCGACGCCTCCATCCAACCCCAGACGCCCGAGGACCTGGTGGGCCGATGGAGCGTTCATCACTTGCCGCCGCCGGCCTGGGAGGCACGCAACAGTGACATCCCGCCGGAGGAATCGTTCTACGTAGCCAGCTACCGCAGCGCACCGGATGCGGGCGGCGATTTCATCCTCCTCGATGGTTTCAACGGTGCATCGCGCAATCCTTATCACACCTTCGATCTTCTGGAACTTCGGCTCAACGGTCGGACCGTGCTGGAGGGCTACCACAACCAGGTCGTGACCAGCGCAGACGGGATGGTCGAGCCTCTGGTGGCCATGGACGCTGCCCTGCGGCGAAGCGACGTGATTGGACGCACGGCCTTTGCAATCGGCGAGGTGCCAAGGGCGGCTTTTTGCCATTGGCGACGCACGCTTTGCCAACGCATCGGCCGATACGCTTTGGTGGTCGACGATCTGGCCTTCCGGACGGAGAGCCAGAACATGAAGGTACGAACGACGTGGCAATCGCCCGGCGGACGCTGGGAGGCGAACCAACAAGCCATCCGCTTGCCCGCGGCCCCCCCCACGCCGTCGCTGGATTTCGAAATCCGCTGCTGCGACGTCCAGTCCGTGGCCGGATCGGACGTGGTCACGATGGATTGGCAGGGAGCCGTCCGGCGCGGGGACCATCGCGTCGTGTTTTATTTGATCGGGCAGACGCCCGCTAAGACGCCGGGCTCGTTGGCGTGTTCGCGGCTTGCAGATAACGCGGCGGCCCTGGCCGTGCCCCGCCCGGCCCTGGCCGTGGTCGGCCAGTATGGAAAAATGGATGGAGACCTGGTCGTGTTGGCCGTCGATCACTTGTTCGGACTGGGGTTGACGAGCGCGGGCGTGGTCACCCCGCTCGTCGCCAGCGACCATCCAGTTGATCTCGATTGGGACTTCGCAAGCGGCACGCTGCACGTCGTGGCAGCGAGACCAACCGCGTTGCGTTTGGCCCTTGCCTCGGTCGAGAATCTGCACCTCGACAGCGCGCCGTTGGAAGTTCCCGTGCAGGCGGACGAAGTGCAGGTGGCCCTGCCCGCCGGGCGGCACGTTCTCGCCGGAGCGATTCCCAAGACCACCATCGGCGGCGAACTGGTCCAGTGGCTACGGAGTCAAACCGCCGCGGCGCGCGACGCGAGGGCAGCGGCGCCAAAGGCCCTCTCAGGCGCGCTCGATACCGCCCACGAGCCGCTGCCCGTCGCCTTCTCCGCCCAGCTTGGCGGCAGCGTGGCCAACATGATCGCCGTGCCTGGCTCTTCGGGGCCCGAATTGTACATCGCACAGGGAACCGCGATCCACGTCTTGAGTCTTGACGGGACGCAACGGCGGCTGCTTCCAACCGAGGGCAACATCCGTGTGCTTCGCTGGTGGGACGCGCCCAACCTCGTGCTGGCCGGTTGCGTCGATGAGAAGGTGGTCGCCTTCGATCGAAACGGGCAGCAACGATGGACGTTCGTCTCCGAGATGGATCCCGCCGTGTATCAGGCGGCCAAGACATATTGGTTCAAAAGCGCCCCTGGCCACGAGGGGATCCATGGCCTGTATACCGGCGAGTTTGACGAGGGCAAGAGCCGGTGTTTCGTGGGAAGTGCTTGCACGTTGGAAATCCTCGATGAGTCAGGCAAGCTCGTCCGACGGACGCCGGTCTTCTGGGGTCCCGGCAGAATGTTCCTATTGGTTCCCGGGCCTGAGGACTCCAAAAACCTCTTGATCTCCCGTTGGCCCAACGATAGCGAGGACCTGGCGATCGTCAATAGCCGAACCTTGGCAGTGGTTGGCCGAGGGTTCTACGGCGTCCCTGCGGGACATTCGTTCGTCGGCGGTTGGGACGCACAAAATCGCACCGCGCTGATCCACGAAGACCTCGACGGCGATGGCAAGAGGGAAGTGGCCACGGCGATCAACGGCACGTGGAATCGAGTGACCGTGTACTCCGAGGATGGCAAGCCGCTGGCCAATGCGCAGTTCGGCCCCGGCGCCAGTAGTGCCCCGCGAACCCAAATGCGCGACATGGACGTCGCCGACCTAGACGGCGACGGAAAAAAGGAACTGGTCGTCGGCATAAGCGAGGGGCTGGTCGTGGCCTTGAACCACGAGTGCAAAAAGGTCTGGGCCACACGCCTGCCCAGTCCTCCGCTTTCGCTCCGCTGTGCGAAACTCTCGGCGGCGAAGCTTCCCCGGGTCGTAGTAGGCTGCGACGACGGTAGCGTGGTAGCCCTGAATTCCCAAGGGGAAGTGGTGCGCATCGGCAAGTTGAACGGACGCCCGACACACGCGCAGATCGCGGCGGAATCCACGGGCGAGATTGTCGTTTTCGCCTCGGATCGCGGCGAGGTGCGTGGTTTCCGGCTTGGCGGTTGATCGGGTTGGGACGTGGCGGGGCCACGCTAGCCTTGTGGTGACACGCTCACCCCCTCGACCGCGGCGTGGGCATTCGGAGGGTCGGCCGAAGCGCGGCTCACCACGCCAGCACGCCGGTCCCGCTGATCTGATCGCTCTTGAGGTCCATCAAAGCCCGGTTCGCGTCAGACATGGCATAAACCGTCGTGTGCGGGCGGATGGGGATTTGCGCGGCCTCGGCCAATAGTTCGCGCCCGTCTTCCCGGGTGTTGCAGGTGACTGAGCGGAGGTCGCGTTCGTAGAAGACGTAGCGTTGGTAATCCATCGTGGGGATGGGGGTCATGTGGATGCCGGCGAGGGCCAGCGTGCCGCCTTTCTTGAGCGATTCCAACGCCGGAAGCACGAGTTCGCCCGCCGGTGCGAAGAGGATCGCGCTGTCCACTTTCGCCGGCAGGTCCGAGGGCTGCTGTCCGGCCCAGACTGCTCCCATGCGGCGGGCCAAGGCAACGTGCTTCTCGCCCCGGGTGACCACAAACACCTCGCAGCCACGGTGCAGGGCAATCTGGAGCACGACGTGGGCAGAGGAGCCGAAGCCCCAAAGCGCCAGCTTGCCGCCGCGAGGCAAGTTGCTCCGCTTCAGCGCCCGATAGCCGATGATGCCGGCGCAAAGCAAGGGGGTGGCCTCGACGTCGGAAAAAGAGTCGGGAATCGCGTAGGCGAAGGCCTCGGGCACTATCGCGTATTCCGCGTAACCGCCGTCGTGGTGATACCCCGTGAACTGGGCCGACTCGCAAAGGTTCTCTTTCTCTGCTCGGCAATAATCGCACACGCCACAGGTGTGCCGTAGCCAAGCCACCCCCAGCCGTTGGCCCACCGCGAATCGGCGGCAATCGGCGCCCAGGGCGTCCACGACTCCGACGATCTGGTGGCCGGGCACGATCGGCAAGCGTTGGCGGGGCAGATCGCCCTCGATGACGTGCAAATCCGTGCGGCAAATGGCGCAGGCCCGCACGCGGAGCCGAACCTCGCCCGGTCCCGGCTCGGGCATCGGTAGGTCGCGCCACTCCAACGGCGAACTTTCCATCGGAGCTTGCGCCGCCAGAACCATTGCTTTCATGCTGTGCTTCCTTGAAATCAAGAGTCAAAATCCGCTTCAAAAAGCCGAACCAAGATGTGGTCCGTCATTCGGCCGGCGGGCTTACAATGGACCTGAAGCTGCCGCGCCCCGGTCCCGGGTTTCGAGATACGCGCTGAGCATCACCTGGGCGGCGAGCATGTCCAATTTGCGCTTGCGGCGGCTGTGCTTCAAGGCCGCTTGTTTGAGGAGCTCATGAGCTTCGCTGGTCGAGAACCGCTCGTCGAAATACTCGACCGGCACGCCGGTGGTTTCCGCCAGCCAAATGCCGAACCGCCTCGCTTCCCGGGAAATCTCGCTTTCCTGGCCGTCGAGATGCACGGGTAGCCCCACCACGAACAAGGTCACCTGCTCTTCCTGGACGAGGCGCTGGAATCGCTGGGCGTCGGCGACTGGCCCCCGGCGGGCGTAGGTCTCGTAAGGAGTGGCCAGGGTTCGCTCGGGATCGGTAATGGCGATGCCGATCCGCGCGCGGCCGAAATCAATTCCCACCACCCGACCGGGAGGCTGCCTCGCTGCCAAAGGCGACGCGGCGTCGCGCTTTGCCGACCGCTCCCGATCGTGTCCCCCCATCGCCTCCTCCTTATCGAGCGTCCTGGATCGGCGTTCGTTGCTCGGGTGCGACAAAGTATCCGTGCTGCAAGAAACGCAGGGTGTATTCGTGGACCTTGGGCTGTCGCGGCAGCAGGGCGTGCAGGGCGGGAACGACGATCCAGTCGCTCGCCCCGCTCAGCCGCGTGCTCTCCACAGTCACGATACCGTCGTCATCGCCCGGTAACAGGGGGTTGAATCCCCGACCGTCGCCCCGACCCCCGGCCACGATTCCGAATTCCACGGGAGGCGTGGCCAACTGAAGGGCTTCCCAAGCCCAAAGCGGCCCCAATTGCCGTCCGGCCTTGCCTAGCAGAAGTTCGAAAATGGGGTTGTCTCCCAGCCGAGCGGCCAGTTGGGAACCCTGGTTGGGCGGCCCGATCATCACCATTCTTCCGAATCGCGGATCGAGCTTGCCGCGCTGCTGCTCGTCGGCAAAAAAGCGGCGAATCACAATTGCGCCCAGGCTATAGCCTATAAAATGGATTTCTTCGACATCCTCGAGGTGCTGGACAATCGACGCCAAGTCTTTGGCGTGCTCGGCGAGTCCTTGTTGGGTGCTGGGATAGGTCACATTGAGCGGCTCATACCCTCCGTGCTCTTCTAAATACCGGCACAAGGGCCTCATGATTGCCCGGCTATCGGCAAGCCCGTGGAGTACAATCACTACTTTGCCGCGGAATGCCGGCAAGTTTCGTTCCCGTTTGATTCGTTCCAACAACGCCTGGCATTGCTCGAAGGTGCCGGAACCGTGGCGGAAGTCTTCGCCGTCCAAAAGGCGGTACCCCCCGGTGACGACGTTGCGTTGAATGCGCCACTGGTGGAAGAACAACCGGTCGGCCCAAAACTGGGCTCCGCCGAGCGTTGGCAGGGGGACCACTTCCCGCCCGAGTGCCTGCCGTGGCTCTTCCGAGGTCTCCGTGTCCCCGCTGAAAGCCCTGTCTCCGGTGGCGGCCCTGTCTCCGGCAACCGCGGTGGCCCATGCACCGACCAAGGTCAGCGTCACGGCCAGCGTGCCGGTTGCTCTCAGAGTCCGCAACGCAGCCCGATGGCTTAAGCCATGGAATACGTTCAATGTATGGGGCGCTGCCATGACGTGACCTTGATCGGGATCGCAAACGCGCGAACGGAGCGACGCTCACCGAAGCCGCACCGCGGCATCGATCCGGAAAACCCGCGACGAGTCCCAGTATGGGTCCATCCTACCAGCGAAATCGCTGGCGGCAACATCTCAGGCCCGGCGTGGCGACCGTCGAGACCACGAAGCGTTAACTTCAGGCCGTGGCGCTTCTAGGATCGTGGCGATTGGCCCGAGGCGTGCCTTTGGATCGCGGGACGCTGCCAAAAGCGACTCGGCGAGTCGATGCGATAAAAAACAACCCTGTGACAAGCAAGCGTCGGCCGCGCGACGCCGTCGTCCCGTCGCCTCCCCCGCGCCGCGACCCGCCGGTCAGAACTGGAGTTCACTGACCCGGCCGGAATCCTTGGACCAGTGGGTGGGCGGTTTCACTTTGAGTTGGTCGATTACCATGCGGACCCCGTCCACGCCAGCCGCGGCGCGGAGCAAAGGTTTACGCTGATAATCGAAATCCAATACGCCTGACAATGTCACGGTACCGTTGCGAACCGTGACGTTCACGTGGACTCGCGATCCCACGCCGCAGCGCGCCAAACGCTGGTTGACCTTGGACAACAGCGCCTTGTCCGGAACCCTCTGCTCGAATGGCATGGCCTCGACTCCTCAACCACCGCAATGATTCGAGAAAACGTACGAGACCGAAAAGGATGGGCGAGCATCAGAAAGAAGGTTAGTCCCACAACGCTGAGTATCCACCCTTCTGGAGATAATTTTTAGCATCGTAGGCGGGGAATGTCAACGTCACGATTTGCTCGGTTGGCCGGCATCGGAGTGCCGATCACGAATCATAAGTTACTGTTGCCAAAGGGTTAAGTTCAGTCGGAAGCCGTGAGAAAGGGCCTCCGAGGCAGATATGCCTTGATTGGCACGCGGTCGGCAGAATCGGAGAACCCCCCTTGGCAGCCTGACAAAGTGACTGCGACTCGGGTTGTCTTGGGCCTGAGGCCTTTGGGGTAGCGGCGAAAAAGAGCGAGCCAGGGTGGCGGCGTTTACGTGGTTTTCCAGCCGCCTTTAGGCCGGCTTTTCAAGGTGATCTTCTTCGCCTGAAGAAACTCTTGAAAGACTTCGCGGGTGATCGAGCTACCCGCGAACTGGCACACCTGCTGGTAGAGCTTGTCGAAATTCCATTCCGCAGCCGCCAGCGTCCTGATTCTGGCCAAGTTCAACTCAAGGCCCATGGGCCACGGTTTGACCCGTTGTTCGATGCTTTTCCTCGTCGCGGCCCGGGCCTCCTCCCGAGTTAACTTCTTCTTCGCCATTACCCAAACCTTTTCGCTCTGCCACGGATGCCCAAGAAAAAGCAGAAGCCCGCACCCAAGAGGCGGGCTTCTCGAAATAAATTGTCATGAACAAGAGGCGGTACGCCGCAATGGCGACCTGCTGCCCATGTTTCATAAAGGCGCCAGCGGTTCAACCCGGTGTATCGGCCCTTGTTCACGGCCGGCCAGCCAATGTAATTTTAGCCTACGGGCTCAAATTGGCAATGCCCCGTTCGGAGTATTCGGACCTCTGTCGCCTCTTTCCCTCACTCCGCCTTGAGTACACGGCAATCGAAGACGCCACCGGCCATGTGGCCCGAATGGGCCTGGAACCGCACCGTGACCTTGGACTTCCCCTTGGTCAGCTCGGAGGGAATAGAATAGATCTCGTCGTAGAACTGGTCCGGCCGGTTGTTGTCGAGCTTTTGCGTGGCGATTTTCGTGCCGTCGATGAGGATGTCGAAGACCCTGGCCCCGACATCGCTTCCCCAGTAACGACAAAGGAGCTTCATCGGCTGACCGTCGAGGACCTTCATCTGATACGAGAACCACCCGCCGTCCACGGCGTGGCGCCAGTATTGGTCCTTAAAGAGGCCCGCGCTGGTCCTTTCGCCTTCCAGCGCGTGCGCTTGCTCGGAAGGCCCGTCGCCGATCCTCACGCGGTCGACGGTTTGGGCGTCGAGCATCTTTTGACGTGCTTCTTCCGCTTCGATCTGTGCCAGCACCGCACCCCATTCAGCCTCACTGAGCACGTCCCAATAGACGACGTAGGGTTTCTGGTATTGCCGGAACAGCGGAATCAAGGTGAGTTCTTGCCCGGCCTGGGCACCCGTTACGCGAAATACCTTGGGCGAAGCGGTGAAGGTGAGTGGTTTTCCAGCCACGGGCCGGAGGTGGGAGACAATATCTCCTTCGCCGCAGACGATGGCCGTGCTGGGGCTTCCCGACTCAATTTCGGCGCAGAGCACCAGCGGGCCGTAAAGAACCGCCAACCTCTTCGGATTGTCGCGGAACCCTTCCGTGCGCAGGGTCATCGTCATGCGGATGTCCACCGTGTCGCCGTCCTGCCATACACGCTGGAGATTGACATAGCTACCCGGCCGGCTGGCGATCGCCTGAGGCTGACCGTTGATCGCAATCTCGAACCCTGAGACGGCCCAATACGGATGCCGGACACGGAGCGTCATTGCGACCGGTTTTTCGCAGGCGAAGCGGAGCCGCGTGCGGTCTTCGTCGGGGAAACGGGTCTCCTGCCGCAATTTCAGCCCCCGCTCGGTCCACGAGAGCTCCGAGGCGATGAAGAGGTTCACGTAAAGGATCTTCTCGCCTTCGTGGAAATAGATGCTGTCGCCGTACTTGGCGTGATTCTCCATGCCTGTACCCGTGCAGCACCAGAACGAGTCCGTCGGGGTGCCGAAGGTTTTTGGCACTCCGGTTTTCAGCGGGAGATAGTAGAGCACCATTCCCGTTTCCGGGTTCTGCGAGGCGAGAATGTGGTTGTACAGCGCCCGTTCGTAGTAGTCGGCGTACTCGGCCTTAGGTTCCCAGCCGAAGAGCCGCCGCGTGATCTTGAGCATGTTGTAGGTGTTGCAGGTTTCGGTGGTGTTCGGTCCAAGATATTGGGACAACCGCTCCTTAGGCGAGAAGACCTCGCCGTCGCTGTTGCCGCCGGTGACGTAGGATCGCTCCTTCGTGACCACGTCCCAAAAAAAGGTGGCGATCGTCCGCAGTTCCTCGTTCCCGGTTAATTCATACTGACGTCCGACACCAAGGATCTTGGGGAACTGCGTGTTGGCGTGCAGGCCAGTGAGCCGATCCTCGCACTTCGCCAAGGGATCGAGTACCGCGCGGTGGTTGAACCGCTGAGCCAGCTTGAGGTATTTCTCGTCGCCGGTAATCGCGTAGATGTCGGCCAGCACCTCGTTCATCCCGCCGTGTTCCACGCCGAGCATCTTTTCCATCTGCTCGTCGCTGAGTTTGTCGGTTCGGGCTTTCACCCAATCGCAAGCCTTGGCCACCACCTCCAAAGCCTGCTGGTTCCCGCAAAGGAGGTACATATCGACCAGCCCGGCGTAAATCTTGTGGATCGTGTACCAGGGGACCCAGACGGGCTGAAGCTTTTCCACACGCTCGATGAAGCTCTCAGGAAACGCGCTGAGGTAACCATTGCCGATCTTGGCCTGACACTCCGCCAAAACCGCCACAATATAGTCGGCTTTGGTCTTGAGGGCTTCGTCACCGGAGGCGGCATACATCAACGCGCAGGCCGAGAGAAAATGGCCCAAGCTATGACCGCGGATTTCGCTGTTGGGATCTTCCCATCCGCCGAGGGGCTGGGCCGATGACGGCAGGCCCGCATTGATCCGGAAGTTGTGCAGCAGGCGATCCGCGTCGAGACTCAGTAGGTATTTGCGGTTCAATTCCATGGCGTGCTTGAAAGGCCCATCCAGAAGCCGCACCTGGTTCAGGCCGAACGGTTCCGCTGTGAGTGGAACGTTTAGCGGCACGGCAGCACGGGCAGTGGTGAGCGAAGCAAGAGCCAGAACTGGAAGCCAGATGACTACACTACGGCAAACGACCTCGTGAAATCGACGAAAGATCATGAGAATTTCCCCCAAATCGAGGCAAAGACTCCGTAACCATCGTGGTCTCCAATCTACAACACTTGAGGCTGCCTCGCTACCCGCCAGAATGCGACACTGCCACTGCTAGTTTCCCCAGCGTGGGTACTAGTAATGGCCTGTCCAACACTGCATATCGTGGGAGGGGGTTGCCTTCGCGGGCATAGCTTCGGAATAGACCATGCTGCTCCGGTCATCCTAGGCACACTTCCGATTATTAGAACAAGTTAGCAACCGCATTTTATCGCTGTCACAAGTCACGGATCGTAGACCCACCTATGGGCAATTCTGGAAAAGCCAACAGTGGCACCTGAGCTGCGTCTCCGTTTCGACTTTCTTGTCCGGCTATTTCCCGACCCCCCCTTCAGTGTTAAACAATTTCAGCAAGCAACAAAGTGCCATGCGGGCCCACGACCACAATAAGCACATGCGGGACGCTGCGGGACTGCGGGACTGCGGGACTGCGGGACCCCAACCACATGGGCCCCTTGACGCACCCGTGCTCCGCCATGTATATAGAGGCTTTTTGGGGCGCTGAGTCCGCGCCATCGGCCCCGTCGTCTAGCCAGGTTAGGACACAGGCCTTTCAAGCCTGCAACACGGGTTCAAATCCCGTCGGGGTCATTAGGTCGTTGCCATGGGAGGGTGGGGATTATTGAATGGGGGGTTTTAGAGCTTTCCGGTAATCTCCTGCTCGCTCGCCGGGACAGCGGCCGAGGGTGACGGCGGCGAGAATTGTTTTTGGTTTTCTGAACTCACTCTGTGCACCGCCTGCCGAAACCATGCCTTGTTCCCAAACGGGTGAGGGCAGTGCGGTGCCTGTCTCGTTGTGCGCCCCCCATCTTCTTCGTTCGGCCCGTTTAGCAGAAGCCGCATTGGGCGTGAGTGATCGGCCCGACCATTTTATCGCCGCTCACGTTCGCAATGAGCGATCATGGACGCCGCGAGGCATTTAGAAAACCATGGCAAGCGGTTGGCTGAAAATCGCTGGCGGGAACGTTTATGATCCCGCCAATGGCATCCATGGCGAAATCCGCGACCTCTGGGTGACCGGCGGCAAAATCGCAGTCCCGCCGTCAGATACCACAGGGGAGTCGATCAGCGTGTTGGACGCTACCGGGCTCGTGGTGATGCCCGGTGGAATCGATATGCACAGCCACATTGCGGGCCCCAAGGCCAACACCGCCCGCAAACTGCGACCCGAGGAAAAAAGAGTCGCTTCGAAAGTGCCTCGATCCGCGGCAACGCACAGTGGCACCCTGGGGAGCGTGCCGAGCAGCTTCGCCACCGGTTACAAGTATGCGGGATTGGGCTATACGACGGCCTTCGACGCAGCAGTGCCACCGCTCGGCGCCCGGCACGCCCACCAGGAACTTGCCGACACCCCCTGCATCGACAAAGGGTTTTACGTTCTCGTGGGCAACAACCACTATGTGATGCGGGCGATCAAGGACCGCGATCCGCAGCGGCTGCAAGCATTCATTGGCTGGCTCGTAGGGGCCACCAAGGCTTATGGGATCAAGGCGGTCAATCCCGGCGGGGTCGAAGTCTGGAAGCAACGCCACGCCGGAAACGTCACGAGCCTGGACGAGGCCGTTGCTCCCTACGACGTCACTCCGCGGCAGATCCTTCGCGGGCTGGCCGAGGCTGCCGACGCCCTCCAACTGCCTCACGCCCTCCACATCCACTGCAACAACTTGGGATTGCCGGGAAACTGGAGGACCACCCTTCAGACCATGCAAGCGCTGGAGGGTTTCCGCGGCCATCTGTCGCATGTCCAATTCCACAGCTATGGCGGCGGCGAGGGCGACGAAAACACCTTCCGCTCCCAAGTCGCGGTCCTAGCCGAATACGTCAATGAACACGAAAACATCACGGTCGACGTAGGACAAGTCCTCTTTGGCAAGACCACCAGCATGACCGGCGATGGCCCCGTCGGCTACTACTTGCACAAGATTTACGGAACGAAATGGTACTCCGCCGACGTGGAACTCGAGGCTGGATGCGGCATCGCGCCGATCGAATACCGCGACAAGAGCCTCGTCCATGCGATTCAATGGGCGGTCGGGCTGGAATGGCTTCTGGCGGTCCACGATCCCTGGCGCATCGTGCTCACGACCGATCACCCCAACGGTGGCTCGTTCCTTGCCTATCCGCAAGTGATTCGGCTCTTAATGGATCGCAGCTTCCGCAACGATGTCCTCAGGACCTTACCCACCAGAGTTCGTCAGCGCACTGCTTTGGCCGACATGGAACGCCAATACACACTGTCCGAGATATGCATCATCACCCGAGCCGGTCCTGCCCGCATTCTCGGGCTCGAACAGAAGGGACATCTGGGGCCGGGGGCCGACGCGGACATCACCATCTACACCCCGCACGAGAACCCTCAGGTCATGTTCGAATTGCCGCGCTATGTCATTCAAAGCGGGCAGATTGTGGTTGAAAATGGCGAAATTCGCCAGCCGCGAAACGGTCGCACGCTCCGTGTGGCTCCACCATACGATCGTGACGTGGAAGCCGACATCGCTCGATGGTTCGACGAAGCCTACTCCGTTCGTTTCCGCAACTTTTCAATCGACGAGGGCTATTTGGAATAGCCCCTCAGGCACAGCGCACCGAGCTTTGATCTGCGGAGGTCCAGGTCTCAATACAATCGGCTGGACGTGATCGAGGGTTTGACCAGGGCCGTAGTGGTCGCCGGCCCGGCCCAGCGAAACGGGTGGTAGATGTTGTTCGACGACCAAGCGGGGGCGTAGTCCCCATGAATCAGGTCCACGCCAGCCATCGGCCGCTGGTTGGAAAACCCGTACCAACGCAAAGCGGCTATTCTTCGCATCCGCTCTTCGCCACGGAATTCGGCCTTCTGCCTGACCACGGCCTTCGGATCGGTGTACTGCTTCTGGTATTGTTCGTAGAACCACATTTCCTGCGTGGGCGCCAATTCGCCGGGCGAAATGCCAATCGTCGTCTTAGCCTCCGACTTGGGCGCCGACTTTTCCGCCGCCAGCGAGGGCGCCAGCAGGCAGAGGCATACCAGGGGCAACATCGTCCAATACCGCTTCATGAGCGCTCTCCTCGCATGGTCACCCACAATTTGTCCTACTCATGGCTTTTCGACCGGCTCGGAGCTTTCGGTTTAGAGAAGTTTTATGGATTTTGACACTCCTGGGACATGCTGGTCCTCGTTCCCGTTGGAATGCCCCCAAGTGCCTCCCTAGGCCGTTAACCCTCCCGCCCAGTTGCAATAAAGTCAAAGGTGAGTGTCTGCGCGCCGTGCGTACACGTTTTCTACTTATTGGTCGACAGTCCCATGGTACTTCAGTTGGACGGCACCGCGCGGGTGCCACGGTGCGGGTGCCTCTGCTGGCTTATCCAGCGCGGGTACGGCTACTGGCTTTCCCAGCAGTGCTAATCGTGGCAGGGGTTCGCCATCGCCGGCAATGCTTCCCGACGGACCGAGGTTCATCGGTTACCACGTCCTCAGTTCACAATGCTGGATAAGCCAGCAGCGTGCCCCGGAAGCACCCGGCTCCCGGCCGAGCAGTGCCGCAAGTGCGGACGCGATTGCATGAGAGGCAACTGCCTTGCGTAACCGAATTTCGGGCAGTGGCTGCTAATTTCTATTTAATGTTTCCCTGTTCCCGGACCCGGACATCCGGTATGCTGTGAACGAATGCGGGTTTCGTCTCGATGGCGAGCTTGGCGTCGCGGTTGCTTTGCAGCGCGTTCATCACAGAAAAACGGTGTCGCTGAAGCCAGATCAGCGACAGGAAAAGTCTTGGGTTGCCTTTCGCCGGGCTGGTGGCCGTCCCGGTGAGAATTGGGCCGGCTTAGGAGGTTGCGTCATGCGATTAGTCGTTCTAAGTCCATCGCTCGCGGTTACAGTCTTCGTTTTCTTCGGGGCAACGTCGCTTCACCCTGGGGTTGGCATCGCGGCTGACAGTCGGTCTGGAGCGGCTGGCTCGGGTGGGGAGTTGCGTCAGTTGTTGGACGCAATGGTCCTCGCCGATTGGATCGATCAGGACCGTCGTTTTGGCAGGAAAGAAGCCCTCCCAAGCTCGCCCCAAAAAGCACCGGCAGTCAGCACCGCCGAGGACGCGGCCGGCGGAGTCGATGGGGTCAAGAACGGCGCTTACGGATTCCATACAGCCAGCGCCGAAGTGGACCCTTGGTGGGAAGTGGACTTGGGCGAAGTAGTCGTTTTAGACCGTGTCGTGGTGTTCAATCGGATGGATTCAGGCAAGGCGGCTCGGACGCAGGACCTCCGCGTGCTTGTGGCTTCAGACACGTCGCGGCAGTTCCAACAGGTCTATCAACACCCGGGCGTTCCCTTTGGCGGCGTGACCGACAACAAGCCTTTGGTTGTCGATCTGAAGGGCAAGGGCGTCAAGGCGCGGATTGTGCGGCTCCAGGTTCCCGGCCGGTGCTCGTTCGCCTTGGATGAAGTCGAGGTGTATGCAGCCGCCGATCCTCAGAAGAACATCGCCCTGGGCAAGCCAGCGAACCAGAAGAGCGTGGGCCTTTATTCCGTTCGTCACTCGGCGCCGGGCGCGGCTTCGCCCCAAGGCGCGGCGGAGCAGCCGGATGACGGGAGTTTTTCGCTCGCCCACACGCGCGAGGTCCTGCGTCGGGGCCGACGCCTCGCCGAGCGGCTGAAATCCCAGGCCGACGCGGCCCGGCTCGAACCTTGGGTCGCCGAGTTGGGGCGTCTGGAGGCCCGCGTCAACGCCTTGGCCGCGGAAGCCCGCGTGGCCCCGGAAATCCGCCGCGAAGTCTATCTGGCCGCACGCCGCGCGGTCCGCGAGATCGCCTTTTGCAACCCCTTGCTGAACATCGACAAGCTGTTGTTCGTCAAGCGGCATGACGCCGCCGGCGTGTTCCACATGTGCGACCAGTTCTATGGTTGCAACGCCGTGCCGGGCGGAGGGCTTTTCGTGCTTGAGGACCCGTTTGGCCCCCGGCCCAGGCTGATCAATCTGTTGGAGAACACCGTCGTGCAGCAAGGACGGTTGAAGGGGCGTAAGCTCGAGGGCGGTTCCTTCTTGTCGCCCGAGGTCTCCTTCGATGGCCGCACCATCCTCTTCGCCTACAGCGAGGCCACGGCCTTCGCCCAATCGCAGGGCAAGGAAATCTATCTTTGGGGGCCAGAGGTCAGTTATCACATTTTCAGAGTCAATGCGGATGGGTCGGAATTGGTGCAACTTACCGATGGGCCGTATGACGATTTCGACCCCTGCTTCCTGCCCAACGGCCGCATCGTGTTCATTTCGACGCGGCGCGGCGGGTATCTTCGTTGCGGTCGGCATTGCCCGGTGTACACCCTGTTCTCGATGAAGCCCGACGGCAGCGACATCATCTGCTTGAGCTTCCACGAGACGCACGAATGGCAGCCGAGCGTGACCCACGAGGGAATGCTGGTTTACACGCGGTGGGACTACGTGGATCGGGACACGAACATCGCGCATCACATCTGGACGTGTTTTCCCGATGGACGCGACCCGCGCAGCTTCCACGGCAACTATCCAGTGCGGCGTGAGAGTCGTCCGTGGATGGAGATGGACATTCGGGCGGTGCCGGGATCGCACAAGTTCGTTGCCACGGCGGGAGCCCACCATGGCCACGCCTTCGGCTCGCTGGTGCTGATCGATCCCCGGGTGCCGGACGACAACGCCATGGCGCAACTGGAGCGGCTCACGCCGGATTGCCCTTTCCCGGAGGCCGAGGCCCGACCGATCGCCCCTTACATGCAGTACGGCACTCCTTGGCCGCTGAGCGAGGACGATTATCTATGCGTCTACGACGCCCAAGCGAAGAACCGCGGCATTTACTGGATCGACCGCGACGGCAACAAGGAACTGATCTACCGGGATGCGACGATTTCCTGCATCAGCCCAATCCCCTTGAGGCCGCGACCCACGCCGCCCGTCATTCCCTCGCAGACCGTCCAGGCAGCCGAGGATCTGGCTCGCGCCGATGGTCATGTTCCGCCGGCGACGATCGCCGTGGCCAACGTTTACGATAGCGATTTCTCTTGGCCGGCAGGCTTGAAGGTCGCGGCTCTCCGCGTCATCCAAGTGCTTCCCAAGAGCACGGCGCCGCCAAATCAGCCGCGGATCGGCGTGGCGGAACAGACGAATGCCCGGGCGGTTTTGGGCGTCGTGCCCGTCGAAGAAGACGGTAGCGCGTTTTTCGAGGCGCCGGTGGGCAAGGAAATCTACTTCCAAGCGTTGGATGCGGACGGCTTGGCCATCCAGTCGATGCGGTCCGGCACCTACGTCCATCCCGGCGAACGTCTGTCGTGTCAGGGCTGCCATGAGCCAAAACACCGTCCGCCGGCGATGCTCACGCGGACGCCGCTGGCATTTCGCCGCCCGCCGTCCCCCATTGCGCCCGAGCCGGAGGGCTCCAACCCCTTCAGTTTTGTGCGACTCGTCCAACCCGTGCTCGACCGCCACTGCGTCGATTGCCACCGCGAGAAGAAGGCAGTCGATTTGACGGGGACGATCGAGGGGAACCACGGTTGGACCCGCTCGTATGCCAATCTGGCCGCAAAGTACGGCTTCTACTTCCACGTCCAGAACGGATCGCTTCACTCGGGCATCCACGGAGGCAGCCGCACGACCGCCGGCCAGTTCGGAGCCCGGGCCGCGAAGCTGCTTCCTTACCTCGACGAGACGCATTACGGCGTGAAGCTGACGCCCGAGGATCGCCGCCGCATCACCCTCTGGCTCGATTGCAATTCCGAGTTTTTCGGGTCCTACGAGAACACCCAGGCCCAGGCCCGCGGCGAGATCGTGTTCCCTACTTTGCATTGACTCGGAACTGGCCCCCGATGGGGACCAAAGAGCAGGGCGACGACTATCGCCGAACGACGCGCATCCCCGCCGAGCGACGCCCGCGGAATCCGCCCCGATGCCGCAATTGGGAAGCCCCGTGACGTTGTTGCGGCGAGGAAATGTTCAATCAGAGGGCGGGTCGACTAGCCATTTCCTCCAGCTTTTTGCGAACGCCGTCGGGACGGAGCCAGCCGAAGCCCACCGCCCCAAGGGTAAGAAGCAACTGCCGGAAGTCGTCTTCGGACCAAGCGGGCCTTCCCGCTCGCGTCAAGGCTCGCGTGACCTCCTCGTCGGTTGGTTCTCTTCCGCCGGGCAACTCGGCCTGGTAGGGCGTGTGCAGGGTGAGGAAATCCTCCAGGAGAGTGGTGGCGCCGTCATCCCAATCGGCGGGGGCCGGGAAATCGTAGTCCCATTCTAGCTCCCACACCCGAATCGTCTGATCGTGACTGCCCGACACGACCCAGCGGCCGTCGGGACTGAAGGCTAACGACGTGATGGCGGCCGTGTGACCAGAGAAAACCTGGACGCACTGCCCATTGGCTAGATTCCACAGCCGCAGCAATTTATCGCCGCTTCCCGAAATCGCCCAACCCTCGTCTGCGGTCATGGCCACGGCGAGCACCCGCTCGAAATGGTCCTGGAACACCCGGAGGCATTGCCCGGTCCGAAGGTCCCAAACGCGGACCGTCTTATCGTTGCCAGCGGAAACGGCGAGGCGTCGTTGCCAGCCTACGGCTGCCGCGTGGATCACGTCGGAGTGCCCCTGGAAGACTCGCAGGCACCGGCCCGAGGACAACTCCCACAAACGGAGCGTTTTGTCGAAACTGGCCGAGAGTGCCCAGCGGCCACAGGGACCGAAACGGACACAACGGACCAGGTTCTCATGCCCGGACAGTGTGCGGAGGCACCTGCCACTGGCGAGGTCCCAGACGCGCAACGTCTTGTCGCGTCCACCAGAGAGGGCCCAACGGCCGTCGGGCGAGGCGGCCACGCTGCTGACCCAACCCACGTGGCCCGCCATGGTGCGAAGGCAGGTGGAAGAAGCGAGGTCCCACAAGCATAGGAGGCCATCTTCTCCCGCGGACAACGCCTGACGCCCGTCTGGAGTGAAGCACAGATCGTTGACGGCGCCGCGGTGACCAGTCAACTCGCCCTGCAACTCGCCTTTTTTCAGGTTCCAGAGGCGAATAATTTTGTCGGGGCCGCAAGACAGGGCTTGGGCAGCGTCGGGGCTCATGGCCACGGGCCCGACCGCCCCCGGTGTCCGAAGCATCTGCACGCAGCGACCATCGCGAAACCGTTCCCGGATCCCTCGTTGCCCCACCAGGTTGCGCAGCTCGATCACTTCGGAATTGAGGCCAAAACCGGGAATCCGCCGGGCCTGATCGATCAGATACATCGCTTCTTCGCAGCAGCCGGCATCGGCCATTTTGCGGGCTTCGGCGAACAGGCCCTGAAATCGCGTCAGCCCCGGTTTGGCCTCGCGTTTGACTTCGACCGCACAACGCGCCGGCGGAGCGACGAAGCGACCGCCGGGTTGGTGGAAGATCGAAAGGTCCCACAGCCACAGTTCCCCCCGCCGCGGCGACTCCGTCGTGTATCCCACGAGGAGCCATCGTCCATCCAAACTGAGGCAGAGCGAAACAGCCCGGCGATCGTGCCCCTCAAAGGTGCGGAGGCAGCAGCCAGTGCTCAGGTCCCAGAGGCGGACCGTGCCATCCAGGCTGGCGGAGACGGCCCAACGGCCGTCCGCGCTCATCGCCACCGACGTCACCTTTTGCGCATGGCCGCGGAGGGTTCGCACGCGCATGCCATTTTTGGTGCTCCAAAGATGGAGCTTCGCGTCGGCATCGCCAGAGAGGACCCAACGGGCGTCGCGACTCAGGCTGACGCACTCGGGCGGAAACTGCTGGATTTCGAATGCCCGCATCCGTGTCCCCGTCAGGGCATCCCAAAGCCACAACTCCAGGGCTTGGCTCCCAGACATGGCAAATCGTCCGTCGGGACTGAGATCGACGCAGGAAAGGGCGGCCGAATGTCCCTCCATAAGACGGACACATTGACCTGTCGCCACGCTCCAAAGCCGCACCGTGCGATCCACGCTGCCAGAAAGGAGCCATTCACCGTTGGCGCTGGAAGAGAGGGCCGTCACCGGTCCCTCGTGACCCTCGAAGCGTCGCAAGCACCCTCCACTGCCCAAATCCCATTGCGTCAACGAGCGACCACCCGCGATCGCCCAGCGACCATCCGCAGCCACGGTAATCGACCGGACTTCCTGTTCCGTATTCGCATCGATCGAAGTTAGGGTCTTCCCTGTGGCAATATCCCAATGCCGCAACGTGCCGTCCTCCCCGACGGTAACCGCGGAACGGGCGTCCAGACTCAAAGCAACCCCCCGAATCGCCTCCATCGCCCCACCAAACAACTGGATGGGTCTTACCGACAAAGAAGCAAGATCTTGGAAACGTCGGAACAAGAGTTCCACATCGTTTCCCCCACCCAGATCGATCGCTTTTGCAAGATGGGCGACAGCCGCTTCGATGTCGCCACGCTCAGCGTGGATCAGTCCGAGATAATACGATGGCCGCCAGTCGGCTGGGTGCGCCCCGCGGAGTTCTTCCAAAGTCCGCAAGATCCCCACGTCCGTCAGGCGTCCGTGGCGCCACTGGAGCAAAGCGCGATTGTAGGTAGCTTCCGGGTGGTTGGGGGCGATGCGGAGAACCTTCTCGAGGAGTTGCTCAGCCCCGGGAGGTTTTCCAAGAGTAATCAGACTGACCGCCTGATTGTTCAAGTTGTCCGCCCGGCTTCGGGCATCAGTCGACATCCGGGTCCTCCCGGTGCCCTAAAGAATGCGATGCCAAAGGAGCAATTCTAAAGATTAGCTCGCGAGATTGCAAACGCCTCTAAGGTGGGGCAACGCCCGCAACTCGACGTTTTGCTTCCCGTCGTCACGGGAGGCGGGCCTGAACCTTCAAACGATCTCGCCCTAGCGCGGATCCCAACAAACATTACGCCTCATCGGCCCGATTTGATCCCATCGGTCGCACGCGGTGGCAGAAGTCCCCAAGCGTTTCTCCCGTGAGACGCTCCGCTTTGAAACGTTTGAGGATCGGCAACAAGGTGGGAACGATTTGGTCCAAGGGAACGAGGTCTTTGTAGAGGTAAGCCAAGCGATTGCCCAACAAATGCCCCCCCAAAAAAACCGTGTATTTTCCGACCGTCTTGCCCACCAATCCGATGTCGGCGTTGTACGGCCTTGCACAGCCATTGGGGCATCCGGTCATTCGTACCGTGAACCTCTCCCCTTCAAGACCAACGTCCAGTACGGCTTTTTCCAGTTGGTCGATGAGGCCAGGAAGGGCCCGCTCCGCCTCAGTGATCGCCAATCCGCATGTCGGCAGGGCCACGCAAGCCATAGACCATCGCCGCGCCTGCGAAATCGCATCCACGAGTTTTACCCCATGACGATGCAAGATCGCCTCCACGCCGGACCGATCCGCAGGAGCGATGTCCGAGAGTAGGATGTTTTGCTGAGGGGTGAGCTGGATGCCAGGCCGATAGGTTCGACACAGTTCGCGGAGGGCCGATTTCAGTCTCAAGCCATCCCGGTCCAAAATACGGCCATTTTCCACAAAAAGTCCGAGGAACCAATGGCCGTCGCCCTGATCATGCCACCCCAGATGATCCTCGCATCCAATCGCCTCTTGCGGCTTGGGGGGACACAAACTCCGACCCAAGTACTCCTCAAGCTTGGTTCTGAAGCCGTCCAATCCCCAATCGGCAATCAGGTATTTGAGCCTGGCTCGCTTCCGGTCCGAGCGGTTGCCGAAGTCACGAAACACCTTGACGACCGCGGTTGCCACATCGACCACTTCACTGGGGTTGGCAAAGGTCAAAGCCTGGCCAACAGCGGGAAAAGTCCGTTTGTTACTTGGGGTGACGCCAAAACCACCACCGACGACCACGTTGTAACCTTCCAACTGGTCGCCTGACCGAATCGCCAAGAACCCAAGGTCGTTGGCATAAGCATCCACACAGTTATCCTCTATCAGACCGAAGGCAATTTTGAATTTCCGCGGTAAGTACACGCGCCCATAAATAGGTTCCTCATCCCGATCCTGCGACTGGCTGCCCGGCTCCCCCACCCCAACTGCCTCAGTAGAGGCATCACCGAGCCAGATTTCTCGGTACGCCGCGGTCCGCGGTAGGAGATGCTGGGAAACACGTAACGCCAAGTCGCGCATGGCGTTACGCACTGCGTCGTTGCGAAAGGGCGCGGGACAGCAAAGGACGTTGCGGACCACGTCCCCGCAGGCCCCTAGGGTGGTCAACTGCGCCTCATGAATCCGCCGCATCGCCTCGCGCAGATTTCGCTTCGGGATTTCGTGAAGCTGAATATCCTGCCGGTCCGTAATCCGCGCCGTGCCATTTCCAAGCTCATCGCAAAGATCCAATTGCGCCACAAGCTGGTCGGCGGAAAGACAGCCACCGGGAATCTTCACTCGCAACATCAAGGAATAAACTTTGCCCCGTTTGTTTCCCTGCGCGTCTTTCGCCCCACGCAAGTCCCGATTGTCCTGCTGGTACATGCCGTGATGCTTCAGGACTTGAACCGTATCCTCCTCGAAGTGATCGACAGAGTTGGCCAACTCCTCGGCAACATGGCCACGCAGCGCATTGCTTCCCGCCTTGATTTTATCAACACTGCTAAGTTCTGCGGATTCTGCCATAGTGGCTCCCACGAATATGCTTCACTCAGAAAGGTCCTAGGGCTTACAAATGTTTACAATTATTAGAAACAATGTCTTGTATTTTATATTTTCGCCGGCATTTTGCAAACATCTCCCCGTGCCAATCTTCCACCATCTTACCCGTTAATCACCGCTCGCCGTTCCAGCGGCGTCTCAGCCTCCAAGCGGGAGAGGGTTGGCGGACAAGTTGCAAAGCTGGATGGGTGACATGCGCCGTTCGTCTGGTAGAATAGCGGCTCCTATCAAGCCTTGTCAAACGCCTGGAGGGGTGACCGTGACCGCAACAATTTTAGATGGCAAAGCAATGGCCGAGGAAATCCGCGCGGAAGTGGCTCGGCGCGTGTCCGAATTTGTTTCGTCCAAGGGGGTTACGCCATGCTTGGCGGCGGTGCTCGTGGGCGACAACCCGGCCAGCGAGGTTTACGTCCGAAACAAACGCTTGGCGTGTGAAAAGGCCGGCATCCACAGCCAGTTGCACCGTCTGTCGGCCGAATCCACGACCGAGGATTTGCTGGCCCTGGTGGACCGCTTGAACAAGGACCCTCAGGTGCATGGCATTTTGGTTCAGTTACCGTTGCCGAAGGGGATGGACGAGACTCGGGTGTTGCACGCGGTCAATCCGGTCAAGGACGTGGACGCCTTTCATCCGGACAACGTCGGCCGGATCGTTCAAGGAAGACCCCGATTCCTACCTTGCACGCCGCACGGCGTTCATCAATTGTTGATGCGGAAGAACATCCCGATCGCAGGAAGCCACGTGGTGGTGCTCGGCCGTAGCGACATTGTGGGCAAGCCCATGGCGATCATGCTCATGCAGCGGGGCCCTGGCGGCGACGCCACGGTGACGGTGTGCCACAGCCGCACCCGCGACTTGCCCGCTATCACGCGCCAGGCCGATATCCTCATCGTGGCCATTGGCAAGGCCAAGTTCCTCACCGCGGACATGGTAAAACCCGGGGCCACGGTGATCGACGTGGGCATCAACCGGACCGAATCGGGCCTGGTGGGGGACGTGGATTACGACGCGGTGCGCGAAGTGGCGGGCCACATCACACCCGTTCCCGGCGGCGTTGGCCCCTTGACCATCGCCATGCTCCTGCACAACACTTTGGCTGCCGCCTCGCTGCAAACCGCATAAGCCCGCCCCGGCGGCCTGGCCGCGTTTGGGAAAAGGGTCGCCACGTCGCGTCTTCAAGGCTGTCCGTCCACGACGGCCTCGAAGCCCAGATCAGCGATCATTTGGTAGTCTTCCTCGGGCGACTGCCCCTTGGTGGTCAGGTAGTCGCCGACAAACATCGAATTTGCGGCGAAAAGCCCTAACGGTTGGAGTTTGCCCAAGTGCAGTTCCCGGCCCGCGGCAATACGCAGTTCCGTCCGCGGGTTCGCCAAACGCATCAAAGCCAGAACTTTGAGGCAATATCGGGGCGTCAGTCGGCGCATGCCTTCTAGCGGCGTACCGGGAATGGGGATCAGGAAATTGATCGGCAAGGCCTCGACGGCAAGCTCCCCCAGACGCAAGGCCAGCTCGACCACGTCCACGTCGTCCTCCCCCATGCCCACGATGCCGCCAGAACAGATTTCCATGCCCGCCAGGCGAACCGCCCGCAGCGTGTCGAGCCGGTCCTGGTAGCTGTGTGTTGTACAGATGCGCGGGTAAAAGCGCTCGCTGGTGTTGAGGTTGTGATTGACGCGATCCACGCCGCACCGTTTCAAATAGTGAGCTTGCTCGACGGTTAACAGACCCGGCGAAACGCAGATTTTCAAGGGAAGCTCGCTCTTGATGCGGCGGACCGCGGCGCCGATCCGCTCCAGCTCTCCCGAGTTCGGCCGCCGCCCCGAGGCGACGATGCAATAGGTGCGTGAACGACGCTCGACGGCCAATCGGGCGCCCGCGACAATCTCCTCCTCGTCGACCAGGGCGTAACGGGGAATTTCCGCCTTGGAAATGCGCGACTGCGAGCAATAGCCACAGTCCTCGCCGCACACACCGCTTTTGGCGTTGATCAGTAAATTCAAATGGACGCGATTGCCGAACCAGTGGTGGCGGACCCGATAGGCCGCGGCCAATAGTTTGAGCAATTCTTCGTCGGGCGAACGGAGGATCGCCAAGCCCTCTTCCGGCGAAAGGCGATGGCCTTCGAGCACCCCCTCGGCGAGGCGATGCCAGTTGGAATGAATGGGCGAACCTGCGCCACTCAAGTTTGACGATGAGACTGATAGCATGGCTTTTCGCAACTATGCACGGCAGAATCGACCGCCGAAACCAGCTTGTTGCCCTGATTCTCGATCTTGATGGGTTCCTACGGCCGAACGGGTCCGAACTCTTCGATGCGTCGGGCAACCGCCAAAAGGCGGTCAAACTCAGCGGCCGGTGGGGTCGTGTCCGATACGCCCAAAATCAAGTGGTCGCCGCGCCCGATCTGACTGAAAAATTCGTCCAAGTAGGCCGCGAATTGGACATCGGTCATCGAGTCTTTGACCAGGGTCACCGACGGTATGCCGCCCATGATCGTAATCCGGCCGTCGAAGACCTCGCGGACCTGACCGATCGTCAGGCTGGTCATGGGAACAGGGCAGATCGAATCGGCGATGTCCACATCCGCTGCCACATAGTGTTCCAAAAGCCCTCGATTTTCGCCGTCGGTATGGGTGAGAAGATACTTGCCTTGTCGGTGCAGCACGGCGGCAAACTCCGCCAGCCAGGGCCGAATGTGCTCGGCGAAAAACCGTGGGTACTGGATCGCCGAATCGTAATTGGCCCCCAACAGAAAAACCTCGGCCGGACAGGCGGCAGCCACGGTCAGCATCTCGCGCCAGTACTTTTCGATGGCTTCAGCCAGACCGTGGACTTCGTCTGGCCGGTCGTTCAGCTCGAAGAAGAAGGTTTCCACGGCCATCACGTCGCGCTGGAGAAGGTGCATCGGAGACGCCGCGGCGTGGATATAGGCAACTAAAAACCCGCGTTCGCCGATCCGATCGGCCTCGGCGGCGTAGCCTTCGTAATTCGGCACCGCCCGGGCGTGATCGAAAAGGTGCCTTAGCGGGGCATAGTCTTGGGGGCTTTGAAAGGCATGGCGTTCCACGTGCGCGATGGTGATCCCCGCCGCCTGCATCCTTTCGTCATATACCGTGACCGTGGTCAACGTACCGAACGGGGTGTGGTATTCGACCGAAGTCCGGTCCCCGTCTCGCATCACGTTGTATTCGATTTCCTCAAATCGAGTGTGGACCGGCATCCGGTGGAGGTTGAAGGTCCCGAGCGCCCGGTGGACGTTATCCTCAGGCGAGCGAACGTCCTGAAAATCGGGCACCACCCCGTGGTATCCCCAACCCAGATCATCCAGCATTTCCATCAAGGTGGCGTGGCGATACCGGTCGGGCAGCGTCCCTGCCCGCCGGTTCGCGCGAAACCAAAGGTCGAGTCGGGGCACCCAAGGAATACGATCCGTAGGCTTTCCCGCCAACGTGGCAAGCACGTGCTGTTTACCATTCACATTCATGACTTCTCATCCGCCGGCCACAGGGGCAAGAACGACCAAATCATCGCCGTCGCGGAGTCTTTCGGCCTCGTGGCTGCCGACCGTCCCGCAGTGCCGGCCAGATACAGCGACAAGGCAACTTGCCGGAAGTCGCGTCCCTTCGGGCAGAACATCGGCCAGGGCTTCCAAGGCGTCGTCCAGGGTCGCTCCGTCGGGGAGTGTCAGCCGATCAGGCACCCCCTCCGCCAGATTGTAGTTTCGACCAGAAATGAACAAACGAATCTGCATGGCTGCAAGCTATCTTTGGTTTCGGACGACCTCAATCCCGACTAGCTTCCCGACTCATGGGAGAAAAACGTTGGAGCGAGCTGCAACAAGGGCACGTCGGGTTTCGCTGCAACTGCATACGCGACTCGTGACCGCGGTAGCCATCGATCAGCAATAGGGAGCCGAACGTCGACTGTCCTACGCCGGAGAGGATCTTGATCGCCTCCAGGGCCGCAAGGCTCCCCACCGCGCCGGAGATGGCACCGATTACGGGAAACATCTCTTCAAACGGAGGATCTTGGGGATACACGCATCGAAGACACGCCGTCACCCTTGGTTTGACGGCAATCAGCGTTCCGGTCATCCCCCATTGTGCCGCGTCGATCAGGGGAACGCCGCAGGCGACGGCGGCACGATTCAAGCGGAGCCTCTCGGCGAAGGTCGGGGCAGCCGAAATCACCAGATCGGCCCGGCCCGCCAGGGCCACGGCTTCTGCGTCGTCGGGTTCGCGGTCGATCGCCTCGACGGTCACCAGGCGGTTCTTTTGGCGCAAGCAGGCGGCAAACTCTGCGGCCCGGGGCTTGCCCAATCCCTGCTCCGAGCCGAGCACTTGGCGGTTCAGATCGGCCAGTTCCAGCCTACCGCCGTGGGCGAAGATGATGCGTCCCACGCCCGCCATCGCTAGGGCCAGGGCGGCGGGCCCGCCCATGCCTCCCACCCGGCTAATGAAAACGGTCGACCGTTTGAGGCGAGCTTGCCCTTCTTCGGTCAACACGCCTGGTCCAAGCTGCCGTTGGTATCGCGTCCTTTCCTCGTCGGTCAGCGGCGGCCCGCCCATCCCGCTACTTCCACGCTCCTGATTTTGCTCTCCCATCACGTTCATGGGGCATCGTACCCTGCCACTGTCTCAGCCGCAAGTCGCCGGACTTTGGAAAAGTGTCCACCCTGTCCGAACTCCCCAAGCCTTGCTCAACGCGCGGTGCGGCGAGAGAAACTGTGGCAGGGGTCGATCCATCTATCGCGCAGTCCGACGAACAAGGCGGCGGCGATCATGTCGGCGGTAGAGCCCGGGTTGCGGCGTTGACCGTCGCTGCGGAGCCAAAAGTCGAGATCGGCCAAAGCGCGGCGATACGATTCCTCGCCGGGGTTTCCGGCGGTGAGCACCCGGGCCGCTCGGCCCGCCGACTCCCGGGCGATCGCCTCCCCACATTTGCGGGCAATGAGCGTGTCGGGATACTCGGCCATTAGCCGCACATGCGTATGAACGATGGCCTCGGGCAGGTTTCGCGTGCGGGCCGTTGCCTCGCGGAGCCACGGCGCCGCCGTACCGAGCACCTGGCGGAAGTTTTCCGCATATTGCCGGGCCACGATGTCGCGGTCCGCCGCGGCCCGCATCGCCGCCAAAAGGTCGTCCGGCGCCGGTCCGGCCACATCGTATTCATCGACTCTTCCCAATCCCCCCGGTGCAGCCAGCCGAATCGCGGCGTACACGTCGCGGGCGTCGTCCGGCCCGCAAGAGGCCAGTACTTGAGCCACGCCCGACTCCAGCGGCACATGCCGAGGCACTTTGGCCAGGGGCGCTAAAAGCAGCACCAAGCCAAGGTTCGTGTTCCGGCCCACGGCCCGGCGGGTCGCTTCGACTGCCGCAAGGATCGTCTTCCCGAGCGGCTGATTCATAGCCTCGTCCATCACCGGGCCGATCGCCACGGCACTTACCAAAAAGTCCTCCAGGACGAGGTCGCCGAAGTCCGCCCCGCGATGGACATTGCCCGGCTTCGGAGCGGCGACCTCCAGCAAACAAGCCAAGGTGGCGCATTGGCCGATCGAAAAAAAGTTCATGTCACCTCACGGCAGCAGCTTGCGGCTGAGGCACGCCGCGAAAAAACATAGCAAGCTTCGCTGGAAACGACTTGCGATCCACATATCAGGACTTTTGAGAAGGTCGCCATGGCCATAAGCTCCTTCATCGGTGCTTTTCCAAGAACGCCTTCGTGATCGCGATGACTTGTTCACCCGCATCCTCCAGCACGTAGTGTCCCGCATCGGCGAGGCGGTGGACTTCGGCGTGGGGCCACGCCCGGATGAATCGATCGAGAAACTCGGCGGTAAAAACCCAGTCCCGCATCCCCCAGATCAGGCAAATCGGTTTGTCGCGGAAGCTGGGCAACGCTGCCTCGATTTGGCGAAGCGTGTCAAAAGTGGGATGGCTCGGGCGGAGAGGGATGTCGCGAATAAAGCGGTAGATGGCCTCGCGGTTCCGCCACGAATCGTAGGGTGCGAGATAGCCCGCTTGGATGTCCGGCGTGATCCGCTCGGAACGCTCTACACACACCCGCAAGGCGGCCCTGGCAAAGACGTTCAGCCCTTGCACCGCCACACGGCCCACGCCGGGAAGAAGGCAAAGTCGAATTCGCCACGGGCACCGCCGCAAGACGAAGGCGGCTGTATTCATGAGGATGAATTTGGAGAACCGCGAGGGCGAGCGTTGGGCAGCCCCAATGCCGATCGCGCCCCCCCAATCATGGCCGATTAACACGGCCCGGTCGATCTTCAGCCCATCCAACAAACTGAGTACATCCTCGGCCCGCTGGGCCAATCGGTAAGAGTATGCATCAGCATGGGGTCGGTCCGAAAACCCACAGCCCAGATGATCCGGCACAATCACCCGATAATCGCTCCGCAGCGCCACCACCACGTCGCGCCACATGAACGACCAAGTCGGGTTGCCGTGCAATAGGAGAACGGTGGGCCCACTTCCCTCATCGAGGTAGTGCATTTTGAAACCATGGACGGAAATCCAATGGGACTGGAACGGGTAAAGGCCCCTCCAGTCGCCTGATACCGAGGCCCGCTCATTCATCGTTCATTCACAAGTCTGAAAGAACTATTCCGATTCGCAAAGAACACCTGCGCCCCTGACCAGGCAGAGGAGGGCAAAAGCCAAGCCAGTCACTGGCGTAGCGCACCTTTTTTCAAAACCCGGCTTCGACTCGGCTGGCCAATCTCCTCTTTCTGTGGACAGTCATAGGAGGAGGAAGGCGCGACAACTTGGGAAATATAATCATTCGGATGGCACTACTTTGGTATCACTCAAGGTAGCAATAAATGGGTACATAAAAACTTTTTTTGCCGACGCGAGACCTCGCCTGGTGGGATTATACCGGTTTTTCCATGCACGACGCCTCACCCGGACGGAAGCCGCGGGGTTTTCGCTTAGCGCAGTCGGAATAATTGTCCGATTCCACGCCAAGATGCATCTCGATACAGGCTTCCCTTTCGGCGACGGCGCTGGTTGCGCGATGTATGAAGGAAAAACGTTGGAGCGAAGTCCTGCCCTGGGCAGTGGCGACGGTGTTCGTCTTCACCTCGGTCGCGCTGCTTTGGAGCAGTCGAATATCGCCTGTCGTCCCCACCAGGATCGAGAGTTACGAAGGTGATACCCCCCGTAACTGGCAGGCTGACAGATTCGCTCCACAGTCCGCAGATGTCTCCCAGACGAAACGTTACGACCAGGGGTACGAAATTGGGCTCCGGGTCGTTCCGAATCCGCCTTCAGAGTTCCATTCCGCCCAGGCCGCGCCCCGCGCGTCGCCGCTGCCGCTTCTCCAACCACCGGCGAAACCCAACTTGCGACCCTCGGTCTCCAGAGATTCCAAGGACGACAAGAACTCGCCGAGAGACCTGAAAAAATCGCCACCCTCCGGGGAGGGGGAAAAACAAGGGCCGCCCCTTGTCCAAGCTCCCGCAGCCCCCGGGTCCAGCGCACCGGGCCGCCCTTTGGGCCGAAACACGCAGGGCTTGCGGTCGGGAATTGTTGCGGCAAGTTCTACTCCGCCGAGCGTAAGCCGGGCGTCGATCGATGCAGAAACTCGGGGCTGGGAATCCCGAACCGAAGGACCGCGGGCAAGCGGTTCCGCGGTTTGGGCGGTGGACACGCAGGAGGCGCGGGCCAGCACCGCCGTTTCAAGTCCGAGGGAAGTTTTTTTCGCCACCGCCTCTCGCAGCCAGGCCTTGGAACTGGCGGCCCGCGAAAGCGACTTGCACACGCAGACGGCCTTCGAGCTGGCATCGCGCGGCGCCTATTACGCGGCGAGGGCCCAATTCCTCGCGGCGGTTCGCATCGTCGCCCAAGCGCTCGATGCCGAACACCGCACGACGCTTCATAGTCATGCCTTGACCGCGGGCTTGACAGCCATGCAGGAGGCCCGCGATTTCGCCCCTCGGCCTTCCGTTGTGGAGGCCGACCTGGACGTCGCATCGATCGCTTCGGGGCACCGCACGCCGGTTCTCCACGGCCCTGCGGGTCAGGGCGTCACGCCGCAGCGGGCGTTAGAGTCGTATTTCACTTTTGCCCAAGCGAAGCTGGGCATGGCCGGGGGGCGCGAGCTGGCCGCGTCCATGGCCTACTATGGCCTGGGGAAACTTCACGCCCTGTTGGCGGATCAGCCCGGCGAACCCTCGCGATTAGCTCGGCCCCAAGCGATGGCGTTTCTCCAGGCCGCCTTGCTGGTCCACCCGCAAAATCACTTGGCTTCCCATGAGCTGGGCACGTTGCTCGCCCGCGCCAATCGATTCGAGGATGCCCGGAAGGCCTTGACTCACAGTGTATCGATTCAAACCAGCCCCATCGCCTTGCGCAATCTTGCCTGGGTCTACCGGCAACTGGGGCAAGAGCACTTGGCCGCACAGACTTGGCAGATCGCGGCGGCAGCCGAGCAAAACGCCTCGCCCCGCGGCTTTCGCGTTAGTCCCCACACGCCCGTCGTCCTTTGGGTCGATCCCGATCAGTTTGCCGCGAGTCCTCGATCGGCTTCGCTGGCATCTTCGCGAGCGAGTCCACAGGACGGCGTGCGTTTGGCAGGCTATCATTCGCCTTCGGCCGGGTTTGTAACGCCAACCCTTGGGCCACGCGGCTATCACGTCGCCAACCCCACGCAAGTTTCATCCGCGCCAGGGGGTTCCGCGGCAATCTCGGGCTTTGTCAATCCGCGATTTGGCCAGGAGGCGGATACCTTCACATCGCCGCCCGAGGCGTTTGCTGTGCAGGACGCGACATCCGGTTGGCGTCCGCGAGACCGCGGCGAGGCGGAACGGGCAATTTTCTGGCAACTGTACCTCCAGGGCGAGTATGTCGCACGTCCCCGCTCCGCTCACGTCAACGAGTACCGCCTTCGCCCCGACGACCAGCTCGATATGATCTATCGCGTGACCCGTGAGGAAACCTCGCAACCATACCGGCTGAACGTGGGCGACGAAGTCCGCGTGGAATCGCTGACCGACCCGAACCTCAATCGAGACCTCCAAATTCAACCGGATGGCACGATCACCCTGCGGCTGTTGGGACAGGTCAAGGCCACCGGCAAAACCGTCAGCCAATTGTGCGAGGACCTGGAACAAGCCTATCGGAAATACTATAAAGTCCCGGCGATATCGGTAACGCCGCTGAAGATGAACACCCGGTTGGAAGACCTTCGGGCGACCGTGGACCGGCGGCAAGGCGTGGGCGGGCAGAGCCAACTGGTGCGGGTCACGCCGGAAGGCACGATTTCGCTTCCGGCTTTGGGCTGCGTCGCGGCGCAGGGGTTGACGCTGGGCGAGCTTCAGCAAGAGCTCAACGAGCGCTATCGCGATCAGATCGAGGGCATGGAGGTCATCCCGGTGCTGGTGCAGCGGGCCCCGCGGTTCGTGTACGTATTGGGCGAAGTCCGGATGCCAGGCCGCTTCGAAATGGCAGGCCCGACGACGTTGATCCAGGCCATCAGCATGGCGGGCGGATGGACCGTAGGCTCGAACCTCCGCCAAGTGGTCGTCTTCCGGCGGGACGACTCTTGGCGCCTGGTGGCCACCATGGTCAACTTGCAGCCGGCGCTCTACGCTCGCCAACCGTGCCCGGCCGGCGAAATCTGGCTCTCCGACTCCGACGTGGTGATCGTGCCCAAGGGCAAGATCCTCGTGGCCGACGAGTTCATCGAACTGGTCTTCACCCGCGGTATCTACGGCGTGTTTCCGCTGAGTTCCACGATCGCCTTTACCAAGCTGAGCACGCTCTAAACTCCATTCCCTAGGCGCTGCTCCCCTCGTTTTCCGGCCTTTGCGTCGCCGCAAAACGCATCTTCGAGGCTAAGCATACGTCGCCGCGCCCTCGAAGGTCCGCGCGGGCCTATCTGCCTTTGCCAAACGGCCACCAACGCGATTTCGTCTTACGCTTGTGGAGAGGCTGGCGCGGAGGCAACGACGTTGTTTGCAGGCCCTCGCTGGAAGACTCCCCTGGGGCTGTGCCGGAATCCAAGAAGTCCAATTCCAGGCCCTCGGCCGCAGAGATAGTGCCCTCAGGCACCCATGGCGGCGTTTCGCTCGCTACCGGAAATGGAGGATTCGCTGGGAATATGCCGTCGGCATTGCTCGCCGCGGAGGCGAGATTGGGACCTTCTTGGGGGGCCGATTCCCGCGGCGGCAAGGGCGGAATCTCAGGTCCTGGCTCCGCCCACTGCGCCGGCGGTTCGACGTCCGAGGGCGCAGCAGACACCGCTTCAAAGGCCGCGCCGGCCGCAGGGACATCGGCCTGCTCAGCCAACTCGAAATCCTCCGCCAACGACGCCTGCTGCGACTCGTCCCACGATGTTGGCCGCACTGCGTCGGGGCCAGGGGCGGCTTCCGCGGGGGCTTGCGAGCCAGGGGCGGCCGCGGCGTTGGCCGAATCAGGACTCGAGGTGCCGAGCAGGCCCGTCGTCGTTGGGTCCCCAATGCTCGCATCTTCCGCGCAAGGGTAATCGACCTCGAAGGTGAGCGGCCCGATCGTGAACTGATCGTGGGGCCGGAGCACGGCCTCTTCCACCCGATTTCCGCCCACAAAAGTGCCGTTGGTCGATCCCAGGTCTCGGATGCGAACGAGCCCCTCCGACTCGAAAATCTCGCAATGTCGCCGACTGACCATCGCATGGGCAATGGTCAGGCCCGCCTTCCGGCTGCGGCCGATGACGACCGGCAACGTCAGCGACACCCTTTGACGATTCGCTTTGCCGCCGACGACGGTAAGATTCGCTTGCATGGCTTGAAAGGCTCCCGACGGCAACATATCGAAGGATGTCGAAAGAGGGCCGACGCGGGGCTTCCCAACCGTACCACTCCCCTCATTATACCAGCGCGGCCCGGCGGGCCAACCAAAGGCGAGGATGCCCCGAGGATTTTCGCCTGCCATTCTCTTCATGTCGCTCCAAGAGGTGACATTCACGTGATTGCCAAATGCGACGCAGCGCCTTCCGCCATCGGCGACGAACCTCGGCTTGACGAACCCTCTACGTTAGCTAGGATGAGACGCATTGCGATTCGCCGCAACGCGCTGCGGTGGGCGTCGTTTGGGCGCGGCTACGTGTTGTTCCTCCGAAACGGTGCTAGCAACCATGCTTTATGCAGTGATCATGGCAGGCGGTTCGGGCACGCGGCTGTGGCCTGAAAGCCGCGCGGCCTGGCCCAAGCAATTGCTGGTAATCGAGGGCGATCGCACGATGCTCCAGGCGACGGTGGACCGGCTTGGATCGCTGGTGCCGCTGGAGCGGATTCTTATCGCCACGCGGCGGGATTTGGCGCCCCACGTGCAAGCGCAACTGAGCCACCTGCCGCGCGGTTCGATCCTCGCGGAACCGTGTCCCCGCAACACGGCGCCGTGCATCGGCCTGGCGGGAATCCGCATCCTCCGCGACGATCCCGACGGAATCATGATCGTTCTGCCTGCCGACCAAATCATCGCGCCGGGCGATGTGTTCCGCGACAGTCTACGCTTCGCGGCGGCGTTGGTCGAGGAGGATCCACGACGCTTGGTCACCTTCGGCATCAAGCCGACGTATCCCTCGACTGGCTTCGGCTACATCGAGCAAGGCGACCCCCTCGCAACGCCGGCGGCGACGGCGAGCGATGGGTGGAAGGTGCATCGAGTGGCCCGCTTCCATGAAAAACCCACCCGGGCCGTGGCGGAACAATACCTGGCCTCGGGCGCCTTCACCTGGAACTCGGGCATTTTCGTCTGGAAGGCCCAAACTATTATGGATGCCCTGGCGCGATACCGCCCCGAGCTGCACGGCCGCCTGACGCAAATCGCCGCTGCGGCCGACAGCGATCGGTTCGCCGAAGTGCTGGAAGAGCAGTTCGCGGCCATGGAGAAAATCTCCATCGACTACGCGGTGATGGAACGCACCGAAAACGCGGTCGTTGTCGAGGCGCCCTTCGCCTGGGACGACGTGGGCAGTTGGTTGGCCGTGGAGCGTTATCGGCCCCGCGATGAGTCAGGCAACGTGGCCGATGCCCCTCGATGCGTGGCCATCAACTGCCAGGGCACGATGATTCGGGCCAGCGATCCCAAGCACGTGGTCGTCGTCGCTGGCGTGAGGGACTTGGTCGTGGTCGTCACTCCTGACGCCACCCTCGTGGCCAATAAACACGACGAAAGGTCGATCGCCGCCATCACGGAACACCTTCGCCAACGCGGCTGGACGGAACACCTGTAGTCCGGCAGCCATTCAGCCATTCCGGGAAAGTACGGTCAGAGCTTGACTAATAAATAGTCTGTGCTTGGGGCAGGCGGAAGGGCAGTCGGCTGCCGCCATTGGCTTGCCCAACGGTGCCGATTGCGGATCAGGCTCGCCGCCGTCTGGCCCCAGTTCGGTCACGGCGACACCCGGGAAATTCGCGCCCGTCTGGAACGACCTGCGAAGGCTCACGCGATGCATTTCGACGGGAATCTGATGCTTTTGCAGACAGTGGATCATCGCCCTTCGGATGCGGGCGAAGTAATCTGCCACTATAGGCTTCGGTAGGCGATACGTTAGGGACGTGCTGGTCCAGCGGAGAGAGGGTTGTTTTCCCCGGGCCAGTGAAAGCTCCATCTCATTCAGCCGACTCTCAATGTGCAGAAACGTCGCGAGTGGGGCTCGCTTGTGCAATGGGCCCAACATCGGACGATGCCCAAACGAAAAGAGTCCTCGGGAACCATCCCAAGGGCTTTGTTGACCTGGTTCGCCCCCACCATGGAAAGTCCCTTCTGGTAGGGGTCGTTAGCCGCGAACATCGCGGCACATCATGGCGAACCCCATCCCAGCAACCTTCGGTTGCATGATGGGGATTTCGGCCGTAAAGTCATTACATTCTTTTCGTTCCACCAAATCCCCCAACTACCTGCCCGTTGCAGCACAACTACCGCCTTTTGCGCAAGTTGCCAGGCATGGAAGCACTCGGCAACTCGCAACCCCACCCCCAATGCGCAATGGGCACTTTTCGGAATATGCACTTTTCGTAAACTGATCTTTTCTCGATCTGGTCTGCCATGTACATTTCACCTCCACAACCGCGATGGCAGGATGCCATTTGTAGCGACAGGAGGTTGCGACGATGCGCGTGGAACCCCGCCCCAACGAGGTGCGCCAACTCGTTATCGAGATATTCCGAAGCCTCGGCAGCCCAACAAAAGATCTATTCGAGTTGCATGAGACGGTGATGATCCAGGGCGGCCGGTGCCTCGGGCGCAAATATCGTACGCGCCAACTCAATGCCGTCTGGCTGATTGACGCCGGTCTGATCCGGTTCTATGACCATCGCCGACGCGTGCTGCGCACCGTGAATCTTTTCGAGGAACTCGCGCCGGTCCGCATGGCGGCGTGAGTCCCTGCACCGCGCAAACGTCACCGCCAAGGCCCGACACGCCCGGAAAGTACCCCGCGCCAGACGGGGCAACTGTGTTCCCCGCGCCGGCTTCAGGTTTTGTTCTCCGTTGATGCCCGCATCGGCATCAGCGGTCCGTCTTGCTTCGGTTCTTCACCACGTCGAGGCCGAAGTTCAGGAACCAGTCGTTGCCCTTGTCGCCGAACAGATCGTCGCGAACCGCGTCGTCCAGCACCGTGCCATCCGGCTCGGTCGCCGTCCGACGCTTCAGGGCGATTGTGCCCAACGCCGTGAGAAGGCCTTGGTCTAGCCGGTTGACACGCTCCTGGAACGTGCGTGCCGAGGTCCACTCCTTCATGATCTCGGCCAACGCCAGATCGTTGGCGTCGTAGGTCGTCTCGCCGCCAATGAGGATCGTGTCGCCGGAGCTGCCGTAGAGGCTGTCCACCCCCAGCCCGGCGATCAGCAGGTCGCGGCCCGACACCCCGCGGAGCTGATCGTTGCCCGACCCGCCCAACAGCACGTCGTTGCCCGCGTCGCCATAGAGC
>CALFBP010000040.1 GCA_937951625.1 uncultured Thermoguttaceae bacterium
GGTCGGCGTCACGCTTTTCCGCCAGCCCAAGCGGATCATCGTCCATCTCGTCAACCACCAACGCGACAGTCGGTTCAACTCCGACGCCTTCCAGCCGGTTGAAAAGATCGCACTGCGCGTCCACGTGCCGGCGGATTGTCGTGTGCAGCGGGTGCGCCGGCTGTGGGAAGACCGCGACATGCCGTTCGAAGTGAAAGACGACACCGTCCACCTGGAGGTGGGCCGATTGCACGAATACGAAGCCGTTGCGGTCGAATGGTGAGACGGCAGCTCGTTCGCTCCGCCAGGCGAGCCGATCTGTGCTGCACGCGGCGCTAAGAGCTTATCCCACAACCTCCCCTCTCCCGCTCGCGGGAGAGGGGTTGGGGATGAGGGTAGCTGCAAGGCAGGGGGTTTTTTCCCGTCGTCTGCGAATATCTCGGGCCCTCACCCTGACCCTCTCCCATGGGAAGAGAGGACTTTTGGGATAGACTCTAAATCGCCGCCAGCCCCCGGACCATGTACGCCTGTAGGATTCCCGACTCGTCGGAATTGAAGAATCCCAGGGCGCCGTCGGGCGAAAGGAAGGGATGGATGTGGGCCTCTTTCCGCCACGAGGAGCGGGGATTCAAAAGGTAGGTGAACTTTCGGGCGGGACCACGGCCAGGTGCATCCAAATCGGCCAGGTAGAGGCTTCCGCCCTTGTCCATCGGGCCGGAATCGGAGATCACACGGCGGCCGGCGATATCGGTGGCGAAGTGGTAGAAGCGGGGTTTGGGGAAGCTGCGGCTGAGGTCGTTGCGCACGGCGCCGGGCGTTTTGATGCCGACATGGTCGGCAAACGGCGCGGGAAGTGCTTCGATGAGTTGGGCCTCGGGGGGCTGGCGCGTGCTGGTGCTGGTGATGGCCCAGGCGCTCCGCCCCCGCCAGCATTGGTGGCCCTGACAGGCCTCGTTGCCATCGCGGCCCCAGGGCATGTTGCGGAAATTCGAGCCATCGTCGCGGACCACGTGGATGTCCGCTCCCGCCCCGCCCACCAGCCGCGTGATCGAACCCCTGGCGTCGGTTTCGTTGCCGTGGTTCTCTTGGACGAGGATGTCGCGGGAAGCCTCGGGATCGGTGGAGCGGGAATACTGGGGGTGCATATTGCACCAGGTGGGGCCGTGAAGGATCAAGCGCACTTCGGCCTTGGGTACATCGAAGACCATCAGTCCCCACGGGGCATTGTTGGTCTGTCCGTCGCCGAGGAACGCGGAAATCGCCAGTCGCTGGCCGTCCGACGAGATGGTCGACAAGGGATAGAGGTGGCTGGGGCGGAACTTCGTGCCCGGTAACGGCTGATCGACGACCAAAATCGTCTCCCGGCCGCGGCCGTCCAAGCCGACGCGCTTCAGCGCAAACCGCCCACCGTTGACTCGCGTTTCGTCAACGAAATAGTAGAGGTGTTTGCCGTCGGGCGAGACCGAGGCCGCCGTCGCGCCCCGCTCCTCGGTCAACGGCCAAAGCGAACCGCCGTCTTCCAGATCGCAAAGCAGATACTGGTGCTTCGGGTCGTTTCGCTCGCCGCCATGCGCGGTCGCCGAGCGGTGCAGCACGAAACGCTTCGAGTCCATGGTGAAGATTTGCGCCTCCATGTAGAGATGGGAACTCGGCACGTCAGGCTCGGTGGTGAGTTGGATCACCTCGAGGCCCGGTGGGGAATCCTTATCGATCAAATCCGGACGTGGCTTGGGTTTGCCGAAGCGATTGTGCGCAATGGCCGGCGCCGCCACGGCTGGGCCGTCCGCGACGCCCGCCAACCCCAAGGCGAGAAAACTGGTTCCTGAATTCACCAAGAACTTACGGCGAGTCATTACACGCCTGCCGACGCCATTGCCTTGCTGGTTCATCATTTTCTCTCTGCGAATAGCATTGGTTCATCCGGGTGTCCACCACACCCATGGTAGTTCCTCGTGTGCCCCGCCGTCAAACAAAGGCGCCGTGCCACGGTGCCCCGAGAAGCATCCCCGGCAATTTCAACCAGCGCGAGTCTTGGCGTCGTTCGAATCGGAAGCGGTTTGGTCGTTGTTTTCGCGATGGATTCCGCACTCCGGGCGGGCTCCGAAATCAATCGGTGGGCGCTTTCCACGGGTGAGGATACGGCCCCATTTCCCGCACCGGAAGCGGCTCCCACAGAAGCCGCCTGAGTTTAGGATCGCGGCGGAGCAAATCTGGGTCGGACAAGGCCCTCGGGTCGTCTGGCCCATCGCTCACCGCGTTCAGCGCGGACTTGGCCACGCCACCGTCACGCAAAAAGACGTTCTGGCAGCGAACGAACAAGTTCCGGGCGAGGAAGTTCACATCGGCGTGGTTTTTGAGTTCCGCGAGGTCGGGATAGCGGCTCAGGTAGAGCGGCGCCGCGGCGTCGGGCAGGAACTGTTGGATGGCTTCGAGCCAGCGTTTTTCGCCCCAACGGGAAAAACTGATGCCTGCGAAGCAATCGAGGAACACGTTCCCATCGACGAGATTTTCCTTGCCGCCGTGAATTTGGACGCCGCCAAACAGTTTGTCGCCGCAGCGTTGGAAGATGTTGCCGTAGACGGTGACGCCGGAGATCATGTCGTCCAGACGGACCCCGGCCGCCCCGCAATGGGTGCCGCCGCGGATGTCGAGCCAGTGGTTCCAGCGGATCACCACGCCGCGATACAGGGGATTGCCCCACATGTCGAGGCCACCCTGATCATCCGATTCTTCCACCACGTGTCGAATGACATTCAGCTCGACGAGGTGGTCGTTGCCTTCGACGCGGAGGGCTGACGAGGGGATGCGCTGGAAAAGGTTGTGAGCCACGCGGTTGCCACAGCCGTCCAGGAACACGGCCGGGGTATAGGTGCGTTTGAGTCGGGAGATGTTGGAGACGGTGCAGTTCTCGACGAAGTGGCGGCCGGGCGCGAGGGTTTTCCGGTCCCCGCCGATGACTCTCGTCCCGCCGCAACCCAGCGTGTGCATGGTGCAGCCGAAGATGCCGTGGTGCTGTCCGCCCTGGATTACGATGGCATCGCCGCCCAACTGCCGCAGCGTACAGCCGGCGATCAGACATTCTGAACCGCCGTTGAGGTGAATCCCGTCGCCACGCCCCTCCTGAAAGGTTAGGCCCAACAGAAACACGTGCTCCACGTTTTCCATGACGATCCAAGGTTCGGCGAGAACGCTCAAGGTGGTGGCAGTCTTCGCCGGATCGAAATCCTTCGGCGGGAGCCAATAGACGATTCCGTCGCGGCGGTCCAAATACCACTCCCCAGGCCGATCCAGCTCGCAAAACAGGTTCACGCCGAAGTATCGCTGGTCCTTGCGGTAACCATATTGCGAAAACGGTGGGGCCAGCGTGAAGGTGCGTTCGGCCGGATCAATCGACGCAACCTTCTGAAACTCCTCGAACCAGTCCCAGAACCAATAGCCATAAAGTCGCGGGTCGGGTTCGTTTACCCAACGGTTGGGACGATCCTCCAAATAGCGGAACTTGCCATCCTTGCAGCCGGGGATGGTATTCCACACCTTGAAGGTCTCCTTGCCCAGGACCTCGCCGGTCTTGATAAAGCCCTCGTTGGGCCAACGGGCCAGGGTCTGCGGGACGCCGCCGCAGAACAACTCGGGACTTCGACGCAGGGCGGTTGCATCGCCGAAATCCGTGACCCCCAAAGCCTTCAAGTCCGCTTCGACAACTTGATCGCGAACGGAAGGATCCAGTTTTTCCCGCAGCTTGGTGTTGGAGACGGGACGCCACTGGGGGATGTTCACGCCGCCGCGGAATACGGGTCGCGCGTTCGGCGCGGCTTGGTAGACCACGGGGGCGTCGGCCGATCCAGAGTCCTCGTGGGCCAGTTTGAGGGAGTTTCGCACGGGAAACTCGCCCCCGTGGATCATGACGCGAACGCCACCCTGGGGAAGTTTCCCGGCGTGCGATCGCTTCACCGCCCGGACTGCGTCGCGGGCCTGTTCCAGTGTCGCAAACGGCTTTTCGGCCGAGCCATCGCCCGGCCCCCCACCCGGGGCCACGTGGAAGACCACCGCTGCCTCAGGCAGCTCGGGGAGCTTCTCGCGGTACCTGGCGGGGTCCCGTGGGGGAAGTCCTTGCTGCATCCTTTCGTTTTCTACGATGCGGCGTTGGGCTGCGTCACGATGGGTTGGTGGCAGCGAGCCATTGGCAGCCATGTCCTGCCAAACCTTGACCGCGCCTGGCACATCCTTCCGCGCCAACGCGGTCTCCGCGAGCCCAAACCAAGCCAAGCCGCGGACAAACGCCGGGAGCCCCGCGTCGTTGGCCACCTTCATAAAGCCCTCTTGGGCAGCGTCCAGCCGACCTTCGGACAGGGCAGTTGCTGCCGCCTCCAAATCTGGTGAAGAGGAAACGAAAGCCTCGCGCGACGGGGAAGGAGCGTCAGCGCCCGTGGCCGTCGCGGCCATCGCTACCGCCATCAGGGCCCCTAACCAGAGCCTTCCATTCGGTTGAGATCGCATGGGGGGTTCTCCTGTGCCTGAGTGTTTCAACCTCGGAACTCGCAATGGGGGATTTGTCATCGGGAACTTGTGGCAAAGCGACTGCCGCGGTTTCGTGTCGCGTCGCCACCCCGGTGGCCAGTGATCGCTGCAACAAAACCTGCATCACATCCATTGCTGGCTTTCGACTTGATTCCAACCCGCGGCCAAGCGGTGGGTCGGCTCGCTGGAATGAAGTCGGTTCATCTCGATGTTGCGTTTGGCCAGCCATGCTTGCGGTCACTGCTTGCGGTCACTGCTTGCGAACACGCTTGCCAATGCGGCGGAGGCCATTTTCGGTCAGAGCTCGGACAACGGCAAGCCCGCGTCCGCGAGCCCATCGGTGACGGACGCTCGGTGTGCAAGGCCGAACGAATTAACGAAGGCGTTTCGTTCCAAAATGTCCGACGCTTGCGGGCGCCTTGGCGCCCTCTTTAAAATAGCCGCGGTTGTGCGGCTCTGGCTCCGCCCGACATTTGGTAGCAACGAAGGAGGTCCTGGCATGAGTGCGAAGAAATGGCTTGTTTGTCTCAGTCTCTTTGGGGTTTTAGGGCTGGTCGGGATTTGGGCGACGATGGTCGTGGCCGCCGATGATTTGCCCGTCGTCCCCCTCGGCCTGAAGAAACCCCCCATTCCCGACGACAACCCGATGACGCCGGAAAAGGTGGAACTGGGAAAACTGCTGTATTTCGATCCTCGGGTGAGCAAGGACGGGACGATCTCGTGTGCGACCTGTCATGATCCAAAGCACGGTTGGGCAGAAAATAAACCGACCAGCATCGGCATCAAGGGGCAAAAGGGTGGGCGCAACGCGCCCACGGTAATCAATGCGGCTTACGCGACGTCGCAGTTCTGGGATGGCCGGGCGGCCACGCTGGAGGAGCAGGCGGTTGGCCCGGTGGGCAACCCCATCGAGATGGGCAGTTCCATGGCCGAAGCGATCGCGCGACTATCGAAGATTCCCGAATATCGCCGCCGATTCAAGCAAGTGTTTGGAACCGGCGTGACGGAGGAGGGTTTCGCGAAAGCCATCGCGGCGTTCGAGCGGACGGTGCTGAGCGGCAATTCGCCCTACGATCGCTTTCAAGCGGGGGAAAAGGATGCCTTGACCGAAGCCCAAAAACGCGGTCTGAAGACGTTCGAGAAGGCCGGTTGCGCGAATTGCCACACGCCGCCGTTGTTCAGCAGTTACGAGTTCCACAACGCCGGCGTCGACGCCCACAAGCCCAACCCCGACGAGGGTCGCAAGGCGGTCACCAAGAAGGATGAGGATATGGGGGCCTTCCGCGTGCCTTCGCTTCGCGATGTGGCCAGCACCGCGCCCTACTTTCACGACGGCAGTGCCGCCACGCTTGAAGACGCCGTGGCCTTGATGGCCGCCGGCGGCAAGGACAATCCCCATCGCTCCAGCGATTTCGACGTCGTGCGCGAGGCCAAACTGACGGAGCAAGACCGCAAGGACCTGGTCGAGTTCCTTAAGGCCCTCTCAGGCGACTACCCGATCATCGAGCCGCCGACGCTGCCGGAATAGCTGCTTAGTTTGTTTTTCCGGTCTTTTGGTTGATTAGACGCCTCGCGAGGGCGGGAGCGAGAGTCGCTTTCCGAAGTGAATCGCTCTTGTCCTCGCGAGGCGCATGTTCTTCATGGCGTCTGCTTGCTACGAATTCGATGTCGTCGTGGTGGGCGGGGGGCACGCGGGTGTGGAGGCCGCCTTGGCGTCCGCACGCCTAGGCGCGAAAACGGCCCTCCTGACCAGCAACCTGGATACGATCGCCTTGATGAGCTGCAATCCCGCCATCGGAGGAGTGGCCAAGGGGCAGATCGTGCGCGAGATCGATGCCTTGGGCGGGGCCATGGGTCGGGCCATCGACGCCACGGGAATCCAATTCCGTGTTTTGAACCGCCGCAAAGGTCCAGCCATGCACGGGCCCCGCGCCCAGGCCGACAAGCGGGCCTATCAGACCTTCATCAAGCGACTCTGCGAAGAACAACCCGGCCTCTCGCTCCGCCAGGAGATCGTCGAGGACCTCGTTGTCGAAAGACTGGGCGCTTGGAGCGACGTTCCTGACGCCGGGCTCGAAGGCCGAAGTCTCGCCGATTCGCCGCAAACGCCCAGGTCCGCCGACTCGCCTTCGGTTTGGAACCGCCGAGCTGACCTCGCCTTGACGTGCGACCGCTGGGCAATCGCCGGCGTCCGTGTGTTGGGAGACGCGATTTACCGAGCGCGGGCCGTGGTGCTTTGTACGGGTACATTCCTTCGGGGGGTGCTCCATTATGGGGATCAGACAATGCCTGGCGGCAGGGCCGGGGAAGCGGCCACCGTCGGGTTGAGCGATGCCTTGCGCCGACTCGGCTTTCCCCTCCGCCGTTTCAAAACCGGCACGCCCCCGCGGATTCATGGACGGACGATCGACTACGCCAGGCTCGAAATCCAGCATGGCGATGAGGCCCCCCAGCCTTTCTCGTTTCTCACCGACAAGCTCGAAGTCGAGCAAATCCCCTGCTGGATCGCCTACACGAATCCCGCCGTCCACGAGTTGATCCGCGGAAATTTGCACCGGGCGCCGATGTTCACGGGCCAGATTCAGGCCCTGGGCCCGCGGTATTGTCCCTCGATCGAGACCAAGATCGTGCGATTTGCCGACAAACCGAGGCATCAGTTGTTTTTGGAGCCGGAAGGGCGGGCGACGCACGAAATCTACGTCAACGGCCTTTCGACCAGCCTGCCCCGCGATGTCCAGGACGCTATGGTGCGGAATATCCCCGGTCTGGAACGTGCCGAGATCGTCCGCTACGGTTATGCCATCGAGTACGACTATGTGCCCTCGGAGGAGTTGAAGTCGTCGCTCGAAACCAAGCGTGTGGCAGGCTTGTACCTCGCCGGCCAGATCAATGGCACCACGGGCTATGAGGAGGCGGCCGGGCAAGGGCTCATGGCGGGTGCCAACGCCGCCTTAGCCATTCAAAACCGCCAACCGCTCGTCCTCCGCCGCGATCAGGCGTATCTGGGCGTGATGATCGATGATCTTGTCACGCGGGGAGTCGACGAGCCGTATCGGATGTTCACCAGCCGGGCAGAGCATCGGTTGCGACTCCGACACGACAACGCCGACCGACGTTTGACGCCCTTGGGATATGAATACGGTTTGGTCGATGAGGCACGATGGAGGAGATTGGAAGAGAAGGAAAAGGAGATTGCGCGACTCCAGGGGCTTTTAGCGATGGCGCGGTTTGGGCAGACTTCACTGGTCGCGCTGCTCGCCCGGCCGCATGTGTCCTGGAGCGATCTGGTTGAACGTCTTCCAGAGTTGGGGCAGGTTCCTCCGCAGATTGCCGAGCAGCTTGTTCACGATGCGAAATACGCGGGTTACTTACAGCGCGAAGAGGTGCTCATCGAACGACAGCAGAAATTGCTGGAACGGATGATCCCCGATTCACTCGATTATTACCAAGTGCAACACCTTCGGGCCGAGGCTCGGGAGAAGCTTTCCCGTTTTCGGCCGGCGAATCTCGGCCAGGCAAGCCGCATCAGTGGGATCACCCCGGCAGACCTTGCGGTACTTCTGCTTCACATCGAGGGTAAGAAACCGGACCGAAGGGTTGCTGATCCATTGTAACCCCTTTTCTAGCAATCGGTTAAAAACATTCCTTCAGACTTGACACTGTCGGAAAGCTGGTTATAATCTAGGGGCACTGGCAAATTCGGTAATGTCGGCAGGTCCGGAGGAGCCTGCTATCTGTATGTAGTGTCGCGGGTTGCGGCGTCTTTGGGCATCTGCGAATACAGGGCTACCTACCGGGGACTTTTACATGGAGGACCAGAAATCCTCGGGTGCAAAGGGCCGACGTTTGCCATCGAGGATTTCGCTGACACTAGCTGTCAACGATGGCTAGCAAGAGGGATGCGAGATTACCCATGGCGACGAAAACTGTATTCACGACCGGAGAGGCAGCCAAGATTTGTAAGGTCAGCCAGCAAACCATCATTCGCTGCTTCGACTCCGGGCAGTTGAAGGGATTCAGGGTGCCGGGGAGCCGCTTTCGGCGAATCCCGCGAGATCAACTCTTCATCTTCATGCGGGACAACGGCATTCCGACCGATGCCCTGGAGAGCGGCAAACGCAAAGTGCTCATCGTGGACGACGACGCGGAGCTTGTGGAACTCATTGCCGATGTGTTGGAGCGCGATGGGCGGTTCGAAGTGCGAACCGTCAACAACGGTTTTGACGCCGGCATGATGGTTAAGGAGTATCGGCCCGACCTCATCGTCCTCGATGTCATGTTGCCGGACATCAACGGCAAGGAAGTCTGCCAGCGGGTGCGGAGCGATCGAACGACCAGTGATGTGAAAATCATCTGCATTTCCGGGATGGTGGAGGAAGATCGGGTAAGCGAGCTTCGAGCGGCTGGCGCCGACGACTTTTTGCACAAACCGTTCGAAATCGAGCGGCTCGTGGCCCGCATGTGCCAACTGCTCGACATGGAGCCGGTGAGCGCGTAGTGCAGGCCAGCGCCGCCTCGCGCGACAGCCTGAGCGCGGCGACCGAGGACGTTGGCGCCGATGCAAGGTCGGGTTGGGCATCGGCTGCTGCAAGCGGGTGTTGCCATGCGCCATCTTCCCGCCATCGACGCCGGGCCAGGCCGGTGGTTCCTGCCTTTGGCCGACCGCACTGCTTCGCTTCTTGTCGATCTCTTGTTGGAAAAAGACCGGAGTCGATCTGTTGGCAGTGTGGCGGCTCTTTTGGCCCATGACCCGGCGCTGGCCGTCTGGACCGCGATCCACGCGCGGCGAAATGGCCCCTTTCCGCCGACGCCGCGCCGCCTCGCCGAATGGTTGGTTCACAACGCGGCGAGCGTCCTTCAGTGGCCAAGCGAGGCGGAAAATTGCCCGCCGTCCGTCCCCGAAGTTACACCGCGCTGGACGGAACTGGTCGCCCGATGCGTGGGCGTGTCCTTGCTTGCCGCCGAGCTGACCCACGCAAACGGCGATGAGGTTTCCGAAACGGCCCGACTGGCAGGGCTTTTGCAGGATGCGAGGGAGTGGTTCGCTCAGTCCGACTCGAGCTCTCCGGGCGCTGTGCCCGAGGACCTTGCCCATTGGCTGAATGAACTACCGGCCGAGGCCCGGGAAGCGGCGAGCCAGGCGGCGAGGATACTGGCGGGCGAGCGGAACGTCACGGGAATCGACTTGGCCGAAGTGCGCCAGCGTGCGGCGGAAGCGGCTCAGGCCTGGGCCAGCCCGCAACCCGGTCTCAGCGAGCGACTGCCGCGGCTTGCCGCTCGTTTGGCCCGTCTCGACCAACTGGAACGACGGTTCCAGCAGGCGCTCGAGCGGGAGAAGCTCGAGGCCTTGGCGGAGTTTGCCGCCGGGGCGGGTCACGAAATCAACAACCCGCTGGCCACGATCGTGGGCCGCGCGCAGTTGCTCCTCCGGGACGAGACGCACCCAGAGCGGCGTCGCGAGGCGGCGGTCATCGTGGCCCAGGCCAAACGGGCCCATGAGATGATTGCCGACCTCCGCCTCTTCGCCCGACCGCCGCGGCCCGAGCCGCAACGCTTTGACCTTGGCGGTCTTGTCGAAACGCTTCTGACCGATTGCGCCGCGGAAGCCGAGGAGCGATCCATCTTAATCTCGCTCTTGCGAACACCCGGCCCGTTGAGCGTCGTCCTCGACCCGGTGCAAATCCGCGTCGCCCTGCATGCCCTGCTGCGGAACGCCTTCGAGGCGATTGGTCGCCAAGGCCGGGTCGAGTTGGCCCTGGAAGCCTCCGAGGCGTCGGTGACCATTCGCGTGACGGACACCGGCCCGGGAATCGCGCCCGAGCATCGGCAGCACATTTTCGATCCGTTTTTCTCGGCGCGGCAAGCCGGACGCGGACTCGGCATGGGATTGTCGAAGTGCTGGCGCATCATCACCAATCACCAGGGGGAGATCGAGGTGGACACGCTTCCTGGCCAGACGACGAGCTTTATCGTGCGTTTGCCCCGTCGCTTGGAACCGCCAGGAGTCTCCTGCCCGTGAGCAACACCCGCTTCCAGCTTCAAGCAACCATTGCAGGGACCTCTTTGGCGAGGCGTGCGCTTTGCATGGCAGGCCGATCGGCTGGCTATGCGATTCTCTGCTTGTTGTTGGCGTGGTCGCTCGTCCTCGGGTTTCGTCGCCATGCATTGGCCCTAGGACGCCCCTTGGAGGGGCAAGTTTTGTTGATGGCGGGCGTGCTTGCCGCGGGCGCTGCCGCCGCCGCTCGGGTGCTCGTCCGCCGGAGCACTTGGCCGACTGGTCTCACGACGCTTCCGCAAGTCTTCGAACCGTTGCTCTCCTTCTCTCTGATCGCCTGGGGCGTTGCCCTCAGTCTGGTTCCCCCAGGACCAGGCGGACTGTTTCTGCTCTGGTCTTGCCTTGTGATCGAGGAGGTTTGGGCGTGGTCGACGCGCGGAAGTCTCGCTCGGGATGGTGCGTCGTGGCAGCCGCGTCTTGGGACCGAGACCGCTTCCCCGGTCGGCATTCCCCATAGCGCGCCTCCACCGACAGCAAATGAAAACCCCGATGCTGCGGACTCGCCGCGGATTCTAAGCTCGCCGACCATCTTTCAGGAATTCGTTCGCAGTCAGCAACCGTCGGGCGGCGAGCTGCTGCGAGGCTGGGTCCGCATACCGTTCGTTCCGGGGCAGCGGAACGCAACCGTTCATCTCGCCTTTTGCCCCCCGTTCGAGGGTGTTCCACGACTGGAGATTCTTCAACGAGTCGGTCCCGAAGTCCGAATCAAGGTCGTTCAAGTGCTTCCCTTGGGGGCGCGGTTGGACATTAAACTGGATCAACCATCGTCGTGCGATTCGTCGGTTATTTTGGAAGTCCTGGCAAGAAACGTTGGGGAGCCGGTCGTGTCGCGATCCGATTTGATGAATCCCCCTTAGCACAGTCCCCAACCCCAACCCAATCGGCCGACTTAAGATTTTTGCGAGAAAAGCAGGGGTTGGGGTTGGTAATCCAAAGCACCCTGAAAAACGGCTGATACCTGCTCCCCGGCGTAGGCTCGGGTTTTTTTTGCAACCGCCGGGAGGTCGCCTACCGTTTCTTCCCGGACACACCCAAGCCGCGGTCATCAGGACTTTGGTTCCACGTCAGGCCAGATGAACCGCCGTCTGCAACGCTGGCTATATCTTCCGTTTTCCGCTTGGTAGACTGGAGGGACTCAGGCCGCTGGACCGAAGTGCTTCGAGGCATCCATGGGCGACGTGGCGACAACGGCCAAGAAGATCCTGGCCAACGTGGAAAAGGTGATCGTGGGCAAGCGGCGGCAGATCATTTTGTCGCTGGTGTCCTGGTTGTGCGAGGGGCATATCCTTTTGGAAGACGTGCCGGGAGTGGCGAAGACCATCCTCGCCCGGGCCCTGGCCAAGAGCGTGGGCGCGACCTTCAAGCGGATTCAATGCACGCCGGACCTGCTGCCCACGGACGTGACCGGGACTTCGGTGTTCAACCCCAAGACCACGGACTTCGAGTTCCGCCCCGGCCCGATCTTTGCCCAAATCGTGCTTGCCGACGAGATCAACCGGACGACGCCCCGCACGCAGTCGGCCCTTCTGGAGGCGATGGCGGAGCGTCGGGTGACCGTGGACGGGGTGACGCACGAATTGCCGCCGCCGTTTCTGGTGATCGCCACGCAAAACCCGATCGACCATGAGGGGACCTTTCCCTTGCCCGAGGCCCAACTCGACCGCTTTCTCATGCGGTTCAGTCTTGGCTACCCAAGCTTGGACGAAGAACTCAAGATGTTGGACCTGCTCCAGCGACGCCACCCGATCGAGGACGTGCAACCAGTCGTCAGCGCGGAGGAATTGCTGGCCGCCCAGCGCGCGGTCCGCGAGGTGCATGTCGACGAGAAGGTGCGTCGCTACTTGGCGCAGATCGTCCATCAAACGCGCCGCTCGGAGGACTTGAGCCTTGGCGGCAGCCCGAGGGCGACGATCGCGTTGTTTCGCTGCGCCCAGGCCCTGGCGGCCGTCTCTGGCCGCAACTACGTGCTGCCCGACGATGTGAAAAAGATCGCCCCCCCGGTGCTTACTCACCGCGTGATCGTGCGTCCTGAAAGCCGTCTTCGCAAAATGACGGCGGCGGCGATTGTCGAGGACTTGATCGAGGACGTTCCCGTGCCAGTGCTCACCAACGCCCTGAACATGCCTTAGCAGCTGCGGCGTTGAGCTCAACCCTCGAGGTTTGTGTTCCCGCTTGCCAGGACGAGGCTTGGTTAGCGGCGCGTCAAGTGCATGCCGACGAGTCTGGTTCGGGGGTGCGCCGCCGGGGCGGCCAAGGGTCTTCCGAAGAGGGCGGCGGTCCGCCCTGGCGTTCCTTTTGATGGATCAGGCAAAATTCGCGATAAGGGCAGAAACTCGTGGGATGGAGGCAAGTGGCGGATTGAGCCCTCATGGGGATGTTGTCGCGAAAACAATACAGCACAGGCGTCGCATCGTTGCTCATCGGAGGCAGGAATATTGCTCATCGTCGGTATTAAGCGCGGCCCCGACTGCACATGGGGGTCTTGTGTCAATTATATAAAAACGGAAAAACACTCATGAGGTTTTATTTGAATTTCATGAAAAAACAAGGCAGGCCGCTCGCCCGATGCCTATTTGCTTGCGGTTCAACGTTTTCGGGGAGCCGAATCGGGATTCGTGCTAGACCGGCCCGTGGTTTGCAAGGACTTGGCGGCCACTTGAGCGGAAACCGACACCTCCAGCGGGGTAGCGCCGGCCACATCGGTCTTGATGCGGATTTTACCGGACACTTTGTCCGGCCTGTCGCCCGCGTGAAACTCCACAGCCACCATGGCCCCGTAGTAAATGGAATCTCCGGAGCGATATTGGCTGGCGGCTTTGGGGATCGTGAATCGGAATCGCGGGTCGGGCCCCTCGACATCGAGGATGCGAAATGGTCTCTGGCCCCGAACCACGAGGTTCTTGCTGACCGTCTCGCCCGGCGGGACCACGTCGAATATCAACACGGCGGGATGAACGCTTAGCGAGGGCACGACCAAGCCTTCGACGGTCAGCGGGATTCGGGCGGTCTGCTGATTCGGATCGTTGGTCCGCAGGACCACCAGCTCCTTGAGGTAGCCTGGTGGCGAGTCGTCCTTGAGCGTGACAACCAGATCGTAAGTGACCTTGCCCACTTGAGTTCGCGGATCGCTGGACCGCTCGACCTCGGCCAGCGCGACCTCCAAATGGGAGGAGGAAGGCTCGGCGTCGAGTACTTTCCAGGTCGTGCGGCCGGCATACGACACCGTGACCCGCTTTTGTACGCTCTGCCCTTGGGGAACCGATCCAAACTGGACGGTTCCCGGCTGAAACACCACGTCGGGCCGGATGTAATAGCTTACGTGCAGTCGGAATTCCGCCCGGAAGGGCTGGTCAAAGACGACTCGGAGCGTCGATTCCTTTTGGCCGTAGAATCGCTGGGTATCGAGAGTGACGACGATGGCGCCGGTGTCGTAAGTCTTCAAGAGCCGCTTGGTCACGTGGACTTGGGCGCAGCCGCAGGAACTCTCGACCCGCTCGATATGCACGTCCTCGACATACGGGTTTTCCATCTCGAAGCGGTACTCGGCCACGGCGCCTCGGGCCACGGTGCCGAAGTCGTAGGTCGTGGTTTTGAAGAGTCGCCTGGGCCAATCCGCGTCGGCCAGACCACCCGCGGAAGACGCGAAACACAGCGCGAATGCCAGGATAAGGTACCGTCCTCGTACCACGGCAATTCCTCCTCCCTGAAACGCCGTCCGCATCTCAGTGGATGCCGGCTGCGCGGCAGGCGAACTGAAGTCCATCGACCGCCGTTTTGCCGTAAAAGTCGCAGCCGGTGCTTTCGGCCAATAAATCGCTGGCCGCGGCGCCGCCGACCATGATCGCGATGGAATCGCGGAGGCCCGCGTCGCGGATCGCTTGCACCGTGTTGGAGACCGACTTGTAGCAGGTCGTCAACAGCAGGCTCATGCCCACCACCGCGGGTTTGTGCTGGCGGATCGCCTCGACGAATTTTTCCGGTGGCACGTCCACGCCGAGGTCGACGACGTCGAAGCCAGCGCCGCGGAGCATCATCACCACGATGTCCTTGCCGATGTCATGGACATCGTGGAGCACGGTGCCCATGACCGCCCTGGCCCGAGCCGCTCCCGCCGTCTGAGACGTCAAATGCGGCGCCAACAGGGCCATCACGTTTTTCATGATCATTCCGCCGAACATGAGGTCGGGCAGGAAGCATTCCTCGCGGCTGAAGCGGTTGCCCAACTCGATCATTCCCCGATTGCACTCCGCGAGGATCTCGTTGGCCGACACACCGGCCGCCAGTTGCTCGCGGATGAGTGTCAGAGCTTGTTCCTCCTGGCAGTCGGCAATGGCCGAGGCCAAGGTGCTTTCTTGTGTCATGGGTGCGTCTTCCTGTAGGCCTAGGGGCCGAAGCGGGTCGAACCAGTTTCGCCCGAGAGGACAAAACGCGGAAAGACCATTGCTCGCCGGTTGGCACGTCTATCGACCTTACTCCGTCCCTCGTGAGTCAAAACGACAGAAGGATTTGCCAAATGTAGGTGTATCCCAACGCGTCGATTTCTTCCCATTGACGCTTCACCAGTTCCTCATCGCCTTGGATCGGCGGAAATTCCTGCTTCTTCTCTTCCCAAGGGATGCAAGTTCCCGGCGGACGTTTCACTTCGCTTTTTTCCTCAGCCATCGCGGTCGGTCTCCTTGGCTACGAAGGGGAATGTTGGATAAGGGAAGGGAGGCAAGAGGCAACTCTCGACTGTTCGAATTCCTTGGCAGCGCTGCGCTAAGCGTTGAACGTTTCGCCGCTACGCAACGCCCACTTTCTAAGCTTACCCAACTCCGTCTTCCATCATTATCTTCTCTCTCTCCCTCCCTCAATACACCCCGTATTCTCGCGTTGCCTCTGTCATGGCGCGAAGGTTCTCCACTTTGGTATCGTCTTGCATGATGGCGCTAGCGTCCATGATATAGCCGCCATCGCGGGCGACACCGTCGATCACTTTTTTGCAATAGGCGCGGACGTCTTCGGGCGTGCCGAAGGCCAGCAAATCGTTGGGGATCCCGCCGCTGATGCAGAACTTGTGCCCTACGGTCTTGTGGACCTCGAAAATGTCGCCCCGATCCACGTGGTAAATAATGCTCAGGTCCGGCAATTGGGCAATGTACTTGAGGTTGGGGTTCCATTCGCCCTCGGCGTAAAACAGGATCTGGTGCCCCTTGGACCAGATCGTCTCGATGATTTGCTTCAAGGTCGGCCAATAGAACCTTTCGAACTGCGGCGGCGAGAGGAAGGGCACGCAGCCGCGGTGCATCCACAGGCCGATGGGGACATTTTTCGTGGGATCCGCGCCCGAGAGGGCCACGTGCGTCAGGTGCGGCATCAGCGCTTCGCAGGCCGCCAACACCTTTTTCGGCTGGCGATACATGTCCATGCAAAGGCCCTTATAGCCGCGGAGCTTATCAGCAATGATGTCGAAGGGCGCCTTGAGGATTCCGGATATCGCCGAGACGGTCCCCGACTCCTTCCGCAACAATTCCGCCTGGCGGCCGAAACCCATGAAATAGCCGAGCATGGCCATTCCGCCCTTGAGAAACGACATGTTGTTGCGAAAGGTATTTGGTTGGCCCGGGGCCACCACGTCGGCCGAGACCCGTGGCAACCACACGTTGAACAAATAGCCGGTCGGATCTTCGATCAACAAGTCATACTCGTCCTCCCGCATCCACGCCTGATCTTCCGGCGGTTCGAGGTATTGGAAGGCGGCATCGGGCGGAATTTCGATCCCGGGCACCGCGTAGTACTTCAGTCCAATCGCCTTCACCAGGGCCATCCAACCGTAGACCATGTTGCCGACGACGGCGTCCCAATCGAAATCCGCCGCACACTTCCGCGCGGCCGCAAAGGCCTTCTCGTAGTCGTAGCTGACCTCCTGGCTGGTGTAACCGGCGTACTTGGCGGTGAACTCGGCCACGAACGGCCGAATCGGCACCATGTCCGGCTTTTCGTTCCGCATCGCCGTCACATAGCGTTTCAGACGCTCGGCGTACCGTTTCTCCATCGCACTGGTGGTCGTCTCTTGAGGCATGGCGAGATTCCGATCCGCATGGTCCCGTTCGTCGTGCCGCGGGAAATGCACAAACCGTCCGTTGGGCCCGGCTGGCGTCGGCACGTCGAACCTGCACTACTTCACACCGGACCACGCCCGCGGCGGGGATTATCCAACCCCCCCCTGCCGGGCGCGGAAACTGTCGCAGTATTCCAAACTTTCCGCTTTCTGTCAATGAGTTCGTGGTTCATAAGCGCATTCTGCGTGGCCAAGTATTGCAAGATGGCGCTAGTGGCCGAGAATACTTGGACGTTTCCATCACATCGCATCTTTTTGAATTCGTCGCGGGAGAGCCGCCTTTTAGCACTGATGCCTTCAACGCGTGCGATCCTCTAGTGGACACGATTGTGTCCTGCTGGCGAGGATGGCGAACAGGACAACGCGAATGCCGCTTGGCAAAGCCGCAGCGAGCGGCATCTTTGCGCGGCAGCCCGGGGCTGCACGGAATCCACGCGACCTGATTTTCGGATGGCCGAAAAAGCGGTTCAGTTCGGAACGCGGATGCACGCACACGGAAGCTGGGGGGAAAAGTCACGTGATCGAAAAGGCTTGGACGTTGTTGAACAGCCGTGAGGTCTCTGACCACCGCATTTTTCGGATTCGCGACGACGTCTATCGTTTTGAACCGAGCGGCCGGGAGCGGGACTTCGTGGTTATTCAGTCGCCGGATTGGGTGAACGTCATTCCGCTCACTGACGACGGCCAGGTGGTGCTGATCCGACAGTACCGCCATGGCATCCGATCGGTGAGTTTGGAGATCCCCGGTGGGATCATCGACCATGGGGAACCGCCCGACAGCGCCGCCATCCGCGAACTTCGCGAGGAAACCGGCTACACGGCGGAACGGGTGCGATTGTTGGGGAGGGTCCGCCCCAACCCCGCCATCCAAGATAATTACCAGTACTGCTACCTCGCCGAAGGGTGCCGTAAGGCGGGCGACCCGCATTGGGACCCTTTCGAACACATCGAGATTGTCCCTCGCCCGTTGGCGGACATCCCTGAACTGATCCGAAGCGAAGAAATCTGCAACGCCTTGGTGATCAACGCCTTCTACTTTCTCGCGACGCTGCCTCGCCAGGCATAGGGAACGGAGGAAATACCACGAGTCGCGCCGGCGCCGCCCCGATCATTGTCCCACGGCGCCTCGGGCGAGAGGGCATGCCGGTCCCCCAGGACTTCAAGCCCTCTCTTGTCGTTGGCTTCAGCGAAGCGAAGACCGGCGAGGCATCACGCAACACCCCGGCGTGTTTTTCGGGGGTCCGCCAGTCCGTCGGGGCCGTTGCCCTTTTTCCCCAAGGCACGGCAGAGGCGAATTTCCCGAGGCGCGGGAGAGACGCACTTCGACCGCAAGTGCTACGACACGGCCCAGACGGAATCGGTAGCCTCCTGCTCGTCCTTTTTCGAGTCTTGGAGTTCGAGCGGAGAAACCAGCTCCGCACGACCAGCGAATTGGGCGATGGCCGCGTTCCGGGCCAACGCCGATTGAAGGGCCGCTCCATCATCGTTGAGGATCGTGCCGACTCCTTGCCCCTTGGCGATCGTCGCATTCGAGGGGGCCGAGAGGTTGACGAAGAACGTCTCGTCCCCTTCGACGGTCGTATCGCCTTTGACCAGTACCACGATCGTTTGCACGGTCTGGCCCGGCGCAAAGGAGAGCGTGGCGAGGGACTTGGACACGTAGTCGACGCCGGCCGAGGCCGTGCCAGGATCGGTTTTGTACTTCACCTGCACCTGCTGATAGCTGGCATTGGACAGCGTTACCTGGAACACGAACTGCTTGTTGCCGCTGTTGCCTTCGGCGGCGCTTACGTCGGTGATCGAGATCGTGGGCCGGGGGTCATCGTTGAGGATCGTGGCCGCAGCCTGTCCCAGCTTCGCGTTGACCACGGCATTCTGAGCCTGCGTCAGCTTGAGCGAGAAGCTCTTATTGGGCTCGAACTTCGTGTTGCCGATGATGGGAACCGAGATCGTGCCCTGAGTCTGGCCCGCGGGGATGACGAGGGAGCCGCTGGTCGCTACGAAATCGACTCCCGGTTTGGCCGCATTGGCTCCTGTGCCCGCCACGGTGGTGTATTGCACGGTCACATTCTTGGCCATGGGACGCGTAAGCGCGACGACAAATTCGGCATGATTCATGTCCTGCGCTTGGCCGCCGTCGCCCTCGACCACACTGGTTGCGGCCACTGACACGCTCGGCAAGGACAGGGGCACGACTCTGGTATTTTTGTCGAACTGGGTCACAAACAATAAATGGGTCGCGCCCGTCGGAGCCGAGGGGAGGTCGGAGATCACGTACTGCCCGGAAGCCTGATTCCAGTAGATGGGGATTCGATCGGGCAGGGCCGACCCAAGCTTGTTTTTCAATTCAGTTCCCTTGGCCCAGAACAACTGCACGTTGGTCACGGGAATCGACCGGTCGGCGGTGGCCGTGTTTTTCGGCTTGCCCGGCACTTGCACCCCCACGTCGATGTTCCCGTCAGTCCTCCACTGCGGTGAGACGACCACGTTGAAGGCGCTGCCTGTGGGATTGAGTTTTCCGTTGAACTTCAGCGTGGAACCGTCCGCTTTGGTGAGATCCATCCGGAGTCCAAACGTTCGGGTGTCGAACGTGGCGTTGACCAGGTCGTAGGTTCCGTTGAAATTCAGCCCGACGTTCGGGACCGTGGTCGTGTTAGTCACCTGGACGCTTCCGGTCAGCGTGCCGTTGTTGTCGACGATTTCGTGGGCGAATCCCTGGATCGAATAATTGCCGGTGCCTTTTCCCTTGGCGGTGAGTTTTCCGCTGCCGGACATCGTAGCGCCGTTCTCGGCGATGACGCCATGGGTGGGGCTGTCGTACACGATCAGGCCGTTGGTGAACGTGGTGGTGCCATCCAGCGTGATCAAGTATCCGCCGGAGGTAAACGTGGACTGCGTCTTTCCCGAGGCGGTGAAGGGAATCGCCTTGAACACCTCATTACCGATCCCCGACACCGAGAGGAGGGTCCGATGCTCCAGACCCTCGACGCGAAGCGGGCGCGAGGCCGTTCGGCATCGGCGACCCTCGGAGTACCTCGAGCGCGAGTGCGGACCGCGCAACGCCGCAATCCAATGAGCCAATCTTTGGGTCATCTTGCTGGCGAGCATCATTCCCTCCCAACTCGTGCCAATTGCGAAAAACTAGCCGTTGTAGAAAAGCCCCCGGCGAACAAGCCATCGACTAACGCCTTAAGGCTTCGCTCAAGGCCGCGATGCTGGTAAGCGGTCGTGGCCCGGAGAACTTGCTCGGTCGAGCGAGATCGCCCTCCCAGCCCAAATCGACTGGAAAAACTGGGGGCTCTGTTCCTATGATCGACTACGCTTACAACGGAGGCAATTAGATTTTGATCAGGGTTAAATAAAATGCTTAATTTGCCTATTATTCCAAGATTGATCCAGTTGCGCGGCGTCCTGAGTTTTTAGGAATTTGGTTGCTCGGAGGCCCGCTTCGGACCACTTAATTCATTGAAAAACAATTACTTGCGATATTCAATTGTGAGTTCGGATGGCCGCTCGCCCACGAATAGGTCAATTCAAAATCCCTCAATGAATGGGATTTCCTAAAGCGGTGATAAGAGTTTCGGCAAATCGCCCAATTTCGGAAAGTACCTGCTCGCGCGGCCGAGTTCCCGCCTCGGCAATGCGGCGGACTATGGCCGAGCCGACAATCAAGCCGTCGGCCACAGGAGCGAGAAGCCGCACGTGTTCCGGCTTACTGATGCCAAAACCGATGCAGATTGGCAACGAGGTTTGGCCTTTCAACCAAGCGACGTTTTCGACCACGTCGGCGGGCAACTCCGTACGCTCGCCGGTGATGCCCGTGACCGAGACGTAATAGATGAAGCCCGTGGTCCTCGCGGCGATGCGGAGGGCACGATCGCGGGGCGTTGTGGGCGTGATGAGCTGAATCAGGCTCAGGTCCTCCCGGCTGCATGCCGAAGCCAACTCGGCTGCCTCCTCGGCTGGCAAGTCGGGCACGATCAAACCGGCCACACCGGCCTTCTTGGCTTCCACAACGTAACGTTCCACGCCCCGCCGGTAAACGATCGAGTAGCTGACCATGGTGACGATAGGAGCGGGCAAATCCGGCGTCACTCGACGCAGCATCTCAAAAATCCCGTTCAACGAAATGCGACGGGCCAAAGCGCGGGTGTAGGATGCCTGAATGACCGGGCCGTCCGCCACGGGGTCGCTGTAGGGGATCCCCAGCTCGCAGAGGTTGCTTCCCCGACAAACCAGCTCCCGAAGCACGGCCGCGGTGAAGTCCAGATCCGGATCGCCTGCCGTGACGAACGGCATAAACGCCTTGCGCCCGGCTCGGTGGAGCTGTGCAAATAGGGTGTCAATCGCCGACATGCTGGGTCCAATCGCCTGACGAGGGTATGAACGACTTACTTCGCGGTTCGGCCGTGGCGGAGAGTCGACTCGGCGGCCTAGGGCCGGTGTCCAAATGTGAAAGTACCATCCTGGTCCGGCATCGACAAGCGGCTGTGTGCTAGTGACAGGCTCTCAACGTCGCCGTTCGTTCGGGTCAGTGGCGCGGGTACACGGCCACGTTCAGGCCAGTGCGGACGCGAACTAGCTCCGCCAATTTTTGCAATTCCTCGTCGCCCAGCGGTGAGACCCAATTCTCAGCCGGCGGCCGCGCGATCGTGTGGATTTGGACAAGTTTGATCCGCCCCCCCGCGTGCAAAATCTCTTCGAGACGAGCGCAATAGGCTTGCTGCTCCGAATTCGGAGGCGGCTCCCCATGGATCCGCATGAAAAGCGATTGGATCACCAGGGGGCGGACACGGGCGGCGTCGCGGAGATTCTCCAGGATTCGTTTGAAGGCGACGGCAGTTCGGGCCACCGTTCGGTAGTAGGCCGCGGTGCCGGCGTCCAGCTTGGCCCAAATCTCGCCGTTGTTCTGGTCGAGGATCGCCAGCCCTCGCTGAACCCGTTCACGGTGAAACATGCTTGCATTGGTAATCAGCACCAGTTTCACCTCATCCAAGCGATGGCGACGGCGGACGTTGGCGCATACTCCGACGACTTGGTCAAATTGGCGATAGGTCGTCGGCTCGCCATCGCCGCTGAGGGCAATGTCGTTCAGGCGGCGAAGATGCTTGGGCGTCCCGGAGAACGGGGGATGTTCAAACAGCCGACCGGAGATTGCCAATGCGACCGCGGCGTCCAGCTCCGACTCGAGCCGCTGGAGGTCCACTGCCTGTTTCTGGCCGGGCAGGCTGCGATCCACCTGGCAATAGATGCAGTCGAAATTGCAGACTCGATCAAGATTCAAATTGACGCCGAGCGAGACCCCGCCCGCACGGCGGCTGATCACAGGATACACGTACCGGTTGCCTTCAAAGCTCCGCGGATGGGAGGTAAACAGGCGCTCGGCGGTTGGGGCGTTTTCCAACTCGGACATCGAAAAGAGAAATCAAAATGGCCACCCTCACCCAGAAGCTGTGCTTCCGGGCCGCGGCCAACCTCGAAGCGGGAAAAATACGCCTCGAGCAGGCAACAATGGGGCTCCGCTCATTCCGGGCGCACGGTCGTGAATTCGTCCATCGTCACGGTAGTCAGTTCCCCGTCCGGCAACTCCAGGATGATCACGTCGCTGAAAACCTTGTCATCTGAGTTGCGGCGAAAGTGAAGTCCGTGACGACGGCGCTCCGTCCGAATCACCTTGCCGCTGGTGCGCGTGGTCCATCTCCTGGGGCCGACCGTGACGACATGCTCGACGACGATTCGATCGCCAGGGCGGAGCTCCTCGAAGGCTAAAGCAACCGATTCAGGAGCAGCAGGCATGGCAAAACGATCCGGGGCACAATGTCGACACCTCATGATTGTTAAATGGCGGGGCCTCGGGGACAACCCCCCAGAATGGTTGCCTCTGCTAACATTTTTGCGGCTTGTAGCGATCATAGTGACCGGGAGTCCAAAGCCCGGGTCGACCATGCGTGACGGCCCGCTGTTGCCCGAAACCAAGCCCCGCTTAAAATCTACACCAAAGGCGATCTCCGCCGATCGCAAATGTTTGTGGTGGGGGTTGTTTCCCCCAAAAGGTTTTGGGTCGCTATGCAATGCAGCTTAGTCGCCACTCCCGTCTGGCCCCCTCTGTAACTCTCGGGCACCTTGAGAAATAGGATAGTATCGTAGATCACGGGGATCCCGACAGTTTCGCGTAGGATCGGGCGCGAGGCGAACAGAGATAACGGAAAAAGGGTTAACGCTTCGATCCTTCTCACGCCCGAGCCTTCTCCTTCGGCGCGGGAGCGGGGAGGAAGCGAATTGGGAGCCAAGGCGTGTCGCGCATTGTCAGCCCATCGAGGAAGCTCTCTGGAGAAGCACAACTATGAGCGAACTGGATGCTGTATTGCCTGTCCTTCGAGAGGAAGCCGAGCGTCTTGGGATTCCTGGCCTTCGCCGGCACATCTTCCTATGTTGCGATCAAAGCGTGCCCAAGTGCTCGAATAAAGAACGTTCCCTAGAAGCGTGGAACTACTTGAAAAGCCGGCTGGACGAGCTTGGGCTTTCGGGTGCCGGGGGCGTGTACCGCACCAAGGCGAATTGTCTGAGAATCTGTGCGGAGGGGCCGATCGCCGTGGTCTATCCCGAGGGCGCGTGGTATGCCCGCTGCGACCCGCCCGTGCTCGAACGCATCATCCAGGAACATCTCATCGGCGGGCGAATTGTCCGCGACCACTTGATTGCCGAACGTGCCTTGGGCTAGATTTGCTGGCGGCTGACGCTATTGCTCGACTCGGTTATGTTTCGGCGGCAGAGCGTGCTGGGTAGCCGCCCTGCAATTTCGACTGCCGCGTTTTTTTTGCAATTCACAGGGGAGAAGGATCATGGGCTGGAGTTTCGATGTTCCGCGCTTCGGTACGAATCGCCGACAATGGCTTGGCGTTGCGGCGGGCATGGCCGCGGCGGGGCTGTTTCGAGGTTCCCCCGGTGCAGTCCGAGCGGCGTCGCCAGACCGACCGGCCGCGACGAAGGGCCGTCTTAAACAGTCGGTCTGCTATTGGTGCTTCAATCGCTTCGATTTAGAGTCCTTTGCGCGTCACGTGGCCGCCATGGGCATTCGCTCCATCGAGTTGGTGCCACCTAACCAGTGGCCAATCCTGAAACAACACGGGCTGATCTGCGCGTTGACATCCAGCCACGGCTTCGTCGAAGGTTGGAATCGCAAAGAGAACTACGCGATGTGCGAGGAAAAGGTCAAGCAAGCGATCGACGCCACGGCCGCGGCCGGCTTTCCCAACGTGATCACCTTCTCGGGATTCCGCAAAGGGATGCCGGACGACGTCGGGCTGGAGAACACGGTGGCCGGGTTGAAGCGGGTGATCGGGTACGCGGAGCAGCACAAGGTAAACCTCTGCCTCGAAGTCCTCAATAGCCGCGTGGATGTGGAAATGAAGGGCCACCCGGACTACATGGCCGACAGGGTGGAATGGGCAGTCGAAGTCTGCCGCCGGATCGGCTCGCCGCGGATGAAAATCCTGTTCGACATCTACCATGTGCAAATCATGCAGGGAGACATCATCACCCGCATCCGGCAGTTCCAAGAGTACATCGGGCACTATCACACGGCGGGGGTGCCGGGCAGGAACGAGATCGACGCCACCCAGGAAATCAACTACCCGCCGATTTTCAAGGCCATTGCCGAGACCCGCTTCGAGGGCTACGTGGCCCACGAATTCATTCCCACCCGCGATCCCCTGGAAAGTCTCCGCGAGGCCGTGGCCTTGTGCGACGTGTGAGCCTCAGTCGAGCGGCACTCCCGCGTTCCAGATCCAGTCTAAACCAGCCGCCCAACGCAAGATCGCGGTGGAAACGAAATAGAAGGTGTAAAGAAAGAACCCCGCCCCGAAATCCATGTCTAGACAGGCCAAGGCCCCTAGGGCGCCGACAATGAAAAACGGCGGGGCGACGAGGATCCACTGGAAAAGATACTCGGGATCGGCCGTCAACACGGTGTTCTCCACCCAGCCGAAGGCTGCCCAAAGCAGGGCGTAAACCGCGGCGAGAATACCTGCGCGGAGGTACAGCTCGCGCCCCCGATACGGCTCCAACTCGTCGTTCCGCAGGAAGGAATAGCCGCCAATCACCAGCGGCGGCGACACCAGCAACAGGCCCAACGCGCGAAGGAGCCAGGCAGTCCACGTGGGTTGGCTTAAAATCGGCCGCGCCAAAAAGGTCGCAATGGCCACTCCGAGAGCAGCCGCCGCGATTGCTGCGGCGATTCCGGGATGAAAAGCGGCGTCCTTTCGAGCCACGGGCTTGGGGTGAGGGCGGCCGGTTCGAGTCTTGCCCGGCGGGGCCTCCGACGGCCCGTGAATGACGACTTGTTCCTCCAGCTTCGGAATCTTGATCGTCGTCTTGCAGTTCGGGCACGGCCCCGTCTTGCCCGCAAACTGCTCACTGACTTCAAATCGCTTGCGGCAACCGGGGCAGACCACGAAAATCGACATAGCAACGGCGCCTCGCGGGGATGAGGGAACTGAAACTGCGACGGAGAACAAATCCTTCGGGCCGGTTCGGTGTGGCCGGCGGGGCCGGCTCGCGCCCAGGGTCCGAACGTTTCAGTCCGCATCGCGTTGCCAGCCGGTGTAAAGTGTGCCATAGTTCAAGGGCGTGTCAAGCTTCCACTTGAGCGTCGCGGCAATTGCAGCCCTCGGGCGCGTAGGTTACGATGAGCGGTGGTCTTTTTCTCACCCAGAGAGGGGTTTTCAGCGGCGAGACAATTCCATGGTGCTCCAATTCCTTTGTCCGAATGGACATAAGGTTCACTGCTCGGAAAACCGGGCAGGACAGGCGGCGAAGTGCCCCCGCTGTGGCGTGAAATTCCGCATCCCCACTGTCGAGGAACTCGCCGCTTCCGCAACCCTATTGGCCGAGCGAACAGAAGAGGGGAGCGGCTCCTCGGCTGTGACAGACAGCAAGTCGTCGCGCCAAGCGGCAGCGTCGGGAGTCGCCTTAGGGCATGCGACCGGCCCTGGCGAAATCGAGTTTCTCTGTCCGAACGATCACCTCCTGCACGGCCCAGCCTCCTTGCAAGGACGGCCCGGCCAATGTCCCGCCTGCGGCTCCCGGTTTCGCATCCCCAGTTATGCCGACGCCGCTGAATCCGAGCCCACCGACGCCGCTTCGGTCCAAGATTCTGCGTCGATGGAGATTGCTTCGCCCGAAGCGCTTGTCTCCGCGAGCGGCTCGCACGTGGAAATGGTCTCTACTGCCCCGCCCGCATCGCACATTGCGGAAACTCGGCAACGGACCCAACATCCCACTGCCCAACTGATCAACCGACTGTGGTATCTCAAGGCGCAAGGGGCCACGGTGGAAATCCGGTACGGCGAGGGCCATCGCCTCACGCCCGATGAATGGCTACATTCCCTGTGCTCGGCCAGCCACGCCGTATTTGCCGTGCGCGAACCCAACGGCACGCTGACTCTGACTGCCCTGCCTTGGGAATCGATTCATCTGGTCATCGCCCGCGGAGTGCGACAACTGGAGCCCTGAGCCCAATTCCGCGGGAACGGGCAGGAAATGGAAAGCCCTGCCGGCATGACAAGGTCAATCGTCCGACCTGAGGTCTGCCTCGGTGATCATGGCAAACCCTTTTGCGGCCAGGGTCTCCAAGCCGATGTCGATGTTATCCACCATGAGCGCTACGGCTGGCCGACCGCGCGGACGGACCAACAAAGGATACGCCTGAACGATATTGACTTCGGCTTGCAGCAAGGCGGTGCAAATCTGCAAGAGCGGCTGTGCGACTTCTGGCAGTTCGACGCCGATCAGGTCGCTCTCAATGATCGCCAAGCCAGCCCTTTCCAATACCTCGCGCCCTTCCTCAGGATGACTCAGGAGGAAACGGACGAAGGCGCACTCGGCGGCGTCGGTAATCGAGAGGGCGACGATCTTGACGGTGGTGCCTTCGAACCGCCGCACGACTTCCAGAAGTTGGCCCACCCGGTTCTCGAGAAACACCGTGAATTGTCGAATGGAGGGATAATTTCGGCCGCGCACCACCGCCAAACCGCTTCCGGTATCTTCGCCACTGCTCATGATGGAATCTCGTTCAAAATTAGGGGCGTCTGGCAGTTTCTCAGAAAACCTATCAGCAACGGACGAGGCCGGAACCGAAGCCGACCTCGCCCGGAGTAGGAGCCAAGATACCTCCCCGCACCCGCGTCCAATACTTTGGCGAGGCGGCTCAACTATAAGGCATGGCTTCCGCAACGTCAACTACGACCAGCCCAAGCACAACAGCGACGGCGCCGTTCTCCGGCGGAAGCATGGCCTGGGGGGCGATGTGCTGAGCGTTGATGCGACCGGGACTTGAGTTCCGCTGGAAAAATCGTTGGGCAGGGCGCGGTCCCCGCAATGTGCCTTACGCCAGATCGCGTTCTTCAAACAAGAGGAGGGCCACCAACAGCGCGGCGAGACTGTAAAGCACGCAATAAAGGCCGGCCGCAGCCAAATAGGCCAACGGCACCAACTGGCCCGTCGAAATTCCCGTCTCCATGTTGAAGTGTTCCAATCCCGGCAGCACCGCCGCCAGCAGCCGGCCGACGAAAACCACCAAGGGAAACTGGCCCGACAGCGAGGCCACCAACGTCGGAATCAGATGGCCCAGCACATAGACAGCCGAGCAGATGACCAGGTTGGGAAGCATGGGCAATCGTGTCGAAATGGCGACGCTTATCGACGCCAAGACCACGGCTTCCATGAACGCCAAACCCAGCCCCGGAGCCACTTGCACCATTTCCTTGAAGCATTCCGCGGAGCTCGGCTCGGGATTGGCGGTCTCCCGAGCATCGTAAACCACTTTGTACGAGACGCTGGCAAGAAAGATGACCCCCAGAACAAGGAAGACCACGGCGACGGGGATCAAGATCCCCAAAAACTTGCCTATGAGCAATTGCACTCGGCCCACTGGCTTGGAAAGCAAAGTCAACGCGGTGCGGCCTTCGATCTCGTCGGCGATCGAGACACTCGCGGTCCACAAAGCAAGCACAACCGCTAGGACCTTAATCAACGTCAACCCTTCAGCCTTCAACATCTTCACGTCTTCGCCGAAGGTGTTGTACGACACAAAGGGGAAAATGATCAGTGCAAAAATACCGACAGCCAGTAGCACAAAAAACAGCGGCTGGGACATTCCTTCCTTGGCTGTGACCCTTGCAATGGCGGCGATCTTTGGCGACAGCAAACGAACAATAAAACCTAGGGCGTACAGAACGACCACAGCCACTAAAGCGCCCACCCCAACAATCCAAAGGGGGGTAACCCAAGTACGTAACGCCCCAAAAACAAACGGAAGGCCATCACCAGAAAGCATGGATGCGGGATCTCCGGTGTCCCTAAAACGCGCTACAAGCTACTCAACCCCTCGGCCACAACAGTCAAAACGCACGTCGTGGTCTTCAGACCCTACGTCGCGGGAGGTCCAACGGTTCGCTGGAATATCCCGGGAAAACCAAACTCCAAGGTTCCCAGTGCAAAACCCCTGGTGAGTCACGATTCGACTTCACGCGACCCCGCTAATTCTGAACTTTCAAACAAAAGTCAGAGCCCCTTAGTTAAAGATTGATACCCCATCAGCATAGTATCCCGAAACCCCTAAATTCATTGGTGGGTGGCAACACTTTAGTTTCGTAATCCATGACGTAGTGCCCCAAACGTTGCAGGATCGCCAGGACGAATCGGTCAATCTCTCGCGAATCCCCCTCTGCAACTAAAAGTACCCTTCCGTCGGGTAAATTCTGGACGAAGCCAGTCACGTCGAAGTCCTTGGCTACGTGTTGCGTCGTGTACCGAAAGCCAACGCCTTGCACGCGGCCGCGAAAGCGGATTTCACGACGTTCAAGGGTTTTATGCCTCGCGGTCATCGAATGAACTCCTTGTCATCGATATTGTTGTCATTGCCCGACCTGTGGGGAAACAGATTTGGAAATGAGTGGTTGGGTGCTCTGGCTATTCTGCGCAAAGAGTACCGATAAATGAATACAGCCTCTTTCCAAACTGGGAATCCGATTGAATTCGGGCGGACCTCCAGCATTAAATGGCCTTCGTTCCAACCCCAACTTTGGGATGAGGCGAATGAAAGACGCCGGGATGATGACGAGCATGAATCGAGCAGCCAATAAGGTCTTCCTGTATTCCGAATGCAAGACCGAGGCAAACCACGGTCGGTGGCGTTTCGTGCTACGTGACGCAGACGGCTCGACCCGGCTGGTTGCCGAGCACGTGGAGCCTGCGGTCGGCCCCGATCGGTTGGAGCTATTGAGCGTGGTTCGAGGGCTGGAGTCCCTCGACACGCCATCGCAAGTAACCCTCATGACATCATGCAGTTACGTGCGAGAAGGCATCCGCCACGGACTGGCGCAGTGGCGATCCAATGGTTGGCGGTGGGAGCGATTTGGAGAAATGGTTCCCGTCAAGGATCTTGATTTATGGCAAAGGGTGGATCGGGCCATGCAGTTTCATCAGGTGGAGTGTCGAACTTACCGTATTGACCCCCCACACCGAAACGGGGTTGGGCAACCCGTTCCGAGTGGTCGTATCCACCGCCATCCCTACTTGCGGCGTAGGGAGCCGAGGGTGAAGTGGTTTTCCGTTCGACGCGGATTACAATACTTCCTGAGCTGGATTGCGGGATGGCTACCACGCCGCGCGTTAGGTGGCGTGCCATGAGTCCTTTGCGTCGATTGGCAATTCGGCAGTTTGGGAATTGTAGATCAAGGAGGAAAGCGTGCGGACCACGGTCCCGTTGGAGAAAGTTGGACGGCTCATCGAAGGACATTATGAAAACCCGTTCGAGTTGCTAGGCCCCCACGAGGTCCACGATTCAGGACGGCGGGCGTTGGCCATTCGGGCGTTCCTACCGGATGCGAGTCAGGCTTGGGTGGTCGATCCCGCCCATGAAAGCGTGGCACGCCCCATGCGCCGCATCCATCCGGCGGGGTTTTTCGAGGCCCTTTGCCCCGTCGAGGAAGGCAACGGCGCGAGGCGGTATTTGCTTCGCGTCACCGCAGAGGGTGGAAAGAAAATCACCATGCACGATCCGTATTCCTTCCCCCACTTATTGACGGATTACGACCTCCACTTACTGAACGAAGGTCGTCATTGGCGCCTGTTCGACAAGCTCGGGGCGCATTTGCGGACGATCGATGGCGTGGACGGGGTGCATTTCGCAGTTTGGGCCCCCAACGCCCATGGCGTCAGCGTGATCGGCGATTTCAACAACTGGGACCTCCGCCGCCATCCCATGCGCAAGCATATTCCCAGCGGCTTTTGGGAGTTGTTTGTCCCGGGGTTGGGCGAAGGAACTCTCTACAAGTATTGCGTGCGTCACGGCGACCATGTATTCGAAAAGTCCGATCCCGTCGGATTTGCCGCCGAATGCCCTCCACGCACGGCTTCGCAGGTAGTGGACCTGGACCGCTACCGTTGGCACGACGACGCCTGGATGATTCGCCGTCGGCACATCAACTGGCTGGAGCAGCCGCTTTCGTTCTACGAGGTCCATTTGGGAAGCTGGCGCCGGCGCGAGGGCGACCCCAGCCGTTGGCTCAGCTATCGGGAACTCGCCCACCAGTTGGTCGAGTACGTTAAGGAAATGGGCTACACGCACATCGAGCTGTTGCCCATCAGCGAACACCCGTTGTCGGCCAGTTGGGGCTACCAGACCGTGGGCTACTATGCCGTCACGGCTCGCTACGGCACTCCCCACGACTTCATGTATTTCGTCGATCTCTGCCATCAAAACGACATCGGCGTGATCCTCGACTGGGTCCCGGCGCACTTCCCGCGTGACGGTCATGGACTGCGCCTGTTTGACGGCACAGCGCTCTACGAGCACGCGGACCCTCGTCAGGGCGAACACCGCGATTGGGGCACGATGGTGTTCAATTACGGCCGCCATGAGGTCCGCAATTTCCTCGTGGCCAACGCCTTGTTCTGGCTCGACAAGTACCACATCGACGGGCTGCGCGTCGATGCCGTGGCCTCGATGCTTTATCTCGATTACAGCCGCCGGGATGGCGAGTGGATCCCCAACGAGTTCGGCGGACGCGAGAACCTCAAGGCGATCGCCTTTCTTAAGGAACTCAACGAGCAGTGCCACCTGCAATTCCCCGGCGTGTTGACGATCGCCGAAGAGTCCACGGCGTGGTCTGGCGTCTCGCGGCCCACGTACTTGGGCGGCTTGGGATTCAGCCTCAAGTGGAATATGGGCTGGATGAACGATACCCGCAGCTACATGCGCCACGACCCCATCCACCGCAAGTATCATCACGATGAGCTGACCTTCAGCCTGATCTATGCCTTCCACGAAAACTTTGTCCTACCGCTTTCGCACGACGAGGTGGTCCACGGCAAAGGTTCGCTATTGGACCAGATGCCCGGCGACCTCTGGCAGAAATTCGCCAACCTCCGCCTGCTGTATTCCTACATGTGGACGCACCCGGGCAAGAAGCTGCTGTTCATGGGCAGCGAATTCGGGCAGTGGAACGAATGGGACTTCGACCGCAGCCTCCAATGGGATTTGCTCCAGTGGGATACGCACCGCGGCGTGCAGAAATGCGTGGCCGACCTGAACCGGCTGATGGTCCGGGAGAAAGCGTTGCACCAGCTCGATTTCGACGGTCAGGGGTTCTTCTGGATCGACTGCCACAACTGCGACGAGAGCACGCTGTCCTACGTGCGGCGGTCCCGCGATCCCAACGATTTCCTCGTGATTTGTTGCAACTTCACGCCCGTGCCGCGGATGAAACACCGTTTAGGCGTGCCGAAGCTCTGCTGGTACGACGAGGTGTTCAACAGCGACTCGACGTATTATGGGGGCAGCAATCTGGGCAACTTCCCCGGCGTGCAGGCCTTTGAGGAGCCGCGCCACAACCAGCCCGCCTCGATCGAAGTCGTCCTCCCGCCGCTCGCCGCTGTGATCTTCAAACCGCGGCATGAGGCGTGACGGGCCGAGTCCTTTTGCGACCATTTCAGAAGCCCACCGCCTGTCTACCGATGGGCAGGGGCGTGGAAGGCGGGTGGAGGGGCCTTGGCACACGGCGGGAGGGCGCGTTGATTCCCATGCTTTTGGGGCATCGCGCGCCCCCTCTTGCCCGCTAGACAATGCGCAACCCCTTGGGTAGCGATTCGCCGAAGACCATGCCTTGTTCGTCGGCGTCGAGCTGGCCCACGTCGCGGACAAGCTGGAGGAAATGGGCAGGGGCCTCGTGCCGGGCGAGCCAATCGAGCACGTGGTTGCGGAGCTTGTCGGGCACGTCGCGGTAGCGATCCCCCGTGCGGCGCGCGATCTGCATCGCAGCCAACAGGGCCATGGGATCTTGTGCGTCGAGCTCGATTAATTTTTTCAGCCAGGCAGCGGCGGTTTCAGCGGGCACCACGGTGTTCAACGGCCCATAGACCGGCTGCCGGGCCCCGAGCCGCGCCAAGGCCCAGAAAATCGCTGGCCGGGTCGCCTCCACTTTGCGTTTGGGCAAGAGGTCGAACAACATGCCGCCCAATTCGATCTTTGTCGTGCTGGGGAGCAGCTCCAGCGCGCCGAGGAACCGCCAAATCTCGGCGGTTTCGTGCGAACCGGCGCTGAAATCGCCGCCCCGGCCCCGACCCGTTGTCAATTGATGGTGCAAGGCCCGAATCGGTCCCAGCAGCGGATCGGCGAGGGCTTGCTGTTGCCCGGCGGTCAATCCGCCCGCAATCCGCCGCCAAAGGACCCACCATTCCGCGCGGCACATGGGCGAGGCGTGAATCAGCTTGCCCTGCAAACACCGCCAAGTCTCGGCCACGCGCCAATCGTCCAAGGCCAGGCCGTAGCCCGGCCGGAGCGCGAAACCAAGCAGATTGAGCCAACGGGCCTCGTGGGTCGGGCTTCGACGACGGCCCGGCTCGCGCTCGATCAGGGCCTCCCAAATCCGTCGCAAAAGCGAGGTCGGCCATTCGCCCCGGCCCAGCCCCACGGCCTCTGCCAGACGCTTCACCAGCCCCTCGGGCTTGTCGCACGATGCCGACCCAAAGGTCGCCTCGATCAACGCCTCGCAACGCTGCCACACGGCTTCGTCCAACACTCCCTCGCGATCTCCCGGGGACTCCTGGGCGGCGATGTCGGTTTGCGTGGCTGAGCGAACGTCGAACTGAAGCCGCCACGAGCGCCGTCCCGCGAGTTCGCTACACCACAACTCCAGCGTGCCGATCTCCGTGAGTCGCGCGTGCAACTGGACCGTCAGCGAGCCGGCCTCTCGCTTTTTGCCGGTCTTCAAAACGGTGCGAATGGGCGGCAGCGGCGTCATCTGCTCGCGGTCGATGGGAAGCAGATCGCCCGGCCGATCCACCAACCGCGTGCTGGAGACGTAGAGCGGGAACTCCACCGGTTCGGACACGCGGAGATCAAAGCTTCGCGAGGCCAGGTCCACGTCCTGGCCCGGCTCCACGCCGGCAGGCACCAGGCACACGGCCGCCGGCGGCTCGTTCTCGACGCCGATGTAATAGGTGCGGGCTAGTCCCGCGGCAATGCGCACGCCTTGACCCCGTCGCACCATGCCGTAATACGCGGCCCCGCGGGCCACGGCCAGGTCGAGCCGGTCGTTGGCCAGCACCACGGGCCGCCAAGGCGAGGCTGAACCACTTGGCTCTTGTTGGAACCAGCTCGTCAACACCTCCAATACCCGATCCCGGATCGCCTGAGACTCGAACAGCCCCCCATTGAACAGGACCAAATCGGGCCGCGCTGGGTCGTGTTCTCCGCGGTCGCTTTCTTCGAGAGCGACATGGCGGTGGGCGGTGAGGAAAGCGGCAAGATATTTCGTGACCGCCGGATCCGGCGCGTACGGCAAGCCGAACTCCTGAAACCCCGAGCGCCGCGGGGCGGGCTTTTCCTCCAATCCCACCCGGGGAAAAAAACCGTCGAGGAGCAGCTCGCGGACTTCCTCGCGCGTGAGTTCGACTTGCGTGCCCCCGCCGAGAAGACGCGAGCCTGTTCCCCCTACATGGACCGTCACCCGCTCGGGCGCCTCGTTGCCTAACAGGGTTTCTTTGACCTTCTGGCAGGTGCGGACAAGCACGGCCCATTGGCGCGGCTCGAGCGTTCCTTCGCCGCCTAAGCGGCGCTCGACGAAATGCGCCAAGGCCAAATCGAGGTTGTCGCCGCCGAGGATCAAATGCTCGCCGACGGCTACGCGATGGAAACGAACGCGGCCGTCAGGCTCGCCCCGCACGCGGATCAACGTGAAATCGGAGGTGCCGCCGCCGATGTCGCAAACGAGGATTTTTTGCCCCGGCGAGACGTGCCGTTCCCAGTCGCCCGCATGGGCGTTGATCCAGGCGTAGAAGGCCGCCTGCGGCTCCTCGATGAGCACGACGCGGGACAGCCCTGCCTGGGCTGCTGCCTTGACGGTCAACTCGCGCGCGACTTCGTCGAACGAGGCAGGCAGGGTAAGGACGATGTCTTGCGCGGCCAGCGGCTCACCGGGATGTTGAGCGTCCCACGCCTCGCGGAGGTGAGCCAGGCAGCGAGCGCTGGCCTCCACCGGCGACAGCTTTTCCACGTCCGGGGCCCCGTGCCAAGGTAGCAACGGGGCTGTGCGATCAACCCCCGAATGGCAAAGCCACGACTTGGCCGAGACCGTCAATCGTCCCGGCACCAACGCCCCACGATCCCGGGCAAATAGGCCGACAATCCAGGCGGGATCCGCCGGCCGCCAAGGCAAACGCAGTGCCTCGGGCGAGAACTCGTGGGGGGCGGGCTGGTAGAGACACGAAGGGAGTATTTCCCTACTCTCGACCTGGCCCGCCGCCACTAACTGCGGTACGGCAAACGTCCGCACCCGCCACGGCGTCTCGGCCGTGTCGACGTAAGTCATCGCCGAATTGGTCGTGCCCAGGTCGATCCCGACCACGTAGCGGCTCGGCGTCGCCTCGGTTTGCGGTGAATTGGCAAGCATGGACATCGATTCTAGCTGCCCGGCGGGGCGACGTGAATGCGAGGCCGACCGTTGGCCCGCCAACAGCTCAGCCCACCCGAAATCCTTGAACGGTTTCGATCAGCGCGAGCACGTTTTCCACAGGCGTTTGCGGCAGCACGCCGTGCCCGAGGTTGAAGATATGACCGGGGCGGCCGGCGGATTGTTCCAGGATTTCTCGCGTTCGCCGTTGAATCTCGGCTAAAGGGGCCAAAAGCACCGTGGGATCCAGGTTGCCTTGAATGCCCTTGTCGTAGCCGATCGCGCGCCAAGCGTCGTCCAAGCGAATCCGCCAGTCAACGCCGATCACCGAGCCGCCCGCTTCGCTCATGAGCGGGATCAAGGCGGGGTTGCCCGTGGCGAAATGAATCACCGGCGCCCGCTTGTCGATCGCTGCGATTGTGGCCCGACTGTGCGGGAGCACAAAACGTCGGTAATCCTCCGGTCCCAGGCAGCCGACCCAACTGTCGAACAGTTGCACGACTTGGGCGCCGGCCGCGATCTGCGCATTCAAATAGAGGGCGACCGAGCGGGCCAATTTTCCCATCAGGGTTTCCCACGCGATCGGGTCTTGATACATCATCGCCTTGACCCGAGCGTACTCTCGGCTGGCCGACCCCTCCACGGCATAACAGGCCAGGGTGAACGGTGCGCCCGCAAAACCAATCACCGGCAAGTGGTCGGGGAGTCCTGCCCGCGTCTTCCGCACAGTCTCGATTACGAACTCCAGGCCTTCCATGCTTTGCAACTCGCGGAGGCGATCCACGTCCGCACGCGACCGGAGGGGATTGCGAATGATCGGTCCCTCGCCGCCGGGGAATTCAAGTTGAAGCCCCATCGGTTCCAGGATTGGCAACAGGTCCGAGAAGATGATCGCCGCGTCCACTCCCAATCGTTCCACGGTCCGGATCATCAACTCGGCGCAAAGGTCGGAGTTCTTGCAGAGTTCGAGAAAGGCGGTTTTTCGACGGATGGCGCGATACTCGGGCAAGTAGCGTCCTGCCTGCCGCATCAGCCAAATCGGCACACGCGGCGTGGGTTCGCGCCGCGCGGCCTTGACCAGAAGGCTGTTGTCCGAGGGATGGGAGGGTGGCATGGAAGATTCCCGATTCCGCAGTTTATCGGCGCGGCTGAGAAAGCTCAACCGGACGCAACTTGGGAAGCTTCCGCCATCGCGACCTCCCAATTTGGATCAGACGCCGGCCTCCGTTGGGGCGACCATCAGCGGACGCGAGGGCCTTCCACGCCGGGCGCGACGCCCCGCGTCACTTGCGTCGCTGGCGTTCCGACTTTCCCGCGACTTTCGACCACCAGCAACAAGTCGCAGCGCGGAGGGCCGCTGGAGATCGGCAAGGGCAATCCCGGCACGAGCGATCGACCGTCGCGGGAGACCGGCGCTGGAACTACGCCCAAATCCAGGATCAGAATCCGGTCGCTCGGCCAGCGAAACCGCTCTTGGAAGCGGTAATGGGCCAATTGGGGCACGTCGATCCGCGTGGATTGCCGGGGTGCGGCTGGGGTGGGAACGCTCAACGTGACCGGGACCAGTCGCTCCACTTGGTCCACATCGCAACGGATGGCCGCTTCGAGAGTCTTTCCGTCCAGCAACAGCAACGGCGTGAATTCGAGCGAAAAGCCCTCGTCCACCACCGCGCTTTCCAGCTCGAAGCCCGGCCAGACCTCGGGCCGGATCTTTACGTCGCGCACATAGTTGCGGCCGCGCATGGCGGACACGACCGCCGGTTGGCCATTCTGAACGAGCAACTGAGGAGAACTGTGCTCGCGGTAATCGCTCCGCCGTCGCAATTCATTGAGCACGGCGGCCGCCGCCTCCTTCTCCAGCACCCAAGCCTGGCAGCCTTGGGCACGAATCGGCGTCGGAGTCAACAGCCGCTGCACGCGGACACGCCAATCGGGACTGTCCAAGGTGATGACCCGAATCCCGAAGGCCTGGCCCTCCGCGTCGGTCGAATTGAAGCGATCGACAATCTCGGCGACCACCGCTTGGACCTGGGGCGTGTGATACACGCGAAGGGTTTTGGGCGTGGCGCTGAGGATGGCCAGCGGCTCGCCATGCCACGCCTCGTGGCCCGTCTCGCGCAAGATCCAGTCCACCACGGCCTGTTCTGGTCGCTTCGTGGTGGTAATCCGAGAAGTGTAAGGACTGATGTCATATTCGCGGTAAAGCTGACCGGCTTCATTGGGGAGCGAACCCGTGCCTGTCGATACCCGCGTGATGGGACGCCGCAGCGACGCTTCCGTAGCAGCGCCCGCGGCGGTCGCCGCCGAGTCCGTCGCGGACATGGCATTTCTCACAGAACCCTGCGGCTGGCTGGAATCAGAGCCCGCCTGGCTGACAGGCGTGAACGTGCTCGGGGCGGGCCGCACCGCCTCTGCTGGACCGTCCTGCTGGGCCCAGGCCATGCGGGCAGCGAACAGCACGGCCAGCGCGAGTCGAGAGAAGCGTTTCAACATCCTTCAGCCTCCTTGCCGAAGATGGAAGAAACCCCGTGATTCAAATACACTTTGCCGCAAGGGCCAACGTTCTCACGTCGGCCATCTCAACCAAGGACACGGCGTGGTGGGGAATCGACATCACCCTTCAATGGCTGTTCCAATCCCCTAATTCGGCCTCATCCTCCGATTCACTTCCCATTCCGCAAATGCCCGACCACCAACGAGGCGTTGTGCCCACCAAACCCGAAACTATTGGACATCGCCACCGAGAGTTTGCGTTCGCGGGCCTGGTTGGGCGTGTAATCCAAGTCGCATTCCGGATCGGGCGTCTCGTAGTTGATCGTGGGAGGAATCAAACCGTCGCGGAGGGCGAGGATCGCCACGATCAGTTCCACCCCTCCGCTAGCGCCTAAAAGATGCCCTAGTTGGCTCTTGGTGCTGGAGATGCTCACTTTGCGAGCCGAGTCTCCGAAGACGCGTTTGATGGCAGCGGTCTCGGCCACGTCGCCCAACGGGGTGCTCGTACCGTGGGCGTTGATGTAGCCTATTTCGGAGGGATCGACCTGGCTGTCTTGTAACGCATTCCACATGGCCTTGGCCGCTCCGACGCCTTCCCTGTCGGGCTGGGTGATGTGGCCAGCGTCGGCGCTGGCGCCGTAGCCGAGCAACTCGGCGTGGATTTTGGCTCCGCGCCGTTTCGCGTGTTCCAGTTCCTCGAGCACCAGCACGCCCGCTCCTTCGCTCAGCACGAACCCATCGCGGCCGGCGTCGAAGGGACGACTCGCTTTGGTGGGATCGTCGTTGCGTTCCGAGAGGGCCCGCATCGCTCCGAACCCGCTCAATCCCAGCGGGGTCACCGCCGCTTCGCTCCCGCCCGTGATCACCACGTCCACCTCTCCGCGGCGGATCATGCGGAAAGCGTCGCCGATCGCATTGCTGGCGCTGGCGCAGGCGGTCACCACGGCCTCGTTTGGACCGCGCAAGCCAAACTCGATGGAAATCTGGCCGCTGGCGGCGTTGGCCATCAATTTGGGAATGGTGAAGGCCGAGACGCGCTCCGGTCCCTTTTCCAAAAGGCGGCGGTGCTGCTCCTCGAGTTCCTCCAAGCCGCCGATGCCGGAACCGAAGATCACGCCACAACGATAGGGATCTTCCTTGGAAAAATCCAGGCCCGAATCCCGCACCGCGTCGATCGCCCCGACCACCGCGAACTGCGTGAAACGGTCCAGGCGTTTGGCTTCCTTGGGCGGCAGGTAGCCCTCGGTCGACCAGTCGCTCACCTCCCCGCCAAAACGCGATCGGAAGCGGGAACAGTCGAAACGCTGGATGAACCGGACTCCGCTCTCCCCCTTGCAAAGCCGGACCCAGAGGTCTTCCACCTTGCACGATAACGAAGTGACGACACCCAATCCGGTGACGACAACGCGACGACTCATGCACATCCCTTAAGTCGCTGATTTCTCGTTGACGGCCCGCTCAATATGATCGATCGCCTGCCCAACGGTTTGAATCTTCTCCGCGGCATCGTCCGGGATGTTGATGTCAAACTCTTCTTCGAGTTCCATGACCAGCTCGACGTTGTCGAGAGAATCGGCGCCCAGGTCGTTCACAAAGTGCGTGTCGCGGTTGATCTGATCCTTGGCAACGCCGAGCTGTTCGGCAACGATGTCAATGACTCGCTCTGCAACTGTGGCCATTCCGACCATCCTCCTCAAAACCACGCTATCTATGGACCCGCTATCAGGTCGCGTATTTTACCAAGCCCTGAAGATATAGCGGATTCCGCCAATTCTGTCTATACGTCCTCGCGCGAAGCTGCGCATGTTAGGATTCATGGGTAAATCTACGCGGTCAATCCCCCATCGACCGTCAGTACATGTCCCGTGATAAACCCGGCCGCCGGACTGGCCAAAAACAAGACAGCATCCGCTATATCCTGGGGGTCTCCCATCCTACCCAAGGGCACCTGCTTCTTGATCGCCTCCTTGACCTCATCCGAAAGGACGGCGGTCATATCGGTGGCGATGAAGCCTGGCGCCACCGCGTTGACCGTAATGTTCCGGCCCGCCAGTTCCTTGGCAACGGTTCTTGTCAATCCGATCACTCCCGCCTTGGAAGCCGAGTAGTTGGACTGCCCAGGGTTGCCCATGATCCCCGCCACGCTGGCGATGTTGATGATCCGACCGCGCGACGACTTCATCAGGGGCCTCGCCGCCGCCCGGGTGAACAGGAACGTTCCTCGGAGATTGATGTTGATCACGGCGTCCCACTGGTCGTCTTTCATGCGCAGGATCAACGTGTCCTTGGTGATGCCAGCGTTGTTGACGAGGATGTCGAGCCCGCCCCAGGTTTTAACCACTTCGTCCACCACGGCCGAGACGCGTGCGGAATCCGTCACGTCGCACGTCCAGGCCATGGCTGTGCCGCCCGCGGCGCCGATGGCTGCCACGGTTTGATCCAAGAGCTCGGCGTTGACGTCGACGCAGGCGACCTTTGCGCCGCACCGGGCAAGATTCTCGGCAATAGCCCGGCCCAATCCTCGAGCGGCGCCAGTCACCAACGCTACCTGACCGGAGAGATCGGTCGTAAGACGAATCTTGGCGTCAGACATAAGTTTCTCACCTCGATGTTGATGCCTCTGCTTAGGATTTTGCCGAGGGCTGCGGAGGGTTTGTTTGTCAAGACGGCTTTCTTCTAGGAGTCAGCAACTTCAGCGGAAGGACGACGGTCGCCAGCCAAATTTCACACCTCCACGCTATGGCACACGACCCTGCGGTCGATTCGCTTCAGCAGGCCGCGGAGCACGCGTCCTGGCCCGACTTCATAAAACAAATCGAACCCTTCGGCAATCAAGTATCGCATCGAGGCCTCCCAGAGCACCGGTTGGACCACCTGTTGGATCAAGAGCTGGCGGATTTCCTCGGGCGAGTCGTGGGGCCGGGCATCGACATTAGAGACGACGGGGATCCGCGGCGGGTGCATGGGCACGCCCGCCAGCACTTCGGCCAGGCGTTGATCGGCCGGCCGCATCAGGCCCGTGTGAAATCCCCCCGCCACGGCCAGCGGAACTGCTTTCATGGCCCCGAACGACTGCGCCGCCTCGGCCGCCCGCTCGCAAGCCGCCACCGTGCCGGAGATCACGATGTTGCCGGGACAAAGCAGGTTGGCCACTTGAAGCACTTCACCCTGTCGGACCTTTTCGCAAAGGGCCGCCACCTGAACTTGTTCCAAGCCGAGGATGCTCACCATGCCGCTGGGGGTGGCGTCGGAGGCCTCTTGCATCGCGGCCCCGCGCTGTTGTACCACCCGCAGTCCATCCTCGAAATCCATCACCCCGGCAAATACCATCGCCGTGTACTCGCCGAGGCTCAAACCAGCCGCGGCCTCGCAGGAGAGCACCACGTCGGGCGATTCCGCACGCAGCGATTCCAAGGCGGCCAGGCTGGTGACAAACAAAGCCGGCTGGCTGATCACCGTGGAATCGAGTTCTTCGGCGGGCCCCTCGAAACAGAGCTTGGCAAGATCGTAGCCCAGCACCTCCGAGGCGCGGTCGTAGAGGCGGCGCGCGGCGGGCAGCGACTCGGCGAGCCGCTTGCCCATCCCGACCGTTTGAGCCCCTTGTCCGGGAAACAAAAAAGCGATCCTGCTCAAGGCCTGCTAGCCCTTATTTCTCGGGTTCCACCACCTCGCGACCCATGTAATAGCCGCAACTGGGGCATACCACGTGCGATGGCACGGCCTTGCCACAGTGACGGCAAGCGCTAAGCTGTTTGGGCTTCTTCGCATCGTGCGCTCGCCGCGAGCCAGTCCTCGCATTGCTCTGCCTGCGTTTTGGGACAGCCATAACTGCCTGCTCCAATCCAAACGTTCTCGCCCGACACGCTTGCAGAAAGCCTCGCTCGGGCAACAAGGTAAACTGCCTATGCTAAAAAACCGCGATGGGCCTGTCAACCGAACTAGGTGCAAGCGCACCAACATAGGGGGGTGTGCCTTGAAAAAAGTTGGGCTCAACCCGCTGTCCAAACGCCGCCTACGACTCGATTCTCGGCTCTCGGCGTCTGAACACATCAAAAATACAGCACCGATTTAGTGATACATTTAATGCGCGAATCCGTTATTTCTTTCGCGTATTGACGTTCTATTGTCGATTGGAATAATAACGATTGGTTTGTGGCATTTGTGAAGGCCAGCAATAAAATGGCCTGGACCCAAGCAGCACCACGGCCGGCGGGCTGAATGGTGGGCGCGACGATCTATCCTAGCGTTTGCCTGCTATTTTCGCCAAGCGCCACGGGATGGTAAGAAAACCCCTGCTTTTCCCTGGTCCGCGGTCGGGTCTGCCAAGGGGATGAAACCACTTGAGCGGTGCCGTTGCGTTCACCACTTTGTGCCGCACGTCAAACGCGTTGACTACAAAGACTAGACTCCAGTTCAGAGAGACCCACTGGCATGGCCCCTGAGCAAGCAATCCAGATCGATAACGTGATGAGGGAGGATCGGATCTTTACGCCGCCGCCCGAGTTTTCGGCGCGGGCAAGGATCCGCTCCATGGAACAATATGAGGCAATGTGGAACGAGGCGGCCGCCGACCTTCCCGCCTTTTGGGCCAAAATGGCGAGCGAACTGCACTGGTTCAAGCCGTTCGACCAGGTGCTCCAGTGGGACTGCCCGTTCGCCAAGTGGTTCGTGGGCGGCCAGACCAACGTCTCCTACAACTGCCTGGACGTCCATCTGGAGACACCAAGGCGGAACAAAACAGCGTTCATTTGGGAAGGGGAACCGGGTGACGTTCGGGTGATGACGTATGAAGAAGTCCACCAGGCGGTGTGCCGATTCGCCAACGTGCTCAAAAGACTCGGGGTGGGCCGAGGCGACGTCGTTTCGATGTACATGCCCTTGATCCCCGAGTTGGCCATCGCCATGCTGGCCTGCGCTCGTATTGGCGCGATCCATAGCGTGATTTTTGGCGGCTTCGCGGCCGAGGCCATCGCCGATCGCAACAACGACTCGAAGGCCAAGGTGCAGATCACCGCCGACGCGGGCTGGCGGCGCGGGACGCCCTTGCCGTTGAAAGCCAACGTGGACGCGGCCCTCGCTAAGTCGCCCACTGTCGAAAAATGCGTGGTCGTCCGCCGCGTCGGCTTGGACGTGGAAATGGTGCAAGGCCGCGACTTCTGGTGGCATGAGCTGATGGACGCGGCGCCGGCCGAGTGCCCCGCCGAGCCGCTGGATAGCGAAACACCGCTTTTCATCCTTTACACCAGCGGTTCGACGGGCAAGCCGAAGGGGATCAAACACACCACGGCGGGCTACAATCTCTACGCCAAAAAGACCACGGAATGGGTTTTCGATCTCCGCGACGAAGACATTTATTGGTGTACGGCGGATATCGGCTGGATCACCGGCCACAGCTACGTGGTTTACGGCCCTTTGTCGGCCGGGGCCACGGTCTTCATGTACGAAGGCGCCCCCGGCTACCCACGCGAGGATCGCTGGTGGGAGTTGGTTGAGAAACACCGCATCAACATCCTGTACACCGCCCCCACTGCCATCCGCACCTTCATCAAATGGGGCGACCACTGGGTAGCCCAACACGATCTGTCCAGCTTGCGTTTGCTGGGCACCGTCGGGGAAGGGATCAATCCCGAGGCCTGGATGTGGTACCACGAAAAGATCGGCGGCGGTCGCTGCCCGATCGTCGACACCTGGTGGCAGACCGAGACCGGAGGGATCATGATCTCCCCGCTGCCAGGCGCCACGCCCACGAAACCCGGCAGTTGCACCAAACCCCTTCCTGGAATCATTCCCGAGGTGGTGGCCGAGGACGGCAAGCCGGTTCCGCCGGGCAAAGGGGGTTGGCTGGTGATTAGCAAACCGTGGCCCGGAATGCTTCGCGGCCTCTGGGGCGACGACACGCGATACCAAGCACAATACTGGAGCGCCGTGCCCGGAAAGTATCTCTGCGGCGACAACGCCCGCTGTGACGAAGACGGTTACTACTGGATCATGGGCCGGATCGACGACGTGCTGAACGTCTCTGGGCATCGCCTAAGCACGATCGAGATCGAAAGCGCCCTGGTGAGTCACCCGGCCGTGGCCGAGGCCGCCGCCGTGGGCCGGCCGCACGAAATCAAGGGCGAGGCGATCACCGTGTTCGTCACCCTGACCGCCGACGCGGAGCCTAGCGAGGCACTGAAACAGGAACTCAAAAACCACGTGCGAAAGGAAATCGGGGCGTTGGCCGTGCCCGACGACATCCGCTTCACCACGGCCTTGCCCAAGACCCGAAGCGGCAAGATCATGCGTCGCCTGCTCCGCGACGTTGCCGCGGGGCGGGCGCCGACCGGCGACACGACGACCCTGGAGGATTTCAGCGTGCTGGCTCGCTTGCGCAGCGACGAAGCCTGATCGCGAAGCAGGCCGGTCTTAGTGCGCGGCTCGCTGACACCCGATGGCAGCGAACAGGCGGACAGACTCTTCGGAGGGAGTCAAAGTGAAGGTGTTCCCAAGAGGGACAGTCCCTGTGAAAGGTTACTTCCGCAGGCACGCTCGGCGGAGACGTCAGTGTGGCTTGTCCACGGCCCGTCGCGGTGATTGGACCTTCGCGCCGGGAGCGAAGGAAATGCTCCCGTGCCGGGCGAGTTCAAAGCCCCATAGCTCCACGTAGTGCTTGGCGGGGCGGAAATCGTCGCCGATCCTTTTCAATTCCGCTTGCAATTGGGCGTCCAGCTCGTCGCGGAGCGTCGCGAACTCTGGTCGCGCGACCAGATTGTTCAACTGATGGGGGTCCTGCGAGTCGTCGAACAGCAGCCAAGGGCCTTCCAGGCCGCGGACGTACGTGTATCGCTTGGTGCGAAGAGCGCGATACTCCTTGTTGAACCCATGACCAGCAAAGGGGGCAATTGCCATATACAGGGCCGCCCGATCCGGCGGCTCCGGCTCGCCGCGAACCAAGCCGGACAGGTCCTCGCCTTCGATCGTTTTCGGCACCGATAGGCCAGCCAGCCCCAACAAGGTAGGCAGGATGTCTGGCGTGGTTACCGGCGTGAGCACGACGCGGGTCCGGGAACCGTGTGCAGCCGGGTAGCGCAACAGAAATGGTACCCGCGCCGATTCGTCCCACGGCAGGTGTTTCATCGTCGGCGGCGCGCCGTGCGAACCCAACATCTCGCCATGGTCGGACGTGAATACGAGGATCGTCTGTTCCGCCAGCTTCGTTTCCTCGAGCGTCGCCATCAGATCGCCCACACACCGATCCAAGGCCGTGCAATGGGCGTAGTAGCCCTGGGCCTCCTGCCGGGCCTTTTCTTGCAGCTCCGCGGGGACATTTGGAGGCAACTGAATCTTTTCCGGCGGATACAGCGCCTTGAATTCCGGCAAGGCGGTATGGTGCGGGAAATGGGGAATGCCGTAGGAGACCATCAGCACGAAGGGCCGGTTGCTCCCGGCCCGTTGCCGAAGATACGCCTGCGCGGCCCGGGTTTGGGCAAAGGCGTCGTAGCCTTCCCAGTATCGCTTCTGATCCGAGTCGCCTTCATAAAAGTGCGAATGCAGGTAGTCGTGGTCGCATTCGGCCGCCTTCCAGAACTGCCAGCCTTGCCGGCGCTGCGGGGCGACGAACGCGCTCCGCCCATGCCCGTCCAAGTGCCACTTGCCGATGTACGCCGTGTCGTAGCCCGCCTCACGGAAAATCTCGGCGAAGCAGAGTTCGCTTTCGGGCAGGTAGGCATCGTTGAGGAACATGCCGGTCGAAGTGGGAAAGCGGCCGGTCATCAGCGCGGCCCGATACGGAGTGCAAACGGGACAAACGGAAACCGCGTTGCGGAAGTTCACGCCTTGCTGAGCCAGCCGGTCCAAGTGGGGCGTCCGCACGTTCGGGTCGCCCTCGTAGCCGGTGGCCTTGGCCCGCCACTGATCGGCCAACAAAAAAACCACATTAGGCTTCCGTGGCGGCGAGTTCTCGGCCGCGGAAGCTGCCGGGCAGAAACCTAGTAGTCCGAGGGTGAAACTCGCGGCAAACAGGGCTGGAAACCAAGGTTTGTTCATCATCACTGTTCTCCTCGGAGACACATCTCGCCGCAACTGGAATCGATCTTACAGGATCGTGATCTTCCGGACGAGCCCCAGCCTTGCTCGAATATCCAGGAATGCGTTCGCTCCACCCGATTCCAGGATGGGACCGCAAGGTTCGGAGGTTCGCTGCTCGACGACTCCGGCTTAAACGCGGGAGGGGCGTGCGTCGTCGCGTTCCCTGGCCAGCACACCCAAGACGATTTTGCGCAAGTTCGGCTCGGCCGCGTTGGCCGTGGCGATGATCTTTTCAATGTTGACTGGCTCCAAGGCGTCGGGAAAGCACAAATCGGTGACGATCGACAGTCCCAAGACACGCATCCCCGCGTGGACAGCCACGATCACCTCGGGCACCGTAGACATGCCCACCACGTCGGCGCCGATGCTTCGCAAGAAGCGGTACTCGGCCCGAGTCTCCAAATTCGGGCCCGTGACGGCCACATACACGCCGCGATGCGCGACGAAGTTCTCTCGCCGCGCGATCTCCAAGGCGCGTTGGATCAACACGCGATCATAAGGGGCGGACATGTCGGGGAATCGTGGACCCAAGCTGTCGTCGTTGATGCCGATCAGCGGATTGCCCCCCATCAAGTTGATGTGATCGTCGATCACTACGATGTCGCCCAACCCGTAGTGCGGATTCATCCCTCCGCAAGCATTCGAGACGATCAACAGTTCGGCCCCCAAGGCCTTCATGACGCGAACCGGAAAGGTGATCTGCCGATACGAGTAGCCTTCGTAGGCGTGAAAACGTCCCTCCATGGCCACCACGGTCGTGCCCTCGAGCACGCCGCAGACGAGTTGGCCAGTGTGCCCCACGGACGTAGAACGCGGGAAATGCGGGATCGATTCGTAATCGAAGGTGGCCTCCGTTTGGATCTGGGCCGCCAGCCCGCCTAGGCCAGTCCCCAAGATGATCCCCACGGTTGGATGATTCTGCCAGACACGGCGAATCGCATCGGTCGCTTCTCGTATCTGAAAGGCAAGTTCTCGCATGGGTGGCGCTTTCACTCCGCGTCAATCGGCGTCGTCTTCCTCGAAGTCCTCTTCCTCGTCGTCGTCGAGGTTTTCGTCGTCTTCGTCGTCTTCGTCGAGGTCGTCCTCATCGACATCTTCTTCAATGATTTCTTCTTCGTCGAGATTCTCCTCTTCCTCTTCCTCGCCTTCCTCTGTTTCTTCTACTTCGTCGCCGAATTCCTCTTCGAGGTCCTCGTCGAATTCCTCCTCGAAATCGTCGTCGAAATCGTCGTCGAAATCGTCTTCATCGAAGTCGTCGAAGTCGTCATCCTGCTGGGCAGCAAAAATCTCGCTGTGCGCGGCGGCAAGATGGAAAAACGTGCTCCCGACCACCGCCTGGTCTCCCGACGATCCCCACATTCGGTTTTGGCTCCCTGATACAGCCCCCGAGCGGATTGCCATAAATTACCTCAAGCACAAAAAGTTTGGGTATTTTGCTTCTCTTGGCCGTCGCGATCGACAAGCGATTGTCTTTTTATGAGAATCCCACGCTGCGGGAAAGGGGGGAAGCCTGGAACAAAAATAAAACGGGCAGGACCATCCAGAACGGACGCCCCTGCCCGCACACGGGGGTGAGAAAGCTTCATACGAGGTCGGCCTATGGGAGAACCGCTTACAATACCGACCTCTATCAAACTCTAGAATATATCCGCGGGTTGTCAAAATGGGATGCCTGGAAAAACATTTCTGTTAAACCCCCATTCCGGACCATGCCCTCTCCACGCCTTCGTGGTTAGGGCGGCAGTCTGTCCCGTCCCTTAGATGTACACCGCCCCCCTTATTGAAGGCGAAAATCCTTACCGCGTGCCCAGGCTGCAACTTCTGCTCCCAACTGCGTTCGAACTTATTTGATCTGTTTCACGGCGCTTATTGCCTTAGGACGTCTCCTGCTGCCCGGGTGAAAAGAGTGACGAAGGTGTCGAGATCGATTGACTCGGAGTGGAATCGCACCGACCCGTCGCCATACAGGAAATTAGCGCCTGCGGGATGGAAACTGTAGATTTCGTTGTTGTTGCTACAATTGATGACCTGGAGGCCATGGCAGACGTTGTGGACCCAAAAGGGCGACTCGTCGTCGGCCCAGCGCGAACCGGAAATCGTCCGGCCTGGCTCAAGTTTCCCGCCGCGGTAAGAATCGGGCCGGCCCGCCACCTCGAAAAGCATCAAGCTGTTCGACAGTCCGTCGCTTACCGCGGCGATGGACCTGCACTGCCACGAAATGGCTGGAAAGAGATTGGTCCAGTCCGACCGCGCTGAAAGCACGCCTGCGGAAACCAGGGGCTTCCAGAGCGTGGCGTCGATCAGCGTGCCTGCCGCGTAATCGGAGATGAATTTCCTTCCTCCCGGCGCGCTCGGACAGCGGTAGACGCCGATCTCCGTGTCGCGCGCCGGCTTGTTTTCGGCTGCGCTCCAGTTCCTGGCAAAAGTGTAGCTGGCGTAGACCGCTTGGCGTTCCACGTAGGGGAGCAAAAAAGTGAGCAAATGATGATTGGGCGTGCGCGTGAACGTAGGCGGGAAGACGCGATGAACGCTCTCGTAATTCAAAATCGCCAAACCAATCTGCTTCAAATGGCTCCCACACTGGCCGCGTCGGGCGGCTTCCCTCGCCGCTTGAACGGCGGGCAGCAACATGGCCACAAGCGTCCCAATCACGGCGATCACGACCAAGAGTTCGACCAGCGTGAAGCCCCGGCCTGTCATGATCTTGGGCACGATCCACCGCCCATAGCGCCTGCAAGTGCTCGACTCCACGCCCCGCCTCGCTTTTACTGCCAAGGTCGCGATTGCACAGTGTTGAGCGCCATTGTAGAGGAGCACGGCACCTCCGCAAGCAACCCTGCCGCGAGCACTCTCCATACCCCCGCAGCCTCCCTTCCCCCACTCTGGGCAGTCAGTATAATAGGCCCATGAATCGCTGAAAAATCTTCCGACGGAGCAAGCCAGTGGATAGAGAATGGATCGATCGTGCCGAGGCAATCCAGAAACGACTCCTCCAGTTAAGGGACTCCCTTTGACGAGGAAGGCAAGCGTGCCAGGGTGGGCGAGATCGAGCGCATCATGGCAGCTCCTGATTTTTGGGCCAATCAGGAGAAAGCCCGGGAGATCGTCGCGGAACTCAAAGGGCTGAAGGCGGTGCTCAAGCCCTTGGAAGAACTTGGCCGAGGCGCCGACGACCTGGCCGTGATGATTGAAATGGCCGAGGAAGATGAAAGCTTCGCTGCCGAAGTGCCTCGCCAAGTCACCGCGTTGGAGAAGGCCCTCGCGGACTTGGAACTCAAATCCCTCCTCAACGGTCCCATGGACGCCCATGGGGCGATCCTCTCGATCAACGCCCGGGACGGCGGAGTCGATGCCAACGATTGGGCCGAAATGCTCCTGCGCATGTACATCAACTGGGCCAAAGAGCAGGATTACGAGGTCGAGATTCTCGACCGACAGGACAACGAACAAGCCGGCATCCAAAGCGCGACGATCGCCATCCGCGGCTACATGGCCTACGGCTACCTGAAGGGCGAAAGCGGCATCCATCGCTTGGTCCGCATCAGTCCCTTCAACGCCGAGGGAAAAAGGCAGACCAGTTTTGCCGCCGTCGACGTCTCGCCCGAGGTCAACGACACCACCGAAATCGAAATCCGCGAAAACGAGATCGAGGAACAGGTCTACCGGGCGAGCGGTCCTGGTGGGCAGCACGTCAACAAGACGTCCAGCGCGGTGCGACTGAGGCACATTCCTACCGGAATCGTCGTCGCGTGCCAGTCCGAGCGGAGCCAGCACCAGAATCGGTTTTTGGCGATGAAAATGCTCCGCGCCCGGCTCGCCCGAATCGAAGAAGAAAAACGCGAGGCCGAGCAGGCGGCAAAGTACAATCAGATGCCCAAGACCGGCTTCGGCTCACAAATCCGCAGCTACTTCCTCCACCCCGAGCAGCGGATCAAAGACTCCCGCACCGGCCACATGGAGACAAACTTCCATCACGTGCTCGATGGGCATATCCAAGAGTTCCTGGATGCCTACCTCCGGTGGCGCGTCAGCCAGAACTAGGACCGCAACCACAGTCTAGATTCGAGCGAGAACACCCGCCCTCTCCCGCAATTGAGCGGGAGAGGGAGAATCGCGGTTTGATTCGCTGTGGGTATTCTCGAATTCTCGACCCATCCAGCAATCCAGAGTGTCACCCTCTTTCAGAGGGGAACACTGATCCCGGAACTGACCCCGAGGCGTTAATGATCACCCCTTGCTGTCAGTAGACTATCGCATACGAGACGTAGGGCTGGGGAACGACTACCGGCGGAAACAGGAAAGGGCGATAGTAGTACCGCGGCCCATAGTACACCGCCCGCGGGACCACCACCGGCGCTGGGGCCACCACCGGAGCGGGCACAACCACGCTCGAATAACATATTGGTGGGTAGTATCGTGCTACCACCACAGGGCGATGTGCAACACTTGTCGCGGCGACCTGGATTGCGATCGATGCTGGGCTGCCAGCGCTGGCCCATGCTGTTTTCGCCAAACTGCCCAAGGCCGCAAACATCGCGACTGTCAAAAGAACCTTTCGCATGACCTGACTCCTTTTCGGGAACGGGGAGGATCCTGGGTCGAACGAGCGGTTCCCTGCGCTCGCCGGGAAATGCCTCCTAACATTTTCCGTGCCTATTTTAGCGAAAAGTCAACAAGAGGCTACCGGTAAAAGGTTTATGACTTGGACTGAATAATTGTTAGAACTTAGCCAGGGGCTGAAGCGCAGTCATTTCGATGCACCCGCAATTCTATTTGACTACAAATTGGGATGCACGGTTTGATTACCGTGTGCGTATCGATTCCCACGCCGTGACATCCCCGCACGAGTCGCGAACGTTACACCCCAACAGTCTCAAGAATTTGAGGAATGCCGAGGGCCATTGCTTATGTCCAAGATCACGCGATTTTCCGTCTCGGTTGAAGACGATCTACTTGAAAAATTCGATCGTTTTTGCAAAGAGGAGCGTTTTGCCACCCGAAGCGAGGCCGTCAGGCAGATCATTCGGGACACACTCACGCGCCGGGCTTGGGAAGGGAAGACGCACGAAGCGGCAGGCACCTTGACGTTGGTCTACGATCATCACCGCGCGCTACTGCGCGATAAACTCCTCGCGGTCCAGCACGACCATGCGGACCACGTCGTGGCTACGCTGCACGTGCATCTGGAGCACGACCTTTGCCTGGAGGTCATCGCCTTGCGCGGTCCGGCGGACAAACTGCAACAGCTCGCCGCGCAATTGCGTGGTCTCAAGGGAATCTTCAAGGGCGAACTCGTCATGGCCAGCGCTCAGACTTAGGCTTGAGGCAACGGAACCGCGTATTGGGGCAAGACGCTCACACCACGACGCGGCCGGGATCGACCAGGCCCGGCGGGGGCAAGCCGCGCTCGAAGGCGGTGATGTTGGCCAGTGTTTCCCGGGCGATGGCCTCCAAGGCTTGGCGCGTGAAGAACGCCTGATGGGCCGTGATCAGGACGTTGGGGAACGTCAACATCCGCGCAAACACG
>CALFBP010000041.1 GCA_937951625.1 uncultured Thermoguttaceae bacterium
TTTGGGCCAGCGTCGGCGTCCACGTAAACGCCCCGGTGGCCGGATGGATGCTCATGCCCAGGGCGAGCGACGCCGGATCGAGGCTGAAGGTGAGGGTCTGGGCGGGAAGGTCGGCGTCGGTGGCGGTCGCCACGAAGCTCAACGTCCCGCCCTCCTGCACCACCTTGTTGCCGATGGGGTTCAGCACCGGGGCCGTGTTCACCTCGTTCACCGTGATCGTGATCGTCTCGCTGGCGCTGAGATTGGGCGGATTGACGCCATTGTCGGTGACGGTGATCGTCGCCTGATAAGTGGCGCCACCCTGGAGTTCGGTTGGGATCCAGGTGAACACACCGGTCGCTGGATTGATCCGCATTCCCAGAGCAAGCGCGGCTGCGTCGAGGCTGTAGGTCAGCGTCTGCGACGGCCGATCCTGGTCCGTGGCGACCACCGCAAACTGGAGCCTGGTCTGCTCATCCACGCTCTTCGAACCGATCAACTGGAGCATGGGGGCCACGTTCACCTCGTTCACGGTGATCGTGATGGTTTCGCTAGCGGTGAGATTGGGCGGATTGACGCCATTGTCGGTGACGGTGATCGTCGCCTGGTAGCTGGCGCCGCCTTGGAGTTCGGTGGGGGTCCAGGTGAACACGCCCGTTACCGGATGGATGCTCATCCCCAGAGCAATCGCGGCTGCGTCGAGGCTGTAGGTCAGCGTCTGCAACGGCCGATCCTGATCCGTGGCGACCACCGTGAACTCGAGCCTGGTCTGCTCATCCACGCTCTTCGGACCGATCGGCTGGAGCACCGGCGCCACGTTCGCCTCGTTCACGGTGATCGTGATGGTTTCGCTGGCGCTGAGGCTGGGCGGATTGACGCCGTTGTCGGTGACGGTGATCGTGGCCTGATAGCTGGCGCCGCCCTGGAGTTCGGTGGGGGTCCAGGTGAACAAGCCCGTCGTGGGATGGATGCTCATCCCCAAGGCGATGGCCGCCGCGTCGAGAGAGAAGGTAAGGGTCTGACCGGCATCCGGGTCGGTGGCGGCCGCGATGAAGGAGAGGGTCGCCTGTTCGTTCACCGTCTTATTACCGATGCTGGCGAGGACGGGCGGCCTGTTTCCATCGTCGTTGCGGATGGTCACCGTGGCGACGGCCTGGGAAATTTCCGCCAGCGAGGCGCCGGTGAGGCGGACGAAGAACGTTTCATCGGGTTCGATCCGCGTGTCGCCGATGATCGAGATCGCGGCGCCGTCGCCCGGGATGTAGACGGTCAGCGACTGTCCCGAGGGCGTGGCGCGAACCACCTTGAAATTCGTTCCGTCCTCGAGCCGCCAGACGACGATCGGATCGGCCGAGTCGGGGATCTGGGGATCGGTGTTGTAAACCGTGTTGTTGGAGAGATTCTGGGGCATGACGCCGGAGCCGACTTCGTAATACATCACATCCCAGTTGGCTCCGTCGAACAGCGACCAGACCACGCGGTCACCAGAAATTCGCGGCGATTTCTGGAGCGGGTAAGGCCCGCGCGAAATCACTTGCGCTTGGGCGGGATCGTCCGTGCTGATGTCCCAGAACATGATCGCCGACTGACCGGCGTTGGTCTGGCGTTCCCAAACGAGGTTATTGCCCGACACCCGAGGCGCGATGTTGTCGAAACCGTCCGAAGTGACCTGGATCGGCTGACCGTCGGCATCCTGATTCAGCCGGAAGAGGTAAATTTGCCATTTTCCATTGACATTGGCCTGCCAGACGACGTTGTTGCCCGACACATGGGGCAAGATGTCATCGATGGCGTTGTTGGTCAGCCGCCGCGTCCGGCCGCGGTCGTAAGCGAAGATCTCGGAAGCGGCAGAGCCCACCGCGGTCCAAACGATGGTTTGACCGTCGACTTGCGGAGTGACGTTGTCGTAGAGGTCGTTGGAAATCTTGACGGCTGGGGTCCCGGGCTGGGCGAGATCGTAGGCCCAGATCGACCGCTGCGTTCCGGTGCTGCTGGTCCAGGCTACATAGCGGGCGGAGACCTGCGGCGTGCGGTCGTTCACGCTGTTGCTGGTCAGGCGCGTGATCCGCTGGTCTTCGGGCTTGCTGGAATCGTAGAGGTAAATTTCAAACGTCTCGCTTCCGGCCGGCTTGCCCGCCCAGACCACGTAATAGTTGCCGTTGCCCAGATCGTACACACTGGGCTCGCGGTTGTCGGTGGAATAGAACGGTTTGTCCTTATCTCTGACGCTGATCTGCCGGGTCTCGCTGGTACCGGTGGCCGGGTTCAAGAGATCGGCGTAAATGTGCCAATCCCTGCCGTCGTACTTGTTCCAGACGGTGACGTTGCCCGAGACTGCATAGTTGTAGTTGCTGTTCGGGTTGACGCTGAGCGTTTCGATATTCCATTGATTTTCGACAGCCAACGCCGTCGGGATGGTAATCGAGCCAGTCAGCGGGGCCTCGTAATCATTGTCGGCCCGGGTCGCGGTGCCGTCCTCGACCGAATAGTACACGGTCACCGGCGCGCCGAACGAGCCGGTGATCGTGACGGGCAGGCGGACCGGCCTCTTGCCAGAGTTGCCCTCGTCGCCGGACCAGTCGCCGATCGCTATGCGGGGCAAGCGATAGTCGCCAAAAGGCATGGCGGCCGTGGCTTGACTGCTGGAATCGGTGATCAGGATCTCGTTAACCTGCATGAGCGCAGAGGGGGTTGCGCCCAGGGCCAAACCGATCGGTTGCGGATCGAACTGCACTTCGTTGGCACCCGAGAGACTGACCACGTGGGCGAGGTGGCTCGACGACACCGTCGAGGTGGGGCCGTAGTGCACCACGAGGTTCAGACCCGAAGCTGCGATTGCATCGGCCATGGCTTGAGCCACGTCCGCTGTGGTCAGGGCCGTCGAGACATTCACGCGAATTGTCCCGGGCGGGCCAAACAACGTCGTCGCGGCATCGAAATCGAACTCGAACAGCTTAGTCGTGGTTCCATCACCGATGGCAAAGCTTTGGCCATCTCGCAGCTCGCTGGGGTGAACGGCCCGAATGCCAGCGTGGGCGACCGCATCTGCGGGGGCGAAGTATGGCGTGGTCTGCGCCCAGCGGCTTCCCAAAAGACCGGAGGGCACGATTTCCCGCACGAGGACGCGGCCCGGCCACAACCCCGTGAATTTGAAGGAGCCAAGTTCATTGATATTCGGCGTTGACGGATCGTCTGGCTGAGTGACGGAAAGCGGCTCGCCGGGGTCCCATCGTCCGTTGTTATTAAGATCGACGTACATTTGCACGCCGGCCAAACCCATTTCCGACCGGCCTGGCAGACCGGTGGTCGGATCGAACCTCCAGACCATCTGCCGATTGGGCAAGGCCAGGAGCAAATCGAGGTCTTCCTGGCTATCGGGGCGCATGACGTTCAAGAAGTCGTTGCCGGAGCCGAAGCCGATTTGGGCTCCGCGCCCGCCAAAGCCATTGACCCCGCCGTCGCGGTCGCCGGTGGTCCACTGCAAGTCGGTATAGGCAAAGGCCACGATATCGCCCGCCGGATCATCCTCGATGTACAGGCTGAAATTGTTCCGCTTGTCGCGATGCTGGTTGTAGTAGCCGACACCGATCCAGTCGACTTCGATGAACGGCCGGCCCCGCACACTGGTACCTTGATTGACGCGAACCTCGCCGGCGCCGAGGCGGGTGTCGACGTCGGCCCAGAACGGGGCGATCATGGGCAGGGTTTGCGGGAATCCGACAGGGACGGCGGCGCCCTGCGGCGAGCCCAGCGTGACGTTGCCGTTGTTGTTGACGTACAAATCCTGGTACCCTACGCCGTAGAACTCGAAGATGAACGGCAACCGAATGAGTTGGGACGAGCCTTCGTCGGTGGGGTTGATGACCAACGGACCGCCCTTCATCAGGTCGATTAAGGGTGCGTTGGCCGTCGGATTGGCGGAACCTGGCGTTCCGGTCTTGGGGTCGAACCGCCAGGCGTAAGCCTGGTTGGGCAGAGCCATGAGGGCGTCCAGGCCCGAGGGCGTGGACGGCCGGGCCAACTCAATGAAATGATATCCGTTGCCCGGATCGATGCCCACCACGGCGCCGGAACCGCCGAAGCCATTCGCCCCGCCCGGCATCCCGACTTTCCCCGCATCGCCCGTGGTCCACTCTACGTTCCAGTATTTGAACACGACCAGGTCGCCTGCCGGGTCGTCTTCAAGATACAACGTGAACGTGTTCTGCAAATCGGCGTGACCGTTGTAATAGCCCACGTCGAGCCAGTCGACTTGAACGAAGGGCTGGTTCCGCACACTGAGCCCCTTCGACACTCGCACCTCACCGGCGCCCGTCGTGTCCACGTCGGACCAGAAAGGAGCAAGCATGGGGAGGTTCTGCGGGAAGCCGAGTGGCGCATTGGCGGGCTGCGCTTGGCCGAAAGTCACGTTCCCGTTGTTGTTAACATACAATTCCGTGAAACTGTTGCCAAAGAACTCAAAGCGGAACGGATAGGTGGTGTTCGTGGCCGGATCGGTATAAGCCAAGGCAATGGCTGCCGACGATCCTTCATCTCCCTTCGGCACCGCGAGGGTGAAATTCGACGTCTCAAATCGCACGGGCGGGACCGCACCCAAATGATTGCTGTCCCAGATTCCGTTCCCGTTGAGATCATTGAATTTGTAACCGCTGACTGAAGCCGTGGGCACCACGATGGCAACGGGGTAATCCTCGATTTCGCCTCTTGGCGGGGTACCACCGGACCCGGCTCCGGCCGGTCCCATGTTGGGCACATCGCTCAAGCGGGCGCGAAGGAACGTGATCGGCTGCGCCGCATTGGCTGGTACTTGGAAGGCGAAGGTTCGCGTCTCGCTGCTGGTGATCACGATGTCGGACGCGAACAGTTGTTCGCCCGAGGCGTAGCTGCCGAACACTCCGTCGAAGTCGTAATCGATCCAGGCGTTGAAGTACGCGGGAGTTCCTAATTCGTTCACGAAGGTCACTTGCATTTCGTTGACCAGACCGGCCCGCAAAATGATCTGTTGCGGCGTGCTTCCCGGCACCACGACGCCATCATCGCCCGGATCGCTGCGGCCTGGGGCATTGGGATCCAGATTCGCGTCGCGCTCGTAGGTCACCGTCGGGCCAAGATGCAAGCGATAATCGAACAGATTGGCGGCGGCCCGAGTTCCGCTAACGGCCTTTGACGTTGGGTAGGCCTTCAAGTATTGCTGACCCGCAAACGTGAAGCGGATGTCAGGAGCGTCGCCGTAGTCATAGGGATCGGACAGCACGGTGATTTGATGATCCTCGACCTCGCCGAACGGTACCTTGCCCGGTCGCGATAGGCTCGTCGCCGGCAGGATGCCGTCAGGTCCCAAGCCGGTTTCGCCGGGGGCGCTGAGCCGGAAGCGGGCGAAGGTGGTCCCCTCGGAGGCGACTCCTTGGGCCGGGACCCGAATCGAAATCTCCGTCGGAGTTCCATTGTTGAGCGTCAGCAACGAATTCGAACCGCTGAGACTATAGGCGGCGAGAACCGTGTTGTCCGCAATCACCTGCTCCGAGGCCTCGAACTGGCCGTTGATGTTCCAGTCGATCCACGCATTGAGCGTGGCTCGATTGCCGTTGGCGTCGGGGGCGAAGTTCGAGTTGACTTCAACCTGCATGACGGCTATCTGTCCGAACTGGATCGCCGTGAGGAATTGGACGCCGTCTTCATCGCTGAGGCTTCCGGGCGGGTTGAGGTCGTCGCCGGTCGCATCGGCCGAGGCGAAGGCATTGAATTCCACGTCCACTCGACTGCCAAGCGTGAGAGTCGGAGTGGTGAGATTTTCCACGGCGTGGCGTGGGCCGGTCCACACGCCGCCGGGATTGAATACGGTGCGATACGAATGGGGCGCGTCGCCGAAATCCTCGGGGTAATCGGACAAGCGAACGTAATAATCCTCTACTTCGCCATCGAATGCGCGGCCCGTCGGCTGGCTCGCGGCCGGATCCGTCGAGAAGCGGAACCGTGCAAACGTCAAGCCTTCGCTCAAACCCGGCGGCACGATCGCTACCGGCGAAAGCGGATCAGCGGGATTGTTGAACACCGTGTCGCCGGCGGGTAAAGGCAGGTCCGCAATCCAGTGCTCGTTGGCGTCATTCCAATCACCGTCGCGGTTCCAATCGACCCACACGTTCAGATTGCCGATCGGGGCTGGGGTAATGACCAGGCTCTCGATCGCCACCCCGGTGGGCAACCCGCCGCCGTCGATCAACCGCAAGGCCAATTGGCCATCGGTCACGGCGACCGTATAGGTCCGCGTGACGACTTCACCGGCCCCGGTGCTGATCAGATCGACCTGCGCGTCCTCGAGCAAGATTCGCATCTGGTCGCGGACTGTGGGGCCGGTGTCGCCCAAGGTGATCTCGACTTGATACTCGCCGTTCGGCAGGTCGACGAGGAATACGTTGTCGGCGGTGGCGTTGTAATCGCGGGTCAGGGCGGTGCCCAAGGCGTTGGTGCCGCCGAGCACGCCAGCGAGGGTTTGCCAGCCATAGCCCACTGCCGGGCTGTACAACGAACTCGGCGTGACTCCCGTGTAGCCCACCTCCACCGTCGGCCCGGTAGCGGACTGACCGAAATCGAACAGGCCGCGGTACGTGTTCGGTACGACGCCCCGCTTAGTGGCGGTGACGGTGAACGATGGCCTACCACCAATCACCAAACTTGAGCCGAAGCTTACGCCATCGTCAAAAGTGTCGCCCTGGGCCAGCGGATCCTGATTGGCGTTGACCTCGCCACTGATTCTCGCACCCAACCAGATGCTGCCGTTGGTCGCGTGGGCCGCGCCCAGACGGGACTTGAGCGTGGGATAGGTCCAGGGCGGCGTCACGCCAGGCGGCGTGATGGGGTTGTCGGGGGCGTCGCCGTAATCCAACCCGTAGAGCGAAATGTTGAACAACGTCTGACCCGTCACGTCATTGGGCATCAACGGATTGTCCGCCAAATCGCGGATGTTTTGATTGAACAGCTCGATGCGATACGTGGTGTTGATGTCCCACACCCCCTTGGTTGGCAAGACGGTAATCGTGTCGCTCATCGCGTTGTAGGAGTAGAAGAAATCGACGTCGACCACCAAGGGGGTTTCTAGGTTGGTCAGCGGATCGATTTTCACGATGGAGAGCACGTTGTTAGGATTAACCCCAGCGATCGGATCGAGAGTGCGGTCGTTGATTCCAACCCCTTGGTCATGCAGTTGGATCACGAATTGCAGCAGTGTCTCGCCGAAAATCAATACATTTGCCAAGCGGGGATCTTGATCGCCGCGGTTGGGGTCCACGTCATTCAGCCGGGTCACGTCGTACGGTGTGACCAGAAAAGCCGAAGGCCGGGCGTCGTCCACGCGGTCGATCGCCCCGCGGTCCTTGTACAAACTTCGGCCCGCCCCCGCGTTGTTCGTCAACGGATCGTCCCACCGCTTCTGGCCGTACAAGTCGAACTCGGGCGACCAGATCGTGGAATCCGGAATCCCTAGCGCCGAGCGCACGGCCCGCATCGTCGCCCGTTCGCCCTGCGAGTCGTACGCGCTGTCGATCGCCTTGCTGCCTTGCAACAGGTAGAAGTTGCCATTGGCGGCGTCGACGAAGAGCGGATCGCTGCCAGCCAAGAAGATCGGGTCGGTCTGCGGCGTGAGCAAATTGGCGGTGATGGCCGTGGTGTTTCCTTGGTACAGCGAACCGACCACAACGGTCGTATTGGTGATCGGCTGATTCTGCACAAAGATGCCGGTGGCGAAATTCGCGACGATGTTGTTCAGCAGCGTGGGGCTGGCATTCTCCTCGACGCGAATGCCCGTGCCGCGCGGCGTGGCGTTGCCATACAGCGTGTTGTTGATGACCCGGGCGAAAGGAACCGCTGCCAAAGGTGCGCCGCCCGCGTTCGGGTCGCCGCTGACCAGAATCCCGCCTCCGCTAGGGCTTTCGCTGAAGGCGACGACGTTGTTGGTGACGGCCACTCCCGGCACCAACCGCTGGTTGTTGACCACGGCCAACGGCATGACGGCGCCTGGGCTCGGCCACGACGCCTGATTGTCGGTGCCCCGCTCATCACGGTTTTCGCGGCTGCCGGCGTCGACCACGATGCCCCAATCCCGCGAGTAGCGGATCTGGTTCCCTTCGATGAGGACCAAACCCTGGTCGCGGGCGGTGTTCGCGTCGCCGCGGCTGACGGGAATCCAATGATAAGGCTTCTGCTTCAGGCCGCTTCCCACACCCCGTTCTACGGCCGTGGCCGTGCCGGCGCCAATCCACCCGTAGCCCCGGCCAACGGTGTATGCCGTGCCGGGGTCAACGCCCAAAAAGCCCGCGGCTACGGCGGACGTGGCCGTGCCGAAATCGAAGCGATGGGGCTGAGCCAGGGGGTCCTCGGCCGAAACGATTACCAGGGATTCAATGGCCACGTTGGGGTCCGCTCCCCCGCCATCCACGAGGCGCAGCGACAACTGCCCGTCCGCCACGTTCACGCGATACGTCCGCGTCGTCAGCACGCCTGGGGCCGTGTTGATCGTGTCGCGCTGCGTCCCTTCCAACCAGATCAGCATCAGGTCGCGGGCCGTAGACCCTAGATCGCCCACGGTGATCGTGACATCGTAGGGACCGTTGGGCAAGTCGACGGCAAAGGTGTGGTCGGCGGTTTGGACGAAATCGCGGGTCAGGTCCGTCGTGTTGCCCGTCACCCGGTTGTCCTTGGTGACCTGGAAATGCGACGGCGTTTCGCTATTGGTTCTCTCTCCACCAGCGAACGTGTAATTGTCCAGGGTCCAACTCGGCGTGCCAACCGCGCCCGTGTTCGTGTTGATCAGGTACGTTCCCTGATACACGTCGCGGTACACGTCGTAGTCGCCCCAGGCCCCGAACCGGTCGCCAGAACTCAGGTCGCTGTTGAGTTGCTCGGTCGACCCGTAGGGCGTGTACTTGCCGTTGGAGACCTTCGCCAGGTCCAGCTCCTCGTTGCGGTTCGACGCGTAGAAAACGTTCATCGTGACGGTGACGCGGTAGAACCCGCCGCCAAGATTCTGCACCGCGGGCGCCCCGGCCAGAACCATCGTAGGTTCCAGGTCGCGGGCGTCGTTGTCGGTCAAACGCTGCGACGAGAAGCTGCCGCTGGTCAGCGAGAAGGTGCTCGTATTGGGCGCCAAACCGGTAACGAAGACCTCGTAGTTGTCGCCGTCGTTCCCGTAACGGGAAGCGTTGCCCGGCGTGCCGGGGTAATAATAGTAGGTGGTCAGCGTCTTGGCGAACGAGACGATGTCGCCCGGCGTGTAGAACGTGCCCCCGATCGACACCCCGATCGACGGAGTGAATGACGGGGAGCGATGGTCGGCCCGATCGAAGCTGATTTGGGTGGGCACGCCGCCAGCCACCGGAATCGTGAAGATCTGATAGAACCGCTCGGGGTTCTTGATCGGGTCGTAAGCGTTGGCCACGTAAACCAGCTTGGTGCTGGGCGTAGTGCTCCCCGGATCGTCGAACCGCGGCGATCGCTCGTCGTAGTCGTTCGTCGTGAACTGAGTGGCGCTGGTGATCCTCCTTGGTCCGCTCGTCGACAGGTCAGCCAGAAAGATCTCGTAGTCTTCGGTGGGGTTGCGGGTGGGGTGCCACTGGTTCGACACGTAGGCGATGCGGGCGTCGCCCACGTGGAAAGCGTAGGAAGGTTCGCGGTGATCGGCGTCGGCAAACGTCAACTGCACAGGCTCGCCGAGCACCAGCACGCCGCCGGACCACGACATGACCACTTCCCAAAGCTGGTACTTGCCGGTGGGATTATTCACCGGGTCGTACGTGTTCGAGGCGTAGATGAGCCTCATCGTGGTGGCGTCGTCGTGGCTGAAGGCCGGGTCGCGATTGTCGCCTGGATAGAGCACGCCCGCCGGCAAGCGGCCATTCAGGGCGTTGCCCGTGAGCGTCAACCGCCCCAGGCGGTCCACGCCGTTGACCCGCAACGGGATGTCCTTGCCCGTATTGGGGTCGATGAGGTAAATGTCGTAGCGGCCGTCGCCATCGGTATCGCGGGCCACGGCCATGACGGCGCCGTCAGGGCTGATGGCCGGCATCCGGTCCTCGGCGGCCGAGGTGTTGTAAAGATTGGTGGCGCTGGTGGCGTCCGGGGGATTGGTATCCGTAGCGAACGGCTTGTAGGCGTCGCCATAGGCGATGAATTCGATCCCCGAGACCCAGCTTGCGCCCAATAGCGCGAGCTTGTTGCTCCCCTTGCCGATCACGTGGCCTTGGCTGTTGTCGGTGATGATCTGGAGGGCCTTGACCTTGACCAAGGTCTGGGCGTTGATCGCGGCGGCGATTTTTTCGCCCATCTGCACCGCGTTCTCGGACCCCTCGAAGAAAATCGACACGCCGATCGGCCCGTCCGAAGTCACACGCCGGTCGCGGAACTGGAAGGTCTGCTTGTTCACGCCGTCGCTGATTTGGAACGTGTCGCCGTGGGTGATGTTCCAGGCCGGCGGGGCGATGAGCGTAAAGCCAGTGGTCAACCGGTCATTGGTGTCGAAGGCCCGGGTCAGACCGACCACCGGGCCGGAGGAGGTCTGCGAGCCGAGGATCGGCGTCCGCTCGCGGTTGGCCGGGCTGTACGGCTGGTAGGAAGCGAATTCCTCGGCACGGCGGATTTCTAATTGGTAGTAGCCGGTGTTCTGGATGGTCTGCGGGTCGCGGCTGGCGTTATACGTGGTGTCGAAGCGCGTGGCGACCGCCTGGGAGACGAACGAGGTGTCCGCCGGGGCCATGTAGCCGCTGCTGTAGCCCGTGACCATCTCGCCACGCTCAGCGAAGCCCACGATGATATCGTCGATATACACGCCCTCGAAAAAGTTTCGCTGGGCGGCGCGATAGTGGGTGAAGCGGTTTTCCCTGTTGTCGGGCCAACCTTTCCACAGCGGGTTGTCGCTATACAGTTCCTCAGAGTAGCCCAGCGGGGCAGGCCCGGCGGGCAGCGTCGGATCCCCGCTTAACGGGTTGATGGTCGACGGCATGGCCTGCACCGGCGGCAAGGTGGTGCTCACCCGGTGCCCATTCATATGGATCAAGCTGCCGTTGGCGGCCGTGGTCAAGTCGTTGTTGTAGCCCGCCTTGGTCAGCCCCTCGCGCTTCGACGCGGTGTTGGCGAATGGCTGGCTGAGCCGGGTCGTTCCGGGGTTGAAGAACGCGGCATGATAGCCATCCGTCTGGCCCGGCGCACGCGGGTCTAAACGAACGTAGAAGCCAGTCGTCTTCACCTGACGCGTGCCAGACCAAGGATCCAGCGCGTCAGCTTGAGCCGGAGTTTGGCTGGAGATCCGGCCGGTAGCCACGGCCGTGATCTGCAATTGCGGCCCCCCTACCCCCGCCAGGAACGCGCTGGGAATGAAACTCGACCCTTGGGGATATTGGAACGTGGCCAGGTGCCCATTGTTGATGGCGAACGCAATGGCCTGGGCGAGTTGTTCCGCGTCATATGCTTGACCCGCGAAGCCGTCGCCGTTTTCGTCGCCCAATTCATACAAGGGAACGGGCACATAGCCCGCTGTGGCCTGCGAGTTGCGGTTCTGCACGAACTGGAAACGGATGGTCCGATAGCGGTCGCCCACGGTGAACGTCTGACCGACCTGATAATTCGTGATCGACGTACCGCTGGCGTTGGGGGCGTTGGCCGTGGGTTGGATCGTGGGCAGGACCTGGATCAAGTCGCAACGGTACTTCTGAGCGGAGCCGAAGGGCTCGGCGCCAACCACCGGGTTGGTGTATTTCTGGTCCAGGGCCAGCCAGATGGCTTGCGCTACTTCTTCGGCTGTCATGTCGCCGCGGACGCGAATCGGCACCAGCGACAGGTAGCCGGTTCCCGTCGGGGCGTTCTGTAGCACGCCGGGCGCGTCGCCCTGGACGAGCACCGTGGGGTTGGCCGACTGCGTGACATTGACCGCGCGGTTGAGGAAAACTCGGTCGGGGTGGACCTCGTCGATCACGGCCATGGCGTAGCCGTTCGGACCGGTGCGGAACACGGCGTTGATCGCGTCGCGGACCTTGACGGCCACGTCGAACGCCGTGTCGGACGCGGTGATGGGGATATAGGTCCAGTAGGGCGGGACCGTGGAGGGCGGGGCGGTGTCGCGCGTATTGTAGAACTGGAAGGTCCAGGTCAACGGCGTGTTCGGCGGAGTGCCATCATCCGTGATCTGGAACCATTCCTGCGCCCCAGGCCCCTGATCCGCGATCTTCTTGCCGGCCGCGTTGGGCATGATCAAGGCATAGCCCATGTCGAACTCGAAGCGGTCGGTGGTGTTCGTGGCCGGGGTGTAGACGTCGAACCAGTTGCCGTCGCGGAGGTAGTTCCCGCCCACTGCCCGCAGGTACACACCCGAACTCCTGTCCCGCCCTTGGCCGTCCATGGCCCCGATGTCCCAGTCGCTGGCCGTGTTGAAGTCGAAGCGGATGCGGAGCTTGTCCTGGCCGGCGTAATTGCTCAGGTCGATGCGGGCCTGACGCCAGCCGGTGTTTTCGTACAGTTCCTGACCGCCGTTCCAGCGGACCTGTTCGTTGGTCCCCGCCGTGCTCGAGGCATTCGGCCGCCGGCTGTCCATGTCGGTCGTGGTGCCCACAAGGTCCCATCTCGCTCCATCGGAAGAGATGTAGACTCGGAAGGCGTCGTAATGCTGGTTCAAGCCTTCGTCGGTGTCGAGACCGGCAAAGTAATTGAAGTACAGCGTCGGCTTGTCGGCGGGCGCATAGCCTGCCAGGCTGAACTCGGCCGTGGTCAACGAACCCCGGGCCACGCCCGGTACGTCGTAGGTCATGCCGAGGTAGTTGCCTTGCGCTTGACCATTGCTGCCCCGGTCGTTCCAGACGTAGGTGCTGGCGTCCGTGTAGTTGGCGGCGTTCGGCTGGCTGGAGATCGATGGGTAGCTGATGCTTCGCGGATCTTCGAGGCCGAAGCCCATGCTGATGTTCCAACCGGTGCTGCCGTCGTGCGGATATTCAGGCGAGATGCGGCTGGAATCCCAAAGCGGCTTGATGCCATGCCCCGGGTCGGTTCCGCGGCGGGCGGTGGCGTGCCAGAGGTTGTAGTCGATATTCGAGAAGGCCAGGCCCGTCGCCCCAAAGAGGCCGGTAGCGATGCTGGTGCTGCCGTTGGCAAACACGGCCTGGAGTGTGCCGTGGATGTCGGTGGCCCAGATCGTGCCATTGCCCTGAATGGCAAAGAGTGTGTCCGCGTACTTGCCGTTTTCGACGTTTTGCGGGCCGGTGGTCAGGCCGCTCAAGTTGGTAATCGGGTTGCCCGCGCTGTCCCGGAGTAGGGCGACGGGGCGCAAGCGTGGGCCGAGGGGGACGCTGACACCGAGAGTTGGATTGGACGCCACGCGGCGGACGATCGTCCTTCCTGGCGGATTGCCCGAACCGGTCGGGCTGTCCCAACCAAAGAAGCCCCAGTTCCAACCAGCGGGCGAGGCTGTGAAATCACTCATCAGCCGGTACTGCACGGTGCCGTCGGCCGCCAGCCCGGTCACGTTGACCACCTCGAACAAGTTGTACTGCCCAGGCTCGACGCCCAGCGGTAGCGGATTAGTGCCCGTCACCTCCGGCGTGTAGGTGACGGGCGTTTGCGTGACCGCGAACAAGCGGCCATCGACATAGGCCAGCCCCGTGACCGGCGCGCCAATGTAGCGCTCGGCCACGGCGGGATACTGATTCCAGGGCACGAATGAGCCGAAGACACCCGGGAGAGCGTCGTCGGCAAAGGTCAACATGCCCAACGGGACGATGGCGCTGTTGATGCGTGGTCCGCCGGGGCTTGGGCTCGTATCGTAGATCCGGAAATTGTTGGGCGCATCGACCGCATTGCCGCCCGAATCGAGCACGAAAAACAGGTTCTGCCAGAAATCGACGCCGCCCCCGCGGTACGGCGCACTTCCCGCGGTCACCTGATACCGGTTGCCGCCGGCAGGCGCGGTGTACGGGTCGAAGGCGAAGGCCTCCAAGGCCCAACTGCGGGAGTTGCCGCCGCCCAACACCTGCACCGTGGTCCCGACGATTTCGCCGGGATAGGAAGCCGCCCCGGCGTCGGCGAGGCCGGCGACGGACGTCGGCACTTCATAGCCCGGCTCTGTTTGCGACACGTTGCCACCGTTGAGCCAAATCAGGCGGGACTCCGTGCCGGGCGCGATGTTGTCGTAGCGGAGGCCGTAGAGACGCCCGTCGTTGCGGACCCCGATGTCGGAATAGTACATGGCCCCGTGGTTGTTCGCCCAGCCGGTGTAGGAGAGGTCGATTTGCCGCGCGCCCGTGAAGGGGTTGACGGTGTACACATCGTCGCCGTTTCCGCTGCTGCCGGTGACGACGAACATCGTCACGTCGGCCAGGGTGAACTCGTCGGCGTAAGCATTCAACTGGAGGACCTTCGACGAGTTCTGGACCAAATAGGACTCGTTGTCCGAGCCGGTGTTATTCACCGGGAAGGCCGCCGTGACCGCGCCCTGGGCCACGCCGGAGTAATCCGAGAAACCGATATGGTCGTCGATGATCCGCCGCACGGAGTTGACCGGTTCCCGGCGCACGAGCCGGGCCTGGGGATCCGCGGTGTCTTCCTGCAAGACCGCGGGAATGCGGTACTTGGGAGCGACCACGACGGTGTACTCGGTGCCATTGCCCTCGGGTAAATAGACCGGGCCGATCCACGGGTCGAGCACCCCGGTGGAGCCGCGACTCAGTTCGGCATCGCTGCCGCCAAAGAGATTGGCGTTGCGGTCGTCGAGAATGTTCGAGTCCGTCCCGACGAGGATCAGGCGGCCTTGGGAGTCGAAGACGTACATCGACAAATCGGGGCGGCCGCTCAGGCTGTCGGCCCAATCCACGTCGAAGGTCACGGGGAAGCGGGTGCCGCGGTCGTTGACCTGACCCAGCGGCGTCAGCGACTGGATGCCCTGCAAATCGACGCTGAAGCGGTACGCGTCCGTGTCGGTCTCGCCGCTGGTGTACCCGCCCACCGTGAGCGTCGCCTTGTCCGAGGCCAGGAGGTTGCCGATGCGCTGGGCCGTGGCCACCGTGTCGTTCAGCCCCGTTTGGGGCGAACCGGTGTCGCGCACCTCGATGTCGAACGAATCGCCCATCAAGGGCGAGCTGTTCGGCATTCCCAGGACCTCGATGCCGTTGACGGCGTAGCGAATGTCGGCGTGCTTGATGGCCGTGCCGGGAACTTCCTGAAGCTCGCGGAGGCGAATCTGCAATTGGTACGAACCAGTTGGATTCGTCTGCCGCAGGGTGCTCGTGCCGGCGTCGAACCGCATCGTGGTCGGAGCCTTGTTGGCGGCGGTGGCGGGGAAGGCCGTATCGCGGGTCAAGACGAGCGCGCCGTCGACCACGCCATCGTCCAGGACCTTGATGCCCAGTCGCCCGGCCGCGTTCTCGGCGTTGATCGCGTCCTTCACCCTGCGGGCGATGTCGTTGGCCGTGTCGGTCGCACGGAAATAATCGATCCGCACCCGACCGCTGGTCACGGAGCCGGAACCACTCGACAGGTCGTTGAACTCGAACACCACGATCCGACGCCCGTCGTCCAGACTGAAGTAATCGCCATCCCTGATCGCCGAACCCTGAGGCATTTCCAGCATTTTCAAGGCGGCGCGAACGCGGACGTAATAGGTCTCTTGACTCGTGCCGCCGGGCAGGACGGCACGGAAGCCCGCGTCGCGCGGATTTTGGGTGTAATGGTCGGGAATCACGCTGGAATCGCGGCGCATGGTCCGCGCGATGCCGTGGTCGTAGTTCACCGTCTGGGCCTGGAGTTCGCCCGGCTTGGCCTCCTCGGGGATCTTGTCTGGCGTGGTGGGCGCGGTCGAGTCGTCGCTCCAGGCCACAATCCGGCCCTGGCTGTCCAAAAGCTCCACCACCGTGTCCAAGGCGAATTGGGTGCGGTCGATATCGATCCAGACCTCGGTGCCGGGCTTGGCCTCGAAGCTGTAAATGTCCACATCGCCCGGCGCATCGTCGCGGATGTGGCCGTGGACCTGGAAGCCAAGGCGCAGCACGTCGTCGCCGGAGTAGAGATTCGGCGCCAATACGCCGAGTCGCTGCCGGGTCTCTTTGGTGTCGTTGGTGGCCGTGGCGCGGGCGGGGGGTTCCAGTTCGTTGACCACGGCGACGTTGCGGTCGTTGCTGAACTTCTCGATGCGGATACCCCGCCATTGGCCGGGCCGGGGCGCGAAGGGGTCGGCCGGGTCGGTGCGCAACCCGTCGTTGTTCGTGTCCGTCTGGGGCGCACGGTTGACGCCGGGCTTGAAGCCCGCCCCTACCGAGTCGTCGGCCAGCGAGGTCAGGACCACGGGGCGGGTACCCACGCCCAGAATCTGGATCGCGCCGCCAATCCGGTTGGAATTGCTATTGGGAGTGCCGCGCACGGTGAAGCCCGCGGTGGCCCCGCTCAACTTGACCACCAGGCTCTCATTGGCGTTGCTCTGGAGACGCAAGCCGCTGTCGCCGTGCAAATTATCGACGATGATCTCGTCGTAGAGCACGTGGACAATATCAACGTCGTCCCAAACCGAGGCGGTAGCGATCACCCCACCACGCACCACCATGCCGTTGATGGCGTTGGCGTCATATTGGTTGAGCCGCACTAACGGGCCGTAGTTGTCGTCGAAATCGCCGAAGGGCGAATAGGGAACTTCCCACTGCTCGGGCCGGATCGATTCCTGCGACAGATCGAGGTAGGGGACGCTGCGCCCCCAATCGCGGACACGGACGCCGGTCAGCGAATTGGCGTCGATGCTCACCACCGACCCAGTGTTGTTCAAGAACGTGTTGTAGACCAACACCGGCTGGGCGCCGCGGACGAAGATCGTCGAGGCGTCGACTACACCGCGGCCATTGCGGTCGTCTCCGCTCGTGCTGTGCGCGTCGTTGAACTGGAACAGGGTGTTGGTGATCCGGGCATCGGCCTGACGGATTTCGATGGGGTTGAAGAAGACGTTGCGGCCCTCGATGGCCCCGGAACCGCCGGCGTAGAACACCCGCCCCCAATCCAAGCTTAGCGAGGCGGTGGGCCAGAGATAGATGCCGCCCCAATCACCTCGGGCGGGGTCCGCCCCGTCGCGAGCACCCGGCGGGGCGTCGAACATGCCGTCGTTGTTCGTGTCGAACGTGCCGCCCCGGCCATAACGATCGTCCAGGATCGACGTGAACACGATGGGCGAGTTCTTCGATCCCTCGGCGATCAACTGCCCGCCCATCTGGACCTCGATCATGCCCCCGCGGAGCTTGACCACCGCCCCTGGGTCGATCAGCAGGCGTCCGTCTGGCCTGGCCACGGTCTGGCCGCGGAAGCCCTCCAGGATGACGGTGGGACCGGTGACGATGACCACCGGGTCGGTCGGCGTGCCGCTGACCGTGGCCGTCAGGTTCAAGCGGGAATCGCGGTCGAACGCCACGAGCGGGTCGGCCTTGTGCGACCGAGCAAAATCGATGGCGTCCTTGATCTTGTTGGCGATCTGGAGCCGGCTGAAGTTGGCCCCGAACGGGATCAGCACGCGTCCCGAGGGCGCAAATTCCGGCGGGTTGTCGTAATTGAACTCGGGATTGGAAAGGGGATCGGGCCGGGCATGGAACTCGAAAACGACCTTGCCGAAGCCGTCGCTGATCGAGAAGTAGTCCTGGTCTTGCACGAAGTCCAGTGGATCGATCGCCGCGTCCGCCGCCCGCGCCACGATCTCGTTGCGATTGCGCATCCCAAGCGATGTCGTCCCGCGGGCCTCGATCACCCCGCCCGGCGCGCCGGCAATCACCAGTTTCTGCCCGAGCACGTAGGGGATGTCCAGTTCGTCGAACCTGGCCGAGACCGTCAGCTTATCCAGGAACTCCCCGGAAACTTGGTCCGTCTGAATCCGCACCGACAGGGCGTTCATGCTGTTGTCGGCCACGAAGTTCCCTTGGATCCGCGGTCCGCTGCGACCGTAGTCCAGCGTGTAGGCCTCGGCGCTGGCCTGCACCGTGTCCAGCGTGCTCCGGAAACTTTGGAACTTCGTCTCCGCGAAGCTGTTGGGATCGGCCGACATCGCGGCGTTGGCGCTACGGGTAATGCTGTTGTTGGTGATTGTGGGCCGAGCCTGAACCATGTGGATGGGGTCGAAGGGGTCGTTGGCGCCCAGCTTACCGCCACCGTACCGGAGGTCGGCATAGTTCACGTAGTTCAGGAAGATGCCCGCCGCTTCATAGACTCGGCGAGTGGGGTCCGTGCCCATGGCTTCGTAGTCCAGGTCGTTGCGGAACACCAACCCGCCCCAGTCTCCCTTTGCCGGTTTAGTCGGTAGGCCCCCATAGGTATCGTTGCCGATCGACTCGTCCTTGTAGGACGTGAATATGACGCTGACCTCTGGGGTGCCGAGAACCTGGAGCGCCCCGCGGCTGCGGTCGTTGTCGCGATCGGACGTGCCAACCAGGATGTTCGACCCGCCCATCTTGAAAAGCGCCCCGGCGTCGATCATCACCGTCACGCCCTTAGGCACTTCCAACGAAGCACCATCGGCCAACACCGCGTTGTTTGGCGCTCGGCCAATCTCGTAGGCGATGTTGTCTTGCAGGGTGCTTGACAGGGGTGTGGTGTCGGGATCGAAGAAGACGGCACGGGCGGTCAGACGGACTTCTTCAGGACGCTGAGGATTGACCGACGCCGCGATGTTCAAACCCCGCTCGACATGCGCCCGCTGGATCGCATCCTGCACTGCCAAGGCGATGGCGGCAGCACCATCCGTTGCGCGGAAGATGACTGGCTCGTTGCCCGGCCCGGTCGCCGTTCCCGTCGTGGTGAACTCGAAGCGGACCAGCAATTGGTTCTCGTCAGCCAAGGTGAAGGTGGGAACCTTGTTCGCCTGGATCAGGGCGTTGAGCACGCTCCCGGTGACGCCGGTGGTCAAGATCGAGCGGCCATGGTTGTCGTTGGCGAAGTTGTTGCCCACGATCCGCACGATGTCGCCGGGCGTGAACAGATTGCCCGAGTTGGCGGCGGCCAACGCCGCGGAAATCGTGGTGTAGGGATTGGTCTCGCTTCCCAACGGGCCGAGTTTCAGCGAAGGCGTCTTGTCGACGAACAACACATGGTCGTTGGAGGCGTCGCCGTCGCCGTAGTCGTAGCTTTGGACGTTGAACCAAAAATCAAAGGCCCCGCCCGGCTGGCCATCGCCGTCGCCGTCCAACGCGGTTAGGGTCGCGTCGACGATCGTCGTATCGCTGCTGCGGCGGTCGGCGCGGAAGGTCAGGCGAAGGTCATACGGCCCCTGAGTCGTGCCGCCCATGCCGCTGTCGGCAATCCGCGGGTCGAAGACATTGCCGCTAGCGGCCACGGCCACGTAGTATGTACCCGCCGCCAGCCGAAGTTCCAGGTATGAATCGTTGCCAAAATAGTCGTCGTTGCTGGCCAGGACCTGGTGGTTGGCGTCGTAGAGCGAGATCTTGGTGTCGAGCGTGCTGGCCTCGGGCAAGCGCTCCGCGATCGTCTCGACGCTGAATGTCCCTGCTTGGGCCAGCGTGAACCGGTAGACGTCCACATCGTTGCTATCGGGCCGATAGAGATATTGTCCATGGACCACTTCCACCGGACTGGGGAACACGGCATCGCGGGGAGCGCCGAGGTAATTCTGTTCCACGTCGTTGCGCGGGCCGATCGTGGTGTTGTAATTGTGATCGCCCATCACGCTGAACCCGGCAAGATCGTAGGTCTGGCCCAGGCCCAGCAGGCTGAGGATTTCGTGCATGGCCGTGACAAACCACGTCCCGCCAAACTCGCTGGTCCCCCAGTCGACACCGTTGTTGATGATTGCCAGCCCTTTCCCCGCCGTGCCGCCGATAGCGAAGGGGGTATTCATGGGCAGATTCGGATCGACCACGCGTGGATCGCCAGTGACGACGCCGATATCCGCAGCGTGATAGGCATCCGACTCCAACTCGATGAATTGAATGCCCATCGCCTTCCCTAGCAGCTCGAAAATCTCGCGCGTGCGCTGGATCTGCTCCGGTCGGGAAAAGATTTGATTGATTTTCGGCGCGGGGTATTCTCCATAAACCCGAGGGAAATTGTAGGTCACCGTGGCGACGCCGGGCGTGAGGTCGGGCTGGCCTGCCCGGTTGCCGTCGTAATCCGTGGTGTTGACGTAGTGGTCTTCGGCGAACGGACCCATCAGCGGCGGATTGCCGGGCAAATTGGGATGTCCCGGTTCGTCTTTCCCACCAGGCCAGGGAAGCGACGGCAAGGTATTTTTCGGTTGGATCGCCGCGGTGATCACCACGCTCTGCGAGATGGCTTGACCTAAGGCGTCCGCCCCGTCGAAAGCCTCCATCGGCGCATAGGCGAAGCCCGTGGAGCCAACGGCAATCGTTGGGGCGTTGGCCCGGGCCGTCGCTCCCGCGAAGACCACGCGATTGCTCTTCGCCTCCGCGCCCAAGCCCAATTGGGCATTCAGCACGGGGACCATCTTGGCGGCGATTTGGGCGGGGCTGTCGCCCAAGGCGATGGGAATGGCGACATTGGGCCCCGAGGGCGCGCCCGTGAAAAACTCGAACGTCGTGCCGTTGACGGTGAAAGTCTTGCCATTGAGGAATGAGGCCGTGCCCGATACGTGCAGGGTCGGCAGCAAGTCGTAAGCCGTGGCAAAACTGGAGTAGTTCGGGTCGGTGCTGGGATTGTCGCTGCCCGGCACGGTGGTCACGGTGGTCATGATCGGCTGGTAGTCGTCGCCGATCCGCAACCGGAAGGCGCCGGTGGCGTATGCGTCGAGACTGAAATCGAACGTCAACGTGACGAGGTTCCTCGCCCGGTCGTACACGGCCGAAGCGGGGTTGACTGGCCCGCGCTGAAACAGAAATCTGGTGGCGAACCCCGGCACATCGGCGAAGATGGGGACGGTCTGGCCGCCGTCCAAGGCGATCTTCGCGCCCGACACGTGAATACGAATGCCCAGCGATCCGGCGCTGGCCAGGAGTTCGTTGCGGATTTTCTCCGCGATGCTGGCGGGGGTGTCGGTGGAAGGGTTGACCAGAATCTGGTTCGGCCCGGTGATGAGCGTGACGAACTCATAATTGGCGCTCGCCCCCCCGTTGCTCACCGTGAATCTCTTGCCCGGCAGATTGGCGATTCCGCCGATGGCCCCGAAATCGACCGTAATCACCGAGGCCTGGTCATCGAACGGGTTACCGGGGTCCTTGATGGGGAACAGCGCGTAATGGGAAACCTGCTCGGCCGAGGATTCCAACAATTCATCATTGTTGAAATAGACTTCGACCACGTTCCGCTGCTGTTGCAACTTGGTCCGCACCACGTGAAAACCGGTATTGCCGGCCGAGGGTTGAGGAACCGCGGCGGCCCCGGTCAGAAGCACGCGGATCGGCTGGCCCGAGGTGCCCGCCCCATCCGTGGTCGGCGAGGCGACGACGTCGGGGCCCATGATGGCGTTGATGCGGGCAGCGATGTTGTTTCTTGTAGCGCCGGCCGAAGTGCCCAGCGGGATCTGATTCCCCGCTGGGGTGCTCCCCTGCGCAATGAACGTGAACGTCTCGCTGCGTGCGCCGTACTGTATGCTGAACTGCTTGCCCACCAGCGCGGGACCGAAATTGGTTACGTCGAGCACGGCGTACGCGACGCGCGAAGTGCTGATCGCCGAGTCGGACACGACGAGTTCCACATCGTAACTGGTGCCCGTGAATTGCACGCGGAGCGGGCGGCCCAAGGCGTCGTTCACCGCCCTGGCCGTCACTTCCGCCTGCGGCGCAAACCGCGCGTTCACGGCGTTGACAATGTTGTCCCGCGTGGCCGTGGTCGTGGCCCCAAGCGGAATCCCCCCCGGCCCGAAGGTGAACGTCTCCTCCCGGGAACCGTAGCGCACGATCAGCTGATTGCTCACGGTCGGCTGCACGGTGGGACTTAAATCGAGCACCGCATCTTCCAGCGCGACGTGCCGGACTGGCTGAGGCACAACCGCCGTCACCGTGGGACCGAGATTGATCGAGAACGGATGCACATAGTCCTGCCCCACCCAATTGCCTTGGCTGTCCAAGCGACCGTTGAACGGCTTGGGCGGCGAGTCGGTGTTTCGCAGCGGTATGGCGCGGCTACCAAATAACTCCGTGTGGGCGGTGCCGTAGAAATGGAGCCGATAAGAATCGTCGGGCAGGGATTCGGCGAATCGAATGATGACTTCGTTGGGCACATCGCCCAGGCCCGCCCAGCCGATTGGCACGACTACGTCTGGAGAGGTGTTATCCGGTTCCCCGGTGAATCGCCCGTCGCCGCCGCTGCGAATCAGTTGAATGCCCGTGGCCAACGACAGTGTGTCGATCGATTGGCCCTCGTTGAAACGCAGGAGCAATTCCCGCGGGGCCTCGGTCAACTTTTGGTTTTCGCCGAGGATCTGGCCCTCCTTGGGTACAATGGCCACCACCGTCGGCGGCTCAATGCTTAAAAGCATCCGTTCCTCGAACCGCTCCAGACGAAGCCCCCGAGGCTTGGCAAATTCGCGCTTGCGGCGCGACCTTGCTTTCGACCGTGAACCTCGCCGCGTGCTGACCGCAGAGTCGCTACGACGGAACAGACTGTTCCAAATCCCCATGGAAATTACTCCTTGAAGAAACCAGCGCTAAAGCTGGCCAGCCCGGTCCCAAACCACCGAGGGCGCTAGCCTGCTATTCTCTGTCCGAGACTTTGTGATAGGGCAAATCGGAAAATAGGTCAAACAAATTGCGCAACACCTAAACGGTTCGATTAAAACTTGAAAGATAAAAAAAATCAACCCCCATACCCCCCAAACCACATATTTTCTACATTCGACGCATCAAACGGAAGTTATCTAGATTTCGAAACCCCTACACTCGGGCGTTCAGTTCGGGTGAACAGCAGGAACTGATAAACACGCCCAACAGACGCCGAACAGGCGGACCAAAATTAACGCTCATGCGAAAAAGTTCAGAAATCGTTTGACAAAGCACGGAATGCCAGATTATGTTCAAGCCGTGGGGCATAACCCGAAGTGGTGGTGTGCTTTCGCTTTGCTTTGAGCGCCCCTTGGGGTGCGCGTTGTTATCTTTGTTTTTTCGAGGGACTTCTCATGGCAAGCCTTTTGAAATCCCTGCGAAGGTTGTGCGCGCGGTTTGACGCAAAGGGAAAAACCAGATTGCGGGGCGTCGGGGATTCCTTTTCGCTGCGGCATGTCAGCGGCTCCCGGCTGGGCGGCATGGAATCTCTGGAAGACCGCACGCTATTGAGCGTTTCCCCGCTGGGCCTGGAACGCCCGCTGGAGCAGTCGGGCCTGGTCGCCTCCGAACCAGCGCTCAATCGGCTGATCGTGCGGCTCGACGAAGCCACGCCACTTCAGTCCGTTAGCTCGATCGCGGCGGAGCTAGGGGGCAGGCTGGTTCGGGAATTGCCTTCGATCCATGGAGCGGTCATCGAGATCGATCCCAGTGGTAAAGACGTGAGCCAAGCTGTCTCCAGCGCGGTCTGCGTTTGGAGCGCCCATCCCGGCGTTCTCTATGCCGAGCCCGACAGTATTTATCGTGTCGCGGCCACGTTTCCCAACGACCCGCGGTTTCCTGAGTTGTGGGGGATGCACAACACCGGCGCCTCAGGCGGCGTGGCCGACGCGGACATCGACGCCCCCGAGGCCTGGGACATGTTCCGTGGTTCAAGCAACGTGGTCGTGGCGGTAATTGATACAGGCGTGGATTACACGCATCCTGACTTGGCCGCCAACATGTGGGTCAACCCAGGCGAGATCCCCAACAATGGCATCGACGATGACGGCAACGGCTGGATCGACGACGTCTATGGAATCGATCCCTTCAATCAAGACGCCGATCCCATGGATGACCACGGCCACGGCACGCATGTTTCCGGCACGTTGGGGGCCGTGGGCAATAATGGCATCGGCGTGGTGGGGGTCAACTGGAATGTGAAGATCATGGCCCTGAAGTTTCACGGGCCGAACTTCGGGTCGCTTTCGGCTGCGATCCAGGCCATTGATTACATGACCCGGATGAAGACGCAGTACGGCATCAATATCGTGGCCAGCAATAACAGTTGGGGCGGCTGGCCATATTCGCAAGCCTTGTATGACGCGATCCGCGCGAGCAACGACGCGGGCATCATGTTCGTGGTTGCCGCCGGAAACGGCGGTGGGGATGGCATCGGCGACGACAATGATCGGATGCCCGTGTACCCGGCCAGCTACGACCTGCCGGGCATCATCGCCGTCGCCGCCACGGATCGAAGAGATCGGCTGGCGAGCTTCTCGAACTACGGCCGGACCTCGGTGGACTTGGCCGCGCCAGGCGTGGAGGTCCTCAGCACCGTTCCCCCCAGCCTTTACGGCGTTGCCTACGAGGCCTGGGACGGCACGTCGATGGCAGCGCCCCATGTCACCGGTGCCGTGGCGTTGGGCATGGCCTTCGAGCCCAGCGCCTCGCTGGCCGAGATCAAACAACTCCTTCTTAGCAGCGTAGACGTGTTGCCGGACCTGCAAAATCGGACGGTCAGTGGAGGGAGGCTGAACGTCGGCCGCTTCATGTCAAGTTTCAACGTGGCGCCCGTCCTCACCACGGCCGGACCCTTCACGCTCCGCTCGATGCGCCAGGGCGACATGAACCCCTTTGGCACGCGGATCGCTGCCTTGCTGGAAAGTGCGGGACCGAACGCGATCACCGATCTGAACCCCAACGCCAAACAAGGCATTGCGGTGATCTCGGCCAACACGACGCAGGGGGTTTGGGAGTACACGACCAACAACGGGGCGACGTGGCGGCCATTGGGCCGGGTCTCGAACGCCTCGGCACGCTTACTTGCCGCCGACAGCACCACACGCCTCCGCTTCCGCCCCAATGTGGATTTCGTGGGAACGATCTCGCCCGCCATCGTTTTTCGCGCTTGGGATCAAACCTCAGGCAGGAACGGCGAGTTAGGCAACGCCACCACGAATGGAGGCAGGACCGCGTTCAGCGCGGCCACGGCGACGGCGAGCATTACCGTCTCGCCGGTCAATTTCGCTCCAGTGCTCAACACGTCGCTTCCGTTCGAGTTCGACGAGATCGACCAGACCCCGCTCGGCGGTCCCGAACCGTTGAATCCAGGTACGCTTCTTTCCGACTTGCTCAACCGCGGCGGCACGGCGGCGATCAGCGACTTCAATGGCGATCCGCCAGGCATTGCCGTCATCGGGGCGGATTCCTCGCGCGGCGTTTGGGAATACCGGCTTCACGAGGCGGAGGGTTGGTTGCCTATGGGCACTCCCTCGCCGGCCGAGGCCCTGCTCTTGCCGGCCAATGCCGAAACCCGGTTGCGTTTCCGGCCGCACGAGGGTTTTTATGGGACCGTAAGCGCCGGGATCAGCTTCCGAGCTTGGGATCAAACGAATGGCAGCCCTGGGGAATTGATCGACGCCAGAGAAGTTGGCGGCCAGACCGCCTTCAGCCGCGACCTGGCTTCGGCCTCGATTCACGTGCGCTGGATCAATGTCGCGCCCGTCTTATTGGGTGGCGAACCGCTGCGGTTGGACGCTATCGCCGAGGACGATCGGAACAATCCCGGGACCCTTGTCTCGCAGATCTTGACGAGTCTGGCCCCCGATCCCTATCCCATCGAAGATATTGACGGCGACATGTCGCCCGGACTGGGCATCGCGGTGATTCAAGCTCCCGACGCGAACGGGAGTTGGTGGTATTCGACGGACGGAGTTCAGTGGCAGGCGATTGCCGGTGTGGCGTCCGAGGCGAGCGCCTTGCTCTTGGCTGCCGACAACGTGACACGGCTCCAGTTCCGTCCGAATTCCAACTTCAACACCGCCCAGCCTTTTGATGCTCCCCGACTTCTGTTCCGTGCCTGGGACCGCACTTCGGGGACGAACGGAAGTTTCGCCGATACCTCGATCCACGGCGGAACCACGGCGTTCAGTGCCGGTACTCGCGGCATTGCAATCGAGGTCCTTCCCGTCAACGATCCCCCAGCCTTCGTCAAGGGCCCCGATCAGACGGTCTTGGAAGACAGCCCGATGCTGACCGTGGTTGGCTGGGCAACCATGCTTCCACAACCCGACGATGAAATCGGTCAAACCGTCTGGTTCGAAACGGCAACCGACAGGCCGGAGTTGTTTTCCGTCGGGCCGGAGGTCAGCCCGGAAGGAACGCTTCGCTTCGCGCCGGCCCCCAACGCCTTTGGCACGGCGGTGGTCACCGTCTGGGCCCGCGACGACGGCGGTACGGAAAACGGCGGCCGGGACACGTCGGCCCCGCAGACCTTCACCATCACCATCCAGGGCGTGAACGATCCCCCTGAGTTCATCCCCGGACCCGACCAGTTCGTAGACGAGAACGCGCCGCGGCAGGTGGTGGCCGGTTGGGCGACGGGAATCTCCTCCGGGCCTGGAGAAACCGGCCAAGCCCTCTGGTTTGTCGTCCAGGAAAACACCGCTCCGGAACTGTTTGTCGAGCAACCGGCCATCAGTCCGGACGGCACGTTGAGCTATCGCGTGGCGCCGAACGCCAATGGCGTGGCGAGAATCACGATCACTCTCCACGATGACGGTGGCAACGCCCACGGTGGCAGCGCGGTGAGCGATCCGCGCGAGTTTTTCATCACCGTCAGTCCAGTCAATGGAAGACCCTTGGCGTTCGGCAGATTTCTGACGGCCGACTGGGGCGTGCCGATCGACTTCGATTTGCTGGGCGACGACGGCGATCCTGGGCCACTGGAAGAGCAGCATTTGACCTTCGCGTTGACAAGCCTCCCGACACTGGGCACGATCACCGACTTCGACCCGGCGACGGGCGCTGTGACCTATGTGCCCAACGTGGGCGCCAAGGGAGTGGACCGCTTCACCTTCACGGTGACCGACGACGACACGGCGGGAAACCCACCCAACCTCACCAGCCGTCCTGCCGTTGTGGAAATCCGCATCGATCCGCTGATTGAGGTCCCGCCCAGCGTTGGGACCAATAATCTCGTGTTGCGCAAGGCGGGGGGCCAGCTTGTGCTGGATCTTACCAGTGGCAAAACCACGCGGAGACTGTTCAGCGACCAACTCGCCGACATTCACAAACTGACCATCCTCGGCGCCGCGGGCACTCCCGACCAATTGACCATCGATTTTGCCGCGGGCGGGAGTTTTTCCCTTCCCGACGGGGTGATCTTCGACGGCCGGTCCTTCGGCATGGACACACTCGCCGTGCGCGGGACGCCGCGGTCCGATTCCTTCCTTGTCGAGGAGGGAATGGTGACCGTCAACCCCCTGACTAGTCCTTTGACGATTAGCCATCAGAATGTTGGGCAAATCCGGATTGACGGCGGGGCAGGCAACGATTCCTACACGCTGGCGGCCCTCGATGTGCCCCTGCGGATCGTGGATTCTTCGGGCGTCGAAATGCTCGATTTCTCGCCTTGGATTTACGGCTCGGGCGTGAACCTCGATCTGTCGCTGACCAAGGGACAGACGCAACAAGTCAACGTGATGGCCGCCAGCTTGGCCTTGGCAGGCATCTTCGAAAACGCGGTGGGGAGCCCCTGGGACGATATCATCCGAGGCAACGGGGCCGCCAATCGCCTTTGGGGCGGCGACGGCAACGATACGCTCTATGGGCTGGGGGGAAATGATCTCTTGTTTGGCGGCGCAGGCGACGACGTCCTCTATGCCGGCGCCGGGGTCGACGTGCTGGTGGGCGGATGGGGCAACGACACGCTGCTTGCCGGCAGTGGAAGGTCCATTCTCATCGGCGGCGCCGGGGCCGACATCCTTCAAGGCGGGTCCAACGAAACCATCTTCATCGGTGGCCAAACCGCCTATGACGCCAACGACCAAGCCCTGCTGGCCATTGCCCAGGAGTGGGGTTCTACCCGGAGCTTCAGTGAGCGCGTCCGACGGCTCCGCAACGGCGTCGGGACGAATCCTTGGGTCCAGCTTGGACTGAACACTACCGTGTTCGATGATTTGACCCAGGATCGGATGATCGGCGGCCGAGGCAAAGAATGGTTCTTGGCCTTCGACACCGATTGGGTCGAGAACTTCGGCGCTGGCGACACCCGAAGCATGGCCATCGCGGGGAAGTCGTGATTCGATGACCATCACGGACGTTGAGTTCTTCCCGGTCGACGCCCCTTGGCCGGGGAGCGGCCAAACGGAGCGGTCGGTTCTGGTGCGGCTATCGACGGCGGAACGGATCGAGGGGTGGGGCGAGGCCTTTTTGCCTTGGCGAAGCGATGAACTTCCCGCTCGCCGCGAGGCCTTGCTCCCGATCCTCGTCGGCCGCAGCGTATTTGAAATCGAGGATCTTCTCGGGCTGGCGGTCCTTCGTGCCGCGCCGCTCCGCTGCGCCATCGAAATGGCGTGTTGGGATTTGATCGGGCGGATCGCGGGACTGCCTTTATGCCTATTGTTCGGCGGCAATTATCGTCAGCTTGTGCCTCTTGCCGCGCGTCTGGGCCCGGCCCCTGCTCCCGAGGCCGCGCGTTTGGCCCGAGAACTCGCCGACCGAGGCTACCATTGCCTGATCGCCACGTCCCAGGGCCGCGTGGAAGACGATCTGGAACTGGTGGCAGCCATCCGGCAATTGACTCAGGATCGCGCCGATCTGATTTTCGACGCCGCGGGCCACTACGACATGGATGCGGCCCGGGACCTGTGCGCGGGCCTGGACGGGGCTGGTGTGGAATACGTCCTCGATCCGCTCAATACCCGGGATTTGGACCAAGTCGCCTCGCTGCGACGACAAACCAGCGTGTCCCTGGCGGTTGGCAGAAATGTCCGCGGCCCGGCCGACGCTCTGGCCGTGGTCCGTTGTGGGGCGGCGAGTTGGATCGAAGTCGATCTCCAGCGGGTTGGCGGCCTGACTTCGGCGCGGAAATGCGCCGCCGTGGCCCAAGCCGCCGGGCTTGGGGCTTGTTTGTCCGCTGGTCCTTCGTTGGGCGTCGCCCTGGCTGCCGCCTTGCACCTGGCCGCCTCGACTCCGGCCTTCTCACACTGCCATCAAAGCCCCAGTCAACCCGTCGATGAGGATTTGGTGGTGGAGCCGTTGCAGCCGGTCGACGGGATGTTGGCGGCGCCTCAAGGGCCGGGCCTCGGCATCCAGGTCGATCGAGCCAGTCTGGATAAATGAGGGGAAAACATCGCCTCAGCCTCGCCAGTCTCCCATTCGCCTGTCCTCTCTTGCTTTCGTCCTTTTGGTGACTGCATCGCTCTGCGCTCGGCTTCCAATCAAACCCGCGCGCGGATTTGCAATTCCGGTGTAATCCAGATCACGTCGTGGAAACCCTGTTTCTGGCACAGCCTGGCCAATTCGGTACGACCAAAACTAAAGATGGGTGAGCAAGCCGTGGGCTTGACACGCCGCGATCCATCAGTCACCGTGGCCTCTGCACGCGCAGGACGCAGTGAGCGAATGTCTTCGGTGGCACACGCGTTTGCCACGAGAAAGGTTTCTCATGAAGCGGCAAGATTTTTTGGCGAGTAGACTGGGATCGGCGATGGCAAGCACGGCAACGGAGGCATTGCTTCTCGCCGGGGATCCAGGCGACCACGCCGCGCCCCGCCAGGGCGGCGCGGCCTTGCACCCACGCCACATCCAACGGCACGTCAAGCCAGTGATGGCCAACATGATCCACTCGGTCGCAGGGCAAGGGCCTTGCCGGTGGGGTCCCTCTAGTCTGGCAATCGAGAAGGCCAATGCCGAGCGGCAGTTTGCCCATTGGGTGAAACAGCTCAAAACCCAGGGCCTCGGCCGGCCCGAGGATGTGCGCCTCCGCGAACCCGTCCATTTCACCTCTTCGGAAAACGGGGCGCTCACGCTTGATCAGGTCACCAACGAAAGCGTTCGTTGGGCGGAAAGCGGGAACTAGTGTCGCTTGATACACGCCTGGGAAGATGCTTGAAGATGAACTATTTCGCGCACGCCGTCGATTTTCTCGAAGATCCCTACTTTGTTGCCGGAACAGCGGTGCCGGATTGGCTCGCCGTGGCCGACCGTCGCGTGCGGCTCCGCCGGCGGCACGTGGCACAAGTGTTAAATCATTCGGACCCTTTACTCAACGCTGTGGCTCGGGGCATCGCGCAGCACCTGGACGACGACACCCGATTTCACGAGAGCCGGGCGTTTGTCGAGTTGTCGATGGCAATCTCGGCGGCGGTGCGCGATTTCCTCCAGGAACCGTCCGGAATGCGTCCTGCCTTCCTGGGCCATTTGCTTGTCGAGGTCCTGCTCGATGCCTCGCTGATCGCCGCCAACCCCGAGGGATTACACGAGTACTACCGGCTGTTGAGCCGAGTCGATCCTGCTCGGGTGGAGGTTAGTGTCAACACGATGACGGCGAATCGGACCGGAAGACTGGCCGGGATGATCGAGGCGTTTTGTCGGGAGAGGATCTTGTGGGATTACCTCGACGATGCGACACTGCTGAGGCGGCTCAATCAAGTGATGCGGAGGGTGGAGCTGGCCGCCTTGCCTGCGGAGTTTGTTGATCTATTGCGGGTGCTCCGTGGCCTGGTAGATCGTCGCAGCGGCGAGCTGCTCGGACGGACCGGCCCACACGCCCTTGCCGCGAAATTGGCCCTCGAGTCGCGTTGACGCCATAGGCGGACCACCACCATGGCCTCGCCCGTTGGCGACCCGATGCCGGAAGATGCCGCTGCCATGGGGGACTGAAACTCATTTACCGATTGACCCAGGGAGATACCGACCATGCGTTTCGGAATGAACCTTCTGATGTGGACTGATACCCTGACCGATTCGATGCTGCCGTTGCTCGACGAATTGAAAGAGATCGGGTTCGACACGGTAGAATTGCCTTGCTTCGACCTGGACAACCTGGAGAACTATGCGAAATGGGGGAAACGCCTGGATGAGTTGGGATTATCGCGAACCGGGACCGCAGTCCGCGGGCCCGCCGACAACCCCATGAGTCCCGACCCGGCCATCCGCAAAAAAGGCGTTGAAGCCAACAAGCGGAACTTGGATTGCTGCGCCGCGGCCGGTTGCGAGGTGATGGCCGGCCCGTTCCATTCGGCGCTGGGAGTGTTCAGCGGGCAAGGACCGACCCAAGACGAGTGGAAATGGGCCGTGGAGAGCATGCAGCAAGTCGCCGAACATGCCGCCAAAGTCGGCGTAATGCTGGGCGTGGAGTATCTCAATCGCTTCGAGTGTTATCTGCTCAACACCGCGGCCGACGGGGCCCGCTTCTGCCGCGACGTGAACCACCCCTACTGCAAAATGATGTACGACACCTTCCACGCCCACATCGAGGAAAAAAACATCACCAAAGCAATCTATGCCCTCAAGGACTACTTGATCCACGTCCACATCTCCGAAAACGATCGGAGCACGCCGGGCAAGGGCAACGTTCGCTGGGCGCAGAACTTCGATGCTTTACATAAGATCGGCTACGATCGGATCATGGTGGTCGAGGCCTTTGGCTTGGCCTTGGAAAAGCTGATTCCCGCCACGAAAATCTGGCGCCGCATGTATAAAAGCGAGCGGCAGCTCGCCGTCGACGCGCTGAAGTTCATGAAGGCGCAAGTGGCCAAACGCTGGAAATAAAACGCCCTAAAGCGCGGTGCTCTCTGCCAGGTGATACGGCTGTCGTGTCCAGCGCGGGGGGCCACTCTACGCTCTTAGCCTTCGTTGGAGGCTTTTGAGTTGTCGGGCTTGGTTGATTTGGGGTCGGGTTGCGTTCACGATAGTCGGGGTGCTCCTGGGCTTGGCTTGTTTCTTGCGTGGGTGGTCGCGACTGATTCTATCTTTTCGTGGGTACCCATCGGTCAGGGCCTCTTTCGACTGGGGGCTCAGAGGCTTGGGCAGCAGCGAAACCACCCCCTGTGCCGTGCAATGCAAATTACGCAGTTGGAGGCCACTTGGCGGTCGGAAAGCTTGCTCCAGTCCAGCAGGCCACAGTAAGGGCCAGGCCACAGATTGAGGGGTCACAGATTAAGGGGTCAGAAATATTTTCTGCCGATCTTGCCGTGAAATAGTTCTGACCCCTTTGTTCTCTCTTGTCCTCTCAGCAACGTGGTGGACCATCGGCAAAGCAGCTTTTGGAAAGCCTGATAACTTTTCGGTGGTTGCGGTTGCTTGGGCCAGAGTTTTTGGATAAGCTCTCGGGCCATCACGAAACGTTCGGTCAGGCTCGACTCGGCCGACAAAGCCCAAAACAAGGCCGCGGCGGCTAACGTTCAGCAAAGCCGCCGTCTGTCCTTCCGGAAACGAACCTCGGCCAAATAGCCTGGGGAAGTTCCGGGGACAGTATCCTCAATTCCCCGAGAACCGACGGCATTAGGTATATTGTCCCCGAATACTGTCCCCGAAAATTGTCCCCGAATACTGTCCTCGGATTTCCAACGACGACCGACGCTTGGCCTCGAAACGGTTGCAAGGCGTTAAGTCGCGGGCATAGAATGGCCGGCGCTCGAAGTGTCGCCGGAGTGGGAGAAATCGTGTTATGCCGCGGTGGCGGGTAGTTTGGACGCTGTTGACCGCAATTCTTTTCGGGGTTCGCCTTTCGGCGGCTGCGGACAAGGCCACACTGGACGCGGCCTTCGCCCAACTGGCTGGTTACGATTTCGGCGGCGACGCCACGGCCTTGACCACGATCGGCAATCTCGTCACCGCCAGTTACGGCAAAGCAGCGGAGCGTAAAGAGTTGGCCTCGCGTTTGACCGGGGTGTTGACGTCGGCAGCGCCGCGGGGAGCGAAGGATTTTGCCTGCCGGCAGCTCGCCATCATCGGCACGGCGGATGAAGTACCGGCCCTGGCGCCGCTGCTGGCCGACGAACAACTTTCTCACATGGCCCGATATGCCTTGGAACGCATCCCGGGACCGGAAGCCGAGGAAGCGCTGCGCCAGGCCCTGAGAAAAGTGCAGGGCAAGTTGCTGGTGGGCGTGATCAACTCGCTGGGAGCTCGGCGGATGGTCGCGGCGGTGGACGATTTGGCGAGTCTATTGTCCAGCGACGATCCAGCGGTGGCCCAAGCGGCGGCCGCTGCATTGGGTAAGATTGGTCCCTCGGCCCTGGGACCGCTTGAACAGGCTTGGACGCAACCATCGACTCCGGTTCCCGTGCGAACCGCCGTGGCCGACGCGCTGCTCCGCTGCGCCGAGGGGCTTTTGGCCGAAGGGAAACGGGACGAAGCCGCCGCCGTGTACGATCGCCTCATTCGAGCAGACGTGCCTTCCGTGCGGATTGCGGCGGCCCGCGGCGCCGTCCTTGCCCGGCAGGCCGCGGGAGCCGCCTTGCTTGGCAGTTACCTGGAGAGCGCCGATCCCGAGTTGTTCCGCGCCGCCTTGGTGCTTGCTCGCGAAGTGCCCGGACAGGAGCTGACGAAGGCCCTGACGGCCCCCCTGGATCGGTTGGCGTTGGAACAGCGAATCCATGTGTTGGAAGCGTTAGGCGACCGGCTTGATCGCGCGGCCACTTCCGCCCTGCTTGCCCAAACGCAGCATGGCGACAAGCAGGTCCGCCTGGCGGCGATTCGCGCGCTGGCCCGGCTCGGCGATGCCGCCAGCGTGCCCCGGTTGATGGAGCTGGCGGCCGGAGACGATCCCGAGGTGGCCCAGGCTGCCACGGCAGCCCTCGCGAACCTGCCGGGCAAAGACGCGGACGCCGTGATCCAGGCGTTCCTTGGCAATGAAAATCCTAAAGTTCGTCGCGCGGCGATCGAAGTCTTGGGCCATCGCCGCGTGGCCACTGCCGCGCCAGCCGTGCTTCGTGCCGCGGCCGATGCCGATGAGTCGATCCGCCTGGCGGCCATCAAGGCGCTGGGGGAAATCGCTGACCTGGCACTCTTGCCCGGCATCGTTGCCTTGTTGCTGAATGCAAGTTCTGAGAAGGAACGACTCGCGATCGAGGTGGCGCTGGCCGCCGCCTGCGTTCGATCGTCGAATCGGGAGGCCTGCCTTGCGGCCGTCGCTGCTGGGCTCGGCTCGGCCAAGCCGGAGGCGAAAACCTCCCTGCTTCGGACGTTGGGGCGGCTGGGCGGAGAGGGAGCGCTGAAGGCGGTGCGGGCCGCGCTCCACGATCCACTGGAAAGCGTGCGAGACGTGGCCGTCCGCATCCTGGCCGACTGGCCGGACCCCAACGCCGGCAACGACCTGTTGGCGCTGGCCAAAACTTCCCAGAGCAAGACGCACAAAATCCTCGCCCTGCGAGGTTACATCCGACTGATTGCCCAGGGCGACTCGTCGCCGGAAGAACGATTGGCGGCCTGCAATGAGGCGTTGAGTCTGGCCGAACGCGATGAGGAGCGGAAGCTGGTGCTGGGCGTCTTGGGCGGCGTGCCGCGCGTGGACGCTTTGGCCATGGTCGTACCGCTGCTTGCCCAGCCGGGCACGCGCGACGAAGCGGTCGCCGCCGCAGTGGCCATCGCCGAGAAAATTGTTGGCAGCCACCCCTCCCAGGCCGCTGACGCCATGAAGCAAGTCCTCGCAAACACGGCAAGTGCGGAGATCCAACAGCGGGCCAAAGAGGTGTTGCAACGGGCGGGGGTGAAATAAACGCAGAAACAGGCGTTCCACGCGACGCGCGGTCCTTCGCGGTGTCGCGGAACGCGAGATCACCTCGGCCAGGCGTTGCGGCGCCTTCGGACGCTCGACGTTGCGAATCGGCCTGAGCGATCTCGTGTCGCAACGATGCGAAGGCCACAAGTTCGCGAGTCAAATGACAGAGTCCAACTTTCGAAGGGAGATTCCGATGAATCGACTGCCGCAACCCTGGCTGTGGTTGTCGCTGATTTTGGTGTTTTGGGGCCCGGCCGTGGGACAGGAGCAGCGCAGGCCCGAGCAACGGCTACAGCCGCTGCTCAACCCGGCTCCGCACGCCGATGGAAACGCGGTAGGTGCATTGCCGCGTCAGGAGGACCAGGCGGATCGCAACAACCTGGCGGGCCGAAAGCCCGTGTTTCAGGTGGTGAGCCGTTTCCTGGCCGCTGGTCTCAAGCCGACCCACGCCAATGTGTCCTACGGTCCGCATAAGCGGAATGTCCTGGACGTCTATCTGGCCGAGTCCGCCACACCGACGCCGCTGGTGATCTACATCCACGGGGGAGGCTTCGTGGCGGGCGACAAGAGCCACATCGACGCGAAGATCATTCGCTCGACGCTGGATGCGGGCATGAGCTTCGCCTCGATCAACTATCGTTTCGTGGACGGCAAGGACGTGCTGTTTCCCGCCCCACAACACGACGGCGCCCGGGCGGTTCAATTCCTGCGGAGCAAGGCCCAGGAGTGGAACCTCGACCCGAATCGCGTGGCGTGCTTTGGCGGCTCGGCGGGAGCGGGCATTTCGCTGTGGATCGGCTTCCACGACGATTTGGCCGACCCCCAAAGCAGCGATCCCGTGTTGCGCCAGTCCACTCGCATCCAGGCCATCGGCACCTTGGGCGGGCAAGGGACCTACGATCCTGTGAAAATCAAGGAACTGATTGGCGGCCGGGCCTGGGAGCATCCCTCGTTGTTGAAAGTCTACGGATTGCGGACGCTGGAGGAAGCCTTGCATCCCACGCCCGAGAAACAAAAACTCTATGACGAAGCCTCGGCGATCACGCACTTGACCAAGGATGATCCGCCCCTATTCATGGTCTATGGCGAGGACGACCCGAACCCGCCCAATGCCCAGCCCGGGGCGGGGATCCATCACGTCAATTTCGGAAAGCAGCTCAAGACCCAGATGGATGCTCTGGGCATTGAAAACGTCTTGGTGTACCTGCCCGAGGCCAAAGGCCGCGACGTAGCCAAGGAAATGATCGACTTCTTCCGCAAGCAGTTCGCCAAAAGGGGATCGTCATGAGTGGCACGACGCAATCCAGCCGACGCTCGTTCCTGAAGACAGCCGGTGCAGCCGCGTTTGCCGTTCCGTTGGCGGCCCCGCGGATCGGCGGCGCCGCGCCGAATGAGAAATTGAACATCGCCTTGATCGGTTCCGGCGGACGCGGCACCTACATCGCGCTGGAGGCCATGAATTTGGGCGAAAACCTCGTGGCCCAGTGCGACGTGGATGAGAGCCAGTTGGCCAACTCCCGCAAGCTTTTGGCCGAGAAAGCGCCTGGCGGCGCGGCGGCCGTGGATCGCGTCAAGGTCTACGACGACTACCGGAAATTGTTGGAGCACGAAAAGACGCTTGACGCGGTGATGATCGCCACCGGCGCCCGGTGGCACGTTCCCCTGTCGATCGCTTTCCTTAAGGCCGGCAAGCACGTGTATTGCGAAAAGCCGCCGGTCCGCAAGCTGGCCGAGGCCCGCCAGATCATTGAACTGGTTCGGGAATCTAAACTCGCCACGCAGACGGGCACGCAGGGGGCAGCGGGCAAGGCGTGCCGTCGGGCGGTGGAGGTGGTGCGCGCCGGCGTGCTGGGCCAGGTTCGCCAAGCGTACCTCTGGTGCGATGGCTACGGCCCGAATCCCCCCAGCCACGATCGCCCGCCGGGAGAAGACCCTGTTCCGCCCGGACTGAACTGGGATTTTTGGCTGGGGCCCGCTCCTTGGCGGCCATTTCACAAGCAAATCTATCATCCCGGCTGCCTGGCCTTCCAGAATTGGCTGGACTTGGACAACGGCATGTTGGCTGGCCAAGGGGCGCATACCTTCGATTTTCCCGTGCGCGCCTTGGAATTGGACTATCCGGTCCGCGTCGAGGCCGAGCGGCCCGAGCCGCTCAAGGAAACCTATCCCTCGAAGGGCTGTTTTCGCTTCGAATTTGCCGCCCGCGGGAAGCTGGCGCCCGTGACCGTCTGGTGGACCGACGGGGGCCGCTACCCCCCGGAGGATGTCACGCAGTCGCTGAAGACCGTCAGCGGCTCGTTGCCCAAGATCGGCTGTCTGCTCATCGGCGAGCAGGGGGAGATGTGCGCTGGCGGCTGGGGCGAGGGGGTGATTTTGCGTCTGGCGGGCGAGAAAAAGTGGCGGGGCGTATTGGATCACGAGGCGGCCAAAGCGGTTCCCGTCACTCTGCCCCGCGCGCCCGGCGACAACCATGTGCTGGAATGGCTCCAGGCGTGCAAGGGCGGACCGCCCACCTTCACCGGTCTGGACGTGGGGGCCCACGTGGCCGAGGTCTATCTGCCGGGCATCGTGGCATTGCGGCTGGGGCGTCCCATTGCCTGGGACGGGCCCGCCATGAAAGCCCCAGGCGAGCCCGACGCCGATCCCTTCATCCAGAACAACTACCGGACGAAATGGCTGCTCTAAAAAGGCTGACTGGCCTCTCCCGCGGTCATCGCCCTCGGCAAAAGACCGTGCTAAGGGTAAAATATTGTAAGCCTTGGTTCAAAGCCGCCCTAAAGAAATGGGGCTTAGAACCGGGTGGGAGTCTGTTTGCGCCACCTTGCCGATGGCCGCCAAGTCCCCTTGCAGCCTCAGTGCCTTTGCCGATTGGATTCGAGCAACCGACGATCACGCGGAAGAAATGCTTCGCTTGGTCGAGCAGGTCGAGAGTGCGCTGGCGGCACCTGCCTCGGTCGCGGTGAGCGATCGTACCCGTTTGGCCGATCGCGTGGAGCGGTGGCGTTATCGGCGTTTGGCCCAAGCCGCTGGCAACCTCGCTCCCCGGGATCAGCTTTTAATCGATGCATTGGACCTTGCGGCGAATGCCTTGGCGGGGCGGCCCGACCGCAGGCCCCGCGCCGCTCAGAAGGCGATCGCCGATCCTTCGTTTTTCAGTCACTTGACCAGCGAGGCTGCGGCGTGCCTCGATCCGAGAAACGATCTGGCGGCAATCGCCGAGCGTGCCGCGGCCCTGACCCGGGAGCGATTCGGGGGAGCCAACGGGACGGCCTGTCCGTGGTGGCGAATGCTCTTGTACGCCCCCCTTTACGTGTCGAACTACTGCATCAACCACTGCCTGTATTGCGGCTTCCGCCACCCCAATCCCATTCCCCGAAAACATCTCACCGTGGCCCAAGCCATGCGCGAGGCGGAAGTGCTCCTGGATCGGGGCTTCCGGCACATCCTGGTGGTGGCCGGCGATTTTCCTCGCTGGACCACGCCCGAGTATTTGGCGGAAATCGTCCGGGAGCTTCGGGCACGCGGGGCAACGCCCTCGATCGAAGTCGCTCCTCAGAGCACGTCGGCCTACGCCGTGCTGGTCGAGGCTGGCGCGTGTGGATTGACCCTTTACCAAGAAACCTATGACCCAGGGCTTTACGCCCGCTACCACCCGCGGGGCAGCAAGGCCTCTTTTGATTGGCGTGTGGAGGGTCCGGAGCGGGCCGCGGAGGCCGGAATGCCGCGGCTCGGACTAGGAATCTTGCTGGGCTTGGCCGACCCGCGCGAGGACTTGCTGGCCATGATCCGGCACGCCGGCTATCTCCGATCGCGGTTCCCCGACCGTACGTTGGCCTTCAGTCTGCCGCGGATCCATGACGCCCCGCCCGGCTTCAGTGTCCCCTTCCCCGTGGACGACGAAACCTTTATGCGGATGTACTGTGCGTTGCGGATCGCTTTTCCCGACGCGCATCTAGTGCTTTCGACTCGCGAGCCCGCCGCGCTCCGCAATCGCTTGGCGAAAATATGCATCACGCAAATGAGCGCCGGAAGTTGCACCGCCCCGGGAGGTTATGAGAGTTCGGCAGGGGAGGATCCAGCGGGCGAGCAGTTTCCCGTCTGCGACCACCGCTCACCGGCCGAGGTGGCTTCGTGGTTGGCCGCCGCGGGGTTCGTGCCAGTCTGGCAGTGAATCCGGTGTTTCCGTCGGACGATGCGCCGCCCGCGCATTTGTGTTCTCATCGCACGATCTCGCCAAGCGGGTCCACGAGACGCATTGGTCGGTTGCAAATGTTGCTCCGCTGGGCCTAGAATACGGCCCATGGTCGGTGGTGTCGCGCTGCAAGGCAGTTCCTGCACGAAAGGGCTTTGGTAATGAAATCCACGCTGCGACTTGCCTCGGGAACGTTTTTGACGGTGATCATGCTCGCACCGCTGGCAGCATTGCTCGGCGCGGAATCCGCGGCCAAGCCGAAGGCGTCAGCCAAGGCCAAGGCTGCCGCGGCGCCGCAGCGGGCGCCCACCTTGGCCAACGTGGCTTACGGTTCCCACGAGCGCCAGGTGCTCGACTTCTATAAGGCCGAATCGGCCCGGCCGACCCCGCTATTGTTCTACATCCACGGGGGTGGCTGGGTGGCGGGCGACAAGCGAACGGTCCCCCAGCTCGACAAGTATCTGGCCGCGGGAATCTCCGTGGTCTCGATCAACTATCGCTTCACCACGCAGGCCCAGGCCGCCGGGGTCAAGCCGCCGGTCGAGTGGCCGCTGCGGGACGCGGCGCGGGCCTTGCAATTCGTGCGCAGCAAGGCCGGCGAGTGGAACATCGACAAGAAGCGGATTGCGGCCTCTGGGGGCTCGGCCGGGGCTTGTTCCAGCCTGTGGTTGGCCTTTCACGACGACTTGGCCGATCCCAAAAGCGAGGACCCCGTGGCTCGCGAGTCGACCCGCCTCTTCTGCGCCGCGGTCGTGGGAGCGCAGACCACGCTGGATCCTCAACAGATGAAGGAGTGGACCCCCAATAGCCGCTACGGCGGCCACGCCTTCGGATTCATGCCCGATCCCAAGGAAACGAAGACGCGAGACACCCAGTTTGCTCGCTTCCTGGCCGCGCGGGAGGAAATCCTGCCTTGGATCAAGCAGTACTCGCCCTACGAACACGTGACCGCCGACGATCCCCCGATCTACTTGTACTATTCCGCTCCCCCCGCCTTGGGCCAGGAACAAAAGGATCCCACGCACACCGCCAACTTCGGCGTGAAGCTTCAGGAGAAATGCAAAAGCGTGGGCGTGCCTTGCGAACTGGTCTACCCCGGCGCTCCAGACGTGAACCATCCTACGGTTTTCGACTACCTGGTCGACCGACTGAAGTCGCCTGAAGAGAAGTCCTGAACGCCATTTGTAAGGCCTCCTTCAGGACGCGATCCTACTACTACTTTTGGCCAGCAAGTTGACGGTACCTGCCCGCCTTTTATAATCAAGACGCTTCCGACAGCCGAGCGAATTGAAGCCAAAAAGTGGCGATCGGTCGCCTGTTCTGGCAGGGGCCCTTCCGCGATCGACAACCGCGGGGTGGGCCCTGGGGTCGGTTCTACAACACGTTCGAATGGGGCGACTTCTGGTGGTCCTCGATCACCCAGTCGACAAGGAGTCTCAAGAGCATGGCGAATGTTAAGGAATTGACGCAAGACGAATTCAAATCCGAGGTTCTGGAGTCAACCACCCCAGTGCTTGTGGACTTTTGGGCACCTTGGTGCGGCCCTTGTCGTCGCGTCGCTCCGATGGTGGAAGAGCTGGGTCAACAGTACGCTGGTCGGCTTAAGGTGTTTAAGATTGACGTCGACCAGAATCAGGAGCTTGCCGCCAGCTATGGGATCAACAGTATCCCCACGCTGATTGTTTTCAAGGGTGGCGACGTGGTTGATCGGTTCGTGGGAATTCCCCCCAGAGATCAGCTTGAAAACACCCTCAAAGAGGCGATCGGGTGACATGTGACCTAGGGACTGGCAAGAAGAATAACTCTCGTAGGTTAAATAATACCACCTCGTAGGGTAGATTTGTGGGTTGGTCCCTTCGAACATGGGATTCTTTTCCCCGCTTTGGTCAATAGGCGTGGAGTTGGTCGATTGCCGGCGCCGATAAAAAGAGGTGACGCGGTGGCGTTATTCGTGCCGCTTGGGGCGCACGCAACAACGCCTGCGACCGGAAGGCTCGCGGAATGTCTCAACCCGATCCGCCCACTAACCATCCGCCCGTCGATGCGACCGAACATGGTCACCATGCGGAATTGAGGGTTCACATGCCGCACATCAAGGGGTGCGGGGGCGTGAGTGCGGACCATTTTCGCGCTGCGTCTTTGCGGTCTTCCAACGTGGCGCAGCAGGAAATAAACGATTCCCATCCATTTCTTCAGGCGGCGGCTCCCTCGATTCCGGCGGAACAACTGCGCACGCAAGTGCTGCAACTGTCCGATCATTTGACTGCCCGTCAGCACGAGCTGGATCGGCGCGAGGCGGAACTGAAGCGCCGGGAGACGGCGCTGGAGACAAGTTTGAGTGAGGCCCGTCAGTGGTTGGCCGAGCGTGAGGCGGCGTTGGAAGGCCTCCGCCAACAATGGATCGATGAGCGGCGCAAGGCGGAGGCAGAACTGGATGCTGCACGTCAGCGGATGGACGAACAGTTTCGCCGTGATTGGGCGGAACTGAACAAGAAACGCCGCGCCGTGGAGCTTCGCTCCGAGCAAGTGGACCGGGCCGCAATCGCGGTGCAACAAATGTGGGAAGAGGTTGCGCGGCTCCACCGCGACACGCTGGAACAGCGTTTGGCCCATGAGGAACTGGCAGCGCAACTCGGTCTGCTTAAGCCGCTGGAAAGCCACCAACGGACGTTGGCGGAAATCCGCACGAGGCTGGCTGAAGAATACCGCCGTGCCCGCGACGAACTCGCACGACGGAGACACGAACTGGTGGGGATTCGACGCGAACTTTCGGCCCACTACCGCAAGTTGGTGGAAGAGCGGGATCGCCTGTACCAGCTTGCTGCCCAGCTCGCCGCCGATCGCCGCCGCCATGCTGTTGACGTCGCGAGAACGAAGCAGGAAGCCGTGCCGCACGCATAAGCCTTGTCGGTCGGTCCGTTGGTCGGCGTCCAGAGTCTAATTCTCCGAAAATGGCCGCGATCTCGTGCAGGGGCGCGGAGAGGCAAATCGCCCTGTGGCGACTGAGACGATGGTTGCCTCGTTGCCTGCCCGGCTTGGACGCCTGGGCTGTAGCGCCTATAGTGAACGATGCCGATGAACGAGATCGAAGCTGCGGTTTTTCGCGTATTGCCCCGACAGGTCGATGCCACGCTGGCCGCGGCATTGCGCCAATGGCTGCCGGGCAAATCGTGGTCCCAAATTCGCCGTCTGATTTCGGCACGCCGGATCATGCTCAATGGAAACGTTTGCATGGATCCCAGCAGGCGTCTGCGTCTGACCGACGTGGTCAAGATTCTTCCTCATTCAGCCGCACCTCCGCCTCGGGAAAAAGACGTGCGGGTTCGTTTCTTCGACGAGCACGTCGTGGTGGTTGAAAAACCTGCCGGAATGACGAGTACGCGTCACTTCGAAGAGCGGGGTTGGCCACGGCGACGACGGCAATTGCAACCGACGCTGGACGAAATCCTTCCCCGCATCCTGGCCAAGATCGAAAAACGGCACCGCAAGGGCCTGCCGCCTCCGGTTCGGGCGGTACACCGACTGGACCGCGAGACAAGTGGGCTGATGGTGTTTGCCCGGACCGAAACGGCCGAACGCCACCTCATGCAGCAATTCCGCAAACACACGACAGAGCGCCGCTATCTCGCAATCGCCCACGGAGATGTCGCGGCCCAAACAATCGTCACCAACCTTGTTCGCGACCGGGGGGATGGCCGCCGAGGGAGCACGAAGCTTGGCGATGTTGGCAAGCGGGCCGTGACCCACGTGCGACCGCTCGAACGCTTAGGCCAATATACCCTGGTCGAATGTCGACTGGAGACAGGGCGGACGCACCAAATACGCATTCATCTCGCCGAACGAGGCCACCCCTTGTGCGGCGAAAAGGTGTACAACCAACCTCTGTTCGGCCAACCCATCGCTGACACGAGCGGCGCTCCGCGATTGGCCCTCCACGCCGCCGAGTTGGGCTTCGAACATCCAATTACTGGCGAGCGGATGCGATTCGAGATGCCGCTGCCGGATGATTTGGTTCAATTCATTCGCCGCCTACGAGCATCGTGATGACGCAGTGCGCCTGGACGCCGCGCGGGAGGCCAAGCATCGTAGTTTCACCGCACTCATCGCTCGGTGCGGCTACCGACTTGCCGCGGTTCCAAATTACTCCGAAGGGTACGGTGGTTCGCGGCCGGCCAGTTCGTGCAGCGCGTTTTGGGCGGCCCGCTGTTCCGCTTCCTTCTTATTCCGACCCCAGGCCGGCTGATAGCGCCGCCCGCCGATTTGGGCCGAGATCTTAAAGCATTTGCTGTGGTCCGGTCCCTTTTCATCAAGCAATTGATAGGTCGGCGTGGTTCCGTGTTCGCGTTGCGCGATCTGCTGCAAGAGCGACTTATAGTTGCCACTGGCCTCGGCCGCGGCCGCCAACTCCATCTCGGGAGTGAGCTGTTTTGCGATGAACTCGCGAACAAACTGGACGCCGCCGTCGAGATAAATCGCTGCGATCAACGATTCGAAGACATCCGCCAGCAGAGAAGGTGGGATGCTGGCATGAGTGCTCATGCCCTTGCCGAGGATGAGGAAATCCCGCATCCCGAGTTCCTTACTGATCTTGGCGCAAGTCTGGCGGCTGACGAGGACCGACTTCAACCGCGTCAAATCGCCCTCGAGGTACTCCGGATAACGGTGGTAAAGAAGCTCGCAGACCACCGCCCCGAGAATCGCGTCGCCCAGAAACTCCAGTCGCTCGTTGGAGGCCAACCGGTGCATTGCCCCCGAGGCGTGGGTCAAGGCAGCCCGAAGCAGCCCCTTGTCCGTAAACTTATAACCGATTCGCTCTTCGCAAGCGCTCAAAATGGCGGCGTATTCTTGGTCCGATTCCGCTGGAACTTCCGTTGACATAAGGGCCCGCTCTTCCGCCGACGAGCGTACTCCTAAGATGGGGAGCTTAGTGCCCAAAGCTAGCACGCGATCTAGGTTCTGTCAACTTGAACCAGGCGCCCATTTTTCGCGGGTATTCGAACCGGATTCGACGGGAAACCCTATCATTCCCGTTTTTTGGGGGGGCCTGAAATCTGGCATTGGTTCTCGTGGATAGCCAATTGGGGATCGCCAACTCAGGCCCGGGGGAATTTACGGGATGGGACCCATTTCCACGCGACAACGCACACTTTCAAGGCAAGCAATGCCGCTAACAAGAATGGTTTGCAGAGATCGGCCTTGACGTAGGTTTCTCTGCCCTCTACGCTTCGCGCTGTGCGAGGCAAGGATGCCTCGCGAAAACTACCGTAAATGAATCGGACAAAAAATGATCGTGAATCTCAACAATATGTCGTCATCCAAGCTGGGTATCCAAGGCGTGCCGCTGTTGGATCTCGGGCGCCAACACTCCCCTCTCAAGGACCAGGTGACTGCGGCCTTAGGCCGGATTTGGGACACAGGGGCCTTCATTCTTGGGCCTGAGGTCAAGCAGCTCGAGGCCAACGTGGCCGAATATTGCCGCGTGAAGCATGCAATTGGTTGTGCCTCGGGAAGCGACGCCCTGCTGTTGGCGTTGATGGCGTTGGGAATCGGGCCTGGGGATGAAGTTATTTTGCCCAGTTTTACATTCTTTGCGACTGCCGGTGCTGTGGCCCGCCTTGGGGCCCGGCCTGTTTTCGCCGACATCGACCCCTTGACCTTCAACCTCGCACCGAGCGAGGTCCAACGCCTCCTCCGGCCCGCCACCAAGGCGATTCTGCCTGTCCACCTTTTTGGGCAGTGCGCGGACATGGACGCAATGGAACGCATTGCCGGGTCCGCGGGGATTCCGATTATTGAGGATTGTGCGCAGGCGATTGGGGCCGAGTTTTCAGGCCGTCGGGCGGGATCCATGGGCCGGATCGGATGCTTCAGTTTCTATCCCACGAAGAACCTCGGCGGCGCTGGCGACGGCGGCGTGATGACGACCAATGACGACGCCTTGGCCCAAAAACTCCGCATGCTCCGCGTGCATGGCATGGAGCCCCGTTATTACCACAAATTCGTGGGCATCAACAGTCGCCTCGATAGTTTCCAGGCCGCGGTGCTGAACGTGAAGTTTCCTCACTTGGACCGTTGGAGCGAAGCACGGGCGGCCAATGCCCGACGTTATGCTGCGATGTTCGCGGCCGCGGGATTGGACGGCGTGTTGGGCTTGCCTCGCCACGTGTCGCCCGGACGCCACGTTTGGAACCAATATGTAATCCGTGTTCCCAACGGACAGCGTGACCGACTTCGGGCGTTTCTCGCAGAGGCCAAGATCGGCACCGAGATTTATTATCCCTTAGGCCTCCACGCTCAAGAGTGTTTTCGTCACCTTGGGTACACGGAGGGCGAGCTGCCAGAGACCGAACGTGCCTCACGCGAGGTCCTCGCCCTCCCGATCTTCCCCGAACTCACCGCCGAAGAGCAGCAATACGTAGTGGATCGGATCGCCGCCTTTTTCGCCTAAGGCCCACCTTTTTTGTGTAAGATACGAATCGCTCGGCTGATGATCACGATGCCAAAGGCCGGCGAGTTGCGTGCTTTTTGCGGAGTGCTCAGCGATGGCCGGCAATGGGGATCGCCTCTCTCCGATTGGGCGACGGCGGCTTTGCGGCCTTGTGTTGGTCGTAGCCTTGGGAATCGGCTTGAGCGCGAGTCGTGCGGACTCGTCCCAAGCGTATTTCGGCATTCGCGTTGTGGACGAGGCAACGGGCCGGGGCGTGCCCCTGGTCGAGCTGGAAACCGTCAACCGCTTGAAGTGGGTCACCGATAGCAACGGCTGGGCCGCTATCCATGAGCCTGGTTGGGGCGGCCAGCGTGTTTTCTTCTTTGTACGGAGCCACGGATACGAGTTTCCTAAGGACGGATTCGGATTCGCCGGAGTTGCCTTGGAGGTCGGGCCGGGGAAGCGGTCCGTCGTGAAGATCAAGCGGATCAACGTTGCCGAGCGATTGTATCGCGTCACCGGCGAGGGAATCTATCGCGACAGCGTTCTCCTCGGCGAGCCGGCTCCCCTGGCAGAACCGCTGGGGAGCGGGAAGGTGGCCGGGCAGGACTCGGTATTCGCTGAGCTGTATCGAGGCAAAATCTACTGGTTTTGGGGCGACACAACGCGATTGAGCTATCCCCTGGGACACTTCTGGATGGCCGCCGCCGTTTCTGAGCTGCCTGGCAAGGGCGGACTCGATCCGGACCTGGGCGTCAACCTCCGCTACTTCACCAGCCAAGACGGGTTCAGTCGGCCCGTGGCTCGCCTTGGGGTGGAGAAAGGGCCGATTTGGGCCGATGGTTTCGTGACGCTCCGCGATCCTTCGGGCCAAGAGCGTCTCGTCTGCCATTACGCCCACATGGAATCGCTCACCAAGATGCTCGACCACGGACTGGCCGTATTCCGTGACGAAAAGTCGGAGTTCGAGCGGCTTTGTGAGTTGGACATGAAGGACCGTTGGTGTTTCCCGGCCCAGGCCCACCCGATTCGGTGCCGCCAGGGAGACACGGAGTATTTTTACTCCGGCGAAGTCTTTCCCAACGTCCGCGTCAAGGCCGATTGGCACCACTACGTGGACCCCAAGAACTATGAGGGTTTTACGTGCCGAGGGGATGGTGAGTCGGGAGACGACGCTCCGCTGCGAGGACCAGACGGACGGATTGTCTGGCGGTGGCGTCGTGGCGCCCCGCCGGTGGATCCCGCCGCGGAGCAGAAATGGATCGCGGCCGGCCTCATGAAAGCCGAGGAGGCGCGATTCCTGCCGAAGGACGTTGATTCAGGTCAGCCGGTGCTCATGCACCGCGGCTCGGTGCGGTGGAATCCCTATCGGCGGCGGTGGATGATGATCGCCGTCCAGCAGGGCGGCTCGTCGCTTTTGGGGGAAGTGTGGTACAGCGAGGCGCACGAGCCGACAGGACCATGGCGGCGGGCTAAAAAGATCGTTACCCACGATCGTTACAGCTTCTACAACCCCGTGCATCATTCCTTTTTCGATCAGGACGGCGGAAAGAAGATCTATTTCGAGGGCACCTATTCGCAGTCGTTTTCCGGCAACGCGGCGGCAACCCCACGCTACGATTACAACCAAGTGATGTACCGCCTGGACCTCGACGATCCGCGGCTGCGCCTGGCGCGCGAGGAAGGGCCTACGGATCGGGCGGAGGTTACCGCGGAACGAACTTCTGGGCCCGCCGACCCATGATGTCGCCGACAAAGAGGTTGCCCTGCGCGTCGACAGCGACGGCATGGAGCCAATTCAGCTCGCCGGGCTTTTCCTTACCCTCTTCGCCTTTGGGAAAGGTCCAAAGCTGAAGAACCCGGCCCGTGGTGTCGAACTTCATCACGAGCTGATCCTTCGGCGGGCAGCCGAGGAGAACATCCTCGTCGCGCCAAGCCATGGGCGAGGACCCGCAGGCCCAAATCTCGTCTCCGCCGTGCTTTCCTTGGGTCACGTAAAGTCCCCAAGGCACCAGGAGATTTCGCCACTCGGCAAGGAACTGCCCATTTTGGTCGAAGACCTGGATGCGGTTGTTGTTTCGGTCGGCTACGTAGAGTCGGCCTTGGGAGTCCATGACGATGCTGTGCGGGAAACTGAATTCGCCTGGCCCCGTGCCGACCTTGCCCCATTGCTTGACGAATTTGCCTTGGCGGTCGAAATGGGCGATGCGGGCGTTGCCATAGCCGTCGGCCACGAAGACGTCGCCCGAAGGGCTGATGGCCATATCGGTCGGAAGATTCAAGTGGGTCTCATCGCAACCAGGCTCGTTAGGTGTTCCAATTTGCAAAAGGACTTGGCCCTCAGGAGTGCAGCGGAAAACGACATGTTGCGTCACGTCCGCCAACCAGATCATCCCTTCGTGGTCAATGCGGATGAAGTGGGAAGTGTGCAGCAAGCCCTTGCCCCAGGCGCGGACGAATTGGCCGTTGGCATCGAAGACCTGCACCGGGACCTCGGCCCGGGTGGCGAGCCAGATTTGGCCCTTGGCGTCCAGGGCGATGCCGCTCATGTCTCCCCAAGCCAAATTCGCGGGCCGTTGGAAGAACGCCGCATCGACTTCGTAACAGGTGGAGAGATTGACTCGCGGCCACTGCGGTTCGGATGACTGGGCTGGGGCTGGCATCGGAGCGACGACTGCTGCGATGGAAAGAGTGGCCCCCAGCACCCTCGTGAAACTGAGACAAAGCTGGAGCAAATGAGCTTGCATAGCAAAATCCTTGGTTTTCACGAATTTCACAAAGCACTATATCCTCGGGCAATCTGCTGTTTCAGCCGTGCGGCGGTCTCCACCAAAATCGCCTCTGGCACGTTTTTCCCCCAGATGATCTCCAGCGAAACGTAGCCCCGATAGCCGATCGTTTTCATCCTTCGGGCGGTGTCGACAAGGTCGGTATTTTGGGGATCGAGAACTTCGTCGTGAACATGGAAATGGCGGATCCGCCCTTTTAGGGCATCGAAGGTCGCATCATCCATTTTCGAACTATTCCACAAGGCCCCGAAGTTCTTCGTTCGCACCCTACGGATCACTTCGGCCGCCTCGTCCGCGCCCTTGATGATGTCGTGGCCACACTCCAAGACCGGACATACGCCGGTTGGCTTCGCATATTCGCCCACCTCGTCGAAGGCGGCGGCGATCTGTTCCGCCGCGGCGGGGGTCAGCTTGGGAATGCCTCCGCCTGCGAAAATCCTCACCACCGGCGCCCCTAAATCGCGCGCCAGATCCAGGTTCGCCTTGGCCGCTTCGAGGTGTTTTTTATGGTCTTCGGCCTTGGGCGAGGCAAAATGCACGGAGGTAGCGATCGCCGCCACCTCGATTCCTGCCTCCTGAAAAGCCCTCCGAACCGCCTCTCGGGATTCGGCCGAAGAGGCCGACGAAATATCGTGGCGATGGCCCACGTCGACCCGAATCTCCACGCCGTCGTACCCAGCCTGTTTGGCGAAGGCGACGATCTTGTCGATCGGCCAATTCGGGCAGACGAAGGTCATGAAGCTGAGCTTCATGGGCGGCGTGGCGAAGGCCTGGGCTGTTCCGCCTGTCGCCGCGGTGAGCACGGCCGCTTCGAGGAACCTCCGCCGCGAAAACACATCAACCGTCCGGACTACGCGCTTCATGCCGTGACTCCTTCGGTCGGCGGTTAGCCAGCACCTTGCTTGTAAACCTCACGACGATGCCTGACAAAGCGCACAACAATTTTTGGCTTTTCCCTATCACAAGTGTAAAGCACTCGGTAATCGCCGACGCGCAACTTGAATACCCCTTGCCACGGCCCCGTCAATGGCTCAGGGTGATGACTTCAAAGTTTTCCGGTAGCCAACGTAACTTCTTCAGTACACGTTGGGCAACTGGCTTTTCCAAACGCGCCAGATCGGTTTCCGCGCCCGCGGTGAAATCTACTTGAAACATCGTATCACCACGTCAGTCCTAGTCTTGCGGCAACATCACGGACAGGGCTTGTTTGGCTTGTTTCAGTGCTGGCAAGGGCCCGCTGAAGTTCGATTTTGAACTCATCACGGAGTTCTAAGCCCTCATCAGGGTCGCCTAAAATCTCGAAGAATGTCTGGTAAACCACTTCGCGGATGAGTTTTTTGAGTTCGTCCACGCTCAACTCTGAAATGGTTGTCTGAGCCATTGTGTTCTCTCTCCTTTTGCAAAGCGGAAGCGTACCGCTTCCTCTGCTAGCTAACAACCCTTTTCCTCGAATTCTTCATCAGGCCCAACCCAACGCCGTGGCCCCAAGCCCCTGTCCCGATTTTCGTCGCAGCGTGTTCAATTTAACACCCAGTCAAGTCGCCTGAAACCCGTGTGGGGCTCGCCGATTCAAGGCGGCGTCACCCGACGTTTACTTCCCACGTCTTGGAGGCTAACGACTTGTCCAGCAGCCGTTGCCGAAGTTCGCTCAGACACTCTCTCCACACGGGGACCGTTTGTCTACGCATGTCGCCGTGGCAAGCCGAAGGGAAAGTGTTGCCGCCCGGGTCGCATCTCCGCCCGCGGTTGCGGTGTCGGAACGGCGTCAGGTCCTTGGCGAAGCTTGGGGCGACTGGTCGCTGCCTTGGCCCGAAACAGTGTGCGGATTCCGACTTTGCCCCATTTGGCCGTCCCACGAGAGGCCGAGGCAACCCAGGCGATGCTGAAACTCCTGGTCGAACGAAACCTCTTGCTCGGGGGTGAAATAAGCGGTCCAATCCCCCATGCGTCCCGTGCGGAGGAACTGGTTCATGGTGAATCCCCGCTCCCACATCACTTCGGCGGCGTGGTCGAAAAGAAGCTCGTGCTGCTTCATGAAGTCGAAGGAACACCGCTGAAGGATCCGCGGCATGGCCTCGGGCTTGATGGGAAGCCCGCAAAACTCGGCGATGCGACGGATCGTGCCTTCGAGGTCGGCGATGAGGTCTTCGTAGCGGAGGAAAAGGACGTTGGGCCGGTCGCGATGCTTCCACCAGCCGCGGACGTGTTGGAACCACGAGCCATACACCACCCAGCCGCGCATGAAGTCTTTGAAAAACCGTTCAAAGCCGTGGCGGTAGCGGAAATGCGACTTGTAGAAGTGATAAAACGAAACCGCCACGTCCTTGCCGTTTCGAGCCACGTAAAGATACTTCCCCTTGCCTTTGGGCATGAACCAATACGGCAGGTGGCTCTTGAAAACCCTGGGCGAGGGCAGTTTCTCGAGGTCGCGGCGGTTGACTGCCGCACGCTCGAACCACGGACAGACCTCGGCGATATGGCCGATCGTCATCTCGCCATCGGTTGTCAGTTGATAGAGGATCATCTGCATCCACGTGGTGCCGGAGCGGGGATAGGTGACGATGAAGACGTCATCCGGGCGCGAGCGGTAGTCCAAGAGCACCAAGCGAAGGTAGTCGATCGCCACCGCCAACCCGCGCAAACCGACAGACGCCCAACGCAATAACGTGCTTATCGCCCGAAGCAACCGCGAGATGAGGCGTCGCACACTGTCGAGGATCATGGGAGGCAATCTGGTCCGAGGGGCTCGAAGGCCTTATAAGTTAGGATGAACTCGCGATGGCCAAGCCTTTCAGAGGCGGTTCGTCGGCCTGAGGCCACCGCGACGACGAGCTCGAAAATTTCGCGGCCCACCTCGTCCAATGTGGCCCGCCCCTCGAGGATCCTGCCTGCGTCAACGTCCATGTCCTCTGCCATGCGGCGATAGGTGTCTGGGTTGGCACAGATTTTAATCACGGGCGAAATGGCTGAACCCACGACAGAGCCCCGTCCTGTGGTGAAGAGAATAAGGTGCGCGCCGCAAGCGATCAGTTCGACGATCTCGGCGTTGTCCGAGATGTTGGGGAAACCGAAGCGGACCTCGCCGTCCGGGACGACGTCCAACAAATACAGCCCACCGCGAGGGGGAACATCCCCCGGCTTGATCAGCCCCGAAATCACTGACCGGCCGCTCTTGCTGTACGCGCCCAGCGACTTCTCTTCAATCGTGGTCAGCCCTCCCTCGGCGTTGCCCGGGGCGAAGCTGCTGTGGCCTAGCGTTCGGTAGTAACGCTCGGCCTTGGCCACGCTGGCCACGACCTCACGCCCCAACGCTGGCGTGGCGCATCGCTCCGCCATGAATTGCTCGCAGCCGATCAACTCGCCGGTTTCCTCGAAGATGGCGGTAGCGCCCGCGTCGACGAGCAAATCAAACGCCCGGCCGGCCGCGGGATTGGCCGTCAGGCCACTTGTGGCGTCCGAGCCTCCACAGATGGTGCCGACGACAAGGTCGGAAATCTGCATCGGCGCGAGCGGAACGGACGCCAACATTTCCAGGGTCCTGCCGACCCATTGCGCGCCTGCCTCGATCGCGGGCCGCGTGCCGCCCAGCTCCTGAATCACCACGGTTTGGACGGGGCGTCCCGAATCGCGGATCGATGCCTCCAGGCCACGTCGATCGAAACTCTCGCAACCCAAGGACACCAACAGCACCCCCCCTACGTTCGGGTGCGTGCAAAGCTGCCTCATGATTCGGCTGGCGTAGGCATTGGGAAAACAGCCCGGAAAACCGATCAAGTGGACCTCCTGCTGGCGAAACGCCGCAGCAATTTCCCGGGCCACGTGGTGCGCACACTCGACCAAATAGGCCACCACCAGCACGTTGCGAATCCCCTTGCGTCCATCGGACCTTCGGTACCCCTGCATTCGATTTCTCCATGAACGATGCTTGTAACCGCCAATCCGCATTGTAAAGCAACTTTCCCACCAGGGCGAGAAATGGTATTGGTTTAGCCAGAACGCTGTGGCCGCCCAATGAGTCGGTTTCCGAGGTGCTTGTGCGAAGGTATAATCCAAGTCGAGGAAGGCCTTGACTTTGAGCTTGCCTTCAGTCCGACGAGACATTGCCATGGCGACCGACACAGTGACCCACGATCCGCTGCTGGTGCTGCCGCCGGAGCTGCATCCCAAGGTGGATCATTTGGTAACGGAGGACGACACGCCGGTGGACAACATCTTCTCGGAGAAGCAGCAGCGGTTGCTGACCGAGCCGCTGTACAGTTCCTGGCAGGGGCCGGGGGGAGGGCGGCGTTTTG
>CALFBP010000042.1 GCA_937951625.1 uncultured Thermoguttaceae bacterium
TTGGGTGGCAACGGCTTGGGGATAAAAGCACGGTACCCAGCCGGCTGGCGAATATAAACTCCTGCGCGTTGCGCTTTGCTATCGCTTGCGTTCATCATGGCGCCGGATGTCCTCCATGCTCAACGGTGCGTTTACTATAGCTGCGGTCTTTCTCTGTAATAAACGGTCTGTTCATTTAGAAGCCTAATTCTTTCAAATTCCGCCAAATTGCCTCATCCAGCCTCGCTGCCTCGGCCTGCTGCTCGCGCAATTGGGCGACCAGCCGCTGCATCTTTTCCTCGAACGGCTCGTCGTCTTCTTCCTGCGGCGCCGCGCCCACATAGCGGCCGGGGGTGAGCACGTAGCCGTGCTTACGAATCTCTTCAATCGTGGCGGATTTGCAGAAGCCGGGAACGTCCTGGTATTTAACCTTGCAATCCTTGTCGCCGCGCCAGGCGTGGTATGTGTCCGCGATCTTGCGGATGTCCTCCTCGGTCAGTTCACGGTGAACGCGATCCATCATCGTGCCCATTTTGCGGGCGTCGATGAAGAGCGTTTGGCCGCGCCGGTCGCGGAAACGGCCGTTCTTTTTATCGCGGGCGATGAACCACAGGCAGACGGGAATCTGGGTGGAATAGAAAAGCTGGCCGGGCAGCGCCACCATGCAGTCCACCAGGTCGGCCTCGATGATGTTCTTGCGGATCTCGCCCTCGCCCGATTGGTTCGAGGACATGGAGCCGTTGGCCATGACGAAGCCCGCCAGACCGGTCGGGGCCAGGTGGTGGATGAAGTGCTGCACCCAGGCGAAATTGGCGTTTCCGGCGGGCGGGATGCCGTATTTCCAGCGCTTGTCGTCCTTGAGGCGCTCGCCGCCCCAGTCGGACATGTTGAAGGGCGGATTGGCCAGGATGAAGTCCGCCTTGAGGTCGGGGTGCAGGTCGCGGTGGAAGGTGTCCGCGTGCTCTTTGCCGAGATTCCCTTCAATGCCTCGGATGGCCAGATTCATCTTGGCCAGCCGCCAGGTAGTGTGGTTGGACTCTTGGCCGTAGATGCTGATGTCGCCGATTTTGCCGCCGTGGGCCTCGACGAACTTTTCCGACTGGACGAACATGCCTCCCGAGCCGCAGCAGGGGTCATAGACGCGGCCCTTGTATGGAGCCAGCATTTCAACCAATAAGCGAACCACGCAACGGGGTGTGTAGAACTGGCCGCCCTTCTTGCCCTCGGCGCTGGCGAACTGAGAGAGGAAGTACTCATAGACCCGGCCCAGAATATCCTTGGAGCGGTTGGCCTTGTCGCCCAGCCCGATGTTCCCGACGAGATCGATGAGTTGGCCGAGCCGCTGCTTGTCGAGGCGCGGGTGGGCGTAGTCCTTGGGCAGCACGCCCTTGAGCGAGGGGTTATCGCGTTCGATGGCGAGCATGGCGTCGTCGATAATTTTGCCGATGCTCGGTTGCTTGGCGTTCGCCTTCAAGTACGACCAGCGGGCTTCCTTCGGCACCCAGAAGACGTTGACGGCCCGGTACTCGTCGGGGTCTTCCGGGTCGGCTCCCTGGGTTCGCTCCGCTTCGAGCTTGGCGCGTTGTTCTTCGAAAGCGTCCGAGATGTATTTGAGGAAAATCAAACCGAGCACGACGTGCTTGTACTCGGCGGCGTCCATGTTGGAGCGCAGCGCGTCGGCGGCACGCCAGAGCTCGGATTCGAAGCCGAGATTTGCGCTAGTGTTATTTCCTTTGGCCATGTCAGCTCTCCTCTCCCGGGAAGAATTCCTGCAAGAGGTCCTTGCCCCGTTCGCCGAGGCGCCGGGTCAAGTCCTTGATCTGTTTCAGTGCCAACGGCGGTTTTTGTTTTTCGAGTTCGCACGTCATCTGGGCTTCCCCTCAGGAAGCGTCAACCTGCCCTGACCGGTCATCTTCTCACAGAAGCTCTCCAGTTGGGCATTTGCGAACTGCTGTCGTCGTATCTCTTTTCCCAACGTCGAATGACTTCGACCTTCTGTGTCCATTCGCTGAAAATCTTGTCTGGACGGCAGACCACGGCCCTTGCCCGAATATAATAGCGTGCGTTATATCGTTCACAATAGAAAATCAAGAGAAATCATCGGGTTGACGAGACTGATTTCATGAGCGCCCCTTGCCGGACGGAAGCGGCTTGAAGCTGCGATTACCGGAAGGCGGCGGGATCGTCGAGAGTCAGAAGCTTTCCGGACACGGGACCCAGGGCGCCCCCGTGGCGTTTTCATGGTTTAGGTCGAGGGTTGGCCCGGGATTGGACATGCGGGCCGCGACGTGCGCTTGTGTGTTCCCGTCGGCGAGTGGATTGGTGGTCCCGACCGCGAGGACATCCTCCTCCGGGACCTGCAGGACCGGGATTCCGGAGGGTGTCTCGAAGAGGCGGCCGCGGACCATGGCGTCCTCCACTGCCAGGACGCCCCGGCAGAAGCGGTCTTGATTCCAGAAACCGCGCTTCAAAGTGCCGTAGACGAAGAGCCGCAGTGATTGTGGATTGGGGATTTCGGATTGTGGCGAATCGAAATAGACGGGGTGGGCCTTGGCCTCCGGCAGGAACTCCCTGATGTCCTTGCGGGATGCCTTGCACTCTTTGCCGTTTTCGAAAACGAGGGCAATCTATTTGGGCCGATGTTGCGGCCACGGCTTCTCGGCAGCCGCCTCGGCCTGGGCCTCGAGCGCCTCGAA
>CALFBP010000043.1 GCA_937951625.1 uncultured Thermoguttaceae bacterium
GTCAAACGCCGCACGTTTCCCACTTTGGCCGCTCGCCTGCACATCGATTTCGCTATGCTGGGCGCGGACGCTGGTTTTCGGGGCGCTGCTGGCATCGCCCGGCTGGAGCACCACAAAAGCCGCCGCAAGCCCGCCGTCTGGCCCTAGGCCCGCAACCGTAACGATCGCGCAAATTGGGTGGATTTCCTTCGCGCCGCGCCGGGGTGAGGTAACGCTTCGTCGGCAGCAACCAAAAAAAACTTCAGAAATTTTTTGGCGCCGCAAGTCTTTGAAATTTTTCGATTAACGACAAAACAACCGGTTGCTGGCAAACTATTCCGTTTGCCCAACGGCGTTTTTTTTGCAAAACTCTCTAAGAGGGTCTGTACACCGCGCCAAGCGGTTGGGCTTGAGCTAGCCGTGCTCGGCTCAACGCAGCGCGATCGGTAGCTGTGAGATTTATGCTTTGCAACACAATTCGATGCCGGTGGTTTTCTTCGTTGAGGTGAAGGAACTATGGCGAAGCGCGTTCTCTGGATTTGGTCGCTAGGGTTCATGCTGGTCGGCGTCGGCCTCGCCACGGCTGGCGATTGCTGCACCTCGACGCCCGTGGTCAGCGCACAGCCGGCGGTGACGTACCGTCTCGATTACCGGACCGTGTACGAGCCGCAGACGGTCACGGCCTACCGGATCGAGTATGAGACGGTCTACGAAGACCGCGAGGTCACGTCGTATCGACCGGTTTGGGAAACGCAGACGCAGGAAAGGCGTTATCGCGTGGAACGGCAGATTCCCGAAACCTCCGAACGCGAGGAACGCCGCATCGTGTACAAGCCGGTCTGGGAAACGCACTATCGTGATGCGAGCTACGATCGGGTGACTTACGTTCAGGAAACGGCGGAGCGCGAAGAACGCTCCACAGTTTGGCAACAAGTGGTCGAGACGCAGGAACGCCAAGAGATCCGCACCGTGCTGCGGCCCGTCACGCAGACGGAGTACCGCACCCAGTACTCGACCATGTACCAGCCGGTGACCACCTATCAGACGTATTACGCGGACAGGGGCGGATTTGTCGATCAGGTGACGCTGAAGCAACCGGCGATCTTCCGTAATCGCCTGGCGTGGATGCCACCGACGACCACCTTCGATCCCACGACCGGGATCCCGGTGCATCAGCCCGGCGGGCTGTATTGGGTGCCACGTTACCGTGCCGAAGTGCAGCGGGTTTATCAGCCAAATTTTGTGCCCCAACAGGTCGCTCAGACCACGTACATGCCGACCACCGTGGCCCAGCAGGTTCCCGTCCAGGTGACCAGCTACCAACAGGAACAAATCGTGGAGCGGATTCCTTACCAGGTTTCGCGTTGGGTCCCGCAGGAAGTCGTGCGTAAGGTGCCCTACACCGTTTCCCGGCCCGTGACCGAGCGCGTCGAGCAGAAGATCCCGTATCAGGTCTGCCGCTGGGTGGCCGAGGAAGAGGTCCGCAAGGTCCCGGTCACGACCTACAAGACGGTGTACGAGGAACGCGTGGAGCCAGTGACGGTCCGCGTTTGTCGCATGGAACCGGTGAAAGAAATCGTGCGCGTGGCCCGAACCGTCGAGAAGCGAGTGCCGGTGGAAACCAGCTATTACGTCCCTCGAGTCGTTTGCTCGCCCGTTGTTGTGGACCCCTGTGGTGTCCCGGTCTACTCCAGTCCGAGCGTGCTGAGCACTCCCGCACCGTCGGTTTCCTCGCCGCCCGCGACTTCATCGTCCTCCCAGCCGACCTTGGCCCCGCCAAAAACGTTTTCCTCGCCTGACGAGAAACCAACACTTCCGCCCTCGGCGCCCGGGCCTGAGAAGGTTGACGGGCGACCGGCGTCGGGCGCAAAGGCCGCCGAGCCGAGCCCTCCGGGGAAACCCGCAGACTCGGTATACGGCACTTCAGGCAGCAAGTAAGCCGTGGCCGCTGGGGATGGCATGGATAGCGGCGCGACGGGAGGGAATCTTCAAGGGCGGCGGTTGGCGTTTCTCGGCCGCTTGGCCAGCATGTCGCGACGCGAGGCCGCCGCGTTGGTCCGAGAACACGGCGCCGTGGTGGCGGACCGGCCTGCCTCGGACGTGGACCTGATCGTTGTGGGCGAGGCCGACATCCTTCCGCCCGGTGAGGAGCTGGACGACTGGTTCGATCCCGCCACGCGCCAGGCCATCGAGCAGGGCCGCATCGAAGTCCTTCGTGAGACAGAGCTTTGGCAGCGTCTCGGGCTGGTGGACTCGGACCCGGAGGTCCAGCGGCTCTACACCCCCGCGATGCTGGCCGAGCTGCTGCACGTTCCCGTGGCGGTGATCCGCCGCTGGCACCGGCGGGGTTTGATCGTGCCGGTCCGCGAGGTGCGGCGTCTGCCGTATTTCGATTTCCGCGAAGTGGCCACGGCCCGGCGTTTGGCTGAACTGCTTGCCGCTGGGACCTCGCCCGCCGCCATCGAGCGAAAACTGGCGGCCTTGTCGCGTTACGTACCGGGAGTGCGGCGTCCGTTGGCCCAGTTGTCGGTGATCGTCGAGGGCCGCGAAATTCTCTTGCGGCAAGGCGACGGCTTGATCGAGCCGGGTGGTCAGTTGCGCTTCGATTTTGCCGCGGTCGAGGAGGCGGCACCCGCGGCGCGGCCCTTCGTGCCCTCGGCCAGCTCAGCGGCCGCGAGCCAAAGCATACCAGTTGAAAAACATCCACTTAGTAGTCCCGCCGAGATCGCTTTAGCCGCGGCGGAACTTGAGGAAGCTGGTCAGTTCGACCAGGCCGCGGAGATGTACCGGGCAGCCATGGCCGCCGGTGGTCCCACGCCAGAACTCTGCTTCCAACTGGCCGAATTGCTCTACCGCCTCGGCGATTTGCACGGCGCCCGCGAACGCTACTACATGGCCATCGAGCTGGACGAGGATTATGTCGAGGCCCGGGCCAATCTCGGTTGCGTCCTGGCAGAGTTAGGCCAGCACGATCTGGCCGTGGCGGCGTTCCAAGGCGCGTTGGCCTTCCACCCGGGATATGCCGACGCCCATTATCATCTGGCTCGGATCCTCGAGGAACGTGACCGCCAGGCCGAGGCCAGGCCGCATTGGCAAGCCTTCCTCGAACTCGCCCCCGAAAGCCCCTGGGCCGATCAGGCAAGGCAACGACTTGGCTGCGGCATGGGGTAGGAGCCTATTCGCTTCTCAACAGGGGTGCTGATTTTCTGGATTCTACCAGTTCTCGCATCCGATCTGATTGCAAGGGAACTCCCGCAACAGGCCCCACCCGAGGGTTATCAAACCGTCCCTGGGGTGGCCCCGCCCAAGTTCATCGGACCCAGCCGGCGTCCCAAAACTGCGTCGACCCACGCGGGGGCCTGGCTCTTTGAAAGCGAAAAGGAATCGGGGGGTATGAGAAAAATAGTGTTGGTCCTCGGTGTTTTGACCATTTTGTCCGGAATCTCCGGCTGCCTGCGACATCAAGTGGTCTGCGACGACCCGTCCATCCAGACCGTGGGCCGCATGGCCCGGTGTGGCCATCCATTCGGCAGAGGGGGATTGGCCTGCCGCGACCGTGGCCGGGGCACTCCCGAGTTGCAGCCACAGCAACCGCCGATGGCAGCGATCACGTACCCCTATTACACCTTGCGTGGCCCACGGGACTTCCTGGAACGGACCCCCACTCCGATCGGCCCTTGAGCCTTCACAAGTCGCCACGCGGGGAGATCCATCGTCGGTCAGCGCGACCCAAGGCCGTGATGGCGCGGCAGCTTGATCCAGGTCCAGCCGCCCAGGGCACGGGCAACGTTGCTTAGTTCTTGCGTCTGAGCAGCACTGCCCAGGCCAGGGCGCCGGTGCCCTTCGGGTCGGCAGAGTCGAACCGCGTCTCGCGCAGCTCCACGATCTCGAAGAGCTTCGAGAAGTCGCCACGGATTTCCTCCTCCGTCACGCGCGGAGGGCCGGAATGCGGCGGCGGCTCGTTGGCGTTGCCGGCCAGGATGAGCACCAGGGTGCCCGGCCGCGACAGCCGGCGCAGCGTTTCGACATATTTTGCGGCGTGCTGCTTGCGCAGGCCGTGGTAACAGCCGCGGTCATAAACGAAATCGAACGGCTGCAATTTGGGCGGGGCGAGAACGTCGGCCAGAAGCCAGCGTACTTTCACGCCCGCTTCCAGGGCCTTGCGCTCGGCGATGCTCAGCGCGGTGGGGGCGAGATCGATCGCCGTGACCTCGAAGTCGCGCTCGGCCAGGTAGATCGCGTCGGTGCCGGTGCCGCAACCCAACTCGACCGCGCGGCACGGCTTCAACGTCCCTTGTTCCACGACCCGCACGAGATCACTGGACGGTCGGCCCACGTCCCAAGGCGGCCTGCGGCCCTCGCGATACGCCGCATCCCAACGTTCGAGCATGGCTAACCCCTCGACGGTATAGGGGAGGACCCCCGAAGCCAGCGGCCGTGGCTCCGCCGAGGGCTTTT
>CALFBP010000044.1 GCA_937951625.1 uncultured Thermoguttaceae bacterium
ATGCAGCGCTTCGGGTTTCTGCCCAAGGACCTCAAGCCCACCGATCCGATCGACTGCTACACCTTGGATCGGGCCTATTGGGAGTCGTTTTACTACCAGCCGGTGACCACGGCCAAGACCGACGTGGAGGGGATGTAGGGCCTGCGCGGACAACGAGTGGTGATACCTAAAAGTACTTGTCGCGCAACAGCTTAGTGTTCCCACGCTAAGTTGATTCAGTTAGTCGTTTGCGGAGCCACGGCGGAACGCCTCGGACCAACCACTCCGTCGCCTTAATTTCCAATGCCCAGCGACAAAGGACCGAGCCTATCTCACGCCTCGGTTGCAAGCCAGAAATGGCGAATCATAATGGTCCGAATGAGGTAGGGGATGACGCCTTTGGTGGGCAGCCGGACGTCTTGACCGTGTAGCCCGCCGTGCCGGCGGAGGCAAACGCTCGTCCGCGGCCTGTTCCCTGTTTCCAATTCTCCAGTCTTCTCCTCTTCCGAACACCGGGAGGATCTCTGCATGATCGCCAATCAGGGGATACCGGAACAGACGATGGTCGTGATCTTGGCCGCGGGCAAGGGGACGCGGATGGGCCGTCCTGACCTGGTCAAGGTTTGCTTCGAGATCGACGGCGTGCCGGCCATCAATCGGCAGATTTCCGTGTTCAAGCGTCAACGATTCGGGCGTTTCCTGTTGGTGGTGGGTTCCCGCGCGGACCAGGTGCTGGAGACCGTGACGCGCGACCACCCTGGCGTTCTCTACGTGCATCAGGAACCGCAATTGGGCACGGGCCATGCGGCCAAGATCGCCGCCGAGGCCCTTCAAGCGATCGGCTATGAAGGCTATGTGTTGGTGGCCATGGGCGACAAGTTTTTGGAAGAAGCGGCCCTGGAGGCGCTGGTCAGCGGCTACGTCCGCCAACGGGCCGACCTGGCCTTGCTGACGATCCCCAAGACCCCAGCGACCGAGGCCTCGGCGGGCCGCGTGTTCGTGGACGAGCAAGGCCAAGCCTTGGACATCGTGGAACGGGTCGATCTGGCCCGGCAGATGATCGCCGACGACTTGACCGAAATGCTGGCCAAAAAAGAAGCCCTCCGCGGCGCGGACCTGATGGCGGTCATCGAAAAACACATTCCGCAGCCCAAACGCCAACAGACAGCCGTTCCTGAACTTTTGGCTCTCGGCACCGCCGCCGACGCGTTCGTCGACCGCGGCAAGCTTGAAAACATCCTTCAGGGCAAGCAATACAACCTCACGATCGGGGGCAAGCGGTACTCGGGCCGCGAACTGGACCGGCTCTGCGGGGCGGTGAATCCGAGTTTGTACTTGATGCGGGCCGAGGTTTTTTATCAAGGCGTGGGCCGCATCCGTAACGACAACGCTCAAGGTGAATACTACATCACCGATATGATCCGCCTGCTGGCCGAACTCCGCGATCGCGAAGGCAATCCTCGGTACCGCATTCGGGCCGTGCCGGTGGATAATCCCGATTGGGTCCAAGGGTTCAATTCGCCCGACGAGCTGGTGGCCATCCAGGACTATGTGCGGCGCAAAAAGCTGGGCGAATTGAAGATCGAGGTGGCCGACCACCGCCCGGCGCTTCCTCCGCAACAATACATGACGGTAAGGCAGTGGCTGGCCCGAATCGAGGCCCGACGCCCCGTGTTCCGACGCTGGCTCCGCAGGGTCTATGGCTCCCATCCCGATCTGCACGAGGAAAAATGCCGCGATTTGAGCAACGTCTTGGAGTGCTACGCCAAGCGGTTCGGGCTGGACGAGAAGGTCTGCATCGTCCGCGCGCCGGGCCGGATCAATCTGATGGGCCGTCACGTGGACCATCGTGGCGGGATGACCAACTTTTTGGCCATCGACCGCGAGACCATCGCCGTCGTGGGCCGCCGCGACGACGGCGACGTGATGGCGGTCAACACCCAGCCCAGCAAGTTCAAGCCGGTCCACTTCAATATCTCGGAGCTCATTGGCCGGTTCGCTTGGCACGATTGGGTCAATTTCGTCAACAGCGATTGGGTCCGCGACATGATCTACGTCAGCGCGGGCGACTGGGGCAACTACATCAAAGCGGCCACGTTGCGGCTCCAGCATCGCTATCAAGACGTCCGCGTCCGCGGCCTGAACATGGCCCTCACCGGCAACGTGCCCATGGCCGCAGGACTGAGTTCCAGCTCGACGCTCGTCGTGGCCACGCTGCAAGCGGCCATCGCCTTGAACAACTTCGATTTGACCAGCCAGCAATTCATCGACCTTTGTGGCGAGGGCGAGTGGTTCGTCGGTTCGCGGGGCGGGTCGGGCGATCACGCGGCGATTTCCTTGGGCCAGCGAGGCAAGATCGCCCACGTCGGTTATCTCCCCTTCCGCGTGGAAAAAATCTTCGACGCCCCCGCCGATTACCAGGTCCTCATCGCCAACAGCCACATCAAGGCCGCCAAGAGCGGCTCGGCCCGCGATCAGTTCAATTCCCGGATCGCCGCGTACAACCTCGGGCTTGCCTTGCTGAAACAGCGTTGTCCGCAGCTCGAAGGCGTTGTGGAGCATCTCCGCGATCTGGACCCTAAAAAACTCGGCTGCTCGGTCAGCGACGTCTACCGTTGGCTGCTCAAAGTGCCAGAAAGCATGACCCGCAAGGACTTCCGTGCCGTGCTCTCCAAGGAACACCGCGAGATGATGGAGGCCAATTTCGCCACCCATGCTGAGCCGGAGGCCTATCGGCCGCGGGGCGTCTTGTTGTTCGGCATCGCCGAGATTCTCCGCAGCCGGATGTGCGTGGACCTACTGGAGACCGGGCAGGTCGAGGCCTTCGGACGCTTGATGAAGATCAGCCACGACGGCGACCGCGTGAGTCGTCCCGACGCCGAAGGACGATACCAGCCTTGGGAAATCGATTGTAGCGATGCCTGCTTCCATCGGCTCATCGCCGATCTGAGCAGCGAGGACCCGGAGCGCGTGCTTCGGGCCCAATTGTTCATGCAGCCGGGCCTTTATGCGTGTAGCACGCCGGAGATCGATCAGATGGTCGATATTGCCTGTGGGGTGCCGGGCGTGGCCGGGGCGCAGATCGCCGGGGCCGGGCTGGGCGGTTGCATCATGGTCTTGGCCCAGCGAAGCGCGGTTTCGGCTGTCCGGCGTGCCCTGGCTCGCCACTACTACCGTCCGCGTGGCCTGGAACCAGCGGCCTTGCCTTGCATCACCGTCGAGGGCGCTGGACTGGTCGAGGCGTGAGGCGGGGCCGACCGCCTTCACTTCGTCATCTGTTGGATGCCTCGCTCCACGGCGGTACAAATCCGATCCAACTCGTCGAGCGTGATGCTCAGCGGCGGGAAAATGACGATCACGTTGCCCAACGGTCGCAAGAGCACGCCTTCGCGCCGCGCGTGATCGCACACCTGCCAGCCCCGTTTCTCGGCCCAAGGGAACGGCTCTTTCGTGGCTCGGTCGCGGACCAATTCCACCGCGCCGATCAGCCCGCATTGACGGCAATCGCCCACCGGCGGCAAGCGGCGGATGCGATCCAGGTGTTCACCGAGTCGTGCGATCTTGGGAGGAAGATTTTCGAGGGTCTTCTCCTCGTCGAAGACTTCGAGCGTGGCCAGGGCGGCCGCTGCCCCCAACGGATTGCCGCCGTAGGTATGGCCGTGGAAAAACGTCTTCGATTCGGCATACGTGCCCAGGAAGGCGTTCCAAATTTCCTCGGTGGCCAAGGTGGCGGCCAGCGGCAGATACCCCCCGGTGAGCCCCTTGGCCAGACACAGCAAGTCGGGCGACACGCCTTCGTGTTCGCAGGCGAACATGCGTCCGGTGCGGCCCATGCCCACGGCCACTTCGTCGGCGATCAGCAGCACGCCGTACTTTCGGGTCAAGTCGCGAACGCCGCGGAGGTATCCCGGCGGGTGGACGATCATCCCCGCCGCGGCCTGAACCAGCGGCTCGACGACCATGGCCGCAATCCGCTCGTGGTGCTGGGCGAGAACTTCTTCAAGCTGTGCGAGGTAATAGCAGGTGGCGTTGTCTCGGGTGACGCCCGGCGGCATGCGGTAAAGATCGGGCGGCGGGACGCGGAGACACTCGAACAACAGCGGCTTGAACATGGCGTGGAACCGCTCCACCCCGCCCACGCTCACGCTGCCCAGCGTGTCGCCGTGATAGGCCTCGCCCAACGCGAGATAACAGGTTTTTTGGGGCCGAGGATCGGACCGCTGCCGCCAATACTGGAAGGCCATCTTCAACGCCACCTCGACCGCCGTGGCGCCGTCGTCGGAAAAGAATACGTGCTCCAGGCCTTCGGGGGCGATGTCCACCAGTCGCCGGGCCAAGCGGATCGTCGTCGGGTTCGACGCCCCCAAGAGCGTGACGTGGGCCACTTCGTCCAGTTGGCGTCGAATCGCGGCGTCGATTCGCGGGTGGCGATGGCCATGCACGTTGCACCACAGGCTGCTGGTGCCGTCGATGTATTCATGGCCGTCAATATCGAACAGGCGGCAGCCTTCGCCGCGCACAAGAATCAGCGGCTCGTACTCCGCCATCTGCGTGAAGGCGTGCCACACCAGGCGGCGATCCCATGCTTTGAGCTGTTCCTTGGTGGGCTGTTCAAGCGAAGATGGGGGCATGAGGCCGGGGTTTCGACTGGATGTCGTGCCGGGTGACGCGATGTCAAGTGCGACCGATATGCCACGACAATAGGGGGGACGCGGAGCGGAGGAACCGTTGTGTACTCCGATCTTTAAAGTGCTGCGCTGGCCGGGCGATCGTTCCCACCGACCGGTCGCGCCGCGGTGGATGATGCCTTCTCATCCTTGTGCGGAGTCCTCCTCCTTCCTGGAACGCTCCGCGCCCACCCTATCGCCGTATCGTCAGTTCCGTTGATTGCTTGCCCTAAGCTCGGTCGAGGACCGCAACAAGCTCGACATTACGACTATCGGCAGTGTGTGTGGGAAATAGCGATTTGTCCGCCTGGGGCGGGAAAGAAGCGATTTTCCGACAATCCCACGTATTTTTCCCAGTCACTCAATCGGCCAACTGGCCCTGACCTCTTCGCCCGGGGCGGCTTGGATTGCCGCCGCCGCATTGCCCTCGACCACCGCCAATTCCAATCGCCCGCTGGAGCCAACCAAAGCCACCAAAGCCCCTGGCGACGCATCGCCATACGTCCGCGACAACCCGCTGACAAGGTGCCCCCGGCAGAACACCCGTAGTTGGGGCCATTTGTCCGGCGCGGGGAGCATTTCCGCGGTGATGTCGGTGATCAGGTTGCCGAACGAGTCGATCAGCAGCACCGCGCCCTCGATGCGGCCTGCACCGCGTCGCACCTCGGGCCAGTCCAACATGACCAAACGTTCCATCGGCGAGCCCAAGTGGTCGGGATTCAAACCAAGGCTCAGGTGGGCGGCTACGGGAGCGAGAATGTCCCGACCGTGGAACGTCGCCGAAACCGGTCGCAACCAGTAATCCGATTCCGTTAGCCGCACGAGTTTCGCCGGCGGGGTCCGCCGCGCCAGGCGGCTTAACAATCCGTTGTCCGGGGCGAGGTAACTTTGCCGGCCGATGTGGGCGTAAACCAAGGCCCGATCCGTTCCCACCCCTGGATCGACCACCACCACATGGACCGTGCCGCCGGGAAACCGGTCGCACACGTCTTCGAGCACCACCGCCGCATAGCGAATATTTTGGGCGGGAACGGCATGAGTAATGTCGACCACCGTGGCGGCAGGGTTGAGCGACAAAATCACTCCCTTCATCGCCGCCACATAAGGACTGCCTTCGCCAAAATCCGTGGTCAACGTAATGATCGACATCGAAAGACCATGACCGAAAAAAGCCAAGATAATCGAAACGCGAGCTGGAGCGCCTACCAGTCTGGTTACAAGACGCCCAATCTCAATCGTACCGTGCCCCGCCTGCCGGCCTCCGCCCGACCAACCCTAGTCGTTCATGCCTCTGCCTTCATTTCCTCGACCAATTTCAGACAAATCTCACGGAATCGGTTGGGGTCGATGTTGGGATTGCGGCGTTTCGCCTGGCCGATCAACCAACCAGCGGCCTTGAGGTTGCCGTCCTTCAGATCGGCCAGCACCTTGGCATTCGATTGAAGCAACTCTCGGCCCAGGGCAACAAGCTCCGCCTCGTCGACCCGTTGGATGCCCAGGGCGGCAATCGCCTCATCGACCGGTTTGCCCGAGTCGATCATCAGGGCAAGGGCTTCGCGGGCCCGGCTGGTTGCGATCTCCCCAGTGCGGACCTTGGTCAATAACTGGGCCAAGGCGGAGGCAGCGACGGGAAAGCGATCGATTCCAATCTGCCGCTCGTTGAGCGTCCGTAACACATCTTGTTGGATCCAATTGCTGGCCAGCTTGCCGTCGCCGCAGCCGTCGGCCAGTTTGGAGTAATAGTCCACGACCGCTCGGCCCTGATTGACGATCACGTCGCTGTCGTAGGGCGTGATCCCGTAGCTCCGTTCGAGTCGCGCGCGGATCGCGGCGGGCAATTCGCCCAGCGACCGCCGGATTCGCTCGATCTCCTCCTCCGACACGGTAACGGGCACGAGGTCGGGGTCGGGGAAGTATCGGTAGTCGCTCGATTCTTCCTTGGACCGCTGGGGCAGGGTGACGCCCAAGTCTTCATCCCAACCGCGCGTCGATTTCGGCGCCTCGCCCTTCCGCTTGCCCGTTTCGCGCCACTCGCGGTATTGACGCTCGGCCTCGTAGGCCAATGCCCGCTCCACTGCCCGGAAACTATTCATGTTCTTAACCTCGACGATCGGCGTGGCCACCGTGCCGTCAGGCGAGGGGATGTGCAGGTTGATGTTCGCATCCACCCGCAGGCTCCCCTCTTGCATGTTGCAGTCCGACACACCGAGATAGTTCAACAGCAGCTTCAATTCGGTCAGATAGGCCTTGGCCTCGGCGGGCGAGCGGATGTCGGGCTTACTGACGATCTCCAATAGCGGCGTGCCGGCGCGATTCAAGTCGATGCGGCTGTCGCCCGTGCCCGCCTTCTCGTCGTGCATGCTCTTGCCCGCGTCCTCCTCCAAATGGACGCGGATGATGCCGATGTTTTTCGGCTCGATCAGCCCCTTGGGATCGCGGATCGGCAGGTAGCCGTCGCGCGACAGCGGCAAATCGTACTGGCTGATCTGGTAGCCCTTGGGCAGGTCCGGGTAGTAGTAGTTTTTCCGGTCCCACTTCGTGAATCGGGCAATCTGGCAATTCAGCGCCAACGCCGCCTTTAGCGCCAGCTCGAAGGCCTTGCGATTCATGACCGGCAGCGTCCCTGGCATCCCGATGCAGACCGGGCAGGTCAGCGTGTTGGGCGGCGCGCCAAACTTCGTCGAACAACCGCAGAACATCTTGCTCTCGGTCAGGAGCTGTACGTGGACCTCCAGGCCGATGACGATTTCGTAGGATGGCGTCTTCTCCGCAAGGGACGACATGATATTTCTCCTTGGGGATTCACTCCTATTTCACACAACCCAGCCGTTTGTTGACAGAGCGACTGGGGTGGAAGGCAGCTCCATGGCTAGCTGCTCTTCGCCATGCCTCCATCTGCGGCAACGTCGAATAAGTTCTCCTCCATGGCGGGCCGCAAGACGCTTGGAATGGAGGCCGAGTTCCATCGCCGCGGGTTTCATCAACCTTCTTCGCGCGTCGCACAGCCTCGCCCTAAAGGTCTTTCCACTTGGGAAAGAAATCTGAGAACGAACTCGCTTCACGATTTCGCTTTGTCTTCAACGTTCCGCCAGCGAGGGCAGGCATCATGCTCACCTGGGTCGGCGGGTGGCAGGGAAAGCCGAACTGGCCGGGCAAGGTCGTCAAACATGGGCTGAGGCACGTTTAGCTGAACGCCTGTGGCGTCCCTTCACGATTGTCGAGGGCGATCGCCCCGCCGCGAAGCCCCCCGGTGCTACGTTGAAAATCGCCCTTCGCGGCGAATGTCTTCCTCAACTCCGCCTGGAAACGGACCTTGGATGACGAGCGTGAAAGGTCGCGATGCCAAGTCGTGTCAGGTTTTGTTACTATCCTCGTCCGCGTTGGCAATGGGACGCGCCCACGTCAACCGCGTGGCGGCCTTGACCCGCGGCTCGAAATCGCCCAAAAGCCCGCCGATCACGTCCCAGCGATCGGAACGCCGCAGCTCAATGTCGCCCTGTCGGTTCACCCGCACGATGCTATCCTCTCGCACGCCCACTTCAGCCAGTTCGGCGGGGGTTGGGCCGTTTTCGTCAATTACGCGAAATAGCGTCTTCCCGGTCATCTCGATGAACTGCATGGCCAACCTCGCGGAAGGCGTCCGGGGAGTGCAGGGGCGCGGCGTCCGCACCATGCCCCACCAGGGAGGTCTTGGTCCACCGGTGCTCCGCGGCCACCGGCCGATGCACTCCTCAGGAGCTGCTATCATGGTAAACCGGTCCCTTGCCAGCGTCAATCGGCGAGCCGCGCTCGGACGGCTTCGGCCAGGGCGAGAAGGGTTGTCACGTCGAGTTCCTCGGCCCGCTTCTCGCCACAAAGGTCCGTGGACGCGAGCAGGCCATCGACGACCGCCTTGTCCACGGCGTCGCGTCGGTCGGCGGGGGCCAGAAGTCGGGCCGCAGTTAGAAGTTGCGAACGCAAGAACTTCCGACGGTGCAGAAACAGGCCGCGAAGGAAATCGTGGAAAAAGGCTCGATCGGGGATGCGGCCGCGAAGCTCCTCGTCGAGCACGATCTGCACGATGGCCGAGCTGACCTTGGGCCTGGGCCAGAAGACCGAGGGCGCCATCGTCCGTACCCAGCGGACCCGACATTGGCTTTGGACCCACACGCTCAACGCCCCGTAGTCCTTCGTCCCCGGTCGCGCCGCGATGCGGTCCGCGACTTCCTTTTGGATCGTCACCGTCATCGACTGGGGCGGGGCCTCGAGCGCCAAAAGGTTGGTGAGGATCGGAGTGGCCACGTTATAGGGCAGGTTGGCCACGAGTTTGAACCGCCGCGCAGGATCGACATCCAGGGCCTCGCGAACCGCTTGCAAGACCTCGGGATGAAAGCGGTGCTTGCCAGCCAAGGCGTCGAGATTCAGCATCCGCACGTTGGCCAGGCCGTGAATCTCTTCGGCGGCCAACCGGAACAAGTGAGGGTCCAGTTCCACGGTCACCACGGCCGCGACTTGGGGAGCCATCAAGGTAGTCAGCGCGCCTGTGCCCGTGCCGATCTCCAACACCACGTCCCGCGGCGAAAGCTCGGCAGTTTGGGCCAAAAGCCCCAAGAGGTTCAGATCAATCAGGAAGTTTTGACCCAACTGCGTGCGGGGCTGGATGCCCGCCTCGCGCAGACGCCGCATCAGGAACGAAAGAGTCTGCCGCTGCGGCAAATCGGGAACGTTCATACTTTCAAATCTTCTGCCCGGCCGCAAGTCGCCGAGCCGCGGCGGGGTTTCTACTGCCAGACTAGGGCTCAAGGTCGCATGGAGGCTGGGAGATCGTGCCTTGGCCATGATCCCAGGCAGATCGAAAGGGCGACTTCGCACAAATCCGATTCTTTCCCAGCAACCGGAGAGTCCGACGCAACCAAGCACGCTAGACGCTCCACTCCAATGCACTCCAGACTAACAAGTTTTGCGACTTGACGGAAGCGCGAGGGAAAGGGCGCCACGGCCATTTGCGGCTCGTTTGCTCCCCGAGACTCGTTTCCTCCCCCGTATCGCGATGAGCATATCGCGTGCCAAACGCGGCGAAAGAAAGGCTTTTTTCCAGGGGCAAAATGGTCTTTGTAGCAGGGTCAGAAAGCGTTTATAATTTCAGTGGCGATGGAGAAAGTTGCTGAATTCGACGGGCGATTTCATTCAGTCGGGAAGGGATAGCACTCGTGCTTACGGTTCGACCCAAGATCGCGGAATTGGTGTTCCAGCTTTACGGGCGAGCGTTGCACCCCGAGTTGTTTGAAGTGTGTTCCTCGACTTCCGTGGAGCGTGAAAACTACACAGCCAAAGCGGACATCACCCGCACCGGTCATGTCATCGCGTGGCGGCACGCCGGAATGCTTCTGACCGAGGTGACGACCAGCGCGCACCATCCGCTTCCTGTCCGCCGCCGCTTGATGAATTACCGGCTCAAGGGACAGCGCGGCGACCGCGTCGAGTGCCGCGGCGGCGTCAGCTATAGTGTGGAGTTCCAGCTCGAGCCAGTGGAACCGGAACTCTTCTGGACGCTTCAGGAGGAACTGCTGCGTTACGGGGAACATCAAGGGCTGTTGCAGCGATTCGATTCCAGCGGCCGGATCGCCATGGGCGCGATCAGCTACATCAACCTCGAGGCTCGAAGCCATAGCCTTGTGGTCCGTGCCTTCCACACGTTTCCCGACGATCACGCCATCGTCAAGAGCCGGTCGGTGTTCCAGATCGCCTGAGCAGAACCCCTCGCGGTTGGTCGGGGAAAAGAGATTCCGTCGCCGAGAACCCCAGGTGGCAATGCCGCGAGCCGCCCGGCTCAAGGAAGCCCCTTGAGAAACGACTCGATGGCGGCGGTGGTCAAGGCGGGCTGTTCGACGGGGGTCAGATGCCCCGCCCCCGCGATGGTCACGAGCTTCGCCCCGTTGATCTTGGCCGCGATGCCCCGCATTTCTTCAAGGGTGGAGATGGCGTCGAATTTGCCGACGAGGATCAAACAGGGGCAGCGGATTTCCGGCAAAAGGGAAGTAGCGTCCGGTCGATCGGCGATGCCGCGGGCCGCGGCGGCGATTCCCCGAGGGTTGTTCGCAAGGATCATGCGTTGAATATTGGCCACGATTTCGGGCCGCGACGCAAGGGTGGAAGCCGCCAAGAGTTTGGGGATCATCGCTTGGGCCAAGGGCTCTGGCCCTTCCCGAAGCACCCGCTCGACCATCTCCAAACGCCCGGCGCGAACCTCGGGCGTATCGGCCACGGCCCGCGTGTCGCAAAGGATCATGGCCCGGACCCGCTGACTGTACTTCCGGTAGAACTGCCAGCCAATGTACCCGCCCATGGACACGCCGCAAAAGACCACTGGCTCGGTGACTTGGAGCGCATCGAGCAATCCAGCCAGATCGTCGGCAAACTGCTCCATCGTCACCGTGCCTTCGGAAATCCTGCTCTGGCCGAAGCCACGGAGATCGGGGGCGATGACGCGATAGTTGGGAGCAAGGGCGGTGATCTGGGCATCCCACATCGAGTGGTTCAAGGGGAAGGCGTGGACCAACAGGATGGGCAGGCCAGCGCCCCGGTCGACCGTGGCCAAATCGATGCCGTGAACATGAACTTGTTTCATGTCGGTTTCCCTTTGCGATTCGGAGGTCTCGATCGATACGCGCGGACGGCGTCCGCTAATTCTCGGGCCGTGGCTTCGCACGGTCCGTGCTCCTCTCCTCCGCCGCGGCACGGAACGCCTTCAGGGCGTTGGCGATCTGCGCCGAATGAGGCTCAATCTCCACCGCTTGTTCCTGGAAGCGAATCGCGTTCTCCAAGTCGCCCTTGGCAAAGTAGACGTGGGCCAACGTATCCAGATAGGCGGCGTTCTCCGGGCTCAACTCATTGGCCTTGTTGGCCAGCCGCAGGGCCTCGTCGAGGTCCCTCTGGGTATTGCCCATCAACCAGGCCGCTTGGTTGTAGGCCGTCGCGTCCTCCGGGCTTTCCTCGATGTCCCGGCGAAGCAAAAGCAAAGCCTTATCGATTAGTCGCCGGGTGTTTTGGCGTTCGGCGTCTGTCTGGTCGGGTAGTTTCGCCAACGCGATCAAGGTGTCGATCTCTGCGCTGTTGGCTCGGATCGCTTCGTTCAGGCATTGCCGGTGCTTGACGCGGTCGCCTTGCTGGAGCCAATGGCACGCCTCGAAGTAGTGCATGCGCGCGGCGATGTCGGCGGGGTCGATTCCGTACAAGAGCAGTGATTCTTTGACCTGCTCGCGAACCGCCGGCGCCAAGTTTTGAAGGAGCTTGAGGCCCTCGCGCCGGGCTTCGGCCGCACGGAGGGATTCGCCCACGTCATGGAGCATCTCCGACAGGTAAACAAAGGAAACCACGCGGTCGACGGCCGCCCCTTGATCAGCCACGAGCCGGTATTCGGCCTCGGCCCAGGCGTGCAAACCCCTGCGCCGGAGCGTCAAGGCGAGCTGAAATCGGGCACGCAGCAACCCAGGCTCAGCGGTTCCCCCGAGTCGCAGGGCCTGGGCGGCGGTTTCCGCGGCCTTGTCCTTTTGGCCGGCGCGGGCGTAGGCCTCGGCCAAAAGGTAGGTCAGCAGGGACGCCGCTCCCGGCACCATTCGTTCCGGGCTGGCCCGCAGAAACTCTTGCTCCTCCGCAACCAGCTTCGACCATTTTCCCAAGACTTCGCCAGGGTTTTCCCGCAGGTCCACGTAGGTCAGCAACCACAACGCGGGACGGCGCTGGCTCCCGACGAGGTGCTCTCGAAGCAGCGACGCGAGCTTGGCCCAGCCGCCCCGGTCCACGGGTTCATGATACAAAATCTGCAAGGCCGCGTGCCCAGCCAGTAGCTCCGATTTCTCGAATCGAATCAGACGGCACACCACCGGGATGCCGCCAAACCGCGGCAACCGAACCAAACGACCTATCCGCCATGACCGCTCATTCGTCCCTAGCAGCTCGTAGCCTTCAAGCAGCTTCTGCGCCTCAGGCGGATCCTTATCGGTGGCCCACTGCGAGCGAATCAGACGAAGCAGGTACCTGGCCCGGCTGGCAATCTCGAAGTCGGGATGGTTCGCCGCCTCGTTCAACGCCTCATAGGCTGCCACTCCGAAGCGAGCCAATTCCTCCTGGGCCCGTTGCCGAACACTGTATTCCTCCGCCCCGAGCTGCCCAATCAGTTGTTCGATCCGCTTGGGGTCGTATGGAGGGGCAGCAAGCGAGTCAGCCGAATCCGTTGGCGCCGCGGCACAAACCGACGACGCAACAAGCAACTCGGCTGCCAGGACCAACCGCACGCCCCAAAAGCCGATCATTCGCCGCCGCGCGTTCATGTCGGCCCTTTGAAGAGAGTCGCAAAAAGAGGCACTGAATTCCCTCTTAGCTTACGTCAGATGGTCTGCCGCTGGCAAGGCGGGCGGAGTTGAGGTTGGCTGTCCTTCATCACCCCCCGCAGGTGGGATGTAAAATACTCCACCTCTCAAAGGTCAAGTCTCTGCGGTGAGTTGGGGGGAAGAAACCCGGTCGTCTTCAGCGCATCGGCTCGGTCTTGGCCCTGCGTAACCATCCATTCCACTACGAATAGGGTATGCCTCTATCTTCCATGATGGGGCAACGACGTGTCCTGCGCAATCGGCATTCCACGAGATCCAGTCGCCCCATACGAAATAGGCATTCCAGCCTAAATGGTAGAATTCTCGGTAAGTCATATAGCACGGCTGGACACCGCGAGGGGCATTGCGAGGCATTGCCTGCTTGGGTGATGCTTGGTTGGCTGTTTCGAGGTTGGCGGTTTCCTGCCTCAAAGTCCGAGCAGGGCGTAGAGTCGGCGGTCGTCGAGTCTGTTGAGGATCACGGAAGCGACGCTGAAATCCTGGTTTCGGCTGTGCTCGCAGGGGACGGCCACCACGAGGGTGCCGGCTGCCGCTGCGGCCCGGCACCCTGTCTGACTGTCTTCGAGCACAACGATTTCTTTTGGTGGAAGCGAGAGGCGTTCCGCCGCCTTGAGGTAGATCTCCGGATGGGGTTTGCCGTGAGTGATGTCTTCGGCGGTAAGAGTGAAAGCGAAACGTGGCTCGAGGTCGAAACGGGAGAGGACTGCCGTCAGCACCCGACGGCTGCTGCTAGTGCAAATCGCCTTCGGCAGGCGCGCAGCCTCCAAGGCATCGAGCAGTTCCATCAAGCCCGGCATGGGAAAAAGCCGCCCGTCCAAAAGCGAAATGAACAAATCCTCCGACTCCGCGGCCAAGGCTTCCCAGCGATCGTCCAAATTGTGCCAACGGATCATGGTCTCGAAGCAGTCTTGCGGGGGGCGGCCCATCACCGCGTCGCTCAATTGTCGCGTGTACTCGCGACCACGGCGACGCATCAGCTCCGTTCCCACCTCGAAATACACGTCCTCGGTGTTGAACATCAAACCATCCATGTCGAAAATCACCGCGCGCGGCGTTATGGGAGGTTTCATGCGGTTTCGAGATAGGATTGAAAAAAGGCCTCACTTGATCCGAAAGATGGGATCGGCTGGCGTCAAGCTGCGGGCCGCGACCCGCTGGCCAAAGGAAACCGGGTCCCCGTCTTTCTTCACGCCCTCGAACCGATCAGTTTAACCCGTACCTGGCCGACTGAGGAAGGGGGAGGGCAATCTGACTGAGCCCAATATTTTCTTATCGGGTGCCACTGCTGCTGACTTGTCCAGCAGTGCCACCCGATCGTGCGCTGCTTGGCGGTTACTCCGCGTTTCGAGTTTGGGTTGGTCAAAAAATCCACAAACTCTTACCGGAAGATACGCTACAAGACACCGCCATTTTTTCTGCAACGCGGCCGAAGACAGCGGATGTGTCATGCAGCCCACGCATTGTGTTCCTGCGGCAGGTTCTTAGAATGGGAGACGCTAACGTTGGTCTTCTCACCAGAGCCCACGTGCAACTGCTTGACGCGAAGGAACCAGGCAAGCCAGACATTCTCGGATCGCGGGCGGGCGTGAGGTGGAACCGATTGGTAGCGGGAGCATAGACGAGCGGCTGCGTATAGAAGTTTCAAGGTGGCTCTCCAGCCTGCGACCCGGGATGGCCAACAGTCGACTTGGGCACGGCTGGAACACCACATGACTTGTGGATAGACAACCAAGCAACCACGTTTCCCCAGGCCTTTTGACGTGAGGATTTGCTTTCAATGCATCGCACACTCGTTTTGTTTGTTTCCCTGGTGATTGGTAGCGTGCTGCCGCTTCGCTTGGCCACTGCCGCCGAGGAGGGATTGTTTCCCTTTGTGATTTCCTACGAGGCGCCAGACAACGTGACCAACGTTTCGGCGTGGCTGGAACGGCCAGCGGGAAAGCATGGGTTCGTTCGGGCCGAGGGCGGGAAACTGGTGACCGACGCGGGCCCCATCCGCTTCTGGGCCACGAACCTCTGCTTCGACGCCTGCTTCCCGGAAAAAAAGCAGGCCGAACGGGTCGCGGCCCGGCTGGCTCGCTTGGGGATCAACTGCGTGCGCATGCACCACATGGATTCCCATTCGATTTTCAAGGGCAGTCCCAACAAACTCACGCTCAGCGCGGAGCAGCTCGACAAACTCGACTATCTCATCTTTCAGCTCAAGCAGCACGGGGTGTATACGAATCTCAACCTGCACGTGTCGCGTTGGTTGGACGAGGCTGAGGGGTTTCCCAATCGGGCCGCGCGGCCGAACTACGATAAGGGCTTGGACAACTTCGAGCCGCGGATGATCGAGCTCCAAAAAAAATATGCCCGTGATCTGCTCACCCATGTGAACCGCTACACCGGCAAGCCCTACACCGACGAACCGGCGGTGGCCTTCGTCGAAATCAACAACGAGAATGCCTTGTTCGCCACGTGGGGCTGGGGACAATTGGACCGCTTGCCTGACCCCTATGCCACGACCTTCCGCAAGCTCTGGAATGCCTGGCTGCGAAAGAAATACGGCGACACGGAAAAGCTCCGCGCGGCTTGGAATGCCCAGGCTGTGCCGCTGGGCGCGGAAATGCTCCGCAACGGGGATTTCCGCGAGCCTTTGGATCGCGGGTGGAACATCGAACGGGACGCCAAGACGGAGGTGCAAACGACGATCGCCGCGAACGGCCCGGAAGGGACCCCGTCGCTGCGGATCGTGGTCCGCCGTCAGGGCGAGGTTCCTTGGCGTCCGCAGCTCAGCCAATCCAACTTCGCGGTGCGTAAGGACCACCCGTATACGCTTACTTTCCATGCGCGAAGCGACGCTGCACGGCAAATCCATGTCAACTGCATGATGGCCCACGACCCGTGGAAGCGGCTAGGCTTCGACGCCGAGGTCGCCCTCACGCCGCAATGGAAGCCATTTCGTTTCACTTTTATCGCCGATGCGGACGACCCCAATGCCCGTATTACCATCACAGGGCTTGAGCCGGGGACGTACGAATTTGCCAAGGTCTCGCTGCGGCCAGGTGGCATGGTTGGCGTCGAGGCCGGGCAGACGATCGAGGACGACACCGTGCCCGTCCTCCGCCACGGCGAAATGCGTCTCACCCCGACGGCCCGAAACGATTTCATCGACTTTCTCTGGGACACGGAGGCCCGCTACTGGGGCGGCATGTACCGGTTCCTTAAGGACGAACTGAGAGTCAAGTCGATTGTGTCCGGGACCCAGATGGGCTACAGCCCGGCGCATATCCAAGCCCGGCTCGACTACGTGGACGCCCACGCCTACTGGCATCATCCGGCCTTTCCTGGCCGTCCCTGGGACCCGAGGAACTGGTACGTCCAGAACGAGGCCCTGGTGAACCACGTGGGCGGCACGCTCGCGCGTTTGGCGGCGACGCGGGTCGTGGGCAAGGCTTATACGGTGAGCGAATACAACCATCCTCGGCCGATTTCCTATGCGGCCGAAGGGTTCCCGATGATCGCCGCCTTCGCATCGCTCCAAGATTGGGATGGCGTGTTCTCCTTCGCCTATTGCCACAATGCCAACTTCGAGCCGCGCAAAGTGGACAGCTACTTCGACATCAAGGGCGACACGACCAAGTTGGCCCACATGCCGGCCTGTGTCGCGATGTTCCTCCGTGGCGACGTGGCGGCGGCGAAGGAATTACTCACGGTGCCGCTGTCGGGCGATATGGAACGGACCATGCTCCACCAGACGCGAAGTGGGTGGACGCTGAACGCCGGCCAGTTGGGGCTGGACCTCCGATGGTCGCTCAAGCACCGCATCGGTCTGGACTTGAGCGATACTGGCGACGTCTCCGGCAAAAAGACGTTTCCTCAGATCCCCGCGGGGAGCGATGTTTTCGAGTCGGACACGGGTCAGGTGCGATGGGATGTCTCACAAAGGGACGCCGGATATTTCTCGGTCAACACACCGCGATGCAAGCTATGGACCGGGTTCGTGCGAGGGAGGACCTTCGAACTGGGCAACGTGACGCTCAAGATCGGCAAGACCCGGCTTGATTGGGCCACGGTCTCAATGGTTGCCATGGACGGGCAGGATTTCGACCAGCCCGGCCGAATACTCGTTGCCGCCACAGGCTGGCAGCAGAACGCCGACGCCGAATTGGAGGAACTGGGCGGCAACCGGGTCACGCTGCGGGACCGTTGGGGTAACGAGCCGGTCCTGTGCGAGGGAGTGCCCGCGGAAATTACTCTGCCCGTCGAGGCCGCCAAGGTTCGCTTCTTTCCGCTCGATGAATCGGGCAATCGCCGGAAGGCGGCGCCTGTCTTTGAGGCGGAAAATAAGGCCAAGCTGATCCTCGGGCCCCAGCACGTGACCGTTTGGTACGAGGTCGAGATTCAATGACCTCTCAGCGCCAAAGCCCTCATCGTCGGCAACGCCATGCGGTGTGCCCGACACCTCTCGTCGATCGCTTTAGGTGCGTTCGAAGCCAGGAAGCATGGCTTGAACTGGCGGGCGGATACGCTCTTGATATCGTTGGCGATAACCCTCGGCCAAATGAACCATCATTTCCAAGGCGAGGAGGTCGGCCCGGGTCATGACATGTCGGGTGCTACGGGTTCCGAGACCCGCCACGAGTTCTCCGAGCACTTGCAAGTGCAATTGCAGGGTTTGGCGGGCCGAGACCCCAGCGGTGGTCAGCAAGTCGGCCAAACGGCTCATTTCGTGAGCCAGATTTCCTGAACCCATGATCACATAAGTGCGGAGAAGGTCGCGGTAGTGTTGGACCAATTCTTTCGGCAAAGGCGGCGACTGACTGTCGGCAGTAGCGTTGGCGGCCGGTCCGGGGGCGTGGCCGCCGGCGGATGCGGGGGCCGATTCTAGCTGGGTTGAGCGCGGCGTTATCTTCCGCTGAATCGCCTCCAGGTCGGCGATCAACGCCCGCTGCTGCACCAAGAGCCGTTCCGCCTCGTCACGCTCCCGTTGCAGTCGTTGACGTTCTGCTAACAGCAGTCGACGGTTTTCGCGGAGGAGTTGGTGCTGGTGAACGGCTCGGGCAACGATCCAGAGCAGGTTCCGCGAGGTGGTCGTGTGTGCGCAGACATAGGCGTCGGCGCCTGCTTCGAAGCAGCAGGCCGCCATTTCCTGTTCGCTCTGATTGCCGAGCACGATGACCGCCTCGTCGGCCCCGCCCGCCCGGTAGCCCGACACCAACTCCACGGCGTCTAGTTCGCCAGGCTCGTGGCTGACCAAAACGGCGTCCACGACTTCATCCCGGAGTCGGGCCAAGCCCGCGGTAGCACCGACTACCTCCTCTAAGACCACGCGCCGCGCGTTCTCGGCCGCTAAGGCGTCCGCCAACCACCCGCCCGTCCTCTGCCGATTCGTAATGAACACAACCCTCATCGTCGAGGGAAGCGACTTCCAAAGTAAGGAGGACGGAGGCAACGGCGATCGCTTCAGGGTTACGGCCATGCCGTTTTCCAGATCGAATAAGCAACGGGCATTCCGGGAGGCGATACTCTAGCGATCTTGCCCAGATGGGTCAACACGGCAAAATGCGCGTACCTTGCGCGCCGATTGGAACAACGAAAAACCCTACCCCCCTCAAGCCGGAGACGGCATCTCGAGAAAGTCGGATTCCACCTTGTAAGGGGGGCTATTTTGGCCCCAAAGTGCAGATAATCCGGCGACCTTGCTGCGAGGGGGGAGATTCCACCTTGGCACAGTCATCCAATTTCTGAAGGATTCCCTCGAGCACCCGACGCCCTTCTTCCACATGCGCCAGCTCGCGGCCCCGAAACATGACCGAGATCAGGACCTTATCCTTGTGCCCAAGAAATTCTCTGGCCTTCTCCACCTTGACTTGAATATCATGCTCCCCTGTTTTGGGGCGCACCCGGATTTCTTTGACTTTGATCTGTCGTGAGTGGGCCTTGTGCTGCCGCTTCTTCTGTTGGTACTTGAACTTGCCGAAGTCCATGATGCGGCAGACTGGCGGACGTTCATTGGGAGCGACTTCCACCAAGTCGAGTCCTGCTGCTCTGGCTTGAGCCAAGGCCTCCTCAATTGCGAGGATTCCCAACTGTTTGCCATCCGCGGAGATGACCCGAACGGGCGAGGTTCGGATCTGCTCGTTGACCCTCTGATGTGCTTTGTTGTCGATAGCCGGCATCCTCCTCTCCAAAAGTGTCTGTTTGCCCCTTGAAAACTCAATTCTTGCGAGACGACTGGGACGGCTCGGAGATAACCCCGATCGTCGGGGGTGTAATATTCCCGATACGATCGTCGCGGTCAATGACCTTGCCCTAGTTTATCGGATCGTCTTGGAGCGAATCTCCTCTTGAAACATGGCCAAAGCCGCATCGAGCGGCATCGCGCCCAGGTCGCCCTGGCGGCGATGACGTACGGCAACGCCGCCCGATTCCTGTTCGCGGGCCCCTACGACGAGCATATACGGAATGAGTTCCAGTTGGGCGTCGCGGATTTTGGCGTTGATTTTTTCGGGCCGGTAGTCGCCGGTCACACGCAACCCCGCCCCGCCCAACCGCGCCTCGACTTGCCGTGCGTATTCCTCGAACTTTTCACTGACGGAAAGCACCCGGACTTGCTCCGGCGCCAACCACAAGGGAAACGCCCCGGCAAAATGCTCGATCAGCATCCCCGTAAACCGCTCGAATGACCCGAACGGCGCCCGATGGATCATGACCGGCTGATGGGGTTGATTGTCGGGCCCGATGTAGTGCAGGTTAAACCGCTCTGGGCTCGGCAGATTATAGTCCAGTTGAACCGTCCCGAGCTGCCAGTCCCGTCCAATGCAATCGGCGACGATGAAGTCGACCTTTGGGCCGTAGAAGGCTGCTTCGCCCCGTTGCACCGAGACGTTGTTCAGCCTCATCTCCCGGCACACGGCCTCCAGCGTCGCCTCGGCCCGCTCCCATGTCTCCGGACTGCCCACGTACTTGTCGCTCGTCGGGTCGCGGAAGCCCAAACGCACACGGTAATCGTTCAAACCCAAGGTGCTCAAGACCAACTGTGTAATCCGGATGCAGTCCCGGAACTCTTCGCCTACCTGATCTTCGGTACAAAAGATGTGGGCGTCGTCTTGCGTGAAGCCCCGCACCCGCGTCATTCCCGTCAGTTCGCCCGACTGCTCGAAGCGATAGACCGTGCCGAACTCCGCCAAGCGCAAGGGCAAGTCCCGATAACTCCGCGGCTTGGACTGATAGATCCGCACGTGGTGCGGGCAGTTCATCGGTTTGAGCAGATAACGATCACCATCCGCCATTTGGATCGGCGGGAACTGGCTGTCGGCGTAATAGGGGTAATGGCCCGAGGTCTGATACAACTCGACGCGGCCGATGTTCGGCGTGTACACCGGCTGATAGCCGCTTCGCATCAACTCGCCGTAGATGAAGTTTTCCAGTTCCCGGCGGATGATCGCGCCTTTAGGCAACCAAAGGATCAGGCCGGAGCCGACCTCCGGGTCCACGGCAAACAACTCCAAGCGCTTTCCCAGTACCCGATGGTCCCGTTTCTTGGCCTCTTCAAGGCGAGCCAGATGTTCGTCCAACTCTTTTTTAGTGAAGAACGCCGTGCCGTAGAGGCGTTGAAGTTGTTCGCGCGAGGCATCGCCTTTCCAATAGGCCCCGGCAACGGAAAGCACCTTGAAGGCCCCAATAACCCCCGCCCGCGGCACGTGCGGCCCCCGGCACAGATCCAAAAACTCGCCCTGCCGGTAAAACGAAACCTGCTCCTCGCCCGAGAGACCCTCTCTCAAGTGCTCCACCTTAAGCCTTTGGCCCAGGTCCTCACAGATCTGAACGGCCTTTTCGTGCGAGGTTTCGATGCGTTCAAACAACTCGTCCTCGGCGATGATCTTGGCCATCTCGGCCTCGATCCGAGGAAAATCGTCTTCGGAAATCTTGTGCTCAAGCCGGAAATCGTAGTAGAACCCGCTGTCCACCGTCGGGCCGAATCCGAGTTCCACGCCTGGAAATAGCCGCATCACCGCCCGCGCCATGACGTGGGCACACGAGTGCCGCAAGACGTCGAGGGCCTCGGGATCCTTAGCGGTCAACAAACGGAGCCGTACCTCGCCCTGCCGCGGCAAAACCTCTCCGGATCCGATTATCTTGCCATCCACCTCCGCGGCCACCGTTGCCTTGGCAAGCCGGGGGCCAATCCGCTGAGCCACGTCGATCGGCCGAACAGGCGTGGAGGCAAACTCAATAACACTTTCATCCGGAAGTCGAACTACCAACATGGACAGATTTTTCCTCAAAACTTTGTTGCGTCCAAGCGTGCTGAACGTACCGCGACGCAACAAACAGAGCCAGCGGCAGCCGGCAAAGACGTGCTACAAATATAAGCGCCAAACGCCCTTGCAAGCAAGACCGTGTGTTCATACCTTGGGCATCGGCCCTCTTTTTTTACGTCGATTCTCCGCTCGCTGCGAGATGGCTGGCATCTTGCGAAGGGTACGCCGCGGTAGGAGATAGACGTCATGCCGTGGAATTGCGACACACGAGATGTTCGTCAAAGTCTACCGGCTCGATTTGGATCGTGACGTGATGGATGCCGAATCGGCTGGCCAAAATGCGGCGGATGTCGCGCAAAAGCGGCGCCGAGGGGCCGTGGTCCTCGGCGACAACATGGGCGGAAAGCGAATCCATGCCGCTGGTAATCGTCCACACATGAAGGTCGTGGACGCCCAGCACGCCCGGCACGCCGCGCAGGGCGGCCTCCACGGCGTCGACGTCGATTCCCCGCGGGGCGCTTTCCATGAGCACGGCCACGGATTCCGAGAGGAGCCGCCACGCCGAATAAATGATTAAAGCGCCGATGGCGGCAGACACGGCCGGATCCGCCCAGTGCCATCCGAAGCTGAAGATCATCGCGCCGGCAATCATCGCGCCGACGCTCCCGAGACTGTCGCCGAGCACGTGGAGCCACGCCCCGCGGAGATTCAGGCTCGCGTCGCGAACCCCGCGAAGCACCGCCAGGCTGAGCAGGTTCACGCCCAAACCCCCGGCGGCGATGGCCAGCATGGTCCCTCCCTGAACTTGCGGGGGATGAAGCATCCGTTCGCAGGCCTCGATGAAAACATAGATCGCTACCGCCACCAACGTTGCGCCGTTGGCCAACGCGGCGAGAATTTCCATGCGGTAGTAGCCGTAGGTCTTGCGGGCGTTGGGGGGGCGTTCGGCGATCCACAAGGCGAACCAGCTCAGGCCAAGCGCAGCCACGTCCGAGAACATGTGGCCCGCGTCGGCCAAAAGGGCCAACGAATTGGTCAGCAGGCCGCCAACGGCCTCCGCCACCATGTAACCGGCGGCCAGACCCAGCGCCACTCCCAGCCGCCGCTTGCTTCCCGAAGCCCGGGCCGGGCCATGCAATGCGTGCTCGCCCTGGCAACTCATGACGATTTTCAACTCGAAGGGCAAACCTGGGGAGGCCCCCAAGCCGAGGACGGCAAACCGGCAAGCCGCCCCTGACGCGACTCCAAACCACCGCATTCGAAGGCCCGGTAGCTTTCCGAGTCCGGAAGGGCGTCACGGGGAAGCACGATTCACTCAATAAACTACCGGTCCTTGGGCGCAGCGGCCTGCGCTGCTTGCGGGGCCGAAGCGGTACCAAGAAGTGTCAGATAATCCACGGCAATCGCCATGACCTCGCCCAGGTAATAGTCCTTCTTGATTTCTGTCGCGCCAGGACCGTCGATCTCCTCCAGCCGTTTTTCCTCTTCCTTGTCGGCATTCAGCTCAGCCCGCTCTTCGAGAAACTTCCGTTCCTCCAAGGGAACCCACTTGCGTTCCTTCTGCTGCTTGTAGCGGGCGATGTCACGGCGGACCTTCTCGAAATCGCTGGATTGGGCGCAACGTTCCGAACTGAGTTTCTTGAGCTGGTCGATCAACGCCCGGTTGACCGCGGCGAACGGTTGGAACTCGGCCGGCGGCACGCGGTCGAAAGGAATGGCGTAATCCAAGTCTCCCTCGGCCACATCCAGATGCGTGGTCAGCGAAGGCAGTTCGATGTCCGACAAGACTCCCCGCTGTTGCGTGCTCTCGCCACTGGGGCGATAGAACTGTTGCACCGTGACCTTCAACGCCCCGTATTTCGACGAAAACGGATTGCGGAACAACTGTTCGCCCAAGTCCATCAGGCTTTGAACCGTGCCCTTGCCGTGCGTAGCGTGGTCGCCAACGACCAGGCCGCGGCGATAGTCCTGGATCGCTCCCGCGAGAATCTCGCTGGCGCTGGCGCTGAACTTGCTGATGACTACGATCAACGGACCCCGCCAGGCCATCGAGCCGTCGTGATCGTTGTAGGTCCGCACTTGACCGTCGCTATCCTTCACTTGGACAATCGGTCCATCGCCGAGGAAGAGCCCGGTCAGACTGATCGCCTCCTGGAGCGATCCGCCGCCATTGCGGCGCAAATCCAAAATCAACGCGTCCACGCCTTGGCGATTGAAATCGTCGAGAATCTTGCGGACGTCGCGGGTCGTACTTTTGAAGTCGCGGCGTCCTGCCCGCGCGGCGGCCATGTCCATGTAAAAGCTGGGCAGGTCGATCACGCCGATCTTGTAGGGGCGACCGTCAGGCTTGGCGCCTTCGTCGAAGACCTTGGCGCGGGCCTCGCTGTTTTTCAATTCGATCTTCGCCCGAGTCAACTGGATGATCGTCTTCTGTTGGCTGTGGGCGGGCATGACCTCGAGCCGAACCACGGTGCCCGCCGGCCCGCGAATCTTCTTCACCACGTCGTTGAGTTTCATGTTCACGACGTCTTCGATTGGGCCGTCGGCGTTTTGCCCTACCCCCGTGATGCGGTCGCCTTTTTTCAGCCGTTTATCCAGAAACGCCGGACCGCCGGCGATGATCTCCTGAACGGTCGTGTACTCATCCTCGATGCGCAGCGCGGCGCCGATGCCCTCCAGCTTCAGCCCCATCTGGATGTCGAAATTCTCGACCGTGCTGGGCGACATGTAGCTGGTGTGCGGGTCGAAGCTGGAACTCATGGCGGTCAAGTACATTTCCAGCAACTCTTCGCTGTCGACCTGGTGCATCCGCTTGGCAAAACTGGCATAGCGGCGGCGGAGCCGGTTGACAGGGTCTTCGGGGAGCGGCGGAGCGGGCTGGGCTTCGGGGGCATCGGGCTTGGCTTCCTTGCTGGCCTTCTTTTCCTTTTCGAGTCGGTCTGCCTTCAACACGAGAAGGTCGTATTTGATTCGCTGCCGCCAACGCTCGAAGGCCTCGGCCTCGTCCCTGGGAAACTGAATCGCATCCCGATCCACTATATAACGTTCGTCGACCGTAAAGTCGTGTTGCATGGACAGCAGTTGATCGACCAGCTTGACCCGCTGATCCAATCTGCCCAAAAACACGCGGAAGATATCGTGGGCGAATTGCACATCGCCGCGGACGACCCTGCCGACCTCATCCTGACGGGCATAAAAGCCGTCCACGTCTGACTGATAAAAGTACACCTTGGCCGGGTCCAACATCTTGATGAACTGACTCACCGTGCGGTTGAAGATCTCACGGTCGAGAGGTCGCCGAGAAATGTGTTCCTTTTGCAATAGCGCCGTGAAGGTCACCGCAATGTTGCGGTCCTTGGCGCTTGGGGGCGCGGGATCGCCCCAGATCGGACGCGACGAGGTCGCCACCACCGCGGCAACTAAGACAGAAATCCCGAGTCGCTTGGCGAAAAAGCAAAAGTTGGGGCCCGCGTTGTTCATCCGATTCCTTTCTCCGCGTGGGGGCTGGATGTGTCTGTAACCTATTCTCACTCACTAACTTACTTATTTCGATGTATCTTACCGGCGACGCCCCCCCGCGACAAGACCGATCGCCCGGCGGTCAGTCTTCCGAGCCCTCTGCCTCCCCGCCCTTGAGCCCTCTCACTGCGTCTCGCCCCACGCCGAGGAGCGAAACCCACTTGGCCCGTGATCCGCGGAAAGGGCAAAGGGACCTTGGGCCACGAACCAGCGTGTGTTTAGGCTTAGGAAGCGCGACGGGCGACCTCCACCCTATTGGGCCAAGTCCACGCCCACACTCGACAACCGCGCTGGTCGGTCAGTAGAATCCCCGAGAAACCCAGGAGGGCAACCGGTCATGATAGCCAGCCTGTTACGGGGGTGGACGAGCGTGGCGTTGCTTGCGGTGGGGGCGACCGAGGGCGATTCCTCGTATTGGCCTCGGTTTCGTGGTCCCCATGGGAGCGGCGAGAGCGAGGCTGCCTCCATTCCCGTCCAGTGGACCGCCCAGGACTATCGCTGGAACGTGGAACTGCCCGGGGTGGGGCACTCTTCGCCGGTAGTGTGGGGCAATCGCGTGATCGTCACCAGTGCCAGCGAAGACGGCGAGCGGGGAAGTGTGTTCGCGCTCCGCACAAGCGATGGCACTCGCCTCTGGGAAACCACGCTAAAGGGTGGCGCCTATCCCAAGAGCCAACTGAACAGCTATGCCTCGACCACGCCCGCGATCGACGGCCAGCGGGTGTTCGTCACGTGGGGGTCGCCGAATCACTATCTGGTGGCGGCGCTGTCGCTCGACACCGGCGCCAAGCTTTGGCAACGCGAGTTCCCGCCGTTTGCCTCGGAGCACGGCTTGGGCGCCTCGCCGATTGTCTGGAACGATCTGGTGATCGTGCCCAACGACCAGGACGGACCAAGTTCGGTAATGGCGCTGGATGCCGCCACTGGCGCGACCCGCTGGGAAGTCCCACGCCGAAGCCAAAAAGCGGCGTTTTCCACACCCTGCTTGTTCCAGCCTCCAGGGGCAAAACCCCAATTGATCCTCACAAGTTGGGCTCATGGGGTTTCGAGCCTCGATCCGGCGACGGGAAAAACCTATTGGGAATTGCCGGTGTTTCAGTTTCGCACGGTCGGTTCGCCCACGTTAGCGGCGGGGCTGATCTTTGCCAGCGCAGGCGTGGGGGGCGTGGGGCGGCAGATGGTAGCGATTCGGCCTGGCGATCCAGACGGCAACGCCCAAGCCGCGGTGGCCTACGAGGTGCAAAATCCTTTCCCCTACGTCCCTGTACCCGTGGCCAAAGGCGACCTCGTGTTCCTTTGGCAGGACCGCGGGTTGGTGACCTGTTTGGACGGCCCCAGCGGCAAGGTCCACTGGCGTCAGAGGGTCGGGGGGGACTATTTCAGTTCGCCGATTCGAGTGGGCGATCGTATTTACTGCCCTACGCGGAGCGGCGAAATGGTCGTTTTGGCCGCCTCGGAGCAATTCCAACAGCTTGCCCGATTCCCCCTCGGCGACAAAACCCACAGCACCCCCGCCGTGGCCGGAGGTGTGATGTACATTCGCACGTTCTCTCGCCTCGCCGCCATCGGCGGAGGCCCAAACACTACGACGGCGGCACGATAAGCTCGCTCAGCCACGACCGACGCAGCGACTTGACCACGCCGATGAATTGTTCGAGACTGACGGGCTTGGGCAAAAAGCCGTCCACGCGATATTGTTCGGCTCTCAACGCGGTTTGATGGACCAACGAACCGGTCAAGACCACGACCGGGATGCACTCGAGTTCTGCGTCGCCGCGAACCTCCAACAGCACTTGACGACCGTCTTTTTTAGGCAGATCAAGGTCCAGCAAGATAACGTCGGGCCGCGGTGCGCGGGCGAAGACGCCCTGGCGGTGGAGGAATGCCATCGCCTCCTCGCCGTCGCACACTAGCGTCACGCGGCACCGAATGCCCTCGTGCCGCAACGCCTGAATGGTGGTTCGGGCATCGTGGGGGTTATCCTCGATGAGGAGAATTTCCATGGCTCTGCCGACGGTGGTGGGGGTCATCGCTAGCTCTTTCTGCCGACATAAGCGGCGAATCGGTTCTGGCCTGGAGCAACATGACAGTCATTTCTTCTGGGCGAGAATGGATGCTCGCCGGGGAGCCGATTTGCTATCGCCCCGCCCCAAGTGAGTGCGTCGGTGAGATTTGACACCGCTTGATCAGGCCTTAAGCCATAGTCCGCTCTGCGGGGTCGATGTTCACATATCGTAGATCGTTTCGTCGACGTGAGGCGGTCTTAACCTGCGTGTCAAACCGCGGAGCCTGCCGCTGCGGGCATCTTCCCCTCCGAAAGGATTTTCCTCGTCTAAAATATCGCCCATCTCTTCTTCGATTTTGTCTGGGTCTTCGCCCGCCTCCAGACGGCGCACCGCCTCTTCCATTTTTTCGTTCATTGGCAAACCGGTGGTCTCGCAGAGCTTGCGCATGATTCGGGCCATTTGGCGGGGATCGTCCTCGTCGATGCCCTCGGCCTCGTTGGCCAACTGTTCCATGGCCTGCTCGAGCTTGTCCTCGTCCACGTCGGGCATGGCGTCGTCCGATTCCGAGGCTTCGCGCCGCCCCTTGGAAATCGCGAAGCGGGAAACCCGGCGCTCAAGTTTGGGCCGCCCGCAGCGAGGACAGTCCGGGCGTTTGGTGGTGTTCACCGTGCGTGAAAGAAAGCTGAAAATCGTATGGCAATCGGCACAATAGAATTCGTAAATCGGCATAGCGTCTCCCACACGTCAAACGGCCGTGAAGAAACAGACGTTGTCGTTTTTGAGACTTTAGCAACTTCGTCAAAATCCTCGCAATCCGCGACGATTTCCGACGCAAAGTTCCATTGCCAAAGTGCTTTCCGTTCTCTTGTTTGGTTGACTCTCGTACTTTAGCCTCCCTCGCGCGGCCAAGGACGCTCGGGGCAACCGCTTCAAATTCAACGGGGAATCGGTTTGCTTGCACCGGCGGCGTTCGTTCCACTGGCCCGGGAGGTTCGCACCAGGCCGGGCTCGACGTCCAGTTCGAGCGACTCGAAACGGCCGGCGCGATAGCGTTCCACGGCGATGGCCGCCATGACCGCGTTGTCGGTGCAAAGGCGGAGCGGTGCGACGTAGAGGCGGACGCCCTTAACGGTCGCCTCCTCCTGGAGCCTCTGGCGAAGCCTGGCGTTGGCCGCCACGCCGCCGCCGACGCACAACGTCCGCTCGCCGGTCAACTCCAGGGCCAAGATAGCCTTGCCGACCAAACAGTCGACCACGGCCTCTTGGAAGCTGGCGGCCAAGTCGGCTGTGTGCTCGGGAGTAAGGCGAATCTGGCTGAAGTCGAGTCGGCCGGGACCGGCGATGGCGTAACGGACCGCCGTCTTCAGGCCGCTGAAACTGAAGTCCAGTCGTTGGCGATCCTGGAGGAAAGGCCGTGGAAACGCGAAGGCCGCCGGATTGCCTCGCGCTGCGGCCCGCTCGATTGCCGGCCCGCCCGGATAGCCCAAGCCCAGCATGGCCGACACCTTATCGAAGGCCTCACCGGCCGCATCGTCGATCGTCCCGCCCAGCAGATCGAAATCCAGCGGTCCAGGGCAGCGGTATAAGCTGGAATGCCCGCCACTGACGATCAGGCCGATGCACGGGAAGACCTCCTCTCCGCTGGCCAGCTTGCACGCATAAATGTGGGCCTGCAAGTGATTCACCGCAATCAAGGGAACGTCCAGCGCCACACAGAGCGACTTGGCGGCCGACAGGCCAATGAGCAACGATCCGGCCAGTCCCGGGGTGTTGGCCACCGCGATGGCGTCGAGGTCCCGCAACCCCACGCCCGCACGCCGCAGCGTCTCGTCGATGACCGGCAGGATCCGCTCGACGTGGGCCCGAGAAGCAATCTCGGGAACGACCCCGCCGAACCGCTGATGCAAGGCGTCTTGCGAGGCGACCACCGCGCCGAGGACCTCCAATCGGTCGGTCACGACCGCGGCCGCCGTCTCGTCGCAGGTGGTTTCCAGCGTCAGGATTTTCATCGTGGATTCGTCGTTGCCGAAACAACGCTTGGGCTTACTTTTTGAGCGACGATTTTCGAGCGTCCATCCGCCGGAGGCGTCTTTTGAATAAAGCGGGCGATCCCATTGAAAGAAGCACGTCGGTTCAAGTAAACCTTATGCGACCGTTGCCAACCAACGATCCCCTGCGTTGCTCCGGCCGCGGCGTTCGTTCCCAGGAACGGGCCACCGTGGAAGATGGCCTTAGTGTCTATCCCAAAAGTCCCCTCTCCCCATGGGAGAGGGTCGGAGTGAGGGCCCAAGATTTTTTCAGACGACGGGAAAAAACGCCTGCCTTGCAGTTGCCCTCACCCCCACCCCTGTCCCACGAGCGGGAGAGGGGAGGTTTTGGGATAAGCTCTTAATTCGACCGGGCCAGTTCCGCGGTCAAATACTCGATCGCCCGCTGCAACTGACGATCCACGAAGGCGGGGGGCTTGTTGTCGCTCGCCCCTGGAGCCGCTTCCGAGGTGGACGACCCCGGGTCGCCACTCGCCGGGGGTGGATCGGCATTTGCGTCCGGGGCTGCCACCGGTTTCGGGGCCACGATGTCGCGTTGACGACGATCGGCCACCAGCAGGGCGAGGTCCTCGTCGCTGAGCTTGACCTCGAACCCGGGATCCGGCTTGACGCCCCACTCTTCGTTCTCCGTGGCGCCGGGCGGTCGGTCAATATTCTTGCCGCTGGGCCGCCGGTACCCGGCCACCGTCAGCTTCAGCGCGCTTCGGCTGACCAATTCACCATCGGCGACGCTGGTTCCGCCCGAAGCGTGTTCTTCCAGGGGAATTACGTTTTGCACGCTCCCCTTGCCCCAGGTCCGCTCCCCGACGATCACCGCGCGCTTATGATCCTGCAAGCAGGCCGCGACGATCTCGCTCGCGCTGGCGGAGAAGCGATTGACCAGAATCGCCATGGGAAAGCCCTCGAAGGCGTCTTTGTTCTCCGCTTCCCAGACCCGCTCTGGGCTGTTGCGTCCGGCCGTGCTCACGATCCTGCCGCTGGAAATAAAAAGATTGCACACCTCGACGGCCGAGTTGAGCAGCCCGCCGGGATTGAAACGCAAGTCCAGGATCAATCCCCGCATGTTCTGGTCCTTCAAGGATTGCAGCGCGCGGCGGAGTTCCGCGGCGGTCTCCCGACTGAAGGCGGTCACGCGGATGTAACCGATCTTCTTTTCGGCGTCCAGCATGAAGTCCCATTGGTCGTCCGGCTTGCGGCGGTCGCCCAGGACCGTGTCGATGTGGATGATCTCCCGAGTGATGGCAATCTCTTGTTTTTGGGAGCTTCCGGGATGAACGACCGTAAGCTTCACTTGGGTACCTGGTTTTCCCTTGACCCGGCGCACGGCCTCGTCCAGAGTCATTTCGGAAGTACTCTTGCCGTCGATTTCAAGGATCGTGTCGCCGGCCATCAGTCCCGCCCGATACGCCGGCGTCCCGACCATGGGACTAAGCACCTTCAGCCGCCCGCCCTCATACGAGATTTGTATTCCAATGCCGCCGAACTCGGCTTCCAACGCATCGCGGAACCTCTCCATTTCGTCGGGCGGGATGTAGGTGGAGTACGGATCCAATTCCGACAAGATGCCTTTGATGGCGGCTTGCACCAGTTTGCGCCGGGGCACCTCGCGTACATAGTTCCGCTGCACCTGGTCGATCGTATCGATCAGAAGTCGCTGGAGTTCATAGTCGTCGAGTTCGTCCTGTGCGGGGATCGGCTTAGGCTTGGCGGGGGCGGGCTTGGAAGGCTCGGCCGGGAGCTGGCTGACCCAGATCACCAGCGCCCAACCAAGCAGAAACAAACCGCTCCGCAACTGCCGCAGACCACCCCCGCGACCCATCGATGAACTCCCCGACATGCCGTTTGCCGAAATCCCGTGGACCGACAAATTCCCGACTGCCCCGAAACCCGCGCTTCCTATTATACCGATTTTGGGGAAGGCGGGCATGCGCGGCCTGCGGTACCGCTGAGATGTTTCGGTTCGGAGAACCGGACGTGATGCACCCAGGCCGGCGGGACGTTGGGCCAAATCCAATCCCGACGGATTTCGTAAGGCCCCAAAACGGCCGCCAAAGCCCGACCGACGCCCCGCAACCGGGCCCGCTCGGCGCGACCACTAATCAACCTCCGCGCGTGCCGCACGGCAATATACTCAAAGAAGGACAGCGTTCCATCCGCCTTCAACAACGCGGCTAGCTTGGCCAGAATTTGCTCGACCTCCGCGGCGGTGAAATTGTTGAGGGGCAGGCCGGAGATGATGACGTCGTAAATCCCTTCGCCAGGCAACTCCTCGACTGCACTGTGGAAGAGTTGCGTTCGTGAAGCGATCGGCCTGAAGACCGGCTCCTCGGCCAGGGCAGCGCGGAGCCGGGCGACGAACACATCGTTCAATTCCACGAGATCGAGCTGATCGGCCGGGCCCATGCGCCGGGCAATCACCCTGGTGACCGCCCCCGTGCCCGGACCGACTTCGAGGATCCGCTGGGCGTGCCCATTGCTTTTGCCGACATACCGCGACAAGGCCTTCGCAAGCGACCGGCCACTCGGCAGCAGCGCTCCCGTACTTCGGAAGTTCCGCAGATATTCACCAAGAAATAGCCGGTATTCGTGGAAACGTCCGCGCGCCATGGAATCAGAAATCGTACCACACGCCAAGGCCGATTTGATGCTCGAAGTCGTTGAAGAACTGTCCTTGATTGCTCTTGCCGTTGAAATAGTGGACACCGGCGCGTAGCAACTGACCCGATTGGCCGCGCCACTGCCAGCCGCTTTGAACGGTCAAATTGCCCCCAAACTTCACGTCTTCGCGGATCATGCCGTTGATCGCAAAAAATGGCGCCCCGCGGATTCCCGTCGGCCTGAGCGTGCTCCAATCCACGCCGAACTGGAACTGCCAGGGATCGGCGTTGCCAAAAACGTAGAAAGCATAGTCGGCCTCGACGTAGATGCGGAAGTCTTCTACAGGCCGCAACGCAACCCCTAAGACGATCGCGTCGCGGGTGTAGGGAGCGCGCAACACACCGGGATGGTTCTCAATGTACACATCGCCAAGGTGCGAGGAAAAGTGGTAGTAGCCGAGTTTTGCCTCGAACGGGCCGCGGCGGAAGGTCAACGGCAGGCCCCCGCGAAAATCGGCCGAAACAAATTCGCGCGTCGAGTCCAACCGAAAGCGGGGAAAAACAGCGGCCTCGGCGTCGAGTTGGAAGCCCTCGGGCCGGATCAGATCGTCTGTGCCCCAACGGCTAATTCCCACTCTGCCTCCAATCGCCAAGTCTACCAGCCAATCCTCGGTTTTTTCGTAGAAAAACGTCGCGCCCATCCGTGATTCCCGCTGGCTCGCAAGATAGCTCGGGTACATCCAGCCGTGGGGAAACAGTTGCCAGTGCCAACTCGAGTCATATAACGCAAGCCCCGGCGAAAACCCACCGGGGGCGTATCCTCCAGGCGCCCACATTCCTCCCCAAGGTGTAGTCGGCGCTGGGTTATACCCATAGCCGCCAAACGGATCGACCGGAGCGCCGCCCATGGAGTACAACGGGGCCGGAACAGCGCCTATCGGGTAAAGGTTGGCTGGGGCGGCCGACCCCAAATCGTCGCCCTGCGACGGGTCCGGCCCAGCAGATAGAGGCATGAAGGTGATCTGGGCCCATGCGTCTTGCAACCCCAGAAAGGGGATTGCCGTCAAAAATATGCCAAGCAAAGAATTGAAAAATGTCTGCCGCGCCGATCGCATCCGTTGCATAGGGTTCAACCCTTCCAACATTCTCCCGATAAATGTAATTAATCCCAGTCGTGAGGGCAGGGGCGACCTCCTGCGATTGTGGGATGCGATACCTCACTAGGAGGTTGCGGCGAACGATGTTTTTCTGTTCATGGCTTTTTGCACCTACCGCCGCACGTTTCGGCCTGCCTTGCCGAGACTTTGGCGGGGGCATACTGTAGCGATTTCCTCGATGCAACGCCAGTGCCGATTGTTGAAAACATAAGTAATTTAATGATTTGCACTTACGTTCATCGATGCGGCGAACCGTGAAGATAATCAGAAGACGTTGAGGTGAGTGGAGATGCTGCTCGTCGATTTCAGCATGTTTCCCGTGGGCAAGGGCGAGAGCCTCAGCCCGTATGTCGCCAAGAGCCTTGAAATCATCGAGTCCAGTGGTTTGGACTATCATTGCCATGCCATGGGCACGGTCGTCGAAGGTGAATACGACGAGGTCATGGCCGTGATCAAGCGCTGCTTCGAGGCCATGTCGGCTCAAAGCGACCGGATCGTATGCACGATCAAGTTCGACTATCGCAAGGGTCACCAAGGGCGGCTTCGCTCGAAAGTGGCCAGCGTAGAAACGAAGCTCGGACGGAAGTTGAAGTGATCCGGGCCCAAGGACGGGTTCGAGTTGCCGCGGCGAGCTTTATCCGCCTTTCGCATGTTCTCTCGACCCCTGAATCCTGCTCGTCCACTCGCCCGTTGTGAGTGGGGTGATTAAAATGTCTGGGGCCGTGCCTACCTCATTCCCTGTCAACCCGAAAATCCCTATGCTCACCGCGATGAAAGCCCCGCTGCTTGCCAAGCTCCGTCGTTGCCTTGGCAGGGAAAACGTCCTCACTGAGCCTTCAGAGCTCGTGGTGTACGAGTGTGACGGGTACACAATCGAGAAGAATCAACCCGACGCGGTGGTTTTTCCTCGCTCCGCCGAGCAGGTGGCGGAGGTCGTCCGGTTGTGCAACGAGTACGATGTGCCCGTGATTCCCCGGGCAGCGGGTACGAGTCTCGCCGGCGGATGCCTTCCGGTCGGGGGCGGCGTGGTGGTGATGTTGACCCGCATGAATCGCATTCTCGAAATCGACTTGCGCAACCGCATGGCGGTAGTCGAGGCAGGGGTGCCCAACCTCCAGCTTAGTCGCGCTTTGGCTGGGACAGGCTATCATTTTGCGCCGGATCCCTCGAGTCAGGTGGCATCGACGATTGGAGGCAATGCAGCGACGAACGCTGGCGGGCCGCACACATTGAAATACGGCGTGACGGTCAACCACGTGTTAGGGGCGGAAGCTGTGTTGGGCGACGGCTCGATCATCCAGTGCGGACCATTGCCCGAGCCAGCCGGTCTGGACCTCATCGGCGTGCTGGTCGGCAGCGAGGGAACGCTGGCCATTTTGACCAAGCTTTGGGTCCGGCTGACACCCAATCCGCAGGATTACCGCACCCTCCGCGTGATCTTTAACTCGGTGGACGACGCCACCAACGCGATTGGCGACATCATCGCCGCGGGCATCATTCCCGCCGCCATGGAACTCATGGATCGGGGGATCGTGGAGGCGGTCGAGGCGGCCTTCCACTTCGGTTTCCCGCTCGACGCCGAGGCCATCGTGGTGATTGAACTCGATGGGCTGTCGGTCAGCCTGGATTGGCAGCAACGGCTGGTGGTCGAACTTTGCAACAAATGGCATGCCCGCGAAGTGCTCCAAGCCAGCACGCGCGCGGAGCGCGAGTTGCTTTGGAAATGCCGCAAGATGGCGGTGGGGGCCGTGGGCCGCCTCAGCCCCAGCTATTGCATCCAAGATGGCGTGGTGCCGAGAACGCAACTGCCTCGCATCCTCGCCCGAGTCACGGAAATCAGCGGCAAGCACCAGGTGCGGATCGTCAACGTGGCCCATGCCGGCGACGGCAACGTCCATCCCATTCTCCTGTTCGACGAACGGGACAAAGAACAGGTCGCCCGGGTGCTTGCCGCCGGAGAGGACATTCTGGAGGAATGCATCCGTTGCGGTGGCAGTGTGACGGCCGAGCACGGAATCGGTGTGGAAAAGCTGGCGTTGATGGACCGATTGTTCGGACCAACGGATTTGACGGCAATGCGTCGGGTGCGCGACGCCTTCAATCCTGCCGGGCGACTGAATCCCGGCAAATTGCTCCCCAGCGCGAATGGCGATCAGACTTTCCGCGTCGGCGCCAGTCGTCGGGCGTTACCGTGATAAGGCTTCCTCGGCCCGCGGCTCCGTGGGCCTACAGACAAGCCCTACGTCAGATCGACACGATAGTTTCTTTCAAGCAAACCGAAGACAGACGGAAGACAGTGGGAAGCCGGGCCACGTTGAGAATCGTCGTTTTTGCTGGTCGCGGCCGTCGGCGGCGCCGAGGGATGCGTGCCCCAGGGCCGGGGAACGACGCGCCAACCCAGCCCTCGCCAGGGACTCCGCCCTCCTTCAATTACTCGCAGACTTGGTAAAGCCATGAACCAGAATCCGGAGAGTTCTGTCAGTCCGGCGACGGTGGAGCTTCCCCTCAAAGAGGCCGTCGAGCCTGCGGATCAGGAGGCCGTTGCCGGAATCATCGAACGGGCGTGGAAGGACGGGATTCCCGTTTATCCCTGGGGCGGATGCACGCAGATGGGCCGTGGCGCTCGCGCCGTGGAGCCGGGGATGGGGCTGTCGCTTCGGGGCTTGAATCGCCTGGTGGATTATCCCTCGCGGGATTTGACGGTCACCGTGGAGGCGGGCCTCACGGTTGCCGAACTTCGCCATACTCTGGCACGCCACAACCAGCGATTGCCCGTCGACATTCCCAACGCCGCAACGGCCACGATCGGCGGCGCGGTGGCCGCAAGCGTGGCTGGACCACGGCAGTTCCGTTGGGGAACGCTTCGCGATTACGTCATCGGGGTTCGCGCCGTGGATGGGTCGGGCATGGTGTTTTCTGGCGGCGGTCGCGTGGTAAAAAACGCTGCTGGTTACGATCTTTGCCGACTCTTGACCGGGTCCTACGGCACGCTGGCCGTCCTTGTGCAGCTCACCCTGATGGTCAAGCCGATGCCCGAGGAAACGGCCTTCGTGATCGTTGAAGCCTCGGATCACGGCGACGCCGAGCGGATCCTGGCCCATCTGGTGCGGACGCGGACCTTGCCTTCCGCCGTCGAATTGCTTGCTGGACCGGCTTGGGAGTCGTTGGGCGATGGCCTTGCGTCGCGGGGGGGTTTCTGGATCGCCGTAGGTCTGGAGGGTTCGCCGGACGAAGTGTCGTGGATGGTCGACCAACTCCAAGCCGAATGGCGAGAAGCTGGCGTCGCCCTCTGGCATACACTTCACGGTGACGAGGCCTGGGCGTTTTGGGATCGCCTGACGGAGTTTCCCTGGAAAGCCGCGTCGAACAACGGCGATGGAGAATTGTTGGTCCAGTTCCACGTCTTTCCCAGCGCGGTCTGCGAGCTCGTGCAGCGTCTTCGTGCTTCGCAGCCGAGGGCCTCGATCCAAGCCCACGCGGGCAATGGAGTCGTCCTGGCCCGGCTGGACATCGCGGCGGAGCAGGCAGCGGCGATGGTCGAACAAAACCTGCGGCCGATGTCAGCGTCCCTTGGCGGTCGTGCGATCGTCCTGAAGCAGCCACGGGGGAGCGACTTGAGCCGCCAAGCGATCTTTGGTCCGGCCCCACCAGGTTGGCAAGTCATGCAGGCGATCAAAAGGCAATTCGACCCTAAGGGGATACTCAACCGCGGCCGATTCCTGCTGGGCTAATGCTCGGAAGCCGATGCCAGCATAACGCGAAACGTGCAGGCGCGGCAGGCAGGCCGCATCCACGCCTTACGGCGAGTACACCATGAGCAGCAACCACGAACCATCAAAATCGCAAGCCAGTGCCGCCAATCCCGCGGCGTCGATCGGTTTTGAATTGTTTCTCGATTGCGTCCATTGCGGACTCTGCACTTCGGCCTGCCCGACCTACACCGAGTTGGGCGATGAGAACGACGGCCCACGGGGAAGAATCTATCTGATGCGTCAAATCGCCGAGGGTCGCATGGAACTTGACGAGAGCATGAGGCGGCATCTGGATCGGTGTCTGGATTGTCGGGCGTGCGAAACGGCGTGCCCTTCCGGCGTGCATTACGGCCGCTTGATCGAACCTTTCCGGCTGGCGGTCGAAGAGTCGGACAAGGGCCTGGCCAAACGGTTCGACTGGTTCCGGGAACTGGTCTTGTTCCGGCTATTTCCTTATGCGAACCGCATCCGGCTAGCGATGGCGCCGGTGCGTTGGGCCCAGCGGTGGGGCCTGTATGGGCTGGCCGAACGCTTAGGACTGTTCCGATTGATCCCTGGGCGGCTGGGGCAGATGATCACCTTGGTCGGGCCGCCAGTCGATCCAGGAAAGAAGCTGCCCTCGTTTCTGCCCGCCGTGGGCCGGCGGCGTGCCCGGGTAGCATTTTTCGTCGGCTGCGTGGCCGAGGCCATGTTCCGCCACACGCATTGGGCCACGCTCCGCGTGCTTCAGGAAAATGGTTGCGATATCCTTATCCCGCAGGGGCAAGGCTGCTGTGGGGCGATCCACTACCACGCGGGTTCCAGCGAGGGAGCGCGTCGGCTGGCCGACGCCAACGTCGCCGCCTTCGAACTGGACGGCATCGACGCGATAATCGTCAATCATGCCGGTTGCGGGGCCATGCTCAAGGAATACGGCATCCATTGGCATGACGAACGGCAATCGGCGCGGGCCCGCTTCGCCGCCAAGGTCAGGGACATCAACGAATTCCTCGACCAACTTGGCCTGATACCGCCAACGGGTCGGATCGAGGCCGTGGCCACCTACCACGACGCCTGCCATCTGGCCCACGCCCAAAAGGTCCGCGACGCCCCCCGGCGAATCCTGGGACAAATCCCCGGCCTCGAACTTCGGGAACTGCCCGAAACCGAGCTGTGTTGCGGCTCGGCGGGAACTTACAACCTGAACCAACCGGAGATGGCCCAACGCCTCATCCGCCGCAAGCTGGACAACGTGCTCCGCACTGGGGCTACGATCGTCTTGGCGTCCAACGCTGGCTGCCTACTGCAAATTGGCCGCGAAGTACGGCAGCAACGGCGCCCCCTGACCGTCATGCATCCCATGGACCTGCTCGACCTCAGCTACCGAGGCATGGGTTTGAGGCCATAACGGCCAAGCCAAGGCCCCCTTCGCGGCTCAGAATCGCTCGCGCCCCGACGCGCGTCGCGGACGGTTTCAACTTCGGGTCCAAGCCTTGTAGATCTCCGGCAAATCGGCTTCCTTCGGTGTTCGCGTGTAGCCCACCACGCGGAAACGAAGCTGGACCGACTTGCCTGCCCCCAATTGCCACGGCTTGTCCAGGAAAAAGAATGGGGTGGGCGAGATGAAACCGTAATCGCGGGTAAACCAGGGACAATGCTTCCAAGGGTTGAGCGGGTGATTGAAAAGGGCCACGCCTTCGACCACCGTGCCTGGAATGCCCGATCGTTGATTGTAAAACGTACACCACGCCGCCGGTTGGCCGAAGGTGGCCTTTTCGCCTTGCTGGCCGGCGGCGTTCTCCAACGTGCCGCCCGCCCAAGGGATCAGGTCCGCCGCCGCCCGCAACGAAAACAACGCATGATTCGTCTTCTCAATGGTCACGTCCTGAACGGCGGTCCATTGGATTTCCACGTCGATCCATCGCAGTTCGTCGCTGACGACGTGAACAGCGATCCTCCGCGTGTCGGTCATGACCGGTTCCTGGCCAGGGCGGCGCCACTCGCAGGCGTCGTGGATTTCCGCCGACTGGGGCGTCACCTCGCCCAGTCGAAGCCCCTTCGACACGATTTGTCCAAGCTCGACGGGCCCCTGCCAGTAGTTTCCGCCGTTCACCCGGTCGCAAGCGAAGAAAACGGAGCGATGATGAGGGTACGGGACGCAGGTCTCGCTCGTGAGCGACAAGCCCGAGCTGGGACCCGAAAACGGATACAAATAAGGGTACTTCTGCGTCGGATGGGCCCGATAGCTCGTCAGCGGGTGATTGGCCCAGCGGAGCCAAATCTGCGGGCCTTCCTGATAGGCGGTGAGCTTTTCGGAACCGGGCTCGGGCTTGATCTGGGCGAAGGCCTCGACGCCGGCGGCAGCTCCCCAAGGCAGCGCGGCCGCAAACAATCCTTTCAACACATCGCGTCGCGTGGGATGGTTTAAGCTCATCTCGGTGCTCCTCAAGCAGACCTCCGGATGGACCGTGGAGGGAAGGGAACGGAAACCGGAAACAGCGAGCGGCCCTTCCGGGCTGACACCGCCCTCCGATTCTTCACGACGCCGCGGCCGCTGTCCATCCCCAAACGTTGCCCATCACTGGACGAAGCGTTCTTCCTCTTGGTTGGCGTGGATGGTGATCTCGCCAGCGTCCTCCAGACGTCGGATCACGTCGACGATCTGCTGTTGCACCTGCTCGACAGCCGACGCCCGCACCGGCCCAAGGTACTCCATCTCTTCCACCAACATGGCCGCCGCGCGCTTCGACATGTTGTTGAGGATCTTCTGCTTGAGTTCTTCGCTCGCGCCTTTGAGGGCCATGGCCCACTGCGAGTTTTCCACATTCTTCAAGATCGTCTGAATGTCGCGATCCGAGAACTTGGTGATGTCGTCGAAGACGAACATCAAGCGGCGGATTTCCTCGACAAGCTCCGGGTCTTCCTGGGCGAGATTCTCCAGCAGGGTCCGCTCCGTCGCCCGGTCGATCACGTTGAGGATTTCGGCCACCGCCTCGACGCCGCCGGCGTTCTTGAATTGTTGGCTCATCACGCTCGACATGCGGCTTTCCAAGCCTTGTTCAACTTCATGGATGATCTCGGGACTGGTTTGCCGCATGGTGGCAATGCGGCGGACGACCGAGAGCTGGCGGTCGGCTGGCAGACCGCTGATGACCGCCGCGGCCTGGGCCGGCGACATGTGCGAGAGGATGAGGGCGATGGTCTGGGGATGCTCGTCGATGATGAAAGTGAGCAGGTTCTGGCTGTCGACTTTCTGGAGAAATCCGAAAGGGAGGGCCTCGATCGATTGACGCACGTTGTCCAATGTGGCCGTAGCGTTCTTGCCCAACGCCCGTTCCAACAGGGTCTTGGCCACGGACATGCCCCCGGAGCCTGCGATCATCCCCGCCGGACTGGCCCCGATGAATTCTTGGATAACCTGTTGTTGCTCCTCACCCGTGATATGCTCCGTCTTCGCGATCTCGATCGAGACGGCCTCCACTTGCGCAGGCTCAAGCTTGGCCATCAATTGGGCAGCTTGATCCTCGGGCAGCGACATCAAAAGGACGGCTGCTTTATGGATGTCAGAACCCGCCATGCCACCCAAGCCCTCTATGGGTCGCGGTTTGCCTGCGCCGCAGAGTTTCCGAATTCGGCGCTTCTCGGCCCTTATCGGCGGTTTGGTACGCGAGCTTTAGAGCAGCTCGCTAGAGTTCAAAAGGGTGGAGGCGATAGCCATTCAAGGGGGTATTGCGTAACCCGGAAAACGAAACCACCTTCTTGCACGGCTAAGCGCGGAGTTCGCATAGAGCCGACTGCCCGAAGCTCTCCTCCACTTCAATGCGGATTGCCAGGGATGTCGTATCCATCTGTCGGGAAAGCTCTTCCTTCAGCCGTACACCAATGTAGCGGGCCAGCAACTCCGCGGTGGTGTTAACCAATGGCAAGATCACGCAATTATCGCGGGGAAACACCCAACGGCGGTTGTCGAACCGGGCGACGACCTCGTCGCCCTCGATGGTGACACGAATCTGTGGGTGCTCGGAGGGCAGGAGGACGTAATGGTCCAATTCGGCCAGGATCTTGCGCAGGGCCTCCCGAAGGGCGACAAAGTCCACGACGTAGTGATTCTCGTCGAGCGGGCCCTGGACCTCCGCCGCCACCCGGTAATTATGACCATGCAAACGCTCGCACTGGCCACCCGCAAAGGTAATGAAGTGCCCTGCGCTGAACCCTAGCTCGTTCTTGGCGACGCGAACGCGATACGACTCCATGGCAATTTTTATTGTAATCCGCGGCGATCCCCGCCGGACAGTGGTTCGTCTGCGACGTGTCTTTACTCGTGGTTTTGGTCGCTCCCTGCCGAGATGGTTAAACCTCTCTACGGCTTACCCTCGACGAGTCGGCGTCGGAATACCCCCATCTGAGGAATAATAATACCCCCCTATCTAAAAGTACAACCGGGAAGGTCAACGTCTCGAAAGGTGGGGACCGCCCGGCATTCGCGAACTGCGGTATCGGTCCTAACTCTTGCCGCAAAAATCCTTAACGCGGCGGCTTTTTCTGCCTTGAAGTTGATTCCAAGCTACAATTAGGAGAGCTACTAAATAGCCGACAACGTGTTTGCACACCAAATAGGAGGCTATGGTTAGCGCTGTCTTTATTGATGGAGCGGGTCCTTTTAGCGCCACCGACGATGTGGGTAGAGATTCTCATCACGATTTTGGTAGCGGGGTTCACGTTGGCGTGCATGTGGATTGACGTCCGCGCCCGGCGAATCCCCAATTGGCTGACTGTGCCATCCTTTGCATTGGGAGTTGCTGTTCATGCGGTGGCGGGCGGCTGGACAGGACTGCTGACATCGTTGGGGGGATTCGCGACCGGTTTCACCATTCTCTTCGTGCTATGGTTGTTCGGCGGCGGCGGTGGCGGGGATGTGAAAATGCTCGGCGCCCTGGGCGCGTGGCTCGGCGCGACATTGGTCCTCTTTGCATTTCTCGCCAGCGCGGTCGTGACCATCTTTATTGTTTTGGGGGCGATCCTGTGGGAAGTTTTTTTCGGAGACAAAGCCAAGGGCGATCCTGTGGCAAAACGATCGAAAAAAGACGCCAGTGGTGCGCGTTTCGCCCCCAAGGTATCTTCCGGGCTCAGACTCAAGTTGCCTTACGCCGTGCCGCTGGCCATCGGCACTTGGGCAGTGCTTGCGTTCTGCTGGTGGCGATTCGGAGGGCTGTTTGAAGGCGGACTGTTTTAGAGCAGATTGTCGTCAGAAACGGAGTAAGGTGAGCGAGAATTAGGCAGGCGCGGGAGGGAGGCCCGACAGAACTAGGCGGTCGGTTCCGACGGGAGCAGTTCTCATGCAACGCATCAGTCCCGGCACGATCATCGTTGGGGTGTTCGCGATTTGCCTCGGGTTGCTGGCCATGTATGCGGTCAAACGCTACATGACGCCGACAGAGCTACCGCCGCCTGAACCCCCTCGAGTGGAAACCCTTCGCATCCCGGTGGCTGCCATCGATTTGCCCAAGGGTCGCACGGTAAACGAAAGCGACGTCATGACGCTTACCATGACGCGGGAACAGGCCGTGGAGGCCAAGTTCCCGCCGATTTATATGGACCGCGTGGCCCAGATCCAAGGCCGGATTTTGAAGGAACCGATCAAGGCGGGCCGCCCGTTCGAACCCTCGGTGTTTTATCCGGTTGGGATGGGACCGGACCCGACCGAGGAATTGAAACCCGGGGAAAGGGCGGTGGTCATCCCTTTTGCTCGCGATAGCGTGGACGACCAGTTCCTCGTGCCCGGCTCCATAGTGGATGTCCTATTCCGAGCCAACCCGGATCCCGCGATTGGGGCAGCCGACGCCACAGTGACCCTTCTCAGCGGGGTTCGCGTGTTGGCCGTGGGAAAGGAGACGGTCGCTGGCACCAAAGACAAGACCGAGGAGGAGCCTAGCGGAAAGCCCACACGGACGGTGACCCTCGCCGTGACGCAGACTCAGGCCCGCGCGATTAAGGTCGTCGAGGGGAGGGGAAGCATGATGATTGCCCTTCGCAACAAGAACGACACTGCCCTGGCCGAAGCTGGAGGCCCCACGAGTCTGCCGGGCCTTTTGGGCATGAAGGAACCGGCGCGACCGTTCGTGTCGGAGATTTATCGGCGCGGGGCCTATTCGGCGATTACGTTTGCGGGCGGGGCACGCGAAAAGATCAAACTGGATCCGCCCTATGGTTTACCGGTTTCCCAGGAGCCCAAAGGCGATAAAGCGAAGGAGATTGAGGTCTGGCCTTATGGCTGGGGTTCGGGGGGCGGCGTTTGGTGGCCCTGGACAGGGGCATGGCCGGGAGCCGTTAACTGGGGCGGCGTGAATGCCTGGGGTGGCTGGGGACGCGGTTGGGGTGGCGGTTGGGGGTGGGGACGCTAAAAAAATGACGATCGATGCCACACCTGTCACACGCCCGGTCGATTCCCCCTTCGTGATCGATCCTGCCGAACTCGAGTTTCAACGCCTCAAAACGGCCGTGCATGAGGAACTCGTCGAGTCGCTCGATCTGTCGCGAATTGGCGAGATGGATCGCGACTGGCTCAGGGCCGAAATTCGCCGCTTGGGCGAAGAAATCTGCCGCGAGCGGGGCAAAGACCTTTCCGAAGAAGGTCACCGCCGCATGTTGGACGAGTTGTTGGACGAGATCTTCGGTCTCGGTCCGCTGGAATGCCTGATGCAGGACCCCGCGATCAGCGACATCTTGGTCAACGGCCCTCACGAGGTGTTTGTCGAACGCCATGGGCGGCTAGAGCGGGCGGAGGTGATTTTCGCCGACGAGCGCCATTTGATGCGGATCATTCAGCGCATCGTGGCGAAAGTGGGCCGGCGGATTGACGAAGTCAGTCCGATGGTCGACGCCCGGCTCCCCGACGGCTCGCGCGTCAACGCCATCATTCCGCCCTTGGCCTTGGACGGCCCCAAGCTCTCCATCCGCCGTTTTGGCAAGCATCGCTTGAAGGCCGACGATCTGGTCGCACTAGGCACTGCTCCACCCGAGATGATGCAGTTCCTCGAGGCCGCGGTGCGGGCGAGGGTGAGTTTTTTGATTTCCGGTGGGACGGGGGCAGGCAAGACGACCTTGCTCAATGCCCTCTCCGCGTTCATTCCTCGCGGCGAGCGATTGATTACCATCGAGGATTCCGCCGAGTTGATGCTCGATCACATCCATGTGGTGCGACTGGAGACCCGCGACGCCAACGTGGAGGGAATGGGGATGGTGACGCAGCGGGACCTGGTCCGCAACAGCCTGCGGATGCGTCCTGACCGCATCTTGGTGGGCGAGGTCCGCGGCGCGGAGGCTTTGGACATGCTCCAGGCCATGAACACCGGCCACGAGGGCTCGTTGACGACGATCCACGCCAACGACACCCGCGACGCCCTGGCCCGACTTGAGATGATGGTCGCCATGACCGGTTTGGAACTGCCGATCCCGGTGGTGCGGCAGTACATTGCCGCCGGGATCCGCCTCGTGGTCCACGTGACGCGGTTGCAAGGCGGTGCGCGGAAGATCACACGGATCACGGAATTGGTGGGCGTCGAGGGCGGGACGTATCAGTTGGAGGACATTTTCGGCTATCGCCAGACGGGGGTGGATGCCGAGGGCAACGCCGTGGGAGAGTTCTACGTCACCGGTTACATTCCCGCCTGCGTGGAGCGACTGAGAACGAGCGGGCTACCGATTCCGGACGCTTGGTTCGCGCGGCGGACCATTCCCGACCGCCCCCGCACCGACGGCCCAGCTCTGCCGGAATATCATCTCCCGCCTTACGAGCCCCCTCATGAGTCTTGAAACCGTTTCGGTAATCGTGTTTGTGGCTGTCGTCGCGGTGGTGGGGGCCATCGCGATGGTGGTGCGCGACCTCCGGGCGGCGCGCCGCCTCGCGCAACCCGTCGCCGTCCAGCCCGCCCGACTCCAGCGCATCAAACGTCCCGAGCCGGAAGCTGAAGCCGGTATTTCCGTGGCGGGATTCGACCGCTGGTTGGAAGGCTTGATCCAGGACGCCGGACTGGATTGGAATCCCCTGCTGACGGCAATCCTGATGGTCGCCTGGGGGCTGCTCTGCGGGGTTACCTTGTTCACTTTCAGTGAACGGTTCCCCATGGCAGTGGTGGCCGGGCTGCTCGCCATCCCCCTGCCCCTAGCTTGGCTGATCCTGCGCCGTGCTCGGCGGTTGGCACGACTGCAAGATCAGATGCCCCAGGCCCTAGACGTCCTCGCCCGAAGCATCCGCGCCGGTCAAACGCTGGAACAAGCTATCGAACTGGTGGGCGACCATTGTCCCGAGCCGTTGGGCCACGAGTTTCGTTGGTGTGCCCGGCAACTGAGCATGGGTCTCGGCCTGCCCGCCGTGATGCGCTCCCTCGTACGGCGGCTGCCGCTTTATGATGTGCGGATCCTTGCTACTACGCTGGTCGTCCATCGGCAGATGGGCGGGAACGTCGTCACCGTGTTGGAGCGGTTAGCCCAAGTCACTCGCGATCGGTTGAATAGTCGGCGTCAATTGCGGGCGATGACCGCGGCGGGCCGGGCTTCGGCGGCCTTCATCGCCGTGGTTACCCCGGCCGTTTTCCTCTATTTTGTCCTCTTCCGACCCGACTACGTGGCGGAGATGCTGGGCACACCCTTGGGGCAGTCGATGTTGGCCATCGCCGCGCTATTGGAAATCGTGGGTTTGATCTGGATGGCTCGTTTGTTGCGGTCCACCTATTGAACCGCGGAGGATGCCTCGAAGCGAACGGATGAAATTTTCGGGAGTGCTGGCATGGGTGCCCTCGTTCCAATTACCTTTTTGGCGGTCACGGTGGGCAGTTTCCTCATTCTGCGGTGGTTTGTGCGGGCTGGACAAAACCGCGAGGATGCGGTGATGACTCCCCGCGGACCACGGCCTTTGATCTTCGGCGGCTTGACAGAGGCCTTGGCCGGCATCTTTCCCCTGCGGCCCGAAATGCGTGAACGCTATCTGAAATTCTTGCGTCAGGCCGGCCATTATCATTCGCAGGCCCTGGCTGAATACCTGGCCTTGCGCAACGCCTTGGTGCTGGGCTCATTTTTATTGACTCTGGCGGCGATCGTGGTGTTCACCGAACCGGGCGAGCCGCTGATGTACCAGATCGGGGTGGCGGGGCTGGTGGTGATTGCCCTGGTGTACTCCCTGCCCCGGCTGGGATTGGAAGCCGCGGCCAATGCCCGAACCCGACGCATCGCGCAGAGCCTTCCCGACGCATTGGACATGATCACGATGTGTACGTCGGCGGGCTTGCCGCTCCAGCACGCCATCTTGCGGATCAGCGACGAATTGCGGTCGAGCCATCCGGATCTGGCCTTCGAGCTGCGGATCGTGGGGCGTCACGCCGAGGCCAGTGCGCTGAGTTCGGCGTTCCAACATTTCGCCAAACGGCTCGATGTGCCCGACGTCCATGCCGTGGCTTCCATGGTCTGGCAGGCGGAAAAACAGGGGTCGAGCGTGGCCGGTGCCTTTCACGCCTTTTCCGACCAGGTACGGCTCACCCGGCGGCAAAGGGCCGAGGAAGCGGCCAATAAAACGGCCTTCAAGATGCTCTTTCCGCTGGTGCTCTGCCTCATGCCAGCGGTATACTTGGTGTTGTTGGGACCGGCGGTCCTAGAGCTGAGAAAGTTCTTTCAAACCGCGCGCGATCCTGGCGGGCCGTTGGCCATGCCGAATTTCCAGGTGCTGTCCGAGCCGGCGGTTTCACCGGACCTAATCGGACCTACTCCACCTCCGCAAGCCACGCCGGCTACGCCTACTTCCCCACCGTTGCAGCTCAATCCGTAAGGTGTTCCCGTCGCAATCGCGAAAGGTGGGCCGCATTCGTGCTTCGCTTTCCACCGCACGGCGGCCTACGTCCCGCGGCCGCATAGTCCAAGCCTGCAACCATGCCTCAGCGTTGGTTTCGGCTTATTCGCTCGGCTGGCTCCTACGAACCTACCTTGTGGCCGTGACTGGGTCCACTATCGTGCGGCTTGCTGGGCGCGGCGGGCGACGCGGGCCTGGGCGCGATACTGGGCTGCAAGTCGATCGCGCTCGGCGAACTCCTCGTCGGAGCGGGCGGGTCGGCTTCGGGCCGCTCGGAGCTGCTCGGCGACGACGTCCGGATTGATCTCTTCGGCGGGCAAAGCCCGGCTGGTGAGCACCGTCACCACGTTGTCGAGCACCTCGACAAATCCGCCCTCCACATAGAATCGCCTCGTGCCCTCGGCCGCGCGGATCCGCAGTTCGCCCGATCCCAGCCGACCGATCATGGGCGTGTGGCCCGGCGCGACGCCCAGCTCCCCATCGTAGAGCGGTAACGCCGCAAAGTCGGCTCGCTGGTCCACCACGGTTTTCTCGGGCGTGACAATCAGGCACTGAATCTGGGAAGTCATCGTCGCTCGCCGTCAGGAATTTGTCGTGGACACCTCGACCTGGATCGCTCGACCTCTTGCGGAACGTCGCCAGGTCAACCCTTTTTCATCTTTTCCGCCTGCTCGGCGGCTTGTTCGATGGGACCGACGTACATGAAGGCTTGCTCCGGCAAGTGGTCCCATTTGCCGTCGGCGATTTCCTCGAAACTGCGGATGGTCTCGGACAACGGCGTGATCTCGCCCGGCTTGCCCGTGAACACCTCGGCCACCAAGAACGGTTGGGAAAGGAAGCGCTCCATACGTCGGGCCCGTTGCACCACGATCTTGTCCTCCTCGCTCAGCTCGTCCACGCCGAGGATGGCGATGATGTCCTGGAGTTCGCGGTAACGTTGCAGCGTACGCTGCACGCGGCGGGCAATGGCGTAATGCCGCTCGCCGACGTATTGGGGATCCAGCACCCGGCTGGACGAAGCCAGGGGATCGACCGCCGGATAGATGCCCTTTTCGCTGATCGCCCGCTCCAGATAGATGAAGGCGTCCAACTGGCCGAAGGCGGCGGCCGGGGCGGGATCGGTCGGGTCGTCGGCCGGAACGTACACCGCCTGGACCGACGTGATCGCGCCCTTGGAGGTCGAGGCGATCCGCTCCTCCAACGCCCCCATCTCCGTGGCCAGCGTGGGCTGATAGCCTACGGCCGAAGGCATCCGGCCCAATAGCGCGGAAACCTCGCTGCCAGCCTGCGAAAAACGGAAAATGTTGTCGATGAATAGCAGCACGTCGGTCCCCGTCGTGTCGCGGAAATACTCGGCCATGGTCAGCGCCGACAAGGCCACGCGAAGCCTCGCGCCCGGCGGTTCGTTCATTTGGCCAAAGACCATGCAGGTTTGCTCCAACACGCTGCGACCGGTTTGGCCGATCTTCGCTTTCTGCATTTCCAACCAGAGGTCGTTGCCCTCGCGGGTCCGCTCGCCGACGCCGGCGAACACGGAGACGCCGCCGTGGGCCGAGGCGATTCGGGCGATGAGTTCGGTCAGGATCACGGTCTTCCCCAATCCTGCGCCCCCGAACAGACCCGCCTTGCCGCCGCGCACGAACGGCGTCAAGAGGTCGATCACCTTGATCCCCGTCTCGAAGATCTCGGTCTTGGTCGAGAGATCGGTGACTTCGGGGGATTCGCGGTGGATAGGCCAATAATCCTCGGCCGGCACCGGCCCCCGACCGTCGATCGGTTCGCCCAACAAGTTGAACACGCGGCCCAAAGTGCCCTTGCCGACGGGCACGCGAATCGGCCCGCCGGTGTCCAGGACCTGCATTCCGCGGACCAAGCCGTCGGTGCTGCCCAGGGCCACGCACCGCACGCGCCCACCGCCCAGGTGCTGTTGAACTTCGCCCGTTAGCTTGATCCGAATCCCCTTGCTTTCGCAGTCCACCTTGACCGCCGAGTAGATTGCTGGGAGGCGGCCTTCCGGGAACTCGACGTCAAAGGTGGAACCGATCACCTGCGTGACACGGCCGTAATTCGGGACGGTGGATTTGCTCTGGGTGGCAGTGGTCATGGTCGACATGGCTTCTCCTCTTGGCCAACGCCTGGTCCCCTCGATCATGCGTCGCGAGGACGCAGCCGGGCGGACGCAACGCACGCGTGCTTTCCGCCCATCGTGCCTCCGCCGCGACAAGGCCCGCGGCGACTGTGCATCATTCGTTCAAGGCCTCGGCGCCACCGAGCACTTCCAGCATTTCGGAGGTGATCTGGCCTTGCCGGGCCCGATTGTAGGTCATGGTCAACGCTTCGATCATCGCCTCGGCGTTTTCCGTGGCGGCCTTCATGGCCGTCATCCGCGCGATCTGTTCGCTCACCGCGGCGTCGAGGAAGCACTTGAACAACTTGATCTTGAAACTGGTCGGCACCACTTCCTCGAGGATCGCTTCCGGCGACGGAAAAAACTCGTAGGCGGCAGGCGACGCACCGTGGTTCGCGTCGTTTCCGCCTACCTCTTCGGACACCAACGCCCCCAGCGGCAGCAGCGTCTCCACCACCGCCACTTGCCGACTGAGACTTTCGAAACGGGTGTAGGCGATCTCCAGACGGTCCAGACGCCCGGCCAGGTACTCTTCCTGATATCGGTTCGCCAGTACCTCGACCTCGGCGAAGGCGGGTTTATCGTTGAAATGGGTGAAGCTCTGGCGCGGTTGCACGCCACGGAACCGAAAGGCGGAAATCCCCCGCTTGCCCACGACCTCCAGGCATGGCCCCGGCATTTCCTCGACCATGGCGTTCCAGCGGCTCGCCGCCAAGCGAAACACGGCGGCGTTGTAGCCCCCGCACAACCCTCGATTCGAGGTCAACACCAAGAGAACGCCCGATCGCACCGGTTCATGGGGCTGCATGAGCGGATGCGTGACGTTGAGGCCGCTCCGAGCCAGGTGCCCCACCAGGGCCGTGATCCGCTTCGTGTAGGCCGTGGCCGACACGGCGCGGGCCATCGCGCGGCTGAAGTTGGCCCGCGAAATCAGCTCCATCGTCCGCGTGATTTTGTGGATGTTGCGGATCGCCTTGCGGCGTTTGTCGAGTGTTCGGGCTTTAGCCATCGTTCAACCCCGGGGGACCTGATTGTCACCCACTTTCCATGAGCAGGCGGGCGGCGGCACGCCCCCTCCTCCCGCCCAACGAATCTCCTCCCCTCAACTTCTCCCGGCCTGAGCGCCTCAGGCTCTCGCTTTCATCGGTTTTTTCTGTTCCAAGTAAACGGCATGGTACTCGTTCATCGCGGCCAGGACTTGCTCGGCCGTCGTCGCGTCGAGGTCCTTGGTGTCGGTGATCCTCTGCCAAAGGGCGGCCTTGCGATCGCGGAAAAACTGAAGCATGCCGTCCAGCCACGGGCGGACCTCTTCCAAGCGAATCCGGTCAAGGAGTCCTCGAGTGCCAGCGAAAATGCTGAGCACCTGGTCGGTCACGTGCATGGGCTGGTAAAGGCCCTGTTTCAAGAGTTCCGTCATGCGGTATCCCCGATCGAGCCGGGCCTGGGTCGCGGGATCGAGTTCCGTACCCAGTTGGGCAAAGGCCTCCAACTCGCGGAACGCCGCCAGGTCCAAGCGGAGGCCGCCGGCGACTTTCTTCATTGCGGGAATCTGGGCTGCCCCGCCGACGCGTGACACCGAAATGCCCACGTTCATGGCCGGGCGCTGGCCAGCGAAGAACAAGTCGGGCTGGAGGTAAATCTGCCCGTCGGTGATGGAAATCACGTTGGTGGGGATATAGGCGGACACCTCGCCTTCGAGGGTCTCGACGATCGGCAGCGCCGTCAGCGAACCACCGCCCAACTCGTCGCTGAGCTTGGCTGCCCTTTCCAGCAAACGGCTGTGACAATAGAAAATGTCGCCTGGGTAGGCCTCGCGTCCCGGCGGACGCCGCATCAGAAGCGACAACTGGCGGTAGGCCTGGGCCTGCTTCGAGAGATCGTCGTATACGCACAAAGCGTGCCCGCCCTTGTACATGAAGTATTCGGCCATGGCGCAGCCGGCATAGGGAGCGACGTATTGCATGGGAGCGGGATCGCTGGCCCCGGCCACAATCACGCAGGTGTAGTCCATCGCCCCCTCGCGGCGGAGCACGTCGATCAGTCCCGCCACGGTCGATTCCTTCTGGCCAATCGCCACATAGAAGCACTTCACGTCGGTGTGCTTCTGGTTGAGGATCGTGTCGATGCAGATCGAGGTCTTACCGGTTTTGCGGTCGCCGATGATCAACTCGCGTTGCCCTCGCCCGATGGGCGTCATCGAGTCGATCGCCTTGATGCCGGTCTGGAGCGGTTCACGGACGGGCTGGCGTTCGGCCACGCCGGGGGCTGGCGATTCGACCAGCCGACGCTCGCTGGAAATGACCGGGCCGCGGCCGTCTAGAGGATTTCCCAGCGGGTCCAATACGCGGCCCAGCACGGCCTCGCCCACCGGCACACTCAACAACCGGCCGGTGCTCCGCACCTCGTCGCCTTCCTGGATGCCCAGATAGTCGCCGAGAATGATCACACCCACCGAGTCTTCCTCGAGGTTCATCGCCAGACCGCTGGCGCCGTTGGGGAACTCGACCATCTCGCCCGACGCCACGCCGGACAGGCCATAAACGCGGGCGATGCCATCGCCCAGGCTCACCACCCGGCCTACCTCGCGCACGTCGACCCGCGACTCGAAACGCTCAATTTCCTGCTGGATAACGGAAGCGATCTCGTCGGCTTTGAATTTCATGGGCACTCCTGTCGATCACTTGCTGCCGCAAGGTTTGAAGTTGACGGGCGACGGAGGCGTCGTACACCGTGTCGCCCACGCGAACCACCAGCCCGCCAATCACGCTGGGATCCACCCGCTCGTGCAGCTCGGGCGTTCCGCCCACCAGCGGCGCCAAGGCTTCGCGGAGCCGCGCTGCCGTGTCCGGGTCCAGCGGCGTGGCCGTGGCCACCTCGACCGCCACCTGCCCCAGCTTTTTTTGATACAGAGTGCGAGCCCGGGCGCAAATGACGCGGAGAAACTTCATCCGCCCGTGACTCGAAATCACCTTCAGAAAATTCATCACCAGCGGCGATACCCGGCCGCCAAGCACGCGGTCAAGAATCCCCGACCGCTCCTCGTGGGAGATCATTCCGGAGGCGAGCACGCGCTCAAAGTCGGGGTACGCATCGAGCACTTCCGTCACCAAGCCGTCCAGCTCGTCGAGCACCGTAGCCGTCTGACCAGTGGATTCCGCCGCCCCGAGCACTGCGGCGGCATACACGTCGGCCATATGCTCCAGCCCGATCTCGCGCTCCAAGGCGGCCGCAAGCTGCGCGTCGCGTTCGAGTCGGTTGTCGGACTTTGCTGGCATGGCTTGCTTTCTAGAGTGACACTTGCTAACGGTTCCAAAAACACTCCGCCCGCCGCAGTCGCTTCGCACGACAGACAGTCAGCAGGCGCCGCGACGCGTCGACGATCTTGCCCACGACCCGGCCGGCACGCGCGAACCCATCCGACGAGCGGCGGCAGGGCTCAAAATTGCGCCGATCCAAGTCGCGATTGCAGCGACCTTGCCGAGGTTGCGGCGACTGCGACATCGGGGTGAATGTCTCCGTCATCTCCGCTTTTTCGAGGCCGCCGATTCACTGAAGCCGGCTACCGCCCGTTCGATGAGCTTGGCGTGTTCCGAGCGATCGAGCTTGGCCTCCACGATCTTGCTAGCGAGATCGACCGCCAAGTCGGCGCTCCGCTCGATCAACTCGCGGAGGGCGTCATCGGTGGCCGCCTCAATCTCGCGCAGCGCTCGCTCCTTTTCGCGGCGGGACTCCTCGCGGGTCTCGTCGAGCATCCGGCGGCTGAGGGCCTCGGCCTCGCGCCGCCCTCGCTCCAGGATCTCGCGTACCTCGGCCTCAGCATTGGCCAGTCGCTGCTCGTACTCGGCCAGGATCCGCTTAGCTTCGGCGTTGGCCTGTTCGGCCGAGGCGATTTGGCCGTCGATGTGTTTTTCCCGTTCATCAAGGGCCTGGACGATCCGCCGCCAGGCGGTGGGGCCAAGAACACCCAGCAAGAGCAGGAACACCACGGCCGTCCAAATTGCCAAGTCAGCCTTGAAGTCAAGGGGATTGAGCCCCCCGCCCGCGTGACCATCCCCCGCGGCGGCCGCCACCGCAGCGTTCATCAGCGCCCACCCCAAGGCGAGGCCGGGTACCAGTCGGATGAACATCGTGCTCGTGCCTTTGAGAAAGGGCGGGCTAGCTTCGCACCATGCACACGATGAGGCCGAAGAACGTGGCCCCCTCGATGATCGCCGCGGCGATGATCATGGCGATCTGAATGCTACCTGCGACCTCGGGCTGCCGGGCCATGCTCTCCACGGCCGTGGCGCCGATCTTACCGATGCCCAACCCAGCCCCCAACACGATCAATCCCGCCCCAAAAGCGCTCCCGGCCAGGAACGTAATTCCCCCCGAGCCTGATCCCGAGGTTGGCTCAGCGGCCAAGACGGGCGAGGCGGCCAAGAGAAACAACACCACTAACATCGCGATCTTCGACAGCTTGTTCACCAGAGTCCTCTCCTTTTTTGTACACGGGCGGCGATTCCGCGACTCGCTCGCGTTCCGAAGTCGCGCGACTCCGGAACGCGAGGTGAACCGTCAATGCGGGTGGATCGCCATCCCGATGAACAGGGCCGACAAAAACGTGAAAATGTACGCTTGCAGGAACGCCACCAAAAGTTCCAGGATGTTCAAACAAAACGCCCCGATCACGCTCGCCGGCATCACGCCGTACCATAACCAGCTTTGCGCGGTCGCCGCAATGAAGCCCATGATCACGGCCAATACCAAGTGACCGGCGAACATATTCGCCAATAGACGTACGGAAAGCACCCCGTGCTTGATGATAACCCCAACCACCTCAATGGTCAGGATCATCGGTTTGAGAAACACAGCCAGCACCCAAGGTAATTCCATATGGGGAATCTGACCGGTGAAATAACCCACGGGGCCTAACTTCCGCATCCCCGCGCCCACCGACATGCACAATGCAATCCCGGCCAATGTTCCGGTTACCGCCAGCGACCCGGTAGGTGATCCCATCCAGGGAACCAAGCCAATCAAATTGCAAGATAAAATGAAGAAAAATGTCGTCCAGAGGTAAGGGAGGAATCGGTCGGCATCATGTCGGCCAATGGCAGGTCGGGCGATCTCGTCCCGGATAAACAACAACATCAACTCCAAGAGGTTCCATAACCGACCGCGGGGGGGACGGCCCCCACGAATCTTTCCCGCCAGGGGCACAAACACCGCGATCATGAGCAGCGCGACCGCGAGCTCCAACAGCATGAACTTGGAAATCCGGAAGCCGATTGCTTCAAACGGTTGCGGGATTTCTAGATGAATCCCGAGCGGAAGCTCGAAAGCGTAGGCGTCTTGAACATGATGGCTGGCCTGGGCAACGTCGATCATGGGCGAACGGCCACCCCCGTCTGAACCACAACGCTCTATCAAATCGTTAGCGTCAACACCTGAAACACAAAAAGATAGTACACGAAGCGGCCTGTGACCAGGGCCTCCACCTAAAGTTCCCCAAAATCCCGCATTCCTCAACGCCACTTGCGGGCGGAAAATTCGCCCGGGGTTTAACTTTTGATTCCACCCGAAACGCGAACTGGCTCTCGAGCGACTCGGGTTCCATGCTTGGGGTATGCTTGTGGTCATGACCAATGCTCGGATGTGGTGTCACTCGCCTAGTCCATTGGGGTGCGCGATCGCGATTCCGCGAGGGATTTTGCTATCCCCCACAAGGAAATCATGCCGGTAACGAAGCCTAAAATAGCTCCGACAGTGAGGAAGGCAAAACCAGTCCCCATTTTGCCATCTAGCCAAACTCCCACGATGGGTGGAAGTGTCATTTCCAAGGCGATTGAGGTGACCCGCGACGCCCACTGAACCGCAGCGGAGAGTAGCGATGTTTTTTCTCCAAGCGGCTTGTCACTCTGTTGAATCATGATTGTGTACTTCCCCTGAAGCTTAGTCCACTATAAGTGGGGATTGATGTCCTACATTTGGGGCTTATTTTTCGTAAGGGGCTGAGACTGTTGCGACTCTTTCGGAAGCAGTCTGCGGTACGCCATAACACGATCTTCGGGGGGATGTCTGTGGCGATCGCAAACACGCCTCCCTCGAAGGCTCGGCGACGAACTGCTCGTTTCTCCACGAAGCTAAAGCGAAGCCACCACCGGAGGCTCGAGTTTCTCTGTACGAAAATAAATTTGGGCCAATTATACTAAATGATGTATCTAGGAACCATTTTTGCACTTACGACTATTCACACAGTTTTCTCCCGGGGTGAAATGTTGTGGCGCGCTAGTTGCGTTGGCCAGAGATCGTGATTAAAATCGATAAAAAGCGACTTCCCCGTCCTGCCTAAAGCCTTGGAGTCAATCCTGCCAACCATAGCGGGGAAGGCCAAACTAGGGCGAGGACAGCCGGAGCAGGGGGCGGTGATCCGGGTCAAGGACGATAGATAGCGAAGAGCCGACTAACACCGAAAGGCCTCCCGAGAGGTCCGAATTCGGTTCCCGGAGGTGAGTCCCGTGTTAACCGTAGCCAAACTGAAGACGCGCACCGTGAAAGACCTTGCGTCCATGGCCAAACGGAAAGGGATAGCCGGCTGGCATTCCATGCGGAAAGAGGAGTTGATCCAGGCCTTGGTTCGGTTGGCCGCTGCTGGCCGCAATGGCCACGCCAAGAAGCCCGGCCGCACGAATGGGTGCCAAGACACCAATCACGGCAAATCTAATAAAAAGAGCGGCAAGGATTCCAACGGCCACGCCCCGCCCCAGGCAGCGAAAGCCCGACCCGCAAAAATCGAACGCCGACTCGACGAAATCCGTAACAAACTCCTGGCAGCCCGAGACTTGTCCCTCCATTCCGCCAACGAGAACGGACACTCGGACCGGCTAGTGGCTATGGTCCGGGATCCTTATTGGCTCCACGTCTATTGGGAATTGTCGCGTCAGAGCGTCGAGCGTGCCCGGGCTGCGCTGGGTCAGTTCTGGCACAGTGCCCGGCCCACTTTGCGGCTGCTGGAAGTGTGCCGCGATGGCACCACCAGCAACGTGCGGAAGGTGCTGCGCGACATCGAAATCCATGGAAGCGTGAACAACTGGTACATTGACGTCGATTCCCCGCCACGAAGCTTTCAGTTGGAGATCGGCTATCTGGCGCCGGGCACCAAATTCGTTTGCCTCGCGCGGAGCAATACGGTGACCACGCCGGCTGTTGGGGCGGTCAAGCCGGCCAACGGGGCTTTTTTCCATGCGGAAGAGGATTATGACCGCATTTATGCCCTAAGCGGTGGGTACTTGGAAGAGGGGGACAACTCGGACCTGAAGTCGCTGCTCGGCGACCGTTTGCGTCGGCCGATAAGCTCTCAGTTTAGTGTTCCTACGCCCACGACGGAAACGTCGCGGCGGCGGTTCAATTTCGAGGTCGACGCCGAGTTGGTTGTTTTCGGTGTGACGGAGCCCGACGCCCGCGTCACCCTCAAGGGCGAACCGGTGACCGTGGACCCCGACGGCAAGTTCCAAATCCGCTTCAATCTCCCCGAACGGCGTCAGGTGTTTCCCGTCGTGGCCAGCAGTGGCGATGGCGTGGAACAACGCACGATCGTGTTGGCCGTCGAGCGCAACACTAAGGTCATGGAACCGGTCATTCGCGAGCCAGAGGCGTAAAGCTTATCCCACAACCCCCCTTTCCCGCGCATGGGAGAGGGGTTGGGGATTAAGGTAACTGCAAGGCAGGCGTTTTTTCCGTCGTCTGCAAAGAGCTTGAGCCCTCACCCCGACCCTCTCCCATGGGGAGAGGGGACTTTTGGGATAGATACTTAGAGCAGTCCGCCCGAGTTCCGTGAGCTAGACTTGTTGGCGGCTTAACGATTCCAAAGCTGGTGGGAAGGCTTTTCTCGCCTTTTCCGCGGCGTGGGGTGCTGCCAGCGTTCGCTTTGGGGATAAACCAAGCCGTCGGTCGGAAAATCATCAACATGCGACCATGGTTCGCTTCGGCGGTCTGCTCGTGCCTTGCCCTGATGGCGGCTGGTCCTCGGCCTGCTTTGGCAGCCGGAAGGGTCAAGCTGGAGATCTTCACCGACACGCAAGCCTCGATCACCAGTCAGCAGCATTGGTTGCGGCAACTGGCCGCCGCGGGAATCGCAGACGTGCGGATACGCACGGGCCAGCCGGGCGATCAAGTGGGCATCGAAATTTTGGGGAGCGAGCGAGAACCGCTTTATCTGGTTCGAGCCAAAATCGGTCCAGGCGACGAACTGATCCTGCCCGGCCGCCGCTTTCGTCCTTCGGAGGCCGCCCAGCTCGCCCGCTGGCTGGACGACTTGGCCCGAAAGGGTACAAAACCCGAAGAACCTCTTTCCGCTTTCGGGCTCAGCCCGCGGGAATTGGAACAGGCCCATCAGGACCTTGCCCGGCCCATTGACTTTTCTACCCGGGGAATGTCGCGTTTGCAGGCCGTGAGGCGGATCGGCCAAGGCTTGACCTTTCCCTTGCGGTTGAGCAACGTTGCCTTGGATGATGACGACCAATTGGCCGAGGAACTGACCGGGCTTTCGTGCGGCACGGGCCTAGCTTGCCTGCTCCGGCCAGCCGGGCTGATTCTCGTTCCCCAGCGGGCTGGCGATCGGATCGAATATCAAGTCCGCAAGGCACAGCCAGGACTGGATGCCTGGCCCGTGGGCTGGCCGCCCGAGAAACCACTGCCTCAGGTGGTCCCCGCCATGTACGAGTCGTTCAACGCCAATATCGAGAATGTGCCGGTCAGTAAGGTGCTGGAGGCCGTCAGCCAGCGACTAAAGATTCCCTATCTGTTTGATCACAACGCCCTGGCCCGGCATGGCATCGAGCCTGAGGCAAAAAAAGTCAATTCGCCCCAAAGCCGTGTGACGTATCACCAACTGCTCCGCCGTGTTCTTTCGCAAGCTGGCTTGAAATATGAAGTTCGCGTCGACGAGGCGGAGAAACCGTTTCTCTGGATCACGACGGTCAAGCCGTTGTGACAGGTCA
>CALFBP010000045.1 GCA_937951625.1 uncultured Thermoguttaceae bacterium
CGGTTTAGCGGACGCGCCGGGACACCGACCCGCTGAATCGGTTTGGGTTGCCGCCGCGGACCGCGACGCCGGGGCTGTCGGAAGCTGGGGCGTCAAGCCTCGAGCGACAAGGGGCCATAGGACGGGCTGGGAGCCGTTGGCCCCAGAAACTTCGGGGCCGAGACGGAAGTGTGTTGCGGCCCAGAAGAGGGTTTGCCGGTGGGCTGCTCTGTCCCGATCCTGCGGCAGAGTTCGGACCAGGTCTCGCGCTCGATTTCCAAGACGCGCAGGGCATCGGCCAGTTTGGCGTTGTCGCGGAGCATCGAGCCTTCGATCAAACGCCGCAACACAAAGCCGTACACCCCCGCGACTTTGCCAACGAGTTCGGGATCGAGGTCTCGCTTGAACCCGGCGAGGACCTCGCCCACGATTTCCTCCGCTCGGGTCAACGCCTCTAATGCCTGCTCGTCTTCCTTGGCCGTCCAGTGCTGTTGGGCTTTGTGGATGAAGCGGATGGCCCCTTCCACGAGCATGAGAAAGAGTTTTTGAGGCGGGGCGGTCAAAACCTGGTCGGCCAGATAACGCTGTCTCGCTTGCAGGTTCATCCGTGGTTCCTTTCGCGGCGCGAGGAATGGAGGAGGGACGGTTCTTTATTGGTGCTGCTATTGTTTATTGCTGCTGCTATTGGAGTTGGCGGAGTTCTTATTGGGCATGGCCTGGCCGGAGAGCATCGCGTTGAGCATCGACAGGCTGTTTTGCATCTTGGCCACGGCGGTCTCGACGCGAAGGAATTCCTTTTCCAAACGTTCGCGCTGCCGGGCCAGGCGGGCCGTCATCGCGTCGATGGCGGTTTGATTGCGGCTGATCGTGGCGTCGAGGGCCTTGAATCGTTGGGCCAGCATCGACACGTCCTTGCCTGAAATCTGTTCGATGAGGGCGGAAATCTTCGCGGCGAACCCCTTTTCCGCCTTGGCGAAGAAGTCCTTCACGGCGTTGGGGTCGGCGGCGAAGCGGGCCTTGAGCGTAGTCGCGTCGAAGGACAGCGTGCCGTCGTTCTTGAGGCGGATGCCGACGTCGGCGAGGGTTTGCACCGATCCCAGCCCAGTCAACCGCCCGGTGAACAGGGCCGAGAAATCGTTGTCCATCCGCAGCGCGGCCCCGTCGCCGAACAAGAGTCCTGCCTCGTTGGTCAAGGTATCGTACTTGGTGTATTCGTTGTATTTCTGCCGGAAGCGATTGTAGTTGTCGACCATCGCTTGGGTGCTGGCCACGACGTCGGCGTCGCTCGTTTCCACCGCGACGACCACCGGTGTGGCCGAGGGTTGGCGAACCTCGAGGACCGCGCCAGGCAAGGCGGTTTTGAATTGGTTGGTGGATGAGGCCAAGAGCAAGCCGGCGTTCGCCCCGCCCGAGGCCACGGCCAACAAGGCGTCGCGTCCTCGGGCGGTTTCCGTGAACGCCAAGGCGCCGATCTGCGAGGCATCGACCACGAACTGGCCAAGCCTGCCCGATCGCTGGCTCGTCAATGCCAGGTGATACGGCCGGGTGGAGCCATCGTCCATCACGCTCGCCCTGACCCGCACCCCGGACGCCGCGATCTTGTTTTTCAAGGATTCCAAGGTATCGTTGGCATTGAGCTGGATTTTATAGGTCGTCGTGCCGTCGATCATGTTGGCGGGCGAGCCGCCGTAGTCGGCGACAATCGCGGCGCGGGCAAGGCCTAAATCTGCGGCGGTGGTCGAGTTCACGTCCGCGACCGTGAAGGCGCCGCTGCCGTGTTCGAGGTCCACCAGCAGGATGCCATCGCCGGAGTCATTGATCTTTGCCAAGGTCGTGTGGCTGAATTGGTTGATGAGCTTGATCACGTCGCCCACGGTTTGGGCCTTGTTTTGGGCAAGATCGATCTCGGCGCGGTGTCCGCCGCTGGAGGTGATGGCGAACCTGCCCAGCGCCACGCCTGCCCCGCCGTTCAGGTCGCTCAGCTTGGTGTTTTCCGAGACGACTTGCAGCCGGAGATCGCCACTGTTGACGATTCCCGCGGTGGTGTTGGCCGCGATCTGGAGTTTTGCGGCGGTGCCGGAGGCGTCGGCATCGGCGATGATCATCGGGCTGGCTGAGCCGCCGGTAACGTCGGCGAGCAGGATTCCGTTTCGGGCGTCGTTGACTCGGGCGGTGATTCCCGCGTTGGCGGCTTGGATCGCGGCGACCACGTCCTCCAAGGTTTCCGCCCCGCTGAGGTTCACCACGGTCGAATCGCCGTTGCGGTTGGTCAGTTGGAGCTGACCGAGGGCACCCAATCCCTTTCCGCCGTTGAGGCTGGAAAGCAGGACGGTGCGGAGTCCGCCCAACACCGCGCGGCCCGTCACCGTCCCACCGACAGCGCCGGTGTCGAGCCCCAAATCCGCCAGCGTCGGAAGGCCATACTGGGCTTGGAGCGAAAACGTCCCGCTTCCTGTCGTAAGATCGGTGACGACAAGCCGTTTTCCGTCGGAAGCGATTTCGGCCCTGAGCTTGCCGGGGGCCGCGGAATTGATCACTTCGAGGATGTCGCCGACGGTGGTTTCCCGCGGGGGCTTCTCCCCCTCGCTACCCAAGGGCGAAAAATCGATCGAACCGTTCGTGCCGTCGCGGAGCGTAAAGGCGATGTCGGGCAGGACAGTCGAGAGGCGGATGCCGCGTCCGTCGTTGAGTTGCGCCAGCGGGGTGTCGGCCGAGAGCCGCAGCACGTCGGCGCCTTCGGCCACGGCCGCTGCCACATCGATTCCCGCCAGCCCCAGCGAAGCGGCCGTGGTCCCGCGACCGACCTCCTGTACTTTGAGATTGGAAAGCGTCTGACCGGTCTGATCGGTGAGCCGGATTTTGCCGCCTCGGGTGCTGGCCGTGACATTGATGCCCGAGGCGTTGTTGATCGCGTCGAGCACGTCGTCGATCGTCTGAACGGCTGAAAGGTCGATTTCGCTGCTTGCGCCGCTGCGATCGGTGATGCGGATCTTGCCGCGCTGGAAGCCCAAGCCGCCGTTCAAACCGTCGAGCGTTGCCGCCCTCTCCACGTGATCGCCGAATCGAATGGTCAGCGTTCCGGCCCCGAGTGGGCTGGTGCTGCTCCGAAGGCCTGCGCTGAGAAATTGCTGCGGGTGGGCAGTGCGAACTGGGGTGAATTGATAGTAGCCCGAGGTGGGGTTCCCCACCACGGTGGCTTGGAGCACCGCCTCGTTGCTCGTGGAGACCTTGGTTTTTTGGTAAATCTCGGACTTGGCCAGGTTGTCCGAGGCATAGCGGACCGCTAGCAGATAGGCCGAAAGCTCGGTGACGGCCACCTGTTGTTTCTTGAGGGTTTCGTTACGGCTGGTGAGCTGATCGACGGGCCGGCGGGACAAGGCCACGAGCTGATCGACGATCTTGCCGTAGTCGATCCCACTGATCAGCCCAACGGTGCTCTGGATGCGTCCCATGGTGTGACCTCAGCGCACAACTGACCGCTCGCGAGGCGCGCGGCCCGCCTCGCCATGCATCGGTTGGCAAAATGGGTAGGATTGAGCAATTCTTCAAACCATAATCTCTTTTTTCCGGTAAAACGCGACACGTTTTCGCAACGCCGCTCACTTCGGATCGGGGTCACCGAAGCGTAAACTGCTACCACTGAAAGGATATGTCGCGAGCTGCTAGCATGAGGACCTCCCACCAGAGTTAACGTAGGCTGGGCAACGCCTAGCCAAGTGAATTTCGGGTTGCAACGTATTTAGGGGGCAATGCGGCGATGCAAAACTAGACGATTCAACGGGCCGTTGATGGAATAAACCGTCTGGGGTATAAAGAAAGGGCTGCGGGAGCCGCGTTTGGCGGCTTTCGCGTGTTGATGGACAACCCCTGGCTAGTAATCCCTGTGCGTGCCGTATGCGGATGTTGTGGCGATAGTGTTGCACTATCGTCTGGGTTGCAGCCGTTGGCCGCGTCGGAGGGAGACCCACTGAAATGACGATGGACAAAAGCCTTAAGGTTCATCAAGGGCTCGTGCGGAGTCGCAGCGTACTCACCCGGGCCGAGCGGATCGAGCGTTTGAAAGCCTCAGACCGTTGGAAGGAAGGCGACCCCCCCGTGGGACTGGCAAAGGTCCGTGTCTACAAGATCACGATGAAGAAGAAAAAGAAGAAGAAGGAAGGAGAAGAGGGGGCTGCCGAGGGCGGGACGGCCACGGGTGGCGAGAAAAAGTAAACTTTGGGGGGACGGGCGATGCGCGTCCGCCTGGAGTATGGCCGGTCAGGGTTGGAGGTCGCGCTGCCGGACCAGAACGTGGTCAAGTGCCTTGGTTATCGGGCAGCCGCGCCCCTTGCCTCCCCTGAACACGTGGTGCGCGAGCGACTTGCCCGGCCCTTAGGCACCCCGCCTTTGGCCGATTTGGCCCGAGGCCGCTCCAGCGCCTGCATCGCGATTTGCGACATCACGCGCCCCGTCCCCAATTCGATCCTGCTACCCCCCATTCTCGAAACCCTCGAGGCCGAAGGCATCCCGCGCGATCGCATCTTGATCCTTGTAGCCACGGGGATGCATCGGCCCAATCATCGTGACGAGCTCCGCGAGATGGTGGGCGAGGCAATTTTGGAACGGTATCGCATCGCCAACCATCATGGGCGAGATCGCTCGGAACACGCCTTTCTCGGCACGAGTCCCCGGGGCGTACCGGTTTGGATCGACAATCGCTACCTCAGCGCTGAGCTGAAGATCGCGGTTGGGCTGATCGAGCCGCACTTCATGGCCGGGTTTTCTGGTGGTCGAAAGGTGATCTGCCCGGGCCTGGCGGGGATCGAGACGGTCCGCGACTGGCACAGTCCGCGTTTTCTCGAGCACCCCAACGCCCGAACCGCCGTGCTCGAAGGCAATCCGGTTCATGAGGAGAACACGTGGATTGCCCGCCGCGCCGGCTGCGACTTCATCGTCAACGCGGTGATCGACGACCATCGTCGGATTTTGGCCGTGGTAGCCGGAGACATGGAAGCGGCTTTCGCGCAGGGGGTCGACTACGTGCGAGGCGTGGTGTCCGACACCGTGCCGGAGCCTGTCGACATCGTGGTGACCACCTCGGCCGGCTACCCCCTGGATGCCACCTTTTATCAGTCGGTCAAAGGCATGGTGGCCGCCGTGGATATTGTCAAGCCCGGCGGGACGATCATCCTTGCGGCGGGCCTGAGCGAGGGCATCGGCAGCCCGGAGTTCCAGAGCATCTTTCAAGAATATCCCTCCGCCGAGGCCTTCATGGACCGCCTGCTGCGCACCGATTATTTCAAGATGGATCAGTGGCAGGTGGAGGAATTGGCCCGCGTGCTTCGCAAGGCCCGGGTCGTGGTCGTCAGCGACGGCATTCCCTGCGATGTCCTCCAGCGCCACTATGTCGAGACCGCCCCGAGCGTCGAGGAGGCAGTGGCCGGTTGCTTGGCCCGATATGGCAACCACGCCACCATCGCCGTGATCCCCAAGGGACCTTACGTGGTCGCCAACGTAGCGGCGTAAAGTCGATCCGTTCGTCGTGTCGTCCCGAGGGCCGCCAGCCAACTCCGTGGCCAGGCAACGTGCGAATCAGGTCTGCAACGAGATCGGATTCAAACCTAACTCGAAGCGGCCGCGGTTTCATGGGGCGGGATTTCGATGGGTCGGGCTGCCAAAGCCTTGGGGCGGCGGGCCGTCGACGAAATAGACGTCGCGGTCCGGGCGGCAGCCGGGCACCTGAATGTCGAGCATTTCCAGAGCCTCGGCGTCTGTAGCGAAGGCGTGGGTCGTTCCCGGCGGCAGCCGAAGCATGTCGCCCGCCGAAAGCCGATACTCCCGGCCGTCGAGAATGGCCGTCCCGCTGCCAGAAATCACGTAGTAGAACTCCTCCGCGATGCGATGATAGCTGGTGCTGGTCCGCTGACGTGGGGCCACGACGACGCGATGGATCACGCCCGCCCCTTCCTCCTCGGGATCGATCAGCGTCTCCAAACCGTATGGCCCCAGTTGTTGCGTCCGCTGCGGATCGCCGCTGCGGCGGTGAATGATCTTCAAGGTCGATTTGCGTTCGTTCGGCTCAGGGTGGTTCACGGCAGCAAGCCCTCTTGTGTTGGCGATAGGGGAATGATACGTTGCCCGACAAGAACCGTTCAATTCAGGCAGGTGATGACATGACGCCACAGTGGATGATATGGATGGGCGTCGCCGCGTGCAGCGTCGCGGCTGTGCTCGGCGGTACGACAGTCCAAGGCAACGAAGCGGTGCAATCTGACAACGCTTGGGTTTACATCGGCACATACACCCAGCGGGGGAGCAAGGGAATTTACCTTGCTCGACTGGACCTCGCGAGCGGCAAATTGAGTCTGGAAGGTCTGGCCGGAGAGGTGGTGAATCCATCCTTCTTGGCGTTGCACCCAAGCGGCAAGTACTTGTATGCCGTAGGCGAGGTCGGTCAGTTTGCCGGCGGCATGGGCGGGGCGGTGAGTGCATTCGCCATCGATCCGGAAACCGGCAAGCTCGCGCTGCTGAACCAGAAGTCGTCGCGCGGCGCTGGCCCGTGCCACATCGTGATCGACCGCACCGGCAAAAATGCCTTGGTGGCCAACTATGGCGGGGGGAGCGTGGCTTGTCTGCCCATTGGGGACGACGGTCAATTGGGCGACGCGACTTCCTTTTTCCAGCACGAAGGCTCCAGCGTGAACCCCAGGCGGCAGGAACGCCCCCACGCGCATTCGATCAATCTGGACCCGGCAAACCGCTTCGCCATGGCGCCGGACCTTGGCATCGACAAGATCATGATCTACCGCTTCGACGCGGCGGCCCATCGACTGGAGCCGAACGATCCCGCGGCAGCGGCCGTCGCGCCTGGTTCCGGGCCGAGGCACTTCGCTTTTCACCCCACCGCCCGCTACGCCTATGGCATCAATGAACTGGCCTCGACGATCACCGCCTTCGAGTACGACGCGGCCCGAGGCGCGCTGACAACGCTCCAAACCATCTCGACCTTGCCCGAGGGCTTTCAGGGCAACAACACCACGGCCGATATTCATGTGCATCCCTCGGGCAAGTTCGTCTACGGCTCCAACCGCGGCCACGACAGCATTGCGATCTTCGCCGTGGACTTGGCTACAGGCAAGTTGACCGCCGTGGGCCACGAGCCGACGCAGGGCAAGACCCCGCGGAACTTCGGCATCGACCCCAGCGGCACGTTCCTCTTGGCCGCCAATCAGGACTCGGACAACGTGGTGGCGTTCCGGATCGACCAAGCCACGGGAAAGCTGGAGCCGACGGGCCAATCGATCCGCGTGCCGATGCCCGTGTGCGTGAAATTCTTGCTCCGGTAATGCCCTTGGTTAATGCCCTGGCCGTGCGGCCTTACCTCGCCGCCCGACGCTCGAACGTAGGTTCCGGTTGCCAGAGATACAGGAAGGTGGGGAGCTGGCTGCGGTCCAAGCCTGGGATGCTCATGGGGAACAACCCGCCTTGCACGGGGGCGTTGGGCGTGGTGGCGTAGGGCGATCGGGCCGGCTCATGGGCCCTGCGGAGGAGCACGGCCCGGGCCGAGGGACATCGGCCCAGTTCCCTCGCCGTGGCCAGGGCGTCGTCGAGATAGCCGATGGAGTCGATCAAGCGACGCTCCAACGCCTGGGAGGCCGTGAACACGCGGCCGTCGAAATCCTCTTGACGCGAGGCATCGTGCTGCGGACGCGACTGCCGAACGACTTGCCGAAATCGAGCGTGGAACTCGTCAGCGACTTGCTGGAGGATCGCCCGACCTTCCTCGGGCATGGGTTCCACCGGCGAGCCGAGGTCCGTGAATCGGCCCGACTTGATGGGCACGGCCTCGACGTTGAAATAGGCCATGGTGTCCTTGAGATTGTACAGGTTGAGGATCACGCCCATGCCGCCGGTCACGGTGGTGGGATGGGCCATAATGTGGTCGGCCGCCGTGGCCAGGTAATAAGCCCCGCCCGTGGCCAGATCCATCAAGCAGGCCACCACCGGCACGCCGGTCCGCTCGCGGAACGCCAAGAGGTCGTGCCGCATGATGTCGCTAGCGGTCACGCCGCCGCCAGGACTGTTGATCCGCAACACGACCGCGCGATAGCAGCGGTCGGAAGCCACGGCGTCGAGCTTTTCCCGGAACAACGCCACAGGGTTCTCGCCCACCGAACCCAAACCGATCAGGCCACTGTTAACCAAGAGCCCATCTACATCCACGATGGCAATCTTTTGATACGGCTCGCCTTCGTCGGGAACGACGTCTTTTTCCACCAGCGGGCCACGGTCTTCGACCGGGGAGCTAAACATGGTCACCCGGCTCTGCGTGACCGCTTGGAGCGGACCTCGGCAGCCAGCCGCCACCGCGATAACCAATAGCACACCGGCGCGCCACGCCATCCGCTGCATCAGTTACGTCCCGCAAAAACCGTACTCCCCCTATTTCCGTATCGACACGAACTACGCTGGGAATCAGGAGAGGATTCTCTCTGAGGGCAAGGCTGGCCAAAACTGCCCGCATAGTTTCCGCAACCGGTTCGGATTCCCAAAGGCGTAATTCCGTGCTAGTTTACGGGCAAGCGATTCCCCCGGGGCCTTTCCGCGATTCATCCACTTGCTGAAGCCCGAATTGTTTTTCACGTGGTTCGGTGGGCACATGTTGAAGTTTTTTGTGATTGCCGCGGTTGTCAGCTCGGCAACAAGTTCACCTGAGAATCCCGTGCTCAAGCAGCTTATCGAGCACGGGATATCGATGGGCGATGGTCAGGTGGTGAAATTGCCCCCGCCGACGATGCGCGACGGGCTGGACGTTTCGGGCCAGCAGGAGGTTTTGACCCGGATCGCCGCCCCGAGCCGTCGCGTGGCCGATCTTGTGCGAAAGTCGGTGGTCAGTCCCTTCGTGCTCAAGTTAGACGACGCGACAGGCACGGACCCCAAACATCTGGTCCGCTCGATCGACTTGTGGTTCGTTGCTTACGGGCGTTTGGAGTGGTTTAGCCAGCAGGAATTCTTGCAGCGACTGGTGGAGACGGCGGAAGCAAGCAAACAAGGCCGCTTGCCCTTCGAAAAAGGCATTCTGGACCACAATGAGATGAAACGGCTGGGCTTGTCGTTCGAGGACGGTCCGGAGCGCTTGGAGCGATATTTTTTTAGTACCTTCGGCCTGTTCGATCGCGTGCTGGTCAGCGCGACCCGTCGCGTGGTCGTCACGCGAGGCCCCGAGTCGGTGGTGGTGGCTGCGGTCATCGACCCGCGGTTCACGAAATCGACCACCCACCCCAATCAGTGGCGGCCGGTGCAGCGCGACGAAGGCGGCGAACTGAAGCTCGGCCCACCCCACGATTATGAAGCGGCCGGCTTGTATGCCAAGGTTACGCAGCTCAAGGAACCGTCGGGGGCGTTGTTCATTGAGTATCACCACGTGTTCGAGGAGCCGGAGGCCTGGTTCAAGGGCACGGCCCTTTTGCGTTCCAAGCTTCCCATGGTGGTTCAGGACGGGGTACGGAAACTCCGCCGCCGCCTGCTGGAGATAGAGAAGCCGGAATAAAGCTGACTGAATTCCGAATCCCCTATTTCTCCTATTCTTCCTGCTCAACAAGTGTAAACCTTTTTGTGCCCTTTTCTCGTGTGGGGGTTATGGGGACACCCCCTTTGTTTTGGTGCAAATTATCCCCAAAACCTAGGAGATTAATGTTCAGCCTGACATTGACGCCCAAGCCGCTTTCACTAAAATGTTGCGACTTATTGGTTTAGAAGAAAGCGATCGACCTGCGACCGATGACGAAACCACGCGGCCAAGAACCGACCGGCAGCGGAGAAATGTTGGAGGCCTCGCGGCGTGAAAAGCTGCGGAAGATACAGGCCCTCGGGCTAGATCCCTGGGGCAGCCGCTTCGATGGCCATATGTCCTTGGGCGAGATCCGCGCGCTGGAAAAACAGATCGAAATGGTTCCCGCCGGCGACTGCGAGATCGGCAAACCGCCGGAAGAACGGGGCCCCAAGGTCCGCGCCGCAGGGAGGATTTTGCTTCAACGCCGTGCGGGAAAGTTGATCTTTCTTACCATTTGGGATTGGACCGGCCGTATCCAAATCTTGATCGGCAAGGCCCAGGTCGGACCGGAGAATTGGGCCTTGGCCGAGTGCCTCGACCTGGGCGACATCATCGGGGTCGACGGCGAACTGCGGCACACGAAGACCGGGGAACTGAGCATTTTCGCCGAAAAGCTCCATTTTCTCGCCAAGGCGATCGAGACCCCGCCCTCGAAACACAAGGGGTTGGTCGACGTCGAGCTCCGCCAACGGATGCGCTACTTGGACTTGATCCATACAGAAGGAGTCCTGGAGCGGTTCCTCCGCCGCACGCGGATCGTCCAGTCGATTCGCAACACGTTGGCAGCAGAAGGATACGTGGAAATCGAAGGGCCCACGCTCCACGCGATTGCAGGCGGGGCGGCCGCTCGCCCTTTCAAGACCCATCATAATGCCCTGGACATCCCCTTGTTTCTCCGCATCGCCCTGGAGCTGCACTTGAAACGGCTGTTGGTGGGCGGCATGGAAAGGGTCTATGAGCTCGGTCGCGTGTATCGCAATGAGGGGATCAGTCCCAAACATAATCCCGAGTTCACCATGCTCGAAGTGTATCAGGCCTATGGCGATTACCAGACGATGATGGACCTGACGGAAAAGCTCATCGTCGAGGCGATTCGGGCCACGGGCCAAGACTTGAAGCTGACTTGGGGGGGCCGCCCGATCGACTTCACGCCGCCCTTTCAGCGGAGGACCTACGACGAGCTGCTCGCCGAAGCCACCGGCTTGGACCCGAACGATGTCGAAGCCCTCAAAGCCCTGGCTGCGCGCACCGGAATCGAGACCTCGGGCAAGCACCCGGACGTCATCAAGAACGAACTATTCGAACGCCAGGTGGCGGATCGGCTGGAGGGACCGATCTTCGTCTACGACTACCCGGCGAGCATCTGCCCGCTGACCAAGCGCAAACGGGGCCGTCCTGAAATCGCCGAGCGTTTCGAGCTCTTCGTGTGCGGCATGGAGCTTGCCAACGCCTATACGGAACTGAACGATCCCGATTTGCAGGAGGCCCTCTTCAGCCAGCAGCTTGAAGGCCTGGCCGAAGAGGAATCGATGGCGAGGATGGATCGGGACTTCATTCGAGCCCTGCGGCATGGGATGCCGCCGGCCGGGGGCTTGGGAATCGGCATCGATCGTTTGGTGATGTTGCTGACCGACAGCCAAAGCATCCGCGATGTGATCCTATTCCCACTTCTGCGGCCGGAGGCGGAGGTTGGGTGAAATGTGGTAAAGGATTGCCGATGTACAAACTGCTTCTCTGCTGGCGGTATCTTCGCACGCGGTACATCGCCTTGGCCTCGATCATCAGCGTGATGCTCGGCGTGGCCACCATGATCGTGGTCAACAGCGTGATGTCGGGTTTTGCGACGGAAATGCAGAACCGCATCCACGGCATCCTCTCCGATTTGGTGTTGGAGGTCCGCAGCTTGGATGGCATGGCCGACGCCGAGTGGCACATGGAGCAGATCCGGCGGGTGGCGGGCGAGGCCATCGCGGGGATGACACCCACGGTGGTCGTGCCGGCGATGCTCAGCTTCCGCCACGCCGACCAATGGATTACCCGGCAGGTCCAGCTTATCGGCATCGACGAGAAAACGCAGAGCCAGGTCAGCGATTTCGGCAAGTACCTTCAACACCCGGAGAACCGCCGGGCGATGAGTTTCCAGCTCCGCGAGGGCGGCTACGATACCCGCGACCACCAGGGCGGTCCCGAGGCCAAAGAACGCCCCCAAATGAAGCGCGCCGGTTGGGAACACCGCCGGGCGATGGCCGAGATTCAGGCATTCAACCGCCTGATGGCGCAGCGAGCCGCGGCAAGCGTGCCCTCAGAGTCGCTGAGATCCGACGGAACCGACTCCAGCGACTCCGCCGGTCTCGTGGACCCCTTCGCTGCCGTCCAGCGGCCCCAGCAGGAACCGGTATTTGATCCCGCCACCCAGCAACACACCGGCGCCGTGCTGGGGATCGTGATGGCCAGCTTCCGCCGTCCGACCGGCGAGGACTCCTTCCTGATTCTCCCCGGCGACGACGTCAAGCTCACGTTTCCCACCGCGGGCACGCCGCCCAAGATCGCCACCGACGATTTCACGGTCGTCGACTTCTACGAGTGCAAGATGGCCGAATACGATTCGAGCTTCGTCTTCGTGCCCATTCGCAAGCTTCAAGAGTTGCGGGGGATGATCGACCCGGCGACCGGCATGGGGATGTTCAAGTCGATTCAAATCAAGCTCAAGCCAGGGTTCGATGGCGATGCGATCCGCGACCGACTGGCCGAGGCCTTTCCTCGAAACCTGTATGAAGTCCAAACGTGGCGCGATCGGCAAGGCGCGCTGTTGGCCGCCGTGCAAATGGAAACGGCGATCCTCAACGTGCTCTTATTCTTGATCATCGCCGTCTCTGGTTTCGGAATCCTGGCGATCTTTTTCATGATCGTGGTCGAGAAGACCCGCGACATTGGAGTGCTCAAGTCGCTCGGCGCCTCGGGGGCGGGGATCATGGGCATCTTCTTGAGCTACGGATTGTCTTTGGGATTGGTGGGATCGGGCGTAGGATTGGTGCTGGGCCTGGTGTTTGTCGACCACATCAACGACATCGCCGTCGTGCTGGGCAAGATTACCGGCAAACCGGTGTTCGATCCCTCGATCTACTACTTCTACCGTATTCCCACGATCAAGGACCCCTGGACGATCACCTGGATCGTTTTCGGCGCGATTGCGATTGCCGTGCTGGCGAGCGTGCTGCCGGCACTGCGAGCCGCACTGCTGCACCCGGTGGAGGCCCTGCGCTATGAATGATGAGCTGGCTGAAATGTTTGCCCGGCCCGCGGCGACTTTCCGTCCCGCCGTCATGATCCGTTCCAGGGTCGCGGCAGGCACGGCGCGCGGTGAACCGAGACCGACAGCGGCCGCAACCTCCGCCCCTCCGCCCTTGGCCCCTGCGGCGGCGGATCGGCAAAGCCGCCCAACCTCGGAGGCCGACAGCACGGCGGAAAAGATCACTCCGATTTTTGAACCAAGGGCCGACCAACCCGGCCGTTCGGAACCGCCTCACGCTGTCCATGAGCCTGGTCCTACCGCCTCTCCCCACGCTGAGGCGGCTTCCCACGCCTCCCCTGCTCCGAACGATTACCAACTTCAAGCCGTAGGCTTGGCGAAAAGCTATCGCAAGGCGTCCGTCGTGATTCCGGTACTCCGCCACGTCGATTTGGGAGTTCGCCGCGGCGAATTCCTCGCCATCGTGGGCCAAAGCGGTTCAGGGAAGAGCACGCTGCTCCACTTGCTGGGCACTCTCGATGCCCCGGACGCTGGAAGTCTCTTTTTCGACGGCCAGCGGATCGACAATCTTCCCACCGCGGATCGCGACCGGCTCCGCAACCACTGTTTTGGCATGATCTTTCAGTTTTATCATCTCCTTCCCGAACTGACCACGCTGGAAAACGTGCTCACGCCGTTGATGATCGGCAAAAGCGTGTGGCAATTTCTTCGCCGTCGTCGGGCCTATCGCCAGGCTGCGGAGCAGTTGCTTGAACTCGTGGGGTTGTCGCACCGCTTGAAGCACCGACCGAAGGAACTGTCGGGCGGGGAGATGCAACGGGCGGCGATTGCCCGGGCGTTGATCACTGGGCCCGACGTCTTGCTGGCCGACGAGCCCACCGGAAACCTCGATCGGGCAACCGGCCAAGCGATTCTGGACCTTCTTTGCTCCTTGAATCGGCAGGAAAACCTGACTATAGTCATGGTGACTCACGATCTGGCCATTGCCGAACGAGCCAATCGCATGGTTCGCTTGGTGGATGGTCAGATCGAGGAATGTTGAGAAGGTTCCGGCCGTCAGTCGCCCACTGGCAGCTATTTGTAGGTTGTCCAAAGAGTTAGGTCAGACCCCACGGGGAACGCGATCGAAGCGAATCCGCCGGAATCGGCAGGTCGGTTCCAGCGGTCAGCTAACGTCAAAAACCGCAAACAGCAATCCCCGCAGCCGTTCCCCTGCTCAGGCAGATAGCTGACATGGCAATCTGGAGGCCGTTGGTTGACCCGTGTGCCCTTAAATTTTCCCCTCCACCCCATCCCATCACGCGCTCCCATGGCTCTGAAGGTCTACATCAACGGAAAACTCTACGACAAAGACGAAGCGAAGATCAGCGTCTATGACCACGGTCTTTTGTATGGCGACGGGGTGTTCGAGGGGATTCGCAGCTACTCGGGCAAGGTGTTCCGGCTCCGCGAGCACCTCGACCGCTTATGGAACTCGGCCAAGGCCATTTGGTTGGAAATCCCCATGACCAAGGAGGAAATGGCCCAAGCGATTCACGACACGCTCTCGGCCAACGGCATCTTGGACGGCTACATCCGCGTGGTGGTGACGCGAGGCGTGGGCACCCTGGGTCTCGATCCTAACCGATGCAGCCAACCCCAGGTGATCATCATCACCGACCTCATCGCCCTGTATCCCGAGGATTACTACCGCAACGGGCTGGAGATCATCACCGTGAGCACGACGCGGAACCACCCCGCCGCGCTCAATCCCCGGATCAAGTCGCTCAACTACCTCAACAACATTCTCGCCAAGATCGAGGGTCTTCAGGCGGGCTGCATCGAGGCCCTCATGCTCAATCACAAAGGCGAGGTGGCGGAGTGTACGGGCGACAACATTTTCGTCGTGCGTCAGGGCAGGATCGCCACCCCGCCCATCGACGCCGGGATCCTGGAAGGCATCACGCGCGATGCGGTCATCGGGCTGGCCCGCCAGTCGGGGATCGAGGTGGCGGAAATCCCCCTCACCCGACACGACGTCTATATTGCCGATGAGTGCTTCTTGACAGGCACCGCCGCCGAGGTCATTCCCGTCGTCAAGGTCGATAGCCGCACGATTGGGGACGGAAGGCCCGGCCCCATCACCCGCGACCTCATGCAACAATTCCACAAGCTCACGCGGAGTTAAAGCTTGTGGATTGGATTCAATACGCTTTCGATCTGTTTTTGCACCTCGACAAGCACTTGGCCGAGGTGCTGCGCGACTATGGTACGTGGACGTACCTGATCCTGTTCACCATCGTTTTTTGCGAGACGGGGCTAGTCGTCACGCCCTTCCTGCCTGGCGACTCGCTCCTTTTCGCAGCCGGGGCCTTGGCCGCCGTGGAGGGCCTCGGCGAGACACTCGACCCGACCGTCCTCTTCGTCCTCCTTTCGGCCGCTGGCATCCTCGGCGACACGGTAAACTATTGGATCGGCGCCTACGTGGGGCCTCGGGCCTTCAGCGGCGACATCCGCTTCCTAAAAAAAGAGTATCTCGACCGCACCCATCAGTTCTACGAGAAGTACGGCGGCAAGACGATCATCATCGCCCGCTTTGTACCGATCATCCGCACCTTTGCCCCGTTCGTGGCGGGCATTGGGGCGATGAATTACCGCCGCTTCATCATCTACAATGTGGTGGGCGCGATCTGTTGGGTAGGCCTGTTCGTTTACGGCGGCTACTATTTCGGCAACATGGAATTCGTCAAACGCCGCTTCTCGTTGGTGATCGTCGCCATCATCTTGATCTCGATCATGCCCATGGTGGTCGAGTTCCTTCGCGCAAGGCGCGGTAAAGAAGATTCCAAAGGCGGGTAAAAAAAGCTCGGTTGGGGAATTGGACGCTACCCCGGAACATGCGAAATCTGGGGTACATAACAAAATAGGGACAATGAGGACATTGTTTCGCCTTTCGCCTCACTCTTCATCTCCTCCCAGTGCGAGTCCTGCTGCTCGTCCGTCTGCTGATCGGGTAGTTGTGGCGCGGAAAGTTTCGAGGCAGAGCTTTTCGGTCTGCGATTTTCAGGCCGCCTAAGTGTCAAGCTGCTGGAAAAGCCCTCTGGCTCCAGTGTTGGTCGCCGTTTGCGATAGCCCGCTTTTCCCAATTGTATAAGATTAAATTGAACGTCTGATTGACGGGTAGCACCGATGGTGTTAAAATCACCTCCGTCTTAGTGGGCAGTTTCATGTCCCCGGTTATTCGACGGAAGTGAAGCGGTCGGTCTCGGGAAATAGGAGTCCCGCCGGGTTCTAGAAGATGCACCTTCAGCAGTGCGGCGCCCAGGTCGTAGTTCACGCGCCGGCGAAGCTGAACTTGTTCTTCGAGGTGCTCGGCAAGCGTGAGGACGGATACCACGACATCGAGACGCTCGTCGTGCCAATCGCATGGTACGACACCCTGTACTTTGAGGGAGACGCGACGGGAAAGTTGAGTTTTCGCTGCGATCGGGTGTCGGGGCCTTGGGGTTCCGATCCGAAGTGGCTGGGCGACTTTCCAGAAGGCGATCAGAACTTGGTGGTCCGGGCCGTGGATTTGCTTTGCCGCCGAAGTGGTGTGCGGCGTGGCGGCCGGATTCGGCTGGTGAAGCGGATTCCCACGGCGGCCGGCCTCGGAGGAGGCTCGAGCGACGCTGCGGCCGCCCTGGCGGCGGCCAACGCCAGTTGGGCTCTGGGGTGGTCGTGGCAAGAGTTGGCGCAACTAGGGGCTGAACTGGGGAGCGACGTGCCGCTATTCTTCGCCAAAGGTCCGGCGATCTGCCGCGGCCGGGGAGAACGCGTGACCCCGCTTGCCGCACGGGGACCCTTGCATTTCGTCCTGGTGCGACCTCCGGCGGGCCTGGCCACGGCCGAAGTTTACCGCGCCTGCCGCCCGCCCGAGCTACCTGTCAGTCTCCAGCCGCTGCTTGACGCCTTCGAGCGTGGGCGGTTGGACGAGCTGGGAGGGCGACTCTTCAATCGCTTGGAGCCAGCCGCCCAAACCCTTTCGCCGTGGATTCGTCGCCTTCGGGAGGAGTTTCAACAGACCGATTGCGTCGGAAGCCAAATGAGCGGCAGCGGAACATGTTACTTTGGGGTTTGCCGTCACGCGCGTCATGCCCGGCGCGTCGCGCGTCGCCTGCTAGCTCGCGGAATAGGAGTTGTCTTGGCCGTCCGAGGATGCTGAAATGCAAGGAGAACCGCCGTGGAAATCACCGAAGTCCGCATCAAGCTTATGGAGGAGCCCGGCGAACGCCTGAAGGCCTTCTGTTCGATCACCTTCGACAACGCCTTTGTCATTCGCGACTTGAAGATCATCGAGGGAGCCAACGGTCTGTTCGTGGCAATGCCCAGCCGCAAACTGACCGCCCATTGCCCCAATTGTCATAGCAAGAATCACCTCCGCGCGGCATACTGTAACCAATGCGGGGTGCGACTCAAGGAGGGGTCGGCGCTTCGCGACAACGACGGCCGGGCACGGTTGTATGCCGATATCGCTCATCCCATCCATTCCGCGTGTCGGGAAGCAATCCAGGCCCGTGTACTCGAGGCCTACGAGCAGGAAAAAGCACGTGCCAAGCTGCCGGGCTATGTGCCGAGCTACGACGATTTCGACGAGGACGGGGCCGTAGCAGAAATCCGCGAGGAGAGCCCTCCTTCGGTGGCCCCGGCCCGCGTCCAGCCCCCAGAAAAGCCCCGTGGTCCGCATCGGCCCCCCGCCCAGCATTCCCAGAGAATCGCTTCGGAGAATAACGAGTTCGGGGCCGGCATCTTCGACTGAACCACGTCGCGGATTCCAGCACGGGAAACAACCGCGATCAAGGTGACTTGTCCCCGAACAACGTCACCCGGTATCGCAGCTCCAAGGGTTTGCCCGGCGTTAACGTCACAGGCTGAAGCCCGGGGTACGAGACGTTCAAACAGCAGAGCTGATGCCGCATGAGCCAGCCGTTTCGCGGGTAGCCGGGGTTCGACGGTTGGTCCTCTATCCGAGCCCCAGCCGGCCGCCCCTGGTACGTCCCAGAAAGCTCCGCCCAGGCATGACGCGCCATGACGCCATCCTTTCGGGCAACGCCCTCTTCGGTGACGATGACTGGTTTTCCGCCATCGGGCCGGGCGAACTTGAAGCAGAAACCGCTGAAGCCCTTCTTGCCTTCGGACGTGCCTGCGATCTCCACAGGCTGGCGGATCGCCTCCCAACGCAGCGTGAACTCGAGCACTCGGCGTCCACCCTCGGCTCGGTGCGTAACAATCTCCACGTCTTCCTTCACGAACTTTCGGTCGCCGTCGAACCAGCCGTTTTCAACGGCAAGCCGGGCCGTCGTGTCGGTCGTTTCTCGGGCCTTCCAGGCGACGAATCGGTTTTGAAACGGCCCTTTGACCGTCCACATGTCCCCCTTCTTGCCATCCACCGTGACGTCGGTCCACGCCCAGAAGATGCCGCGATGGTGCGGATGGTCGGGATTGAAGTCGTCGGTCAGCGTCACCCCATTCGGCGCATAGACCGGATGGAGATACGACGATCGCCGCATCGATTCGGGAAAGCCCTTGCCTAAAATCATGCCGAAGTTGTAAACGAAAACTGGCGATCCGCCTTCTGAAAGCTCCAGCCCCGTGGACGACACCTCCCGAAAGACGAACGCGCCGCGGGATTCGGCCCCAGGCAAAACGAGCGAGGCAACCAACAAGACCAAAGTCGAGTTCATCATTCGTTCCTGGATGCAAGTTCACTTGAAGGAATCATGGGTTGGCCTTTCCCGTGCCCGTCCCCTTCGGAGACACCGAACAGGAGTCGAACGACGCGCCTTCACGCGGTCGGCCAACGCCCCGGGCTTCGAAAGGCTCGTCCTCCGATGAAACCTTCGTCATTCTGGCCAGCTTTCGCGAGCAATTCAAGAAACAGGTGAAGCAAAGCGGCCACCGCCAGGCTCTTGCCACCGAACCCGGCGAATGCGAAAATAACAATCCCTGAAAGGCAGGTTCTTGTTGAATCGCCAAATTTCGGGCCATAAGCTGGAACAAGAGTAGGCGATTGTTCACGGAGATCGGTCTTCGTATGTGAACGCCTACTGAAAACGAAAGAATAGATAGCATTCGCAGCCAACTTACCGGAAGCCGGAGTGGCGGAATGGCAGACGCGCTGGACTCAAAATCCAGTGGGCTTCGGCCCATGAGGGTTCAAGTCCCTCCTCCGGTACTTTAGCAACCCATTTGTGGAAAAGGACTTGCGGCCAGATGGCTGCAAGTCCTTTTTTGCTTGCATTTACCAACTTCCACAACACTTCCACAACTTTTCTCTCGGGTGACTCGGGACGTTGCGCAATCAGCCATCATTTGGAGCATCACCTTTCGGCTCATCATCCTCCAGCCGCACCGTCCGGGTGTTGGCGGCAGCCTTAGGGCAGGCTTGGTGTTGACGTAGTAATTCTCCATGGTTGCAACAGTGGCACGGCCGAGGACGCCCTTTACGACGATCGTCGGAACTTTCGCCGCGATCAACTCCGAGGCACAGCTTGACCGGCAGTTCTTGGGAACATAGTGCTCCCCATCCTTGATGCCAGCCGCCTTCTGGATCGCATGCCAGTCCTCGTAGATATGGTAGGCGTCGCAAGGCCAGGGGAACACCGGGTCGCTTCCCTTGGCATCCGGCTGTCTCTCCCGCCATTGTCGCACCACAATGCCAATTTCGGGTGGTATGCCAATAACCCTGTCCTTCCTCGACTTTGAGCTTGAAGCCACGACGTGGACTTCCAGCGTATCCAGGGAGACTCGATCCCAGGTGAGGCCAAGAATCTCGCCCTGGCGGAGGCCCAGGTAGTAGGCGACGTACAAGAAGACCCGCCACCATTCGGCCGGCCTGTACTTGAGGACCAACTGCGGATTCCTGAGTGCCTTCACCATCTCCATGAAGTCCTCTTCAGGAATGATGACGGGCTGCTTCCGATCTTCCCGGATGAAGACACCCTTGAAGTCCGGCACCTCGGAGATATAGCCTCTTCGTTTGGCCCACCGAAGGGCTGCCTTAACATGCCGACGGCCTGGTTGAACTCTCCCAGCCGATCCTCGAACGTGCCGCGACGCCGATAGTGTTCCAAGCACGCCGGGCCATCCATTTCTTCCTCCCGCCAGCCCGCCACCAGAAAGAAATAGTCCGGCTCCAAAAACAACTGCCCCGTCTTCGGATCGGGCGGATCGAGGATGACCAACAGCACCCGTTGCGGGAACTCCCACGACTTGGCCTGATAGAATCCCAGTTCCACAACCGTCTCGTATCCTCCCTTCGGAGGCCGACCCGGCGGGCGTCGGATGTGCGGCTCCTATGATAATGGCCGTGGTAGGCGGCCCCCGCTTGATCGCCAAAGACTTCCAATGGAAAACTGTCGATGTCGATCGTCGCCCGCCGCACCGCGTGATCGCTGCGGGTCCGCAGGTGCCGCGGGACCCAGTCTCCCGGCGCCCGCCGCACCACCTCCAGATTGTTCCCCACGTGCGCCACGATATCCAACAGCCGCGACTGCGTGGGCTGGCTCGCCAGCCGTTCCCCCAACACCCGCCGGCACGGACGATCCCAGGTCGCCATCCGCAACGCCGGATCATGGGCCAAGCGATCGAGATCGTCTTGGGCCCGATAGCCCAGTGCCAACCCATAGATCCGCTCCCGCAACAACTCCGAGATCCGATAGCGGATCAAGTCCTGGTTCCTCATGATTCCGGGAGGGTTTCGGCGTGCCTTTCGCGTGGATTGATTTGAGGCGACAATGGAAACTGCGTTGAGCTGAAAACCGAGGACACGACCGCGCGAAAGGAAGGTGTGCGATGACGAAGCTGCTGTGGCCAGTGCTGATGAGCGTGGCGGTCTTTTGGTTGGCCTTCAGCCTGGTCGAGGCGGCGGCCCCGGTCCCACGTTGCGAGCCGTGGGAAAGCGAATACTCGGGCCAGGACGCCACCGGCGAGCACGTCATCGCCTTGTGGCAGTTCACCTCCGGCAAGGAGACCGAGGATTCGTCGGGCCACGGACACATGCTGAAGTTTGAGGGCGTGCAGCCCAATCCAAACGGTCGTTTTGGCGGGTGTCTGGAGTCGTTCCGCGGCTGGCCGGTGGAGGACAAGCGGCACGCGGCCCTCGCGAAAAACCATCCGGCGCTCAGTCCTCAAGGGGCCTTTACATTGGAAATGTGGATCCAGCCTGGGCCGGAACTCGATGCCCACTACCCTTCGGCCTTCTTGCTCGACAAGAAGTACGTCGCGCATGACGATTACCAGCTCCTCCTCGGCGCCCCGGACAAACAAGGCGCCCGAGTAATTCAGGCGGTGCTCGGGTTTGGCGACAGTTCGTCGAGCTTCCATTCCAAGCCGGTGAAGTTCGATCCGGGCCGATGGTATCACGTGGCCATGACCTACGACGGGGCGGGGACCGTGAGTTTCTTCGTCAACGGCAATCCCTGGGGCTCCAGCCGCGCGAGCGGCCGCGGATCCATCAGTCCCGGCAAGCACGTGCTCTCGATTGGCGACCGTGTGGGCAGCCTTTATCACGGATTTCCCGGTCGGATCGACCAGGTCCGCATTTCCCGCGGCGCGCTGGAGTTTCAACGGCTCAAGGTGGTTCTGCTCTCCGATCGCACCTGCTTTGTACGCATGGAAAAAAACGTGGCACCCCGGCTGCAACTCCAGAATTTGCAACAGGAGGCAATCGCGGAGGGCGTGGTGACCATGTCGCTGGGGAATCGCGCGGTGAAACAGGCGAAGATCGCGGACCTGGCGGCGGGGGCGACGATGGACTTGGACTATCCCGTGGACAGTAGCCTCCGGCCGGACTTGTATTCCTTGAAGATCGAGGTGAAAACTAGCCGTCCCCGGGCGATCGGCGTCGAGCAGTCGTTTCCTTTGCGGATTGTGCCGCGGCAGCCGCCGCAGTTTCCCGTCGTCATGTGGGGGATCTATGATCCGACGGGCTTGATGAAAGAAATAGATCGACTCCAAGCGATCGGCTTCACGCACGTGCTCGGCGTGGGGGCAGACTACGAGGCGATTTGGAAGGCCGGTAAACCGACTCAAGCCACCACGCCCCAGCGCGAGGCTGAGACGCGGCAGATGCTCGACGCGGCCCTCGCCCGGGGGCTGTCGATCGCCGCCAGCCTTTCGCCCGGCTCGGCCATGGAGGGCAAGCCGGAGTTGCATCGCGTCAACCGCAAGGGAGAGCCGCAGAAGAAGAACGGCATCTGTGGGCTGCTGCCGGCAATGGAGGCCTATTGCTTCAACGTGGGGGCCTCGGTGGCGAAGAGCTATGGGGAATTTCCCGCCTTCCAGGCGGCGCTGGTCCATACGGAGGTTCGCGACGCGGCCCAGCCGTGCTTCCACAAAGAGGACATCGAGGCGTTTCGGCAGGCAACGGGAATCGACGTTCCTGCCGAAATCGTCAGCAAATGGGGCGTCGACTGGCGAAAACTGAAGGACTTTCCCGTCTCGCGGGTCGTGCCCGACGACCATCCGATCTACCGCTATTATCACTGGTATTGGAAGTCGGGCGATGGTTGGAACGGCTTGAATACGGCGGTGGTGCGGGGGCTGAAATCCACGGGCCGGAAAGACCTCTGGACTTGGCATGACCCGGCCGTGCGCGTGGCCAGCGTCTATGGCAGCGGCGGCGAGGTGGACGTGGTCTCGCAATGGACCTACTCCTATCCCGATCCCATCCGCATCGCCGTGGCGACCGACGAGTTGTTGGCGATGGCCGCCGGCGCAGGTCGGAAGCAAGAGGTGATGAAGATGACGCAGATCATCTGGTACCGCAGCCAGACCGCGCCGGAACCCAAGCCCGACGCTCCTCGACCGGCGTTCCAAGCCCCGTGGGAACTGGAGCAGCCCGACGCCCCCTTCATCACCATTGCTCCCATGCACCTGCGCGAGGCCTTCTGGACCAAGATCGCCCGACCGATCCGCGGCATCATGTACCACGGCTGGCAATCGCTGGTGCCTTGCGACGAGCTTGGGAGCTATCGCTACACACACCCCGAGACGCAACACGAACTGGCTCGGCTCACGCGACGCGTGATTCAGCCCCTGGGTCCGACGTTGTTGAACGTGCCAGGCGCAAAAAGCGATGTGGCCTTCCTGGAGAGTTTTGCATCACAGGTATTCGCCTCGCGCGGCACTTATGGCTGGGGCGGCAAGTGGCTGGGCGATGCGTACCACGTGATGCTCTATGCCGGGCTCCAGCCGGAGATCGTCTTCGACGAGACCATCGTCCAACGCGGGCTGGAAGGCTTTCGCGTCCTCGTCATGTGCGATTGCGACGTAATCACGGAAAAGATGCTCGAGCGGATCAAGGCCTTCCAGTCTGCGGGAGGGATTGTGGTTGGGGACGAGCGCATTTGCCCCGCGATCCGGCCCGACATCCGCCTCCAGCCCTATCAGCGGACCGGCCGGGCCGATCAGGACAAAGCGGCTTTGGTCGCCCTGGCCGCCGAGCTGCGCAAACAGCTCGATAATCGCTATGCGCGGCCGCTCGATTCCAGCGATGCTGAAGTGATTCCTTATCGCCGCCAGTATCAGGCAGCCGACTATGTGTTCGTGGTCAACGATCGGCGGGAGTACGGCCACTACGTGGGCCAGCACGGCTTGGTGATGGAAAATGGGCTGCCATCGGATGCCACCCTTTCGCTCCGCACGCCAAGCGAGGCGATCTATGACTTAGTCGAGGGCCGACCCATCCGGGGGCGGCGGGAGGGCGATCGGCTACTTTGGGACGTGCATCTTGGCCCTTGCGACGGCGGTTTGTTCCTCGTCGCTCCGAAACCAATCCGCGGCGTGTCGGTCGACGTACCCGACCTCGTGGAACCCGGCGCCGCGGCCGTCTGCTCCGTGAAAATCGTCGATGCCGAGGGTCAGCCGATCGAGGCCGTGATCCCAGTGCAATTGACGATTCGCGACGCGGAGACCCGGGTGGCCGAACTCAGCGGCTATCATGCGGCGGTCGGCGGAGAATTGAAGCTGACGATCGACGTTGCCGCGAACGACCCGCCGGGAATCTGGCAAATCGAGGCCCGCGAACTAGCTTCCGGCCGGAAGGCGATCCGCGAGTTCCGCGTGCGTGGGCCGGAGCCTTGGCCGCCCAGTCCAAAACCGCCATCGAAAGACGCCGCTAATCCGGTGCAGCCTCAAGGCTGATGGTGCGGGTTTAGGGGCAATGGTCCAGATTCCGGAAACAAAGACAGTGAACAGGGCAACGTCCTGAGTTTAAACCGGGTTTCCCGCCCTGTTTGCCGGGCGGCAGAACGATGTGCCCTCGATAGGGCGCGCAGGGGACAATTGTTATGCGGGCGTGATGACGAGCGGGTTGGGCGGGCCAATCGCCTATCGCTCGCGATAGATGATTCGCCCTTTTTCGAGATCGTAAGGCGATAATTCGACCGTCACGCGGTCGCCGGGTACGATGCGAATGAAGTTCTTGCGCATTTTGCCTGCCACGTGGGCCAGCACCATGTGCCCGTTATCCAGTTGCACGCGAAATCTCGTGTTGGCCAACGCCTCGGTCACCACGCCAGCGACTTCCAACGCACCTTCTTTCGGCATAAACGACTCCGCAAGGCCCCAAGAATTGCCCACGACGCCACTCGACTAGCTATCCTAGCACTTTCCCGTTGCGGCTCCAAGGGCCGGGGCCGGAGAATTACCAAGCTGGGCAGACGATTTCGAACCTCAACTTCACAAAGCAGTTACGGAAATGTTAGAGTTCCTTGCAGGCCGCGGCCCTATTTGACTAGAATAGAGTTTTTGCAGGCCGTGTTAAATGAGGCAATCTAGGAGGACTGTTCCGTGGCAAGGGGGAAGTATCTGTTTACGAGCGAATCGGTGAGCATGGGCCACCCGGACAAACTGGCGGACCAGATTTCCGACGGAGTCCTGGACGCGCTGTTTGCTCAAGACCCCTTGAGCCGCGTTGCCTGCGAAACGATGGTCACCACGGGCATTGCCATCATTGCTGGCGAGATCACCACGCAAGCCGTGATCGACTATGCGGCCGTCGCCCGCGACGTGATCGAAAAAGTCGGCTACGTGGACGACGAGATGGGCATTTGTGCCCGAACTTGTGCGGTGATGCTCTCCCTCGATCGACAAAGCCCTGACATTGCCCAAGGCGTGAATGCGGACGAGGCGTCGGGCAAGGACATCGGGGCGGGGGATCAGGGTTTGATGTTCGGCTACGCCATCAACCACACTCCGGAGCTGATGCCCCTGCCGATTGCCTTGGCCCATCGCATCCTCGCCCGGCTCACGGAGATCCGCCAGAAGGGCGAGATTCAATGGATCCGGCCCGACAGTAAGAGCCAAGTCACGGTCGAGTTCGAGGGCGATCGGCCGGTCCGCATCGACACCGTGGTCGTTTCCACGCAGCACAGCCCGGACGCCACCCAATCCCAGATCCGCGAGTTCGTGATCGAAAACGTAGTCAAGCCAGTTCTGCCAGAGGAGTTGGTGAACGGTAAAATCACGTATCATGTCAACCCGACCGGCCGGTTCGTGACCGGCGGCCCGCACGGCGACTGCGGCTTGACGGGCCGGAAGATCATCGTCGACACCTACGGCGGTTGGGCGCGGCACGGCGGCGGGGCCTTCAGCGGCAAGGACCCGACCAAGGTGGACCGCAGCGCCGCATACATGGCGCGGCACATCGCCAAGAACATCGTGGCCGCGGGCCTGGCCGACCGTTGCGAGGTCCAATTGGCTTACGCCATCGGCGTCTCCGATCCCGTGAGCGTGTTGGTCGATACCGATGGCACCGGCAAGGTCGAAGACGAGCGCCTGTGCGAGGTCGTGCGCGAGCTGTTTCCCTTGAAGCCCAGCGGCATCATCAAGTACCTCGACCTGCGGCGTCCGATTTACCGCAAGACCGCGGCCGGTGGACATTTTGGCCGCTCTGAGCCGGAGTTCACCTGGGAGAGGACCCACCGCACGGCGGAACTCTTGGATGCCTGTGGCATGGCCGCGGCTGCCCGCTGAAAGATCCTCGGCCGCCGTTTCGCCTTCCCCTCGGGGAAACTCGGCAACCGACGGCCGAGTGGGGAAATGCTATGCCGCTGCCGATGCGCCGATCTCGTGCCTGGCTGGCAATCGTCGGGGTGGCTGGCTACTTCCTTCTGTTTTACGCCGCCGAGATGCCCAGCCTGACCCAAGCGACAGGCAAGCCGTTTCTCCGCGCACAGATCCTACTGCACTACCTGCTCCTTCCCGAAGAGCTATTTGAAATCTGGTTCGGCACGCCCGCCGAGCTGTCCCTGCTGGATCGGTTGCCAGTGCTGCTTCTAGCCGTTGGTATCTTCGCCTGGTCGGCGGCGGCGGGCTGGCTTCTGCTGAAATGGCTCGGGCTCGACCACAGCCTGACGCGGATCGAACTCATCGTCTTCGCCGCCGCGGTCGGTTTGAATCTCGTCTCGAGCTACGTCCTGGTGATCGGACTGTTGGGTTGGCTCGTCCGGTTGGTGTTCGCTGTGCCTGCGGCTGTCATTTTTGCGATTGCCTGGTGGATTTGGCGGAAACGAAAACGGCTGGCTCCCAGGCTGGTTCGTGAAAATGAAACGTGGTCGCCGATCCTGTTTTCGGGCATCCCCTTTGCGGCGATACTCCTGCTCGGCGCCATGCTCCCGCCCTTGGATTTCGATGTACGCGAGTATCATCTCCAGGCGCCAAAGGAGTTCTTTTTGCAGGGCCGCATCGGCTTCTTGCCGCACAACGTCTACGCCAACATGCCGCTGGGAACCGAAATGCACGCCTTGCTGGCCATGGTGCTGGCGGGCGATTGGTGGTGGGGGGCGCTCGTGGGAAAGACGATCCTTGCCTCGTATCCAGTGCTCACGGCCTTGGGACTTTGGGCCGCTGGACGACGGTTTGCGTGTCCGACGGCCGCGGCAGTGGCCGCCGTGGTTTACCTTTCGATTCCCTGGGTGATTCAGGTCTCGACGCTGGGGTTGGTGGACGCCGCGCTCGGCACTTACCTGTTTCTCGCCATCTATGCCCTGGCGATTGCCGGGCACAGCGACGCGGGAGGTGATAAGAGCTTAACCGGCGGGAGAAGGAATCAGGACAAGGCGCCATCGCAAAAGGAAGCTAATCCCGACCATCGCTCCCGGGGGGTGGATGCAGGCGGATTATCCAACGCGAAGCCGCTCGCCTCGTTCCTTCTGGTTGGCTATTTGGCGGGCAGCGCGGCGGCGTGCAAATATCCCGGCCTGTTGTTTGTCGTGGTGCCCGTGACGGCTTGGGTTTTCCTCGCGTTTCCCGACCCTGCCCGACCATGGTGGCGATTCGCCTGGAAGCCAACCGTGGCGGTAATTGTGGCCGCGGCGGCGGCCTGCGGGCCGTGGTTCGTGAAGAATGCCGCGCTGAGCGGCAATCCCACCTACCCGCTTTTGTATTCGATTTTCGGCGGCAAGACGTGGACGCCGGAGAAGGACCGCCAGTGGAACGCCGTTCATCGGCCGCACGATTTCTCGTTGGCGACTTTGGGCAAGGACCTGGGCCGTGTGGCCCTGACCAGCGAGTGGCACAGTCCGCTGGTCATCCCACTGGCCGTTTTGGGCTTTTTCGCGGCGCGAGCGCGCCGTTGGGCCGTTGGCTTGGGGGCGTACTTGGCCTTGATCATCGCCTTGTGGTGGCTGCTGACGCACCGCATCGACCGGTTCTGGATTCCCGCCTTGCCGCTGGCCGCGATGCTGGCTGGCCTGGGCGCGGCGTGGAGCCAGGAGCGACCCTGGCGAATCGCGGTGATTGCGTTTTTGATCGCCGGCCTGGCGGGCAATTTCCTCATCGCCGCTTCGGTCGGCGGGGGATATAACCCCTATTTCGTCTCGCTCGCCCGACTTCGGCACGATCCGCAGCGCGTCGACGCTTGGCATCGGTTTCTCAATCGCGAGGCGAAGCACGGCCGGGTGCTGCTGGTCGGCGATGCCCAGCCCTTCGACTTGGAAATGCCGGTCTTTTACAACACGTGCTTCGACGACTCGATTTTCGAGCGGCTGGCCAAGGGCCGATCGCCCGACGAAGTTCGCGCCGCCTTGACCGAGCTTGGCATCACGCATGTCTATGTCCATTGGGGCGAGATCGCCCGCTATCGCCGCACTTACGGCTTCACCGACTTCGTTCAACCAGCGGTGTTCGACGCTTTGGTGGCCAGCGGCGTGCTCCTACCGCTGCCGGAGATTCGCGACCACTCGGGCCGGGGTTATCAGGTGGCGGGCGTCCCCTAGGCTCGCTTTGAACCTGGCGTGCCAACGGCCGGAAACGTTCCAACGGCCCGGCGTTGCCCGCATTCTCTCGATCTGCCGAGGCACGCGGCCGCAACCCCGGAGCCTCAAGCGGCCTGGCGTGTGTCCGGCGGTCCGGCGTTGCCAACGACAAACGGCCTTGTCGACCATTGGCGAATCGCGTAAGCTGGTCAACGGGGGTTGCGCGTCCGCGCTATCCCTGACGGATCGCTGCGAAAACATGGAAAGGCGCTGGCCATGGAAACCTTGGGGAAGGGATCCCAAATCAGGGAGGTCGAAGAGGCGATTGCACGCACGCGGCAGTGGCTCCTCAGCCAGCAACACGCCGAGGGCTATTGGGTCGCTGAGCTGGAAGGCGACTCGATTCTCCAGAGCGAGACGATCCTGCTCTTGGCGTTTCTTGACCACAATGATTCGGAGTTGATTCCGCGCCTTGCCCGGCGCTTGTTGGAGACGCAACTCGCGGACGGTGGCTGGGCCATGTATCCCGGCGGGGGCGTCGAGATCAGCGCCAGCGTGAAGGCGTATTTTGCCTTGAAACTCGCAGGCCACGACACGGACTCGGAACCGATGGTCCGTGCCCGGCGTGCGATCCTGGCCCACGGCGGGGCCGACGCCGTGAATAGTTACACTCGGTTCTTTTTGGCCCTGCTCGGCCAGATTCCCTATTCCTGTTGTCCGGCGGTCCCGCCTGAAATCGTGCTCCTGCCGCGATGGTTCCCGGTGAATCTTTACGCCGTCAGTTCGTGGTCGCGGACGATCATCGTGCCGTTGTCGATCGTCTCCGCCTTGCAACCGGTGCGTCAGCTCGAGCCAGAGCGAGGGATTCGCGAGTTGTTTCTGAAAGACCCGCGGGATTGGCCGCCGCTGCGGTCGCCGGGGACGCGGAAGGCGAGCGAGGGTTGCCCTGAGGCCAGGGGCTCCGAAGCCCCGGCAGCGGACTCCCCTTCCCGCCAAGCCCGGCCTCCAGCGCCGCGCGAGCCGCTTCTCGGCTGGACTCGCTTCTTCCGCGTGGTCGACCAGGCGCTGAAATGGTATCAGCGGTCGCCCTGGCGGCCGACGCGTCGCCGCGCACTGCGTGCGGCCGAGCAGTGGATGTTGGCCAGGTTCGAGCGGAGTGACGGTCTCGGCGCGATCTTTCCGCCGATCGTGTTCAGCCTCGCGGCGCTCCGCGCTATGGGCTATCCCGACGATGGTCCCGAAGTCCAATACTGCCTGCGACAGTTGCATGATCTGGTGCTTGAGGATGCCGACTCCGGATCGGCCCGCGTGCAGCCCTGCAAGTCGCCGGTCTGGGACACGGCGATTACGGTTCGGGCGTTGGCGGCCGTGGAAGCGGACTTCGACGAACCAACCATGCAGCGGGCCGTGGAATGGCTCTTGGACCAACAAATCACGCGGCCCGGCGACTGGTGCGAAAACGTGAACGCCGAACCGGGCGGTTGGTGCTTCGAGTTCCACAACGATTTCTACCCGGACGCGGACGACACGGCCATGGTGCTCATGGCCCTGGCCGAGGCCTTCCGGGTCGGCGGTGCGGCAAGGCCCGCCAACCCGAAAACCGAAGAGCTTCTAACCCGAGCCGCCGCGGCCATCGACCGGGGCATGAACTGGCTGGTGGCGATGCAGAACGACGACGGGGGCTGGGGCGCCTTCGATCGGAACAACGATCGCCAATTCCTCTGTCACGTGCCCTTCGCCGACCACAACGCGATGATCGACCCGAGCACCCCCGACCTCACCGCCCGGGTCCTCGAAGCCCTCGGCAGGCTGGGCCGTCGGCTCGGGGATGCGGTGGTGGATCGCGCCGTGGCATATCTCCGCGAAGCTCAAGAGCCGGATGGAGCCTGGTTCGGACGCTGGGGAGTGAACTACATCTACGGCACGTGGCAATCCTTGGTGGGCCTGACTGCCGTCGGCGTGCCACGCGAGGATCCCGCCGTCCAAGCGGGCGCCCGCTGGCTGTTGGCCCATCAACAGCCGTGCGGGGCTTGGGGCGAATCGCCCGACACGTATGAGCAACCGCAGCGCCGGGGTCAGGGACCGGCCACGCCGTCGCAGACCGCTTGGGCCGTGATGGGACTGCTCGCCGCCGGTTTAAGTGAGCATCCGGCCGTGGCGCGAGCCGTCCAATGGCTCGTTGACCAGCAGCGAATGAACGGAACGTGGAATGAACCGGAATTCACCGGTACGGGGTTCCCCTGCGTGTTCTACCTCCGCTACCACTCTTACCCCATCTATTTTCCGTTGATGGCCTTGGGGCTGTGGAAGCAATCGCAGGCCGTAGCGGAAACAGCCAAGCAGTCTGCGGCTCGGGCGGTCGCCGAGCCCAGCGAAAGCGGTCCCGCGCGGCCAGCGGTGGAGGTCTGGTAATTGGGCCTCGGCACGCACAAGGCCCGTGACCGCGTTCAACTCAACATCAGGCGGTGTCTTTTATGCGATTTCCTCTCTCGCTCACCCGCTCCATGGCCACCTATCTGCTCAAGCAGCGACTGGCAGGTCGGGAGCGGTTCCCCTTGGTGCTGATGCTCGAACCGCTGTTTGCGTGCAATCTTCGGTGCGAAGGTTGTGGGCGTGTCCGCGAGTATGCCGACGCCGAGCGAGATCGACTGTCGATCGAGGAATGTTTGGCCGCGGTCGAGGAGTGCGGTGCGCCGGTGGTCAGCGTTTGCGGCGGCGAGCCGTTGCTTTATCCCGGTATCGAGGAGCTTATCGAACGTCTCTTGGCGCGACGCAAGCACGTCTATCTTTGCACCAACGGCCTGCTTTTGCAAAAGAAACTCCCTGGGCTGCGGCCGAGCAGCCGGTTGCTGATCAACGTCCACTTGGACGGCATGGAGGCGACCCACGATCGGCTGGCCGGTCGGCCCGGGGTTTTTCAGGAGGCGTTGGCCGGGATCCAGGCCGCGCGGCAGGCCGGGTTTCGGGTCTGCACCAACACCACCATCTACCGCCAAACAGATATGCACGAGATCGCCGTGCTCTTGGAGCTGCTCACCTGCCTGGGCGTGGACGGCTTCCTGCTTTCGCCTGCCTACGGCTACGAAGCGGTCCAGGTGTCCGATCCCGAGGCAGGACGCCTCTTCATGACCCGGCAGGAATGCCGCGCGAAGTTCCGCGAGGCCCGGCCGATCCTCGCCCGATTCCGACTGACCGCCTCGCCGATCTACCTGGATTTCCTTTGCGGCGAGCGGGAGTTGCCGTGCGCCGCCTGGGCCACTCCCACGCGAAACGTCCGCGGCTGGAAAGGCCCATGCTATCTGATCACCGACCGCCATTACGCGACCTACCAAGAGTTGATGGCGTCGACGCCGTGGGAAAAGCTCGGGCCGGGCAAGGACCCCCGCTGCGAACACTGCCTGGTCCACTGCGGCTTCGAGCCCGCGGCCGTGTTGGCGGCCAACCGCCGCGTGCGTGACGCCGTGGCCATGGCCCTTTGGCAGTTGACTTAACCGCGACGCGCGGGCCATATACATTGGCCGCTAAGGCTCGCGCTTCATGGCCCGACGCAAAACCCCGGCAAGCCTTTCCCATCTTCAAGGAATCGCTTTACTGACAACGAATCCCGCTCTCGACCAATGGCAACAAGCGATCCACCGTGCGGTCGGTCGCGCCGAGTTGGGAGGCGACGAGGGCCCTCGCTCGCTCTCCCAAGGCAGCGGCGAACTCCGGTTCAGCAAGGCAGCGGCGTACAAACCCGGTCAGCTCCTCGGAGTTGCGCACGACGATCGCTGCCCGATGGTCGAGCATCGTGGCCACGATGTCGCGGAAGTTCCACGTATTTGGGCCGAAACAGACGGCGGCGCCATAGGCGGCCGGCTCGATCATGTTCTGTCCGCCGCGGTTGCCGAAGCTGCCGCCGACAAAAGCGATGTGAGCCGTACCCCACCAGCCCCCCAACTCGCCGACCGTATCCACCAACAGGATACGGCTGGCAGAGGATGCCTCCGGGGCGCCACCGTTCAAGCCTTTCTCCTCGAGCGTGGTTCGTCTCTGCCAAGGCAGGCCGGAATCATCGAGCAATCGGGCGACGGATTCGAAGCGGTCGGGGTGGCGGGGCACCAGCACCAGTCGCAGCTTGGGCCATGTGTCCTTCAGGGCGCAGAACGCGGCCAAAGCGGCCTCTTCCTCGGGAGCTTGCGTGCTGCCGGCCAGGAATACGACATCGTCATCGGCGAATCGGGCCAGACGCCGCAAACGCTGGGTGGCCGGATTATTGCGGTCGGTTTGCGCGCCGTCGTACTTCATGGAGCCGGTCACCACCACCGTCTCCGGCCTGGCGCCCAGCGAGCGGAATCGCTCGGCGTACGTGTTGTCCTGGGCAGCAATCAGATCAATGTGCCTTAGAACCCGGCTTATCAGCGGTCGGATACGGCGGTACCCATGGAAGCTGCGTTCCCCCAAGCGTCCGTTGACCAGCGCGACCCGGGCCCCAGATTCCCCGGCCGCTCGAATCAGGTTCGGCCAAAGCTCGGTCTCGGCCAGCACCAGCAGTTGCGGCTGGATCCGCCGCATGGCGGTTCGCGCGGCCCAACTGAAATCCAGGGGGCAATAGAAGACCGTGTGCCCAGGGTATTTCTTCTTCGCCAGGGCCATGCCGGTCGCGGTGGTGGTCGAGATCACGCATTCCCACTCCGGCCTGCGTCGAGTCAAGACCTGAAGCAAGGGGGCAAGCAGATTCAGTTCGCCGACGCTCACCGCGTGCAGCCAGATGCACGTTTGATGCGAGGTGCGTCGCGGCACGATCCCTAGGAACTTGGCGGCGAATCCCTCGCGGTACTTGCCCTTGCGGATCGCCTGCCAGAGGAGCCACGGCAGGCTCAGTAGGATCAGGAGCACGTAGATGAGATTGAGCAGATAGGGCACTCGCGGAATCCTTTCCCGACCTCGAATTGTTCCCGCTGCCTCCGGCCCATCTTCACCCTATGGAGTTGGCAAGTTTTTCCAGCCCGAGCGATAGCGAGTCCCGAAAAGCTTCGACGCCGCCGTCCTGCCTTCGGCTTATTTCCCTTTACCGCAGCAGTGTTTGTATTTCTTCCCGCTGCCGCAGGGGCAGGGATCGTTGCGGCCGACGCGTTCTTGACGGTTGCGGATAGGCTCGGGCTTGAGGTCGATCTGGGTGCCGTCGATGGCGGCCTGTTGCTGCTGGGCGATTTGGCTCGCCGAAGGGGCGGCCTCGTGCTTGGCCTCGGCCTCCTTCCACGTGGAGCCGATGAAGCCCTCGTCGAGCTGCTCGACCCGATAGATGAGGTCCGTCACCCGCTGCCCCACGCTGGCCCACATCGACTCGAAGGCCTTCATGCCCTCGCGCTTGTACTCGACCTTGGGATCGACTTGAGCGTAACCCCGCAGGCCGATGCCAGATCGCAAGTGATCCATCACGAGCAGGTGGTCTTTCCAAGCGGAGTCCAGGATTTCGAGCAGCAGCGTGCGTTCCAGGCGACGCATTTCGGGCCGGAAGCGCTCGGCCAGGGCGTCGCTGACACGGTTTTGGATTTCCTCGGAGGAGAGGCGGTTCAGTTCCGCGGGGGGGAGTTGGAGATGGACGTTTTCCGCGAGCCACTGGGCCAACGACTCCAGTTCGCCGTTGCTGGTCGTGCGTCGTCCCAACACGGCGGCCACGTAGCGTTGGGCCTCCTCGATCTTTTGCCTCGCGGCCAAGGTGGCGCGGCGGCTGTGTTCCCTCAGCAAGTCCTGGATTTCGTGCCTTTGCTTGTTGCGGAGGTCCTCGACGGACAATTCGACACCGAACCGTTCGCGGGCCCATTCCACAAGTTTTTCTCGATCGTAGCGCTTGTGGCCGGAGGCGTCTTTGGTCGTAAAGTGGTACAGCCCGGCCATGACCGGGAACACGATCTCTCTCTCCTGATAGGCCTCCTCTGCCCGCGCCCGAACCATCTGCTTCAAGGCCGCCGGTTCCAAATCGCGGACTTCATCCATGTCGAGGGTGATGCCGAATTTGTGTTGGACCCAGGCGCATGCCGTGGCCAGACCGAAGTCGGGATCCAGCAGCCTTGCCCCTTCGGAGAGGTCGGTTTTCTGGATCGACTCGCGGGCCTTTTCGAGGAGGAATTCCGCGACACCCTCGCGGCCCAGACGCCGCAGGTCGCGGTCGCGGAGACTGAGCCGCCAGCGGCTATTGGCGGCCTTGGCAAGGGCCTCCCAATTCCAGTCCTTGGGGTCTTCTTCGGAGGGGAGGTTTTCCTCGATCATTTCGAAGACCTGGGTCTCGGCCGCGCGCTCGGCGGCGTCCCGGGCGTGAAGGTCCGCGGTGGGGAAATCCATGCCCCGGAACTCGCGGGGCTCGAACTCCACGCCAAGCTGTTTGCTCACCCATGCGCAGAAGGACTCGGTGCCGTAGTCCCGGTCCAGAAACTGATCCAGATGTCGGTCGATCTCGCCGTAGATCATCTGGAGGATGAGTTGTCGGCAGTCGGCGCCATTGAGGATCCGCTGGCGATAGCCGTAGACGCGCTTCCGCTGCTCGTCCATGACCTCGTCGTATTCCAATAGGTTCTTGCGGATCTCGAAGTTGCGTTCCTCGACTTTTTTCTGGGCCCCTTCGATGCGACGGGAGACCATGCGGCTCTCGATCGCCTCGCCTTCCGCCATGCCCAAGCGGGTGAGTACGTTCTTGACCCACTCGCCCGCGAAAATCCGCATCAAATCGTCTTCGAGGGAGAGATAGAAGCGGCTGCTGCCGGGGTCTCCCTGGCGACCGCATCGCCCGCGAAGCTGCAAGTCGATGCGCCGCGCCTCGTGCCGTTCGCTGCCGATGATGTGCAGGCCTCCCATGGCCGCCACCTCGCGGCCCTCGGCCTTCATCTGTTCGCGCTGCTCGATCTGCTGGACGAGGGCATCCCACTCCGCGCGCGGGACATCGAGGCGGGTCGGATACTTCTCTTGAAGCATGGCCCAGGCCATGGCCTCGGGGTTGCCGCCCAGGATGATGTCGGTCCCTCGTCCGGCCATGTTCGTGGCGATCGTCACCGCTCCTTTCCGTCCCGCCTGGGCGATGATCTCGGCCTCGCGTTGATGGTGCTTGGCGTTGAGCACTTGGTGGGGGATGCCTCGGCGTTCGAGCATGGAGGACAGCAATTCGCTCCGCTCGATGGAGACGGTGCCGACCAAAATCGGACGGCCCCGCCGCTGGATGGCGACGATGTCCTTGCGGGGGATCGACTCCTTGTGTTTTTCGTCGCGGGGTTGGAACTCGATCGCGTCGTCGGTCTCGCGGACGATCGTGCCCCACAGTTCGCGATTGCGATCCAGCACGAGCACGTCCCATTTGTGCATCCGCTCGATCTCGTCCACGATGGCGTTGTATTTCTCGCGCTCGGTACGGAAGATCACGTCGGGGTAGTTGATGCGACGGAGGGGCTTGTTCGTGGGAATGGCGATCACGTCGAGCTTGTAGATTTTCCAGAACTCGGCGGCCTCGGTCATGGCGGTGCCGGTCATGCCGCAGATTTTGTCGTAGAGCTTGAAATAGTTCTGGAGCGTGATCGTGGCCAGGGTCTGGTTCTCCTCCTTGATGGGGACGCCTTCCTTGGCCTCGACCGCCTGATGCAGCCCATCGCTCCAATGGCGGCCAGGCATCAACCGGCCGGTGAACTCGTCGACGATCACCACCTCGCCTTCCTGGTTGACGATGTAGTTCACGTCGCGTTTGTAGAGGTGATGGGCCTTCAGGGCGTTGTCGATGAGGTGGGGCCATTCCATGTTGCCGGCCGTGTAGAAGCTTTCCACCCCGGCCAATTCCTCGGCCTTGCGCACCCCCTCATCAGTCAGATGGGCGCTATGCTCCTTTTCGTTGACTTCGAAATGGACGCCCTTTTTCAACTGCCGGGCGATGCGGTCGGCGCGGCGGTAGCGGTCGATGTCGTCGTGGGCCGGCCCGGAAATGATGAGCGGCGTTCGGGCCTCGTCGATGAGGATGTTGTCCACCTCGTCGATGATGGCGTAGTGCAACGGACGTTGCACTTGTTGCCATTCCTTGGGAAAACGATCGTCGTTCCTCGCCGCCGGCCGCATGTTGTCGCGGAGATAGTCGAAACCGAACTCGTTGTTCGTGCCGTAGGTGATGTCGCAACCGTAGGCATGTTGCCGCTCGGCCGTCGAGGAGCTGTGTTGAATCACGCCGATCGAGAGGCCCAACGCCATGTAGAGCGGGCCCATCCACTCGCTGTCGCGTCGGGCGAGGTAATCGTTGACCGTCACCACGTGGACGCCCTTGCCCTCCAGGGCGTTGAGATAGGCCGGCAAGGTGGCCACCAAGGTCTTGCCCTCGCCGGTGACCATCTCGGCGATGGCCCCGGAGTGCAACACCATGCCGCCCATCAGTTGCACGTCGAAGTGCCGCATCCCCAGCACCCGGCGGCTCGCCTCGCGGCACACGGCGAAGGCTTCGATGAGCAAATCGTCCAGCGTCTCGCCCGCCGCCAATCGCTTGCGGAACTTGTCGGTCTGTTCCCGCAGTTCCGCGTCGGTCATTTGCTGATAAATCGGTTCCCGCGCGTTGATCGCCTCGACTTTCGGCTGCAACCTGCGGAGGTATCGCGCATTGGAGGAACCGAAGATGCTGGTCAGCCCTCGTTCTACACCTCGGGCCAGACCGCCGAAGACGGTGCTCAAGATATCCCAAATCCGCTCAAGAACGTCCATGGTCGTCCGCCATTGGAATTGGCTTGGAAAGGCAAACCCCCTCGTGGCGAACCCAACGTGGGCCGCTCAAGACTCGGTTTCCTGGGCATAACATGTTCCAGCTAAAAAGCTTACAAATAGTACGGGGGATGGTCAAGCACGTCTGGCCATAGTCCACGTGACCCTACAGCTCGCCCCCTTTCGTAAAGGCGGCATTCCTATCGGTACCAAGGTCTCACGCTTCGACGGAAGCACCTTTTGCCCCCCCAGTGTTGTGGGTTACTTAGGCAACCAATCGTCGCCTCGCCCTATGAAAAACTGGCGCCCCGAACGGCGACTTTGCGTCTGTCAACTTGCTATGTCTCGGGTGCCAAATCATAATCCTTTCGTGGCATTCCAAAGGAGTTCAGGCCATGACTACGGCACCCCAATCGGCAAAGGATCCGGCGGTTGCCCGGATCGCCTCGATCGACGCGTTGCGCGGCTTCGACATGTTTTGGATCGTCGGGGGCAAGACGGCCCTGGTCGCCGTGCTGGCGATCTTCGTGTCACCGCTGCCCGACTGGTTGCAATACCACCTTAATCATCCTGCGTGGGAAGGGTTCTCCGCTTGGGATTTGATCATGCCGCTTTTTTTGTTCGTCGTCGGTGCTGCCATGCCTTTCGCCATGGCCAAGCGGCGGGAGCAAGGCGCGACGACAGCATCCATCTACGGCCGGGTCCTTCGCCGCGTCTTCGTGCTTTGGATTTTGGGCATGGCCGTGCAGGGCAATCTCCTCGTCGCCGATCAAAAGGGAATTTTCCTGTTTTCGAATACTCTCCAAGCGATCGCCGTCGGCTATTTAGTGGCATCGATCCTCTTGCTGCACACGTCGGTGCGGGTACAGGCGATTGCCGTGGCTGTGCTTTTGATCGGATACTGGTTGCTGATGCTGCTGATCCCCTTTGGCGACCATCCTGCCGGCACCCTTGAACCCAAGGCCAATCTGGCCCGATTTATCGACGAGTGGGTCTTGGGGTCGTTTCGCGACGGCACGACTTACACGTGGATCCTTAGCAGCATGAGCTTCGCCGCGACCGTGCTCTTGGGCGTGTTGGCGGGCCACCTGCTGCGTTCCTCGTGGTCGAAGGGGATGAAGGTGCTCTGGCTCGTCGTGATCGGCGGCTTATGCCTGGCGCTGGGCTGGTTCTGGGCGGGTGGATTCGACGGCCTGCCCTGGTTGGGCGGCGCGACGCTCGTCGGTTCCTGGCGGTTTCCCATCATCAAGCACATTTTCAGCAGCTCGATGGTCCTTTGGGCCGCCGGTTGGAGCTATCTGCTTTTGGCACTGTTTTATTTGCTGATCGACGTGCTCCGCTTACGGCGGGTTTTCTTCGTGTTCGAAGTGATCGGCGCCAACGCGATCTTTGCTTATGTCGGTTGGCATCTGTTCAGCGGCAGCTTCGAAAACGTGGCCAGCAAGCTGCTCGGGGCCCTGGCAAGAACTTTCAAGACCATGGACGATCCCCTGCCCGCGGTAGGACAAGCCCTGACGCCGGTCGGTGCCGTGATCGTCCTCTGGCTGGTGCTTTACTATATGTACCGTAAAGGGACATTCCTGCGGGTGTGAAGTGGTCAGGCGGCGAACGTCGGCTAGCACACGGTCGAGTCTTGAGCGAAGATTAGGGGCGATGGTGACGATAGTCGCTTCGGGCGATGCCGGCCGCGCCAAGGTATCCCGCGTCGCCACCCAGGGAGGCGAAATCGATCACCGTGCGCTCGGCAAGGAACCGATAGGCACGGCGACCGACTTCTTCGCGGATTCGGTCCAGGAAGCGACGCCCCAAGGGCGATTGGTGGCCGCCGAAGGTCATAGCGCCGCCGATGAGGATGATCTCCGGGTCGATCGTGTGCATGAGGTTGACGATCCCCACGCCCAGGTAAGCGGCCGTCTCCAAAATGATTTCCATCGCCAAGGCGTCGCCGGCCTCGGCCTCCTGGGCCACGAGCTTGGGTGAAAGCTCGGCCCCCGAGGCCAATCGTCGAGACAGGGAACTGGCCCGCCCGGCGTCGAGGGCCTCTTGGGTCCTGGCGATGACCGCCGTGGCGCTGGCATAAGCCTCGAAGTGGCCTCGCTTCTTGCAGCCGCAGAGTCGGGCGTTGTCGTGGTAGTCGATGATCGAATGGCCGAATTCGCCGCCGTGGCTATGGGCCCCGTCCAAGATCGTGTTGCCAACGATGATCCCGCAGCCAATCCCCGTACCCAAGGTCAAAAGGATCAGGCTCTGGTAGCCTCGGCCCGATCCCAGCCAAAGCTCGCCGAAGGCCGCTGCTCGGGCGTCGTTGGCAAAGCTGACTGGCAGGCCGCAATGGTCGCGCACGCGATCGCGGAGGGGGAAATCAACCCAGCCGGGCAGATTGGCCGGATCGACGAGTTTGCCTGCCGGGATATCCATCGTGCCCGGCGAGCCTAGGCCGACGCGCGCCACATTGGTGGGCGAGAGCTTCGCCTCGCGGATGGCCGCGTGGATTGCTTCCCCCAGTCGCCGCGCCCCCTCCTCTGGACCGCGCTCCACCTCCGTCGGGAAACTCAAATACGAAAGGGTCCGGCCCTCATCGTCCACCACGCCCACTTTGATATTGGTGCCGCCGAGGTCCAACCCCACGAATAGCGGGGGTTTGGCTTCGTCCTTCGAGATCAATTTACGGGCTTGCGCCATTCCAGGCTCCTCAAACCGCTCGCTGACAAGAAAGGTTGAATATATGGTCCGCGTGATTAGACCGCAATGAACGCGAAACAAGGAATTCTGCGGAGGAAGCTGAACTTTCGCGGGTTTTACCACGGGTCACACCCATGCTGGGGTGGTATTCAGGACCGTGCTGCCAAGCTACCATAGTCCTTAAAGACGGCTGATTGAATCACACGCGATCGCTTTGAACCGTGGAAGCTTCACAAGCCGGAATGTGGCCAAGCGCAGGTTGTAGGAGGTTTCCAAGCGTCCATCCCACGAGGAGCTTCGCTATGCCTAATGACTTCCATGGAATGGGAATCTCTTTCCAATATCCCGACAATTGGAGCCTCCACGAAGAGGAAAACGAAGGGCGGCACGGATCGGTCACCATCTACAGCCCAAGTGGGGCGTTCCTCTCGGTAGGCGTGTATCCTCGGGCCATCAAACCGTTGGACCTGGCCCGCGGAGCGGTGGACGGCATCTTGGAGGAGTATGCCGATGTCGATGTGGAAGAGGTCCAGCAAGAGGTCTTGGGGCAGAAGCTGGTAGGATTCGACATCAACTTCTTTTTCATGGATTTCGTCAACACGGCCAGGGTCCGTTGTTTGCGAACCCGGGATGCGACCTATTCGGTCTTCTGCCAGGCGGAGGACCGGGATTTCGAGCGACTGGCCGCGGTGTTTGATGCCGTGACCGCGAGCTTATTGGGGTCAATAGCGGAGCACCTTGCGTAGGAGCCAGGTTCCCCAAACCACGAGCAACAAGTTGCCCGCCCAGACCGAAATCGGCGGAATCGTGCCGTTTTTCGCCCCGCTGATGCCGTATGCCAGCAGGGGATAGTAAACAATCAGGATAGGCGCGAAACACACGAAGAAACTGGTGAGGAAGTCGCGGTTGCGAAGCCAGATCGCCATGGGGGCCCCGACCCAGACGAAGCACAAGCAACTGAAGCCGGCTGACCAGCGTCGGAAAGGCTCCAGCCGCAGCTCACACAGTCGGAGTTGCATCAAACGGCCCTGAGCAGTCCGCCGGGCCCAATCCGCTCCGCCTAGGCGGTCGAATTCGCCCATCAGGAGTTGTTCCGCGGCGGCCGCGGCCAGATGCTCGCGATGCTGCTCGATCGCTTGACGTTGCCGCACGGTTTCCGATGGAATGCGCCACAGGGGCAGGTTCGCTGGCCGGATGCCGCTTTCGCCCTCCGCGCTCGGATCGCCCAACGGCATCTCGTATTTGTACGTCGAAAAGAACACGCGGCCACGCCCCTCCACCTCGATGGCCCCGTGGACCGCCTCGATCTGGAGCACGTTCTCCCGATGGTCGACCGCCAACACTGCCGACTCGGCGTCGAGCGTGATGCTGGGGGAATTGCCCCGGGCGTTGATCGTGACCACGGGTTGGATCAGCGTCCGCCCCTCCACGCGTTTCACGTTGATGGTGAAGTAGGGCGACGAATAGCAACGTTCCGACCGGAGCATGCTGTAGGCGATCTCTTCCATCGCATTCACCACGACGCGACGCACCCCCTGCCGCCCCCAAGACACCGCCACGTCGTTGAGCCACACCGTCGCCAGACTCACGAGAAACGCCAAAATGAAGGCTGGCCATAGAATCGCCATGGGCGAAATTCCCAGGGCCTTCAAGGCCACCACCTCGTTCGCGCCAGACATCCGGGAGTAGACCGTGGTCGTCGCCAGCAGCAGGGTCACCGGCACGGAGTAACGCAAGGCCTCGGGCAAGATATACGGCAACAACGAGGCTATCTGGAGCAGCGGCAATCCCTCCTTGAGCAACTGCTTGACCAGGATCCCCACCTCGAACAGTCCGGTAACCACGACCAAAGAAAAGATGAACACCTTGAGCAGTTCGGTCAAGACGTGGCGAGGCATGATCCGCATAGCGCGCTAGTGTGGGAAACCGGCTGGCCTGCGTCAAGACCGATCCCTACGATCCCGCAAATCGGGCGTATCAACGGCGCACCGCGGGGCTGCGAGTCTTTCGCTCCATCGCGGGCGGCGATTTGCCAAGATGCAGGTATTCCTCCGCCGAGGTGGAAAAAGACTCCCGCCCCCTGCCGATCCCCCTTCCGAATACAAAGGTTTACCGAAGAAATCGGTCGAGGAACGCGAAAGACTCCTCGCCGTGGACCTCATGGACGCCGTCGAACTGGGCCAGCACGATCCGGTCGCTCAGCCCCAGGTGATCGCGCACGGCGGCGAGTTGTTTCCAAGCCCGGGCCGTCCATTCGGGTGTGGTGATTGCGTCCCGCACGCCGTATTCGATGCACACACCCCGTGGCGCTACCATGGCCACCAGTTCCACGTGCGTAAAACGGTGCAGAACGTCCCAGGTGTAGAAATCTTCGTCAGGGTGCAACAAGTAGCTCGTGGTGGTTGCGTCGGAAGTGATCTTGGATCGCCAATCGTTGAAGTGGCCCGAGACCACCACGGCAGCCAGGCGGTCTTCCAGCGGCGAGATCCACAGCGCCGAATAGCCGCCGTAGGAAAGCCCGTAATAGCCAATCCGCGTGGGGTCCACGAAGGGAAGGCCTTGGAGGAAATCGACCACACGCCGGGTTTGGGCCACGGCCAGGGCCACGCGCATCATGCCGACCGCATCGGCCATGCGGGCCTGTTGGTTGGTCCATTCGACCGGATGATAATGAAGAACCAGCGGCGCGAAGACTACGTAGCCCCGTTCGGCCAGACGACGCCCGAATTCGTGATACGGCGTGTCCTCCTTTTGGCCGAGGCCGGTAATCATCTCTGGGGTGCCGCTTAAGCCATGTTGGCAGACGACCGCGGCGGTCCGTCCGCGAATCCCCTCGGGCACGAGCAGGTTGCCATAAACCTCAAGCCCCTGGGTCACGTCAAGCAAGACGCGATAGGCGCGGTATTTTGGTGTCGCCAAGGCCAACGCGCTTCGCGGACGCAAGGGAACGCCGCTCGTTGCCACTTCGCCGACCATGCGACGGTACTCGTCGAGCATTTGCTTCTGGACGGTGGGGAATTCGTGGGCCGGGCGGCCGGTGAGCTTCCATCGTGCCTGGCGTCGGGCTTCGCTGTCCGTGATCCGCTGGCGGAGGGCTTGGAGACGCTCCTCGAAATGCCGGTTCCGAACGGATTGGACCTCGGCCTTGCTGATCCGCCGCTCGGGGATTCCCCCCTCACCGCCCGGCGGCGGCAAGGCAAGCTTGTCGGCGAGGAGCGACGTAACCTTCGCTTCTAGTTCGGCTTGCGGGACATCGGTAAGGACCGCGAATTCCGACTGGCAGTGGAGTTTCTCGTAATATTGTCGGGCGCGGGCCACTTCGCCGGCAAGGCTCGTTGCGGCGATCGGCGATCCCTGACTCGTGACGACGCACAGACTCCGCGGGGCGACCAAGGCCGCCAATTCCGCGTCGCCGCCCAGCAAGAGTTGGCTGGGCAGGCGCCGGTCGACCGGCTCCGCCCAGCAGCGATCCCGGCGATCGAAATAGTCGGCGACCACGGCCGCCCGAACGCGGCAGTCCAGCCCCGCGGCATACAGGGCCGTCATGCCTCCTTGCCCAATGCCGGCCACGCCGATTCGCTCGGGATCCACATCGCCACGGTGGCTGAGATACTCCACCGCCGCCAAGGTCTCATACACGTCGAGTCCCGCCATGGTGCGCCCCACCGGATAGCCAAGTCGGTAAAGGACCATGCGCCGGTCCTTACCCCTGGTCACCGTGCAATAAGGATGGTCAGCGATCCGCTCGATGGACTGGGGCACATAGACGACGGCTCCACGGCGCATGAGCTGCGTCAACCAAGGCGCCGGCGACTCTCCCTCCATCAGACCCAAGAAATGTTCGGGCCAGGTATTGGCGTCCGGACAGAGGATCATCGCCGCGGTGCGGGCAGGCGAGTTGGACGCGAGGACGAGCCCTCGGGCGAGTGTTCCATCCGCCAAGGGGAGGGCAACGCGCTCGACCCGGCAACTTTTATCGGCACTTAGCTTCTCAACTCTCGCCGGTCCCGAAGGAGGTCCCATGTCCTCTATGCCCAGCATGGCCCGGCACTGCCGGCGGTTTCCTTCCAGGGAGAGATGATAGGCGGCCTGCGAGGAATAGTCGGGAAGCCACGTTTTCTGGTACGCCTCTTCGGCGGCGGCTATTCGCCCCTGAAGATAGCCAAACGTCTGCTTCAATTGGATTTGCACGATCTCCGCCACCTCGGAAGTCAGCGCCAACGGCTCGGTGCCAGGCAGGCAGTCCGCGGCGGCCCCGGCGCCGCTGGCGTTCCATGTCAAGGAGGCGATTGCGGCGCAGGCGAAAAGTCTTTCGATCATGAAACTCCCCCATGGATCAAGAGGGGCAATTGGGTGTCCCAACCCCGCGACGACCATCACCAGCTTGCCTGGCAGGGCTGCGAAAATCAAGGGCTGACGCAAGCGCTTTCGAGTTTTCCGAAGGTTCCTTGCCTGGTTTGCTGATGTTGGGAGACTGATGGGGCGTCCGACTCCTTGCCTGGGCGCGAGGAACAATGGGTCCCTGGGCCGCCTTCGCTTTCGCCTAGCCCTCCTTGGCCAAAGGCCGGTGCGCCGCTACGATGAGGCAAAGCAGTCACAGCAGCAAAAGGAGCCCCGCGGAATGGCGGACGACTTGTTTTCGGTAAAGGATCAGATCGTTTTGGTTTCCGGCGCAAGCCGGGGGATTGGCCGCGGGATCGCCCAGGGGTTCGCCGATCGCGGGGCGGTGGTGGTGATCACCGGCCGGGTCGCGGAGACGCTGGAAGAAACCGCCAGGCAACTCAGCCGATCGGGCGCCCAGGTCCATGCCAAGGTCTGCGACGCAAGCGACGCCAAGGCACTCCAAAAACTCGCCGACGACGTGGTCGCCCAGTTCGGACGGATCGACACCCTGGTCAACTGCGCCGGGGTGAATAAACGGATGCGGGCGGAGCAGTACGATGAAGCGACTTATGATTACATTACGAACATCAATATCCGCGGGGCGTTCTTCTTGTCGCTGGCCGTGGGCCGACACATGATCCAGGCCCGAAGCGGAAACCAGATCAACATCGACTCCATCAACAGCCATCGGCCCTTGCGCCGCGTGGCCCCTTACGCCATGAGCAAGGCCGCCATGAGCCACATGACGCGGAGTCTGGCCATGGAATGGGGAGAGTATGGCATTCGCGTGAACGCCGTGGCGCCGGGCTTCATCGCGACCGACTTGGCCAAGCCGGTCTTGGCCAACCCCGCCATTGACGAGTGGCGACGCAAGAATACGCCGCTTGGTCGCGTGGGCACGCCCGAGGACATCGCCGCGGCCTGCATCTTCCTCGCCTCGCCCGCGGCTAGCTACATCACCGGCCAAGTCCTCTACGTCGATGGCGGCACGACCTGCGGCTTGTTCTGGCCGTTGGAGGTCTGACTCAGCGATCCTTACGTTTCAGCTCGGCCTGGTGCTCCTCGATGAACTTGCGCAATTCATCGGAGAAGGCCAAGAGCCGCTCCCACTGCTCGACATAGAGCGTGACCGGCATCCGCTGCAAGCCGTAGAGACTGAGCGCTCCCTTCGGGCTTACCTTGCAGTACAACTGGGGGCGCCGCGTTTGCTCCACCTCGTCCAAGAGCTTGGATGCTTGCTCGACGGGGAGCTCTCCGCTGGCCACCTTCGCCAAGATCTCTTCTTTCTTCATGATCGATTCTCCCTCGCACGCGATCTCCCCAACTCGTCACCCTGTAGGGATTCGCTTCAAGCCTTGCGCCGGTCATGCCCTGAAGCATAAGATAACCACCGCCTACGGACGCACAAGCCCAACGTGGGCCGAATCCGGATTCAGCGCGTGCGACCGGTGGATAGTTGCCAAAATGAATCGCCAAGGCAAGCAAGGCAAGTGCTACGAAGCTACGTAAGGCATTGCTGCCCTTCGGGGCTTTGAATTTTCTTCGGTGGAACCGCAGGCAGGCTGGAATTGTTTCCATGACCGAGCCTACTTCCGTAGAGGTGGTCGTGAACCCTTAAGCCGTCGCCTTTCCTCCGCCCGAGGCCCGCCGCCCTAGAATATTTCGAGGCAGGTGTCACCCGAATGGATTTGCGGCCCAGCGCGGAGTTATCCGCTCTCACGTCGAACAACGCCGGCTCGGCCCGGGCGGGCGGCGCGGTGCTGAGGGCCGGAATCAGACCTGGCAGACCGGTCCGCAACCTGCCCCCCTCAAAACGCTTGGAGACAACGATTCGCTTGGCTGCGGTTTTACTTTTCGCGCGGGGCAACCGCTGCTGGCTTGTCCAGAAGTTTGAACTGCGAGCCGAGCGCGACCAGCGTACCCTGCTCGGCTACACGAAACAACAACATGCAAGCTCTGACCCTAGGTTTCCCATCCAACGATTTCCCGGGCCAACTAATTCTCTTCCATATTGACGCCATTTGTTCTAGAATTACAAGAACAAACTCGAAGTCCCTCGCGTGATAATGTATCAACATGGCCTGATGCCGAGGAGGGTCGGGGAGTTCCCAACTCGCGAGCTGGTTCATCTGGCCACTCACGTTCCAACGGAGTGTAAAATCGTCAAAAAGTCGGGATCGTGCTTTGAGATCCTGCGGAAGGACAGAACCTGCTTTGGCGGCAGGTTTTGATAAAGGTGAACGACACGGGATTCGGATGGAACGACAGTTCTGGGGCAAGAGGTGTTTTTGAAGGAGAATTGGTCTCATGCCGATCTACGAATATACGTGCAGCGACTGCGGTCACCATTTCGAATGGCTTGTCCGTGGCGGCGAGAAACCAGTGTGTCCCACGTGCAACAGCGTTGCGCTCACGAAGCGTTTAAGTGTACCGGCCGCCCACGTCGCCGCCTCGAACAACTCCTGCCCGGTGCAGCAGAGCTGCGGCGTGACGAACTGTTGCGGCAAAGGCTGCGCGATGTCGGAGTGGTGAGTCTGGGGGCGGCCTTTCAAAGTTCCAAACGGGCGGTTTGGACGGCACCGGTGAGCGAGGTGGCCGCCCTCCCATGATGTTAGCCCATCCTTCGCTTTCGGATTCAAGCCATCTAAGCCCGCATTCATCGCGGTGGGCGGGTTGTTGCATGGAGCATTCAGCTCCAGACGTTTTCAGCAACGTAGGCATAATCCGGGATTCAACGAGATTGCGGGGGGTATCCTTCACGGTGTGGACCGGGGGGCGCTGTCTTTCAGCCAGCAGGTGAGGAATCGCACGCCACTCTCCACCCGGGCTTCGTGGCCGCCCTCGTGGAGGTCCATTTCTATCCGCTCGGCTATGCCTAGCTTTTTATAATGTTCGCGTGCCGCCTCGAACTCCTCGATCACTTGCGGCCAGTGGGCGATCTTGTCTTCCTTGCCGGTCTGGATCAGCAGGGGTCGCGGGCAGATCAAGCTCACTAGGTCGGCGTCGCTGAATTCGGTGAGCCAGCCGTGGAAGAAAGCATGTTCTTCCTTGGTCTCCAGGAAGCAGCTATAGCGGGGATCGGGGACGGCCATCTTGTTGCGGCGGTGATTGAACCAGGCGCACACCACGCCCGCCTTGATCCGCGGCTCTAACGGCATCCAAAACATCGTGGCCAAACCGCCGAGCGACACACCCCACATGCCGATGCGGTCCTTGTCGATCCGCGGATCTTGCGTCACTTCATCCAATAGTCGTTGCAAACGGGCCAATTCGATGCCCGGTAGGCTCGTCTCGGCCAGGCGGCAAAGCCGCTCGACGCGATTGCGGCGATCCATGCCCAACAGGTTCATCGGAGCTAAAACCGCGAAGCCCGACTTGATCAATTGGCGGGCGAAGCTGTGGTAAGCGTCGCCTTCGTCGGCCAGCCCGAAGGTCCGCTCGGGAAAACTGCTAATGCCGTGCTGGGCAATCACCAAGGGCACGGGCCGTTCGGCACTGGCCTCGCCCGGCACGGCCAACACGGCCTCCGCAGTCAGTGGTCCCAGCGGCAGCGTCAGCCATTCGGCCTTCAGGTCGGCCAGCGGTTCGCACGGCCGTCGGCCGAGGGGGCCACTCTTGGTCAGCGGCGGCGGGTTGAGGACCCGCAGCCAGCGGGCCCGATTCGGGGCCACGCTCTGCACCAAGGCTTCAGGGCTCGAGTAGTCCCGATGCCATGCCTTCGCGGCACGCGCGGGATAGTCCTCGACCAGCCAACGCCGCAGGTAGCCCTCCAACTGCTTGGCGTAGGCGTCGCTTCGCACCTCGATGGCCTTTTTGAGATCGCCACCAGGGGCGGGTCCGTCCGCGTGAGAAAAGCAAGCAACGCCGGCCGCAAACATGACGACGCCAAGAGCGAACATCCCCAATGTTCTCACAAGCCACATCATCGCAACTCCCTCCCAAACAAGTCGTGAACTGACATTTCGTTGCCGCCAATGTAGGGCCTAAGAAGCTGAGCCGCCACCATGCGAAGCGGACCTCAAGGGTACATCGCGGTGGCGGAGTCGCAAGGCGAGCCGGTCAAGGGATAAAGCCCGAGTCCCGGAGATGATCACCGCACGATGGCAAGCCGCCCATTGCGTGGGGGCTCAGCCAGGCGTATCTTCGCAAATACTTCGGGAATGGCATGCGCCGATGCTCACCTGCCGGCAGGGTGTCGCATCGAAAATCCTCGCAATAGACAAGTAGAGCAAAGACACGCAGCCAGTCAGCCGTCTCGACGCGAGGCGAGATAGCCTGCCGAGGTCGTGTTGGGGGTTCGACGGTAGGCCGATTTCAAGGTCGTGACCACGGGAGACGACGGCATGATGGCAAGATCGCGGGAAATGCTTGGAATCGTCACGCTGCTGGCCATCCTGGGCAGCCGTGGGTTCGTGAGAGCAGGTGAGACCCGACCGTTCATCGTTTACGGGGCCGGAAAAGCTGATCTGGTCGTGACCCGCGATGGAGAGGAATACTTGCGATTCGGTCTGGCCGCCTGGGGGCCGAACTGGGCCTGGGCCGGCTTGGAAGGCACGGCGAAAAGCGACCAAGGCGCCGCGGCTACCTCGCTCACCGCGAAAATCCGCGGCACGGCAACGCCCGTGCGGATCGACTTCCGTGCCTCGCAGCCCGCTGTCAACCGGATTCAGCTTGAGTATGCGGTTCGGGCCGAGGCCGACCTGAGTTTGACGCTGATCGCTGCGGAATTGACGCCGGGCAAGCAGTTCCACGGCCGCGAGGTGGTGGTCCTCTCCGAGGGGCGCGAGGGCCGCGTCCCGTGTCCTTTCGGCCGACGCGGATTGGGAAATCAAGTGGAAACGGTCCGCCTGAGCGACCCGCACGGTGCGACGGCCATTCTCCGATTCGACCCGCCATGCGAGATCGCCTCGGATGGCGCCGCACGCATCATCCTGGCCAAAGACAAGCTCTCCGCAGACCAGCCGCGGCGATTAACCATCACGGTCGAGTTGCCTCAGCCCGCCCAGTTTTATCCCACCGCCGCGGAAGTTCCCGACGAACCGGGAATCGAGGCGTGGTATCCATGGCGGGCTACCGGCGATCCAGGACCCAGCGTGATCGGCCTGGAGGACTGGCTGGATCGTCCGGCGGGCAAGCACGGGAGGATTCAACGCCGCGGCGACGCGCTCGTTTACAACGACCGGCCGATCAAGCTCTGGGGCCTCAATCTCTGCTACCAGGCCTGCGCCCCGGAAAAGGAGCTGGCCGAGCGGCGCGCGGCGTTCTACCGCAAGTACGGGATCAACGCGGTTCGGCTCCATAAGTTCGCCGATGGACCAGGTTGGGCGGGAATCCAAGCCAAACACAGTTGCGTGGAGTTCGATCCCCAGGCCCTGGATCGCATGGATTACCAAATCGCCAAGTTCAAGGAGGCAGGCATTTTCGTCAAATTGTCCGCGCATTTCGGCACGCTGAAGCTCGGCCCCGCCGACAAGCAATATGTTCCTTATCTCGAAGAATTCGGCGACCCGCGCGGCAACAATCAGCGGGTCGAGACGCCTCACAGTGCGATCCATTACTCGCCCGAACTGCAACGCCTCCAGGCGATGCAAATGGTCAATCTGCTAAGGCACAAAAATCCATACACCGGCCTGACCTACGCCGAGGAGCCGGCCATCGCCTTCATCGAAATCATCAACGAGCAGAGCATTCTGTTTTTCACCTCGATGGCGCCGCTGAAAGCCAGCCCGACGCTCCGCAAACAGGTCGGCGAGCGATTCTGCAAGTGGCTTCGGCAGCGCTACGGCGATCAGGCCGGTCTGGAAAAGGCTTGGGGACGGCAGGCCCTCGACAGTTTCCAAGGCGATGGCTTCGACACTGGCGGCGAACGACTCGACAAGAACAACATCCTCCCGCTTGGCAATCCGTGGTTTTGGGACCCCCACCAGCTCCAAAGCTCCCAGGCTTTCCGTAAACGACGCCTCCTCGACACGTTGGCGTTTCTCTACGAACTTCAGGTCGAGTTTTACCAAAATTACGTGCAGACCCTCCGCGAGGCCGGATACCAGGGCGAGTTCGTCAGTTCGAATTGGCAGGCGGGTCGGGCGTTCAGCCATTTCGCCAACCTGCACGCGGATTGGCTGGTGGGAACGATTGATCGCCACAATTACTTCGGCGGCAAGCGGGCCAACGCCTCGATGCTCGCTCGGGCCGGGTCTGGAATGCTCAGCAGCGGCATGCAACAGGTGGCCGATCGCCCCTTCATGCTCTCGGAATGGATTCACGTGTTTCCCAACGAGTGGGGCGCAGAGGGGCCTGCGATCATCGCAGCCTATGGCCTGGGGCTGCAAGGTTGGGATGTCTCGTTCCTCTTCCAAAATGGCGACGACGGACACTTCAGCGATCGGCTGGGGCGTCAGGCCTGGGACGTAATGGTCCCGCAAATCCTCGGCCTCTTTCCTGCCGTGGCGCGCCAAGTCCACCGCGGCGACGTTCTCCAGGCCAGTAAAGTCGCCGAGCGTCGCGTCCACGTGCCCTCGCTGTTTGAAGGAAAGCTGGGCTTCGACGACCGCGTGGCCCAAGGTTACGACGACAAGGAATTGGACAGCGGTCAAGTCCCTGCCCGGTCTTTGGCGGTCGTGAGAAGCGTCGTCGCCTTTACCGACGCCTACGCCGATACGCCATCTTTCGATCTGAAACCTTACGAAACCCAAGGGCAAATGGTCGCGTCTACGGGTCAGCTTCGTTGGAAAGAGGCGGAGGGCTCAGGGGGAGGATTTTTCACCATGGACACCCCGGGCACCAAGGCCGTGGTGGGCTTCGCCGCCGGCCAGAAGGCCCAGCTCGATCCGGTGGTCGTCGAACCGCAAAGCAAGTTCGCCGCGGTGTATGTCACGGCCCGCCAACGTGACGCCACAATAGATTCTGCACGAGAACTGTTGATCGTGGCCATCGGTCGGGCACGAAACACGGGCATGAAGTTCTCGCCGGACGGCGACCAGATGCTTGACCCTGGCAATCCCCCGATCCTCATGGAACCTGTCAAGGCCGTCATCACGCTCCGCAAGAGCGGCGTCCCGAGAGTTTTTGTCCTCGATCACGACGGCAAACTGACCGATCGGCAAATCCCCGTGGAAAACAGCACGATCACGATCGACGGAGGGCGTGACAAGAGCCCCTATTACTTGATACGATACTGAACTTGGTTGGACTCCCTCGGTGAAAGGACCTCGATGATGAAACGCCTCGTACAAATTTTAGTGATTGGTGTAATCGGCTGGGCGGGATCGGATGCATCGTTGGTTCGGGCCGACGTCAAGCTTCCCGCGGTATTCAATCACCACATGGTACTTCAGCAAGGGCAACCCCTGGTGGTGTGGGGTTGGGCCGATCCCGGCGAAGCGGTGAGCGTGGCTCTGGACTCGCACAGCGCCCAGGTCACCGCGGATGCGAGCGGCGACTGGAGAGTCACCCTGCCTGCCGTCCAAGCCGACGGCAAACCGCACCGGCTGATCGTTAGCGGCAAAAACAAGATCGAGTTGGACGATGTCTTGATCGGCGAGGTCTGGCTAGGTTCCGGTCAATCGAACATGGAATGGCCGTTGGCTGCGACTCACGGGGCCCAGGAGGCGATCGCCGCCGCCCAACATCCTCAAATCCGCCTGTTCCATGTACCCAAGGTCCAAACCGAGGAACCGGCCAAGGACGTGAAGGCGGAATGGAAGGCTTGCACTCCGCAAACGATCCCCCATTTTTCCGCCGTGCTGTACTATTTCGGACTGCGGCTCCATAAGGAGCTGAACGTTCCGGTGGGGCTGATCAACGACTCGTGGGGCGGCTCGCCGATCGAGGCGTGGCTGGCATCGGGGGGGCAGTCGGGCAAGATGTATAACGGCATGATCGCCCCCGTGAAGCCGTTCGCCCTGCGCGGCGTGATCTGGTATCAAGGCGAGTCCAACGTCTCCAACGGCCTGGCCTACTTCAACAAGATGCAGGCGCTCATCGAAGGCTGGCGCAAGGCCTGGGGATACGATTTTCCCTTCTACTTCGTGCAGATCGCTCCTTGGTCGGGCTATGCTCCCGGCGCGTTGCCGCCGTTGTGGGAGGCCCAGGTGGCGAGTCTCAAGATCCCCGGCACGGGCATGGCCGTGGTCACTGACCTGGTGGACGACATCAAAGATATTCACCCGCGGAATAAGTTGGACGTGGGCAACCGCCTGGCCCTTTGGGCCCTTGCGAAGACCTATGGCAAGAAAGACCTCGTTTTCTCCGGCCCGCTCTACCGCTCGATGACCATCGAGGGGAATAAGATACGGCTGAGTTTCGCCCACGTGGGCAAGGGGTTGAAATCCCGCGACGGCAAGCCGCTGTCCGAGTTCGAGATCGCCGGGGCCGACGGGAAGTTCGTGCCGGCCGAAGCCGTTATCGACGGGCCGACGGTTGTGGTCCAAAGCAAGGACGTGGCTGAGCCGAAGCACGTCCGCTTCGGCTGGCACAACACGGCCAATCCCAATCTGGTGAATTCGGAGGGCCTGCCCGCCTCGCCATTCCAAAGCAACAACTGGCAGGGGGGCACTGGCGAGTAGACAACTCGGCCCGCCCCCCCCACGCTGGCTCACGGCTTCGCCGCGTGTCGGTTGTTGGGAAGAACCCCGCCCGTCGGGGAACCCTTTCTTTTTCCGACTTAGGAGCAATCGCCATGAATAGCAAAGCTGTTTTCATCTTGGGCTGTCTGACGTGGATGGCGACGCCGGGCCTTTCGGCTCTGGCCGCTGAACCTGTCGCCCCGGCCGCCGTGGTTGCGGCAGCGGACAAAGAGGCCACCTTCGCCGAGCGACTGGCCGCTCAAGAGATCCGGCGTTATTACTATGTCCGCACTGGCCGCCTCGTGCCGATCGTGGAGAGGCTCGACGGAAATGCCGAGGGGGCTTTCGTGGTGGTTGCCACGAAGTCGCGGGCCGTAGTGCAAGGTTTATTAAGCGAGAACGACCTGAGGTCTGCTGTTGCAGGCCTGGGACCGGAGCAGTACCTGATCCGAGTCATCCGCCGCCACCATCCCGCGGAGGGCACGCAGCGAGCCGCGACGGTTGTGTTGGTGGTGGGCGGCGATCCTGTAGGAACGCTCTACGGGGCCTATCGGCTGGTCGAGCAGATGGGCGTTCGGTTCTACCTGCACGGCGACGTGATTCCTGACACCCCCTTGCCGCCCGCCTTCGCGGTCTCGGAGGAGCACGGCAAGCCTTTGTTCGACCGCCGCGGCATCCAGCCGTTCCACGATTTTCCCGAAGGCCCCGATTGGTGGAATGTGGACGGCTACCGGGCCGTGCTCAGCCAATTGCCCAAGATGCGGATGAATTTCTTCGGCCTGCACACCTATCCCGAGGGTGGGGTTGGCCCTGAGCCGCTCGTTTGGATCGGCCCGCCCGACGACGCCTGGTACGATGTCTTCGTCAGACACTCCTATCCCGCGCGCCATTTCACGACCCTGAATGGCACGTGGGGCTATCGGGCGATGAAGACGGGCGATTACCTCTTCGGCGCTTCCGCGATGTTCGACCGGAACGCCTTTGGCGTGGACTACATGCGCGGCATGTCCCCCTGGCCGAAAACGCCCGAGTCGGAAAATGAGTTATTCCATCGCATGGGCGTGGTATTGAAGGATGCCTTCCGCTGGGCGAAGTGGCTGGGGATCAAGACCTGCATCGGCACCGAAACTCCGCTCACCATCCCTACGCCGGTCAAGGAGCGGTTGAAGGCGGCGGGGAAGGACCCGGCCGATCCCGCCGTCGTGCAAGAAATTTACGAAGGGATGTTCCAGCGGATCATGAACGCCCATCCCTTGGACTATTATTGGTTCTGGACGCCCGAGGGCTGGACCTGGGAGCAGGTCACTCAGGAGCAAATCGACGCCACCTTGGCGGACCTGCGTGTGGCCATGGCGGCAGCCAAGAAGGTCAAGGCCCCGTTCACGTTGGCCACGTGCGGCTGGGTGCTTGGCCCACCCCAGCAACCGGCCCTGTTCGACAGCTTCTTGCCCAAGGACATGCCTATGAGCTGCATCAATCGGCAGGTGGGCCACGCCCCGGTTGAACCGGGCTTTGCCAAAGTTCAGGGCCGGCCAAAGTGGGCCATTCCGTGGCTGGAAGATGATCCCGCCCTGACTTCCGTGCAGCTTTGGGTTGGGCGGATGCGCAAAGACGCGGCCGATGCCCTCGCCTACGGCTGCACCGGCCTGATGGGCATTCACTGGCGGACGCGGATTCTCGGTCCCAACGTGGCCGCCTTGGCCGCCGCGGCCTGGGACCAAACGACTTTCAACCCGGCGCTCAACAGGGCAATCCAGCCGCCGAAATTGCCCGAGGGGCCGATCGGCGGCCAATTCGCGGCCTTCCCCAATAACCCCATCGCCGATACGGAGGATGACCCGCTCTATCAGACCGTGCGCTACAACACCGGCGGCTATGTGTTCGAGGTGCCGAACGGGACGTACACCGTCACACTCAAGTTCTGCGAGCCGTTCTATGATCGGCACCTTGCCCGAGTTTTCGGAACGAAGATCCAAGGCAAGCCAGTGATCGACACCCTCGACGTGTTCGCCGCGGTGGGAAAAAACAAGGCGTTGGATAAGACATTTCGGGACATTCCGGTCACCGAGGGTCGACTCCAAATCGAGTTTACGTACCAAATCGAGTTCCCCTGCATCGCGGCGATCGTGGTGGAAGGGCCGGTCACGAAAAAGATCAATTGCGGCGGCCCGGCTTACAAAGACTATCAAGCCGACTGGCCGCCGTCGTCGCACGATGGGCGGCCCGACCGGTATCTGCCCGCCGACGACTTCTACGCCGATTGGTGCCGGGCGGAGTTTGGACCTGAGGTCGCCGAGGCGGCTGCCGCGCTTTTTGCCAAGATCGACTGCCACATGCCCCGACCGATCGATTGGACCGACGGGCCCGGCGGGGTCCGTCCCGACTCCCGGCCGTGGGAAATCGTCAGCAAGGACTACGCCTTCGTCGACGAATTCGCCCAGCTTCAGCAGCACGTGGTGGGCCCCGGCCAACGCGAGCGGTTCAACTATTGGCTGAACAACTTCCGGTATCTTCGGGCCGTGGCCCAAACCAATTGCACCTGGGCCCAATTCAATGCCGCCATGGCCGAAGCCAAGGCCGAGAAAGACCCCGCCAAACAAAAGCAATTGGCTCGCGAAAAGGCCTTGCCCCTCCGCAAGACGTTGATCGCCCAGGTAACGGAGGCCCAACGGCACCTCTTTGCCACGGTGAGCAACATGGGCGAGTTGGGCATGGTGACCAATTGGCAGCAGCACAACTTCCCGGTCTTGCTTGGGCAACCGGGCGAAGAACTGGCCAAGCTGCTTGGCGAACCTTTACCGCAGGACGCCATGCCACCCAAAGGGTATCCCGACCTCGAGCCGCACTTGTTCGTGCCTTACGTCCGCACCGCGATCGCAGAGGGCGAGCCGTGCCACTTGACGGCAATCTTGGTGGGCGTGCCTGAAAACGCGACCGTTCGGAATGCCCGCGTTCACTGGCGGACCTTGGGGACTGGCGCGTTCGCCGAACTGCCGCTGCGGCACGTTGCCCGGGCCGTGTATGAGGTCACTCTTCCGCCCGAGGCCTCCAAGGCCGACTTCGAGTATTACATCGAGGCAACGGTGGAAAACGCCCCGTCGCTGCGTTTCCCGGTCACCGCGCCCGCGAGGGCCCAGACGGTGGTGGTGATAAAAGACGGCAGAAATTGAGAGGCAAGACCGGATTCCCACTAAAAACGCAGAAGCCGGTCAACCTCGCAAATTGCGGCGACGCGATGTCAGCTTGGGAAACGACAGGGCGTGCGAACCTGGGGCGACTCGGTTCGCCAAATGAAAGACGTTCTGCGGTTCGTTTGACCCATGGATAGTGCGTCAGGCCGGGGCGCCGATGTCAAGGACGTGGACTTGCCCGGTGAAAAGTTGGGCGTGCGGGGCCTGAAAGCCGATCTTGGGGGCCACGAAGGTGCAGGTGTGGGCGGCGCGGATGGTATGAACGGAGGCCAGGCCCGTGTCGCAATCCAGCCCGCTGGGCAAGTCAATGGCCAATTTCGGCGCGGCCGCGGCGTTGAGTTGATCGATCACCGAGTCGAGCGGCGGTCGGGGCTCGCCGCGGGCGCCGGTGCCCAGCAAGGCGTCGACAATCCATGCCGCGTCCCGCAAGGCGGCATCCAACGTCTCGGCGGAGTGCCCCTGCCCAAAGACCGTCATGGGGATTTTCATCTTCTCGACGATGCGGAAATTCACTCCCGCGTCGCCCGTCAACTCCTCAGGCCCCGCCCACACGAAAACGCGGACCGTGTAGCCCCGAAGGTGGAGGTGCCGGGCGACGACGAACCCGTCACCGGCGTTGTTCCCTTTGCCGCAACAGATCACCACCGGGCCGGAGATACCGAGACGCTGTAGATGGTCCGCCACCCCGCGGCCAGCGTTTTCCATCAGCACCACGCCTGGGATTCCGTAATAGTCGATGGCGCGGCGGTCGATTTCGCGCGATTGCTCGCGGGTAACGTATCGGGTTGTCATCACGAAAGCTCCTCAAAAAAACGATCATGCCCATTGTAGCAACCGCCTTCTGTTCAAGGCACGGAGCGATCGCCTTGGACGGCACGGTGTCCTTGGGGGCGAATGGTGCGTCTGAGGTAAGACAAAAGAAGAAGGCATAGCGCTTGGGCTGGGCAAGCTCGGGATTTCGCAGAGGATGACCTGTCGGTTCGCCGACGTGGCTGGTTCGTCGCCTGGCGTAGCGCCGCCTTTACCGAGGTCTTGCCTTCGGCTATCATGACTTGGCTCGAAAAGGCGAAATGCGGTGTAACCTGACCATTTGCCGACGAACGCGAGGGCTACCCTTGACAAGATCCAAGGCTGCCAAAGCGGGCACCATCGTTGGGATACCGCCTCGCTGGAAATTTAACTTCAACCTAAGGAGACCAATGAACATGCGAAGGCACACGATGCGATGGGCGGTTGTGGTGTTGGTAGTCGTGGGCGCGGCCGGGGGATTGGCCGAGGCTCTCGGACAACACCCCGACGTCATCCACCAGCCATATCGCTTGGATACGGGGCTTGTCTCGCGGTCCATTTCGTTCGAGAATCCCACGGGTGCGCCGGGCGAAGGGGGCAAGGCAGCGAGCAATCTCGGCGTGGGCCGGAAGGGCCTGGCCGCCAAGCCGATCAAGCCCGGCGAGACGCTCGTGCTTTGCGACATTCAAGGCAAAGGCACCATCCGCCATATTTGGCTGACTACCGATCGAAGTCCCCAAAACCTCCGCAGCCTGGTGATTCGCGCCTGGTGGGACGGCCAGGAACATCCCAGTATCGAATGTCCGGTGGGCGATTTCTTCGGCTTTGCCCACGGGAAAGTAATGCCATACTTCTCTGCGGTCCACTCGGTGGGGCCCACGGCCGGGATGAACATCTGGCTGCCCATGCCCTTTACAAAGCAGGCGAAGTTCACGATCACCAACGAGGCGGACGAGTCCGCGAAAGTCCCGCCGATCTATTACCAGATCGACTACACCCTCGGCGACCAGCACGCCGAGGACGTCGGCCGGTTGCACGTGCTCTTCCGTCGCGAGAATCCCACAACGCTCAAGCAAGACTTCGAACTTTTGCCTGAGCGCCAGAACAAAGGCCGCTTCATCGGCTCGGTGATCGGCGTCCGAAATCTCCACCCGGACCAGTGGTGGGGCGAAGGCGAGTTCAAAGTCTATATGGACGGTGACAAAGAATTTCCCACCATCTGCGGTACCGGAAGCGAAGACTACGTCGGTCTGGCCTGGGGTATGCAACAGACGCCCTTTTTCTACAACGGGTGCAGCCTGAACCAGAAAAACTTCGTCTCGATGTATCGCTGGCATTTGCCCGATCCGATCGCGTGGCAGAAGCAATGCCGGATCACGATCCAGCAAATCGCCTATAAGAACGGGTTGCAGGAGACGCAAGACGACTGGTCCTGCGCCACCTTCTGGTACGAGCCGCTGCCCAGCGCCGCCCTGCCGAAAATACCGGACGTGAAGGCCCGCACAGCCGATATCTGGACGGATTGAACAGGGGTGGTCCCAACGAAAAGGCCCGCAGCGCCTTCGCCGCATCCCAGCGTGGGTCGGCCGCTAGGCCTCGATCCAGCGATGCGATCGCCGCACGGCCTCGGCCCAGCGGCGAAGGAGGCGGTGCCGGCTCTCAAGATCCATGTGGGGGACAAAAGATCGATCGAGCTTCCATTGTGAAGCCAGCTCGGCGAGATCGCGCCACACACCGACCGCCAGACCGGCTAGGTAGGCCGCGCCCAGCGCCGTCGTTTCGGCAATGACTGCCCGGTGAACCTCAACTCCGAGCAGATCGGCTTGGAATTGCATCAGCAGGTCGTTGACCGCAGCGCCGCCATCGACCTTCAATACCCGAAGCGGCGTGCCCGCATCGAGTTGCATGGCTTCGACGAGGTCGCGGGTCTGAAAGGCCATGGCCTCTAAGGCGGCTCGGGCGAGATGGCCAGCCTTCGTCCCGCGCGTGATGCCAAGGATTGCGCCCCGCGCGCACGGATCCCAATGCGGTGCGCCTAACCCAACGAGAGCAGGTACAAAGTACACGCCGCCATTGTCGGGCACGGTGGCGGCCAGCCGCTCGACGTCGGCCGAGCGCTGGATAATGCCCAGCCCATCGCGGAGCCATTGCACCGCCGCACCGGCCACAAACACTGAGCCTTCCAAGCAATATGTGACGCGATCTTCTAACTGCCAACCAATGGTGCTGAGCAACTGGTGGCGTGACTCGACCGGCCGATCACCGGTGTTCCATAATAAAAAACAGCCTGTGCCATAGGTGTTTTTGGCGGTGCCCGGCTCGAAACACGCCTGGCCAAACATCGCGGCTTGCTGATCGCCGGCCACGCCCATGATTGGAATCGCCCGGCCGAACCATTCCTCCAAGGACTGGCCGAACAAGCCGCTGGACGGCCGTACCTCGGGCAACATGGCGCGGGGAATGTCGAGAATTTTTAGCAGTTCGTCGTCCCAATCCAGGCTGTGGATGTTGTAAAGCAAAGTACGGCTGGCGTTGCTCGGATCGGTCACATGACAGCGGCCCCCGGTCAGACGCCAAATGAGCCAACTATCGACCGTGCCGAAGAGGATTTCTCCCTTCAAGGCCTTGGCGCGAAGGCCCTCGTGCGTGTCCAACAAGTGTTTGATCTTGGTGCCGGAGAAATAGGCGTCGAGCACGAGACCGGTCTTCTGGCGGAAGACCGGCTCAAGTCCCTCTCGTTTGAGCTGATCGCAAATCCCGGCACTGATGCGGCTTTGCCAAACCACGGCGTTGGCCACGGGACGCCCGGTGGCGCGTTCCCAGAGGACCGTGGTTTCCCGCTGATTCGCCAACCCAATCGCCGCGATGTCTTCGGCCGTTTTGCCGGATCGGGCGAGGGCCTGGCGGGCCACACGGAGTTGGGAGGCCCAGATCGTCTCGGGATCGTGCTCGACCACCCCTGGCGCAGGCAGGATCTGTTCGAATTCTTCCTGGACGCTGGCGAGCGGCTTGCCGGCGGAGTCCCAGACGAAGGCCCGGCTCGACGTGGTGCCCTGATCCAAGGCGAGGATGCAGTTCGGCATGGATTCTCCTCGAAAGTGACGCGCTCGGCCAACAGTTTATACCGATCCATGGAGAAAACGAAACCCGCGGGGATGCGGGCTCGATGCGCAAGGAGGGGCTGTCTCGGGCAATTCCGCTCGAGGGCAAGTGAAAGCGCCGCACCCGGTGGAAAGGCGGGAACTGTGGCACAAGGCACTGCGATAGCAGCCGGGCCGAAGACGATGTCCGGTAGAAGAGCTTGCCGACCGGATAACGGCTGCGTCGCTACTCGGCCGAACGCAGCGGGGGGGCTCGCGCCCACATCGGAGTGGAGTGGGGCGAATGTCGGCGGATGCTAGCAAAGCTAGCATATCCCTCTTTGACGACGGGACACTGCCGCAGTGAAGAATGAAAAGCCTTCCGCGGCTTAAGAAATGACCTCGATCCCGTTGGTCAGCTCTCCGGTCCCCGAAAGCTCCATGGCGGCGTGCTGCGCCTTCTGTTTTGTGTAGAACGACGTGCAACGTCCGGTGAGCCGGATGCCACTACCGCTGACTTCCACACGCAGATTGCGCACACCGCCACAGGTCTCGCGAGAAACGGCTCGCTCGATCGAAGCGGCAAGTTGCTCGGCCTCCGCCAAGGTTTCGGGCAAAGGATGGGGCTGCCTAGCAAACCTACCAACGACCGGCGAACTACCGCTCACCCGATGGCTCATGAGTCCCTCCTCGCGGACGGCCTAGCGAGCGCGTCGTGCGTCGCCATCCACGATCCACTTTGGGGCGCTTCCGTGCGTCCAGCGCCTCCTGATCGGGCCATCGCCAGTCCTCCCGACTCCTAGTTTCTCCGAGACTCCAGCGGTGTTGCCCAGAGGGATTTAGGAGAGCTGTCTCCGGCCTTTTTCTACTCGCCTATCGTTCCGTCCATCCGGCACTCGCGCACACGAATGGAGTTGTTCAGCTCGATCTCACACTCCTTACAAACTGACCGCACCACTTCCTGAGCCAATTGCTTGTGATAATAGCTCGAAACGATACCCCTAATCACCAGCCCGTTCTCGCACTGCTCCACACTTAGCTTCCGTAACTCGCTTACCGGACTATTCCGAAGGGCGGCTTGGGCCCGCGGTTGAAGCGTATCGAAAACCGATACGGTGGCCGTCAACATAGGACTCCCTTCTCCCATTACGAGGCCAGCTTCCACTGGTCTGTATGACAAACCAGCGACGCGGCGCTCAAACGAATGAACCTAACGCCGATACGACACAGCCCCCAGCGCGATGTTCCGTCTCAGAAGCCAGAAATCCGCAGAAGACCTAATCCGACGGACTTCGCAAGATCGGCACAATTTCTTCCTGCGCGCTTCTAGAACATTCGGCTGTTAAATGTAAACCGTTTTTATTCGTTGAGTCAACCCCCCAACGGTAAAATTCTTGGAGAAACGAACGACCTTTTTCGTAGATCAGAGCAGGGCGGTAAGAGGACAGCGAACTCCTGAACGCTCTTCCGGCGCGAGCTGGTAGAAGCCGTGCGTAAGAGTTTACGAAATTTTGGGATTTAATTCGCTATCTTACCCAGAGCCCGCAAAGCATCGATTACTTGCTCCGCGAGTACCCCTGGCGGGTTGTTTACCGCGTCCAAGCGAATTTCAGGGTTCAGAGGCGGCTCATAAGGGTCATCGATTCCGGTAAAACCCTTCAATTCCCCGGCCCGGGCCTTTTTGTAAAGCCCCTTGGGATCTCGGGCCTCACATACCTCGATCGGAGCATCGACGAATACCTCGATAAAGTCGCCTTCTTTCATCGAGGCCCGCACGCGGTCACGGTCTGCGCGATAAGGACTGATGAAGGCCGTAATTGCAATCAGGCCCGCTTCGGCGAATAGCTTTGCGACCGCCCCAATACGGCGGATATTCTCCTCGCGATCTTGGGCCGAAAACCCCAAACCAAAGCGTCTGGCGAACTCTTCCCCATGGACTGGCCGAAGCATGGCCGGCGAGGCATTCAAGCCGTGACGAATGTTGTCGCCATCCAGGACAAAACTATGCACTCCCAAGGCGTGCAGTTTGTGATCCACCAAGTTGGCTACGGTGCTTTTGCCGCAGGCGCTAAGTCCAGTGAACCATACTACACACCCTCGATGACCATTCAGGGCTTCGCGTTCTTCCCGGGAAACAGCGTGATCGTGCCAATGAACTTGTACTTGGGCGTCTTGTGTCATGGTCGCTTTCACCAATGGTTTGAAAGGTAATCATGATACGCTTGATTGCCGGTGTTGGCAACCGAGTTTCGCCATCAAGGCCTCCCATTGATCCAAGATCGGGTCCAGGGCGAATCGCTTCGCCGTTTCAGCGGCGTTCTGGCCCAAGCGGCGCCGTAAGTCGGCGTCGCGCATCAGTTCGGTCATTGCCGCAGCCAGCTTGGACACGTCTTCGAGGGGCGTGAGAATCGCATTTTTTCCAGGTTGAAGCCACTCGGGCTGGCCGGTCATGCAGTGGGTGACCACTGCCGGCAGCCCACAGGCCATGGCTTCCAGCAGGGCCATGGGCAGGGCTTCCCAACGGGAGGAAAGCACAAACACGTCGGCCTGTTTCAGGGTGGCTCCTGGTTGAGGAATCTTGCCTGGCAGCAACACCCGATTGGTCAGCCCCCGCTCGGCGGCCAATGCCTCCAACTCGCCGCGGAGCGGCCCTTCGCCAAGGATCACCAATCCCCAGTCGGGAAACGAGTCGGCAAGCGAGGCGAAGGCCTTAATCAGTAGATCGAATCCCTTTTCAGGGACCAGCCTGCCCATGGCGATGATCGCGTGGGGCCAAGCCCAATTCACCGGGACGGCAGGCTCCGCAAGTTCGGCGAAGTCGACGGGATTGGGGATCACCGTGCGTCGCTCGGGCGGAATCCAGGCGAAATATCCGTCCATCGCTTTGCAGACACTTACCACCCCGGCCGCCCAGCGGTAGGCGATATGGCGGAGCCGTTGCCAGGGTTGGGGCAGGGGTTCACGGATCGGGTCCGTGTGTTCGGTCACAAGGACCGGCAGCGAGAGCCCAACCGTCGCCAAAACAGCCAAGACGTTCGTCCGGCTAAGAAAGGAAATCACCACGTCGGGCCGGGCTTGGCGGATCGCGCGGCGAAGCCCCGCCAGGCGACGGAGATTCGACCACAATTTATCTGCCAACCCCTCGGTGTCCCAACCCAAATCGAGGGCCACACGCTGGACGTCCTTTGGCAATTGAAAAAAGTCGGCCTCCAAGCCGTAGATCGAGACAACGGTTACTCGGTGACCGCGGCTAGCGAATCCCTTGGCCAGGGAGACAAGCACCCGCTCGGCTCCCCCTCCGGAAAGCGATGGGATGACCAAGGCCAATCGCATGGTGGGCGAAGCCATTCAGGCCCCGAATTTGGCCAGCCGGCCCGCGTGGGCCAAGGCCAGCGGCATCAAATACACCGCCTCGAACTGCCCCAAGCCGCCACGAAGGGCCTCGGTCTCGCCAAATGCTTGGCAGGCGTCCGGCCGACACGTGGCGGCCGAGAGGAGCACGGGCACCGGATGCCAACTGTGGCTGGCCAGTTTAGCGGGGGTGCTATGATCGCCGGTGACGATCAACACGTCAGGCTTGAGGGCCTCGACCCGGGGTACGATCCTGTCGAAGGCCTCGATCATCTTTACCTTTTCCGCGAAATTCCCATCCTCCCCGCGGCTATCCGTGTATTTGAAGTGGACAAAGAAGAAGTCGAAGTCATTCCAGGCCTGCTCGAGCACGTCGATTTCTTCGTCGAGCGATTTCGGTGCGCCGATGACTTGCATCCCCACGAGGCGAGCCAGCCCTTTGTACATGGGATAAACGGCGATGGCCGCCGCCTTGAGGCCGTAGACCTCTTCATACGTGGGCAGGGCTGGCTTCACCGAAAAGCCGCGCAATGTCAGGCCATTGGCCTTGGGCTGCCCGGCCAAGATTTTTTCGGCTTGGGCCACGAATTCCTTGGCGACCTCGGCGGTGCGTTGGCTGTCGGGATGGGTGGCGACGGGATCGAGGGGAGGAACGCCGGTTTTTTGGGGGTCGGTGTCCTCGACGTTCCCCCCAAGCCCCTCCCCACGGAAAATCACCGCAAAGCGGTGCTCTTGCACCGGCTCGACGAACACCTCCACACCCGGGATTTTGACCTGCCGCAACGAGATGGCCAGCGGGGCACTCTCCTGGGTCGGAATTCGTCCCGCCCGACGGTCCTTGATCACCCGATCCGGTCCCAAGGTGCAGAAGTTGCAGCGAATCGCCACGTCCTTGGGCCCCACTTCGAAGCCGATGCCGGTCGCCTCCAAGACCCCCCGGCCAATCACATATTTCAAGGGATCGTATCCGAACAGGCCCAAATGTCCCGGACCACTTCCGGGGGTGATGCCGGGCTTGATGGCCACCATGCTCCCCAAAACGCCGGTCTTGGCCAGGCGGTCCAGATTGGGCGTTTGGGCGGCCTCCAACTCGGTGGGTCCACCCGGTTCCAGCGGCAGGCCACCGATCCCGTCCGCAACCAGAAGCACGATTTTGGAGTTATTTTTTTCGATCAGACTGCGAACTAAGTCCTGAATATCCATGAGCTTAATTCCTTGAGTAATGGCCTAGCGCTAGGCAACGATTTTCGGGGCCGTTAGGGTTTCTTGCCGTCGTGGAGGCCAATGTTTCCTTGGCGTCATGAATGCCCATCGCCGGGGGGGAGACCACGGAAGTGGGCCGGGTGAACCGTGGGCTTGAAATCTCGGTCATTTCCAGTCGGCAATCATCCTCCTACTCTAAGTTTCCGCAAGGGGCAACGGCCGGTTCGGTCAGATCACGACGGATTGGGTTTGAGGACCATGCGAAGGCAAGCACATAGCCGTTCGGCTCGGGCCACCGCGAAAGTTTCGATCCTCTTCTACCAACCGCAGGCAAAGCGCACAAGGGGCAGGGGCCTTTACGTCGGGCATCGCCGGGTTATGATGCTAAGGCCTTGCTAGCCGTCGGGGGCCACCTGTCTCAGTACCGCCTCGGCCAGGACCGGGCGAAAAGTGGCGTTGGCCTGGTTCCACCGTGGCGGGTAAGCCTTTTGCCGGCTCCCTCAGTCTGGGAACGGAACATACACCAAGCGATTGGGCCAACGGAGTTAAAGGCAAGGCACCCATCGCCGCCAGTTCCCTCGTCGATTGCAGCAGAAGGAGTTTTGCGTGACGCGACTTGTCGAGCTGCCCGAGTGGCGCGACCTCAAACAACATTGCTCCGAGATTTCCAAGGTCCATCTCGGCGAACTTTTTCGGCGTGAGCCCGGCCGCGCCCAAACCTTGTCGATCGAGGATTGTGGTCTGCTGCTGGACTATTCCAAGAATTGGGTGACGGCGGAGTCGATGCGCAAGCTGTTCGCCTTGGCAAATGCCGTGGGAGTCAAACAGGCAGCGGAGCGGATGTTCTCCGGTGAAAAAATCAATGTTACGGAAAATCGCGCGGTCCTCCACGTGGCGTTGCGCAATCGGTCCGGCCAGCCGATCTACGTGGATGGCAAAGACGTGATGCCCGAGGTCCGCGCGGTGCTCGACAAGATGGCCGTTGCTGCGGAGTCGATTCGCACGCGGCAGAAGTTGGGTTCCACCGGCAAGCCGATCCGCAATGTGGTGAACTTGGGCATCGGCGGGTCCGACCTGGGACCGGCGATGGCCTACGAGGCGCTGCGACCCTATAGCGATCGGGAACTGACCGTTCGCTTCGTCTCGAATGTCGATGGGACCCACCTGGCTGAAGCCACGCGGGACCTGGACCCGGCCGAGACGCTGTTCATCGTGGTGAGCAAGACCTTCACCACGCAGGAAACGATGACCAACGCCGAGTCGGCCCGACGATGGTTGTTGGCCGCTTTGGCGGGGCCCTCCGTGGCCGCCGACCCCCAGTCGGAAAAGGCCCGAAAAATCGTCGGCTCACACTTCCTCGCCGTTTCGGCGGCGACGGACAAGGCGGCCGCCTTCGGCCTCGATCCCCAGTCCAGCGTGTTCGCCATGTGGGACTGGGTCGGGGGGCGGTACAGCTTGTGTTCGGCCGTGGGCTTGGCGCTGATGATCGGCATCGGCCCGACGAATTTCTTCCGCATGTTAAACGGCTTCCACGCCATGGACCAGCACTTCCTCGACACACCGCTGGAACGCAACATGCCCGTGGTGCTGGCACTACTGGGAATTTGGTACAACAATTTCTTCGGCTTGCAGACGCACGCCGTACTGGCTTATGACCAATACCTGAGCCGTTTCGCGGCGTACCTCCAACAGGCCGACATGGAATCGAACGGCAAATCGATCGGTTGCGACGGCTCGCCCGTCGCCTGGCAGACGGGCCCCGTGGTTTGGGGCGAACCCGGCACCAACGGGCAGCACGCTTTTTATCAACTGCTTCACCAAGGCACGAAGATCGTCCCGGCCGATTTCATCGGCTTTGCCAAAAGCCACAACCCGTTGGGCGATCACCACGCCAAATTGATGGCCAACTTGTTTGCCCAAACCGAGGCCCTGGCGTTTGGCAAGTCGGCCGACCAGGTTCGGGCGGAACTGGAGGCCCAAGCCAAAACGAAGAATCAGGCCCCCCGCCTGGACCTCGTGCCGCACAAGACCTTTCCCGGCAACCGGCCCACCAACACGATCCTTGCGGAACGTCTCGACCCGGAAACCCTCGGCAAGCTGGTGGCCCTCTACGAGCACAAGATTTTCGTCCAAGGCGTGATTTGGGGAGTGAACAGTTTCGATCAATGGGGCGTGGAATTGGGCAAAGAGCTGGCCAACCGGATCCTTCCAGAACTTCAGGCCACAAATGAGCCCGAATTGAAGCACGATGAATCGACCAATCGGTTGATCCGCTGGTTCCGCCAGCGGTCACGGAATTGAAAACATCGGCAGAGCCCACGCTGACCGGATCGCTTGCGCGGCCCACGGCCGCGCGAA
>CALFBP010000046.1 GCA_937951625.1 uncultured Thermoguttaceae bacterium
CCACTCGATGTGCGGCATTACCGGAGCAGTCTGGTCTCGACCTGAAAAGCGCATCGAGGAGGAAGTCCTGTGGCGCATGGTCCGGGTGCTTGCGCACCGGGGACCCGACGGCGAGGGAACTTACACGGCCGAGCTTGGCGGCGATTCGGCCTCGCCTGGCGTGGCCCTCGGACATCGGCGTCTGGCGATCATCGACCTGGCGGGCGGCCATCAGCCCATGGCCAATGAGGACCAGTCGGTCTGGATCGTCTTCAACGGCGAGATTTACAACTTCCGGGAGCTTCGGAGCCAACTCGAAGGCCGGGGACATCGCTTCCGCACCCGCAGCGATACCGAAACCATCGTCCACCTCTATGAGGACGAGGGCGTGGGATTCGTCACGAAGCTGAACGGGATGTTCGCGTTAGCGATCTGGGACGCCCGGCGGCGGCAATTGGTCCTCGCACGCGACCGCTTGGGCGAAAAGCCGTTGGTCTATCGCGAAGAGCCGGGCCGCCTGTTGTTTGCCAGCGAATTGAAGAGCTTGCTGGAAGTGCCGGGCCTACCTCGGGAACTCGATCCGGCTGCGGTCGACGCCTACCTCGCCTATCAATATGTGCCTCACCCCCGCTCGATCCTTCGGGGTTTTAACAAGCTCCCACCGGCGCACGTGGCGGTGTATCGCGATGGCACGCTGGAGGTCCGGCCCTATTGGCAGCCGGATTTCCAAGGCGAGAACCGTTTGCCGCGTAGGCAAGCTGCGGAAGAACTTCGCGAGTTGTTGACCTCCTCGGTCGCCATGCGGATGGAAAGCGACGTGCCATTGGGGGCGTTTCTCTCGGGCGGGATCGACTCGACGATCGTCGTGGGCCTGATGCAAAAGCTGAGCCAGCAGCCGGTGCGGACCTTCTCGATCGGTTTTCCCGTGGCCGAATACGACGAAACGCACTATGCGGCCCAGGCGGCCCAGCGGTTCCACACCCGGCATCAGGAGTTCCGCGTCGAGCCGAACGCGGTCGAGGTGTTGCCCCAACTCGTTTGGCACTACGATGAGCCTTTCGCCGACAGCTCGGCGGTGCCAACCTGGTATCTGTCGAAAGTGACGCGGGAGCACGTTACGGTGGCCCTGACGGGCGACGGGGGCGACGAGCTGTTCGCCGGTTATCCCCGCTATCTCGCTGTTTGGCTGGGAAGCCATTTCGATCGGTTGCCGCGATGGCTGCGGGCGTTGTTGGCCGGGCGATACTGGCAGAAATTGCCTGCCAGTCCGCGACAGAAATCCCTCGCTCGCCGCTGGCGGCGCTTTACCGAGATGCTGCGCAAACCGCCGCTGGAACGATATCTGGAGTGGATCGCCATCTTCAATGGAACCCGGCGCGCCCAGCTCTACACTCCCGAGTTTTTGGCCATTCTGCCGGGGGAGGATCCTCTGGAGTTTCTTGCCGCTCGGGCCGCCTTGTGTTCGCGGCGCGATCCCGTCACGGCCGTCAGTCTGGTGGACCTGACCACCTACCTCCCCTGCGATTTGATGGTGAAGGTCGATATCGCCTCGATGGCCCATGGGTTGGAGTGCCGACCGCCGTTTCTCGATCATCGGGTCGTCGAATGGGCAGCGAAACTCCCCCTCGAATCAAAATTCCGCTGGGGGCGTGGCAAGCGGATTTTGAAGGAAACCTTCGCGGACTTGCTGCCTGAGCAGATCAAGCACCGCTCGAAGATGGGGTTCGGGGTTCCCCTGGATCACTGGTTCCGCGGCCCCTTGGCTGCTCTCGCCCGCGAGGTCCTGCTGGACCCCAGGGCCCTGGGGCGCGGGCTGTTTCGTCCGGAGACCGTACGGAACTTGATCGAAGAACACGTGGCCGGGCGGTTCGACCACGCCTACCGGCTCTGGGCGTTGCTGGTTCTGGAGCTTTGGCAGCAGCGATGGCTCTAGCCTGCCATCGGTGAGGAACTCCGAAGGAAGTGGGCCGCGGCAGGGCTCGGCGTGAACGTCGGTCTCTAAAGTTGACCAAACACCTTTGGCGCGACCGCAAGACGCGGTACAATACTTTATGTTCGGGATCAACAATGAGGGGTAGTCGGACAAGCGACTTCTTCGCGAAGGGATGATGATGGGATGATGGATCGAGTGGTCGCGGTTGTTTTGGCCGGTGGCAAGGGACTGCGGTTGGAGCCTTTGACGCGGGACCGCGCCAAACCCGCCGTCCCCTTTGGGGGCGTCTACCGCATCATTGATTTCACGCTTTCCAACTGCTTGAACAGCGGGCTTCGCAAAATCCTGGTGCTCACGCAATATAAGGCGATGAGCCTGGACCGGCACATCAGCGTGGGCTGGCAACGATATTTTTGTCGGGAACTCGGCGAATTCGCCGACGTCGTCCCGCCCCAGCAACGCATCGACGAGAGCTGGTACCAGGGCACGGCCGACGCCGTGTATCAAAACATTTACACCATCGAAAAAGAACGGCCCGAGTATGTCGTGATCCTGGCTGGCGACCATATTTACAAGATGAACTACAAATTGCTCGTGGATTACCACATCCAGCGTGCGGCGGATGTGACGATCGGGGTGTTGCGTCTGCCCCGCGCTGAGGCTGCCCGACGCTTCGGCGTACTCCAAGTGGATGCCGAAAGTCGCGTCATCGGATTCGAGGAGAAACCGGCCGATCCGAAGCCCATCCCCGGCGACGAGGCCCACTGCCTGGCCTCGATGGGCATCTACGTCTTCAATGCCCGATTCCTCTTCGAGGAGCTTTGCCGCGACGCCACGCGGCGGGGCAGCCAGCACGATTTCGGCAACGACATCCTCCCCGCGGCAGTGCATACCAATCGGCTGTTCGCCTATCCCTTTGTCGACGAAAACCGGAAGACGAGCGCGTATTGGCGCGACGTGGGCACGTTGGACGCCTACTACGAGGCCAGCATGGATCTAGTGGCGGTCGACCCCCAATTGAACCTCTACGACGAGCAGTGGCCGATCCGCACCTACCAGCCCAATTTGCCTCCGCCGAAGTTCGTCTTTTCCGACCGGGAGCGGCGCGGCTTTGCCACCGATAGCATCGTCTGCCAAGGATCGATCATCTCTGGCGGCCACGTCGAACGGTCGATCCTCGGCCCACGCGTGCGGATCAACAGTTTTGCCTTGGTGCAGAACTCGATCCTCTTCGAAGGCGTCAACATCGGTCGCCATGCCAAGGTCCGCCGGGCGATCATCGACAAGGGCGTGAGCATCCCGGCCGGGGTCGAAATCGGCTACAATCGCCAGCTCGACGAGGCCCGCGGCTTCGTCGTTACCGATAGCGGCGTTACGGTAATCGCCCAAACCGATGGAATGGAGCGGCTCCTGGAGTCGGAGCGGGCCATCGCCTAAACGGAGTCTGCTTCGCCCACCCCACCCCCTAACAGGAGGGGCAGCTAAGATGTCTCAACGTTTGGATCGACGTGCATTCGTCAAGCGTGGTGCGGCCGCCGGCGTGGCCGCGGCCTTGGTGCTTCCACGGCATGTGTTGGGCGGGCCGAGAACGATTCCCCCCAGCGAGAAGATGAACGTGGCCGGGATCGGTGTCGGTGGAATGGGTGCGGCGAACCTCGCCAACCTCGAATCGGAAAACATCGTCGCCCTCTGCGACGTGGACCTCTCCTACGCCGCGCGCACGATCAAGAAATACCCCAAGGCCAAGGTCTACGTCGATTATCGTGAGATGCTCGACAAGCAGAAGGACATCGACGGCGTGGTGGTGGCTACTCCCGACCACACCCATGCCGTGATCTCCATCGCCGCGATGCGGGCGGGCAAGCACGTCTATTGCCAGAAGCCGCTCACCCACAATGTCTACGAATCGCGGCGCATGGCCGAGGTCGCCCGAGAGTGCAAAGTCGCCACCCAGATGGGCATCCAGGGCCATTCCATGGAGGGCATCCGCTTGATCACGGAATGGGTGGCGGCGGGCGTGATCGGCGAAGTCCGCGAGGTCGATGCCTGGTGTGATCTGACGTATTATCCTTGGGGCCATGCGAGCTGGAGTTCCCAGTGGGGCGAGCGGCCCAAGGACACGCCGCCGGTTCCCGAGGGACTCCATTGGGACCTCTGGATCGGGCCTGCCCCCATGCGTCCCTATCATCGGGCCTATCACCCGTTGACGTGGCGCTGTTGGTGGGACTTTGGGTGTGGGATGATGGGCGACCGCGGAGCGCATACGCTCGACCCGATCGTCACCGCCTTGAAACTGGGGCCACCCAGCAGCATCGAGGCCACCTCGTGCGGCAACTCGGTCGAAGTGCATCCGTTGTCGGCGATCGTCACGTTCAAGTTTCCCGCCCGCCCAGGCTTCCCGCCTCTGAAGCTCACTTGGTACGAGGGGACGCGCCCGCCCCGGCCCGACGAACTGGAGGACGGCCGCCAATGGCCCGCCGAAGGCGGCTTGCTGATCAAGGGGACCAAGGGCACGATCATGGCCGGCGTCTACGGCAACAGCCCTCGGATCATCCCGGAAGCGAAAATGAAGGAAGCCGTCTTGCCGCCGAAGACGCTGCCCCGTGTCAAGGGCACGCACGAGGCCGATTGGGTCCGGGCCTGCAAGACCGGCGAACCCGCCGGCGCCGATTTCTCCTATTCCGGCCCGTTGACCGAGATTTGTCTATTGGGCAACATCGCCAAGCGGGTCGATGCCCGGATCGAATGGGACTCGGCCAACCTGAAAATCACCAACCTGCCGGAAGCCAATCGCTACGTGCAACGCGAGTACCGTCAGGGATGGTCGCTGTAGCATCGCCTCTGTAAAGTACCGAGCCAAAAGTCCAACAAGCGTTGGCGGGGGTACTCCCCGCCAACGGCTTCTTGCCACGTGCTCTTGGGCAACGACGGAGGTCTCAACGGCCGAAATGGTGTAGCTGTAACTTGCGCGGTCGGGAAACTTGCCTTCCGCCGCGGCTTAAACGAATGGTGTGACGCCCGGCATGGCCACTGGATAGCGTCCGTCGGGGCCGGGCATGGTGGGCGGCTCGGCGTCCCAGGCATAGCGCTTGGGCGAGAGGTCCTGTTTCGACTGGATCGCTTCCTCCCACGTCAGCGCCTTGCCCGTGTAATTCACCATCCGGCCCAAGATGGCCAGCATGGTGCTGCGGGCCATGTACAGCCCGTTGTTGATCGGATTGCCCGAGCGGATGGCTTGGAACAGGGCCTGGTGCTCCAAGTCGTACATGTTGCCGCCTTCGCCTTTGAAACGCCAGATGGGCTTGCCGTCGAGGTCGTCGATCTGGTGTTTGAGGATGTTCGCGCGGCCTTTGGTGCCCACGAAAATGTCGGAGACGTCGCTATAGGCCCCCGCCTGTTGGCGCGTGTAGGCATAGACGGTCACGCCCGGGTACTCGTAGGCCACGGCGTGATGATCGTAGATGTCGCCGAAGCGGGGATCGACGCGGACCTGGCGTCCGCCCAGGCCCCACGCCCGAATTGGCGGTTCGTCGTGCATGGCCCAAAGGGCCTTGTCCAGGCTATGTACATGCTGCTCGACGTTGTGGTCGCCCGACAACCACGTGAAGTAGTACCAGTTGCGCATCTGGAACTCCATTTCGGTCCACTCGGGCTTTCGCGGGCGTTCCCAGAGGAAACCGGTCAGATAGGTCTCCTGGATCGTGAGGATGCGTCCGATGGCGCCGTCCAGCACCCGCTTCATCGTCTCCTTCACGCCGTTGTGGTAGCGCCAACAGAGCCCGGAAACAATGCTCAGGTTCTTCTTTTTCGCCTCCTCACAAGTAGCCAACACGGACCGCACGCCAGGGGCATCGACCGCCACCGGCTTTTCGCAAAACACGTGCTTGCCTGCGTCGATGGCAGCCTTGAGGTGCCGGGGTCGGAAATGGGGCGGTTCGCAGAGCAGGACCACGTCCACCCCGCTGTCGATCACTTTCTGGTAGGCGTCGAAGCCGACGAAGCGGCGTTCGGGCGGGACATCGACTCGATCGCCGTAGGCCTTCAGCCCGCTAAGGCTCCGCTCGATCGCGTCGGCGAAGGCGTCGCCCATCGCCACGAGTTTGGCGTGGGGATCGGCGTTCAAGGCGTTGCCCGCCGCACCGGTCCCCCGCCCGCCGCAGCCGATCAGGCCGATTTTCAAGACATCGCTTCCGGCCGCATGGGCCGCGCGGCTGATGCTCAGGCCACCGGCCAGCGCACCGCCAGCCACAAGGCCCGTGGCCTTGAGAAAATCACGACGCGAAGAGGGGTTCGTTGCAGCACGGTTCCGCGATCGAGGCATGGTCGCTCCCTTCGTTGAACGGGGATGGATTCGGTCAAGGCGTGAACCGGTAGCATACTCGCTGGCCGAGCCGCCCACAAGTTTTCCTCGACTGGCGAAAGGACAATCGGGCCGCGTCGCCCTCCGAAAAGGCCTTTTCGCCCCAAGGCCCGCTACCGCCTAGTTCACGCCGCTAGCTAGGGCCTCGCGGCATTTTTGGCGGTATTCGTTCTGAACGCCAGGCACGTCGGCCCCCTCGGCGCCGGCCTGCCAGGCGGCGCGGGCCTCGTCGACGCGGCCCAATGCGGCCAGGGCCTTGCCCCGCCAGTATTGGGCTGGGGCCTCTTGGGGCTTGTTCGAGCGACCGACGTTCAGATTGGCCGGATAGGTCAAGGCGGCCTCGAAATCGGCCAGCGCGGCCGCAGCATCGCCTTGGTCCAACCGCTGGCGGCCCCGCTCGATGTGCGCCCGGTTGAACAGACGCCAGGTGATGTCCTGCCCTTCCCAGTTGACGAAGTACGGCGTGGACTCCAGCAGCCTCACGCACTCGTCCCAGCGTTTCTCATCGACGTAGGCCTGGGCGAGCATGATGGTGATCTCGGCCCGACGCATACCCGACACCGGCATGGTCTCCAACAGGCGGATCGCGTCGGGCCGTTTGCCTTGGGCGATGAGGAGTTCGGCCAGATCGCGGTAAAGCGTCTGATCGCTCGGTCGGGCGGCGATCGCCTTTTGGTAGCAAGCCTCCGCCCCCGCCGCGTCGTTTTTTGACGCCGCCACAAGACCCAAATTACGCCACGCAATGGCCGCAATGGCGGCGAATGATGAAGGCGCGACTGTTTTTTCCGTCTTTGGCGGTGCGACGGCCGTCTCCCCTCTCACGTTGGACGGGAGAGGGGCCGGGGGGGAGGGTGGCGTACACAACTCCGCGGCCTTCCTCCACAGCGGCTCCGCCTCCTCCACACGCCCCAGATTCGCCAGCAAGCACCCAAGCTGCAAATGCGCCTGGGCGTCGCCGGGATTCTCTTGGATCGCAAACTGGAGGATCTCGACCTCCTCCGGCCGCGAGGCGAACACCTTTTCCTTGTCGGTGTTGGCCGCTTGTTGGAGCCAGCGGCGAGCAGCCGCATCGTCGCCAGCTTGCGCAGCATACCAGGCGAGGTAGTAAAGCGGCATGAAGCCGCGTTTCGCCGGAGGGACGGCCACCACACACGCGGCCTCGACCAGGCGGCTCGCCTCCGTAAACAGCCCCAGCTCGGCAAACACAAGACTTGCTTCCAGGATCTCGAAGTCCGCTTCTCCGAGGAACTGACGGACATCGCGGGCGAAGTTCACGAGCGACGGATCGCTCTTCCGTGCGATGGCCGCTCGCTTGACCAATGCGGTAAGGTCATTGTTGACCGGCGGTCCGCTCAGGGCACTTTGGGGCAAGTCGCTGCCGTGGGCCAGGGACCAGTGTTCGTCAAGTCGGGCGTCATACCCGCCGCTGAGCGCGGCCTTGGCAAAGCACTCGAGCGCTGCTTTCCGATTGCCCAAACGCATGGCCGCCCGGCCCGCCAGATCAAAGCCGATCCTCGCTGTCCCCGCGCAACGCGCCGCTCGGTAGCCACAGCGCTCGGCCTGGCGGAGATGGTCGTGGAACTGCCGCTCGCCCTCCGTTCCTATCATGCGGCGGGAAAGGGGCATGGCGGCGGCCAGACGCAGGTGACTCGCCCCGCGATAGAACCAGCAAAGACCGTCGTCGCTGTCCCGATCGAGGGCCTTGTCCAATCGCGCGATGGCTTGCTTGTACAAGCCAGACTCGAAATCGAGCACGGCCAGGGCGCGGAGCGAGGCCACGTGGCCGGGATCGCGGGCCAGGGCCTTTTCGTAATACCCCCGGGCACCATGGCGATTGGTCTCACGGTCCAGCTTGCGTCCTTTGAGATACAGCTCTTCGACGGTCATCTGATCGTCCGGCTTCTCCTGGAACTTGGCTGGATCGGGCGGATCGACCTGGGGGATTGGCAACGGCGTGGTGAAGTTCGCCAGCACCTCGCCGTCTTTCGCGGTGATGGTTACCTCGACCGGTTGCTCGGGCTCTTCGGCAAGCATGACCGAAGCGGGCGCACTGGGGCTGAGATTCAGCGTCGTGCGGACCAGATCACGGCCTGAACGGCGCAGCACGCAAACGGCCTCCGGAAATTGCCCGGTCGCCAGCATACGCAATTCCAGCCGCCCGTTGCGAACCGCGCGCTGCACAGCCACGTCTTTGGTGGCATATTCGAACCCATCGCCAAGGCCGTGGACCGGGTACCACCACTCCTGCCAGAAAATCTGCTCGCGCGGGCCCAACATGCCGTAATCGGATTGCGTGGGCAGCGGGCCGCTTTGCACCTCGATGTACGGGCCGTCCTCGTCGGTGAGGTTCTTTTGGGCCACCTTGCCGAAGTCCCACTCGCCCCAGGTCCACGCCTTCTTGCCGCCGAGTTCGTTGTGGTTCGCCACCTGGACGATGCCGCGGTCCAGGTCCACGTCGTACGCACCGAAGAAGTCATACGTGCAATTCACCGCGAACACCGAGGCGTAGGTCTCATAGTTCTTCAGCCACGACAGATCGCGGCCCTTGTCCACCGGCCAGCGGAAGAATTCCCGGGCGTTGTGGTCGGTGCCCAAGGTCATGGGATAAATGAACCGCGTACCGGGCAGGTTGGGAAAGGCGGTGCAATTCCAGAAGTAATACGGGTGCATTCCGTCCGTCGGATTGGCGATGCAAATCTGCTCGTCGAGGTATTTTTTGCCGGGGTGCAGCGTTACCCGCACGGTCCAGCGGGTGCGAAAGATCTGTTCCGTGTTGCTGATCTCCAGGAAGGCCGAGCCGTCGGGATTCGCGCCGACCAGGGCGTTGACTGGCGAAACGGCGGTGACGGTGTGCCCGTGCGGGCCGGTGTTCCACTCGACACCGCCGGAAATCCACGCCCCGCGCATGGCGATCATCCCCGGCTTGACCACGCGGTTGAGGTGGAACATCTGTTTGTTCTGGGTCTTATCGAGCACGGAGTGCAGGCGACCGCCGAGTTCGGGGAGGCAGGTGACCTTGAGATACTCGTTTTCGAGGAACAGGGCTTTGTAAGTACGATCGACTTTGGTCCGCGAGAGGTGGTCTTGCGCCACGTACGGGTAATAGATTGCGCCGCGGATAGTGGTCGAGAGCTTGGCCCCGCTCTCTAAGGCCCAGAACTTCGGGTTCACGTCCTCTTCCCAGGGATACGTGGGCAACGTGATCGTTCCCTCCCACGCCCGGACCTCGGCACAAGCCTCTCCCGCTAATCCGCCGCGCAAGATCAAGAGAATTACGGTCGCTTGGAATGTACCTCGCATGGGATCCTCTCTAAGGCAAATCGGGGACACCTAGGGCAATGTGGGGCTGCGCCGAGGTGCATCAGCGCAGGCGGGATCGACTCGTGCGCAATTCCGCTTACAAATTACTTGGTACCGCAAGGGGCGGCAAGCGTGGTCGCGTGGGCCGCGATAGCGATTGGAACTGGAGACCTGAATGAGATGACGCCACTTCGAGGGCGAGCAGCCCAACTCAGCGCCAGACGCAACGGTTCTTCGTATCGTAACGATTGCTGCGATTTTTCCAAAGGAGTTGGCAGGTTGGCTTAGGCATTCTCGATTCCTGCCTTGGGTCCTGCGGTGGGGGCAAGAAGTTGCGCAAAGGATCCTGTGACCTTGAAAACGAAATCGGATTCCAAGCTAACTTTGAGGGGAGCCCCCAGGCAGATTTCCCGTTGTCGGTTTTACGCTCCTAGCCGCTATGTTGTTCTCATATCGGAAGCACCGTTCGGGCACGATCGCGATGGAGCTGCTGTGGAATCTGCCCCTCTGGCTGATCACGCTATTGGCGCTGATCGAGTTGGGCCTGGTGCTCAGCAGCGCACAATACGTGTCGTTCGGTGCCCGCCTTGCTGCTGAAGAGGCCTCACGCACCGAATTCCTCGCTGGGGCAGAGGAGATGCCTCCAGGGCTGGTCGAAATCGTGCGGCAGCAGTTAGGAATGAACGGGATGGCGCCCTCGAAGATCGTCTTGGAGCACAATGTGGGCGGGAAACGCCGCGTGCTGACGTGGGGCGACGGGCCGGTGCTGGTGCCGAAGATTCCGCCACCGACTCAGGGGCCGTATGTTCGGGTCACGGTGGCCGCCCGGCTGGAGCAGTTCGTTCCCCGTCTTTTTCGCTCCTTGGGGCTAGACCTCGCCTGGCAACGGCTGGTAGATTCAGTGACATACCCCTTTGCGCTCCAGCCGGTGGGGAATTGAGGATGCCGAGGCGCTTCGTCAAGCCGTCTTACTGGTTTACAGGTGCTGGGCATCGTACCAGCGAACGCTGGGGAAACCCCTTCGGGGGGAAGCACGCCGCTTCCGCGCGACGCCTGGGGGGCAAGCGTGTGCGCCGCGGGATGGTGATCACCATCGCCACACTACTTGTGCTGCCGATCCTACTAACGCTGCTGTTTTTGGTAGCCGAGGTGGCCCACCTCTGGCAGGCCCGCATGCAACTGGAAAACGCTTTGGAGGCCGCGGTTTTGGCCGCCGTCCAGGATTGGGGATCACGGGGCGGGGGGCGTCAAAATCTCGAAGCGGCCATGGCCGCCGGGCGCGCCATGGCCGAGGCCAACGCGGTGCAAGGGGCTGTCGTGCGTTTGAGCGAGCCGGGCAGCGTGGCTCGGGCGGTTTGGACGTTCGGTACGATGGTACCCACCGACCACGGGTGGCGATTCATTCCCGATCCCGACGCCCAAGGCCGATGTGCGGTCAAACTTCAAGTGGCCATGCGCACACCGCGGTTGTGCCGCGCGGTGGCGGGCAAGAGGCTAGGCGAAGTCACAATCGCCGCGGCAACGGCGGCGTATTTCGATGCCGGCGCAACGCCCCCCCGCCCTCGGCTCATTCGCCTGGTCGCCAATCGGTGACCGTCTCACCGTGGACCGCGCCTTGGTGGAGTTTCTTGAGTGCAGTGAACGTCTGCTCGGTCCCCACCCTCCACCAGCCGACCTTCTTGATCGAGTCGGAGCGGAGGAAGAACTTCATTCTCTCCGAGGTGGCCGTGTAGTCCTTGCGGAGGTAGGGGGCGTCGAAGACCAGTTCCGCGAAGAACTGTTTGAAGTCCTTGTGCTCGGCCCAGTGGATGTAGCTGATCTCCTCCGACCAATGCAGTCGCTTTTCGGCTTGCAAAGCCCCGGCCAGGGTCAACGGTGAAAGCCCATCGTGGCGCAGTCGCCACGGATCCTCGTGGACCGGCGGCCAGTAATGGCCCCGCTCGATCGGCACCCAATGCTGGTCGAACGACAAGCGGACCATCTGGATCGAGTCTTGCTCGGAGAGGTGATTGTTGTCGTAACGACGCGACATCATCTTATAGGTTCCGGTCCAAGCCTCGACCCGCGGCGTGGACGAGCCTTCCCAAGGATTGCGCATCACCAGTTGAAACACGCGGTAATCGACGGGCCAGCACTTCAAGACGAGCAACATGCGGGGCTCGCCGGTCTTCGGGTCGCGGCATTCCCACTTCGATTCCAGCAGGCCTTGCTCCCACTGGTCGAGCGTATCCTCGGCGGTGTACACGTCGATGTTCTGGCCGAACAATCCCAGGGCCAGCACGATTGCCAAATGCATGGAGTTCTCCTCTCTGTTGCCATGTGACAAAAGAACTTCGGTTGGAGGTGGTCGTACAAAGGCCGCCTGCCGCCTGGCGAGCGTGGTCGCGCTGCCTCCGCGAAGTAGCGAGCGGGAACCGCTTGGACCCGCAAACGGGGTATCGTACCGCCGCGGTGGCCCTCCGGCTCCCTCTACTTCCATCTTGGGTCAGAATCGGAGTGATTTCAAACTTTTTATCGCAACCGATTGTCTGTCCGGCGGTTAGGCTCGCCGAGCCCAGTCCTCTCTGCCCGCCGCGAAGTATTCCCCAGCGATCAACCGCCCCCGAAGGAAAGGAAAAGCCTTGACAAGAGGCCGGAGGGATACGATACTGATGTACACTATTTGGGTGTCGGTAGGGCCTGGGGCCGCGTGGCCTAGGCATCGCATGAGCCCGTCGCTGGAACAACTTTTCGGCGGCGGGCTTGTTGCGTCTGATAACTGCGAGCGGCGTTAACCACGCCGCGCGTTTTTCAGGAAACGAAGCCATGATCTCGGAAGCTTTAGCGGAAGCGGTTCGGCGGCGGTTGGCGTCTGGTCGAGAGAGCATGCGCGCGATTGCCCGGGCCACGGGCGTCAGTCGGGGCACCGTAGCGAACATCGCCCGGGGGCGATGGCGGCGGCGATATGGGGCGTCGGCCGAGGGCGACCTGGAGCCGCAAGCAAGGCTGGAGCGCTGCCCGGAGTGCGGCGCTGTAACTCCGGCCCCGTGCCGGGCCTGCCGCGTGCGGCGCTGGATCCGCTGCCTGGGCGGCCCACGCGATGAGACCGCCGAAGACGACACGTTGCGCATCGAGCTGACCGGCGAGTTTCGCCGCCGCTACGAGGAAATCCATGCCCGCCGACTGCGCCAGGCCTGGGACGAGTAACGTTGCGGATCGTGGTAAACATCTTGGGCCCTCACCCTGACCCTCTCCCCAAGGGAGAGGGGACTTTCCAAGCCCTCTACCGAGGGGCTTTTGGGATAGGCCCAAGCGCCGGTGGTTCCTCTTTACATCCGTTGCGGGCACGGCCCGCGTCAACCAAAATCGCCATGCCGTTCTTGAATCGTCGAAACGTCGTTTACCGTGAGGTCCGCCATCGCATCCGGGACGGCGACCTGTTGTTGTTTCGCCGCCGGGGTTGGATTGCGGCCGCGGGCCGGGGAGAACACAGCCACGCCGCCAAGGCCGCCTGGTGGGACGAGGATCTTTTCTGCCTGGAGGTGCGGGCGTGGTGCGGCGGCCGGGCCGTGACGCTATCTAGCCAAGTCCGACGTTTTCCAGGCCGAATCGACGTCTTCCAGGTCAATCCCGAGAATCGCTGGCCGCACTATGACCGCCGTGGCGCGGTCCAGTACATGCGTCGTTTGGCGGGCTGCGACTACGGCTACCTCAATCTAGTGCTGGTCGCCTTGTGGCATCTGCCGGTGGTGCGGCGGTTCCTTCGGGCTGGGGCGGACGATCGCCTTGGCAGGCGGCGACCGCCTTTTTGCAGCCAAGCCTGTGCCATGGCGGATCGGTTGGGCGGGGGCGTGGACCCGGTCCCCTTCCTCGCCGACCGCATGACCGAACCGGCCGATTTGGCCCGCAGCCCCTTTTATCGTTATCAGTTTACCCTTGTGCCGTAAAACTCCTCCGCCGCAGGACGGCGCTTTTCCTTCCAGCAAACGAGGATATTTCCATGAATGCCCATGACTGGATTTCGCTTTTCGGCGTCGCCATCTCGGCTGCGGTGGTGATCGGTCCGGGGATCGTGTCGCTGCACGCGAAGCTGGCCGTGGTGGCCTCCCAAGTTGCTGCCCTGTGCGAAAAAGTCGAAAAGTTGACCACGGCGCACGAGGAACGACTCCGCATGTGCATCGAACACCAATCGCGTCTGGACACGTACGGAGTCCAACTGGCCGACGCCGTGGAGCGCCTCCGCGAGTTGGAAGATTGACGCCCCACCGTAGCGCCACGCGCCAGCCGACAACGGACGGCGGCCCGCCGCTCACCCTTGGCTGTTTTGTCCTGAGTCCGTGCAAGGGAAGAGACAGCAGGCCAACGGTTCCAACAACATCGACCATCGCCCAACATTCCCAGGTTGCTGCCATGAAGATTCGAGATCGCATCAAAGAGCTTCGCCGAGTGCCGGCCTCCCAGTTGCGTCCCAATCCCAGGAACTGGCGCGTCCACCCGCAAAACCAACGCGATGCCTTGCGGGGCGTGCTGGCCGAGATCGGCTATGCCGACGCCCTGTTGGCCCGGGAACTCCCCGACGGTTCGCTGGAGTTGATCGACGGCCATCTGCGTGCGGAGACCACGCCGGACCAGGAAGTGCCGGTGCTGGTGCTCGACGTGGATGAACAGGAGGCTGCCAAGCTGCTCGCGACGCTGGATCCGCTGGCGGGAATGGCCGAGACCCACGAACAAGTCCTGGCCGAGCTTTTGGCGGAAGTGACAACGGAAAGCCCGGCGTTGCAGGCCGTCTGGGATGAACTGCTTGCGCAACACGAGGCGGCTGCGCCTGACGAAAACCACGCTGCCCCGCCCGAAGTCCATCTGCCCGAGGCCTTCCAAGTCGTCGTCGAGTGCCGCGACGAGGCCGACCAACGCGAGGTGTTCGAGCGGCTCACTGCCGAGGGCCGCAAGTGCCGGTTGCTCACGCTTTGATGGCCTTCGAGCGCAGGCCGCGGCCGCGACCTGCAAGCCCCCCTGCCTTAAACAATAGCCCAAGATTCCATGCCGCAAATCGACCTGACGCTGACCTGCCCGGTGTACGACTCGTTTCGCGTCCAGCAAGTGGCTGGGATGTTCGACGTTCCGCTTGCCGCTCGGGCCACGGAGCGGTTTCGCCTGGAAATTCCCGAGCTGGGCGACGGCTGGAGGATCGGCCTGATCGTCGGACCGTCGGGCAGCGGCAAGACGGCACTGGCTACGAAGCTCTTCGGACCCTGGCTCTACCGCCGAAGACCGTGGCCTGCGGACCGGGCGGTGATCGACGGTCTAGGCGATCTACCCATCCGCGAGGTGATCGCCTTGTTCACCGCCGTAGGGTTCAGCTCGCCGCCCAGTTGGATCAAACCGTATCAGGTCCTCTCCAATGGCGAACAGTTCCGCTGCGACTTGGCCCGGGCCTTGGCCGAGGCAGGCGCGAGGGCCAGACCCGAAAATGAAGCAGAAGAAGAGGGCCGCAACGTCCCTCCCGTTTCCACGCGTCTCCGCCTGAGCGGCGACAGTCCCTTGGTCGTCTTCGACGAGTTTACCAGCGTGGTGGACCGCCAGGTGGCCCGGGCCATGTCCGTGGCGATCGCCAAGGCGATTCGGTCCGGCCGGATCCCGCGTCGGTTCGTGGCAGTGACTTGCCACTACGACGTGACGGACTGGCTCGCGCCCGATTGGGTCCTTGATATGGCGACGAAAACCTTTTCGTGGAGGCGTCTTCCACGACCGCCGATCCGGGTGGAAATCTTCCGGTCTCACCGTGCCGCGTGGCCGATGTTTGCGCGTCATCACTATTTGAGCGGGTCGCTGGCCCCGGGGGCGAGGTGTTTTCTGGCAGTCTGGGATCGATCGCCGACCACGTTCTGCGCCACGCTGCCCATGCTCGGCCGCCGAGGCCATTGGCGGGTAACGCGGATCGTGACCCTGCCGGACTACCAAGGCATGGGCATTGGGATGTCGGTGCTGGAGGCCGTGGCCCAATGGCATCGCGGCCAGGGGCATCGGATCAGCGTCACCGCGAGTCATCCAGCCCTGCTGGCGCATTGCCGCCGCTCGGCCGCGTGGCGAACCGTGGGCGTGAAACGCCAAGGCTCGCCGTCCGTCCCGTGTTTTGGCTATCGCGGTTCCGCGGGGCGGGCGGTGGTTTCCTTTGAATACCTTGGTCCGCCTGGGCCATCCGCCGTCACTCATCGGCAAGGGGCCGACAACCGGTAGCGTTCGGCCCGATGTCGCACGCATGGAGTCGGCCTGCTGTAGACGACCCCTTGCCCAACGCCCGTTCACAAAGGACTTCGCACGTGCCGAAGATCGGTCGCCCCCCTGTGCTCGATCACGTCAAGAAGCGCGAGATTTTGGCGATTGTCGCCATGGGCTGTAGCCGGCGCACGGCCGCAAGTTACGTGGGCTGCTCGCCGAAGACGATCCTGAACACGGCCGACCGGGACCCCGAGTTCGCCGCCCAACTCCGCCGCGCGGAACACGCCTCGGAGATCGAGTATCTTCAGCGGATCCGCAACGCAGCGAAAAAGGAGCAATACTGGCGGGCCGCGGCCTGGGCCTTGGAACGCATCAATCCCGAGGATTTCGCCAAGCGACCGCCGCGGTCCCTCACGCCCGAGCAAATCGCCGCCTTGCTCCTGCAACTGGCCGACGTCCTAGTGGCGGAGCTGCCGGTCGGGGCGTATCGCAAACGGGTGGTCAAGGCCCTGGATCGGCTGCTGGCACGGCTTGGGCTGAACCGATCGCCATCGGCCAACCAAGCCGCGGAGGAAGGCCAAAATGACGGCTCGTGAGATGGACTGGTCTGGTTGGGACGGCGCGGAGTGGTCGGCGGAATTGCTTCGCGGCTTCCGCGACCACTTGGCCCAGGCCCACGGCGCGGCCCGACGGAGCCTGGCTGCCCAGCCCGGGCCGGACACGCTTTTGCGCTGGGCCGCTTGGCATTTGCCGCACCACTTCGCCAAGCCGCCATCCCAGATGCACCGGTGGCTGGCGGCACGCCTCGACGCCATGTCGCGCCGCCGCGGCACGAAGCTCAACCTGCTCGCGCCGCGCGGCGGGGCCAAGTCCACGGTGGCCACGCTGGCCTACGTCTTGCGCGTTGCGGTGGAAGGCTTGGAACCTTACGTGTGGATCATTTCCGACACCCGCCGCCAGGCCCATGCCCACTTGGAGAACATCCAGTGGGAGCTTGAGGACAACGCCCGACTGGCCGCCGCCTATCCCGCCGCGGTGGGCAAGGGCCCCGTTTGGCGGGCCGGGGCGATCCAGCTTCGCAACGGCGTGCGGATCGAGGCCTTGGGCACGGGCCAGCGGATCCGTGGCCGACGCCACCGCCACAACCGCCCCAGCCTCATCCTCTGCGACGACCTGGAAAACGACGGCCACATGCTCTCGGCCCTCCAACGCGAACGCTCCCGCACCTGGTTCCACGGCACGTTGTTGAAGGCGGGCACGTCGACGACGAACGTGGTGAACCTGGCCACGGCCCTGCACCGCGAAGCCCTGGCCATGCAACTCCACCACACCCCGGGCTGGACCTCGCGAATCTTTCCCGCCATCGTCCGCTGGCCGAAGAACATGTCGCTATGGGAGCAATGGGAGGAAATCTACACCGATGCGGAGAATCCCGCGGCCCGGCAACAGGCCTGGGCCTTCTACCAGGCCCATCGCGCGGAAATGGACGAGAATGCCGCGGTCCTTTGGCCAGAACAAGAGGACCTCTACACGCTGATGTGCATGAGGGCCGAGAGTGGTCGGGGGGCCTTCGAGCGGGAGAAGCAGAACTCGCCCATCCACCCGGAACTCTGCGAATGGCCCGAGGCCTATTTCGACGAGGCGATCTGGTTCCACGACTGGCCCAACGAACTGGTGGTCAAGACGATCGCCCTGGACCCGAGCAAGGGCAGCGATGCCCGCAGGAGCGACTATTCGGCCTACGTGCTGTTGGGGGTCGACCGCCACGGCGTGATCTACCTGGAGGCGGACCTTGCCCGGCGGCCCACCTCGCAGATGGTCGCCGACGGCGTGGCGCTGTGTCGCCGCTTCCGGCCCGACGCCTTCGGCATCGAGGCCAACCAGTTCCAGCAATTGCTGGCCCCGGAATTCGAGGCCGAGTTTCAACGCCAGGGGATTCTGGGCGCGCGGCCTTCGCTTTTGGACAACCGGCTGAACAAGCAGGTGCGGATCCGGCGTTTGGGGCCTTACTTGTCCAGCCGGCGATTGCGTTTCAAAGCCCAGTCGCCCTCGACCCGGCTGTTGGTCGAGCAGCTCCGCACGTTTCCGGTCGGCGACCACGACGACGGTCCCGACGCCGCCGAGATGGCCCTGCGCTTGGCCAGCGAACTTTTGGAGTCCCAGTCGGCCGCGGACAGCCTGGGCCACCACTTGCACGTGGACTGATCCGGCACATGGAGTGAAAAACGGAAAACATGAGCAGAAACCGCCCAAGTTTTTTCTGATCCCCCTGAACCTTCGTCCATCCCGCATGGCAATTCGAGGACCCATCCATGAACACAGCCTCGCCAGAAACGCTTGCGTCCGCGGCCGATCAAGCTGGCGACCGCGATGCTTCGCGACTCGAACGGCATTTCCTGGAGATTTTCGAGGACGTCTGGGACAACTTCGTGGACCCGGCCGAGCCCTTCTACGACGCCGACGGCACCCGATGGAGCGCCATCGGCAGCGATCTGACCGGAGCGACGGCAGGCGTGCCGTTCTCGAATGAGCGGCAGCTCGCCGAGATTCGGGAACAATGCCGGGCGCTGGCCGCCAGCAACGAGTTTGCCATCAACGGCCACGAGAACCGCATTTCTTACGTGGTGGGCAGCGGCCACGCCTATCGCGTGATCGCCAGGGACCCGACCGAGACCGACGAATCCCTGGTCCGCGCCGTCCAAGCGGTTTTGGACGAGTTCATCCGGGCGAACCAATGGCATAAGCGGCAACAAGAAATCCTCCGCCGCCGCGATCGAGACGGCGAGGTCTTTTTGCGGTTGTTCGTCGAACCCAACGGGCTGACGCGCCTCCGCTTCGTGGAACCGTCTCAAGTCGCCACGCCGCCCCGCCTGGCCGGTGACCCCTCGGCCAGCTTCGGCATTCAGACCGATCCCGAGGACGTGGAGACCGTGCGCGGCTACTACATCGACGGCGTGTTCGTCGAGGCCGCACGCATCCAGCACCGCAAGGCCAACGTGGACGCGAACGTGAAGCGCGGGCTGCCGCTGTTTTACCCGGTGCAGAAGAACCTTCGGCGGGCGGAGAAGCTGCTGCGGAACATGAGCGTGGTGGCCGGCATCCAGTCGGCCATCGCGATCATCCGCAAACATTCCTCGGGCACGCGGAGCACGGTGCAGCAGTTCGTTCAAAGCCAGGCCGAGGCCAGTGTCGGGGGGCCGTCGGGCCGTGCGAGCCTCTTCCAACGCTATGCGCCGGGCACGATCCTCGACGCATCGGCCGGAACCGAGTATCAGTTCCCCGCCGCCTCGATCGACGCGGCGCGATACGTCGTGGTCCTCCAGGCCGAGCTCCGCGCCATCGCCGCCCGACTGGTGATGCCCGAGTTCATGCTCACCAGCGACGCCTCGAACGCCAACTACGCCTCGACGATGGTGGCCGAGGGCCCTGCCGTGCGGATGTTCCAACGCTTGCAGCACGAGATGATCGAAGACGACCTGGAGCTGTTCCAGCGGGTGATCGCCGCGGCGATCGATGCCGGCCGCTTGCCCCGCGATGCCCTGCGCCGAGTCGACATCGAGGGCATCCCGCCCTCGCTCGCCGTGCGCGACCGGCTGAGGGAGGCCCAAGCCGACCAGATCCTTGTTCGCCTCGGCGCCATGTCGCCGCAGACCTTGGCCCTTCGCCACGGGCTGGACGCGGACAAAGAGCAGCGGCTGCTCCGCGCCACGGCCACCACGGAGCTTAATTCCGCAACGTGCCAGGAAGCAGCTACAGCTACCTGAGCGGTGTCAGGCGGCAGGTCTTGTCATCGACCATGCGGTCCTTGGGGCAAATCTGCAACAAGACGCTCTCCGAATGCGTGCCCGGCAGGGGGTAACTGAGGAGCTTGCGCAAGGCGAGGTCGTTCATCAGCCCGTAGTGCCGGGCCTCCCCGCGTTCTTCGACCCAGGCCGGGCCTTTCAAGGCGAGCAACCGATCGAAGTGTTCCCAGTGGGGGCGGAACCATTGGAGGATTTCCTTGAGCCGCCCCACGGCGCGAACCACCAGGCTGTTGTACACCGAGGGACCGAGCAGGTCTTGGGCCCGGCCGTGGATCACCGGGACGTTGAGCTTGAGCTGGGCGACGATCTCGGCCACCGCCGCGGCCTTCTTGCCCACCGAGTCGCAGAGCCAGATGTTCAGATCGGGCCGGACAATCGCCAAGATCACGCCCGGCACGCCCCCGCCCGTTCCCACGTCCAGCACCTTTTCCCGCGGCTTCAAGACCTGGGCAAAGGCCAGACTGTCGCGGACATCGCGGCCCACGAACTTCTCATCATCGGTGTGGCGCGTCAGGTTCAGCTTCGCGTTCCACTGCCAGAGCAGGCAGCGGAACCGCGCAAGTTGCTCGACCTGTTCGTCGGGCAGTTCGACGCCGTGTCGAGCCAAGGCGGCGCGGAACTCGCCGTCAGAGGCGTTCTCCAGCCGAGCCGGTTGTCCCGCAGAAACGGCGGAGCTTGGCGAAGGTAGAACCTGGGCCGACTCCTCCGCGGAACCCGTTTCGCCGCGATTGTCGTCGGATGCTGTGGATGCCATCAAGCCCTCCCCTCGTCAAGCCTGCTCTTGCCAACCCTCGGTCATCCGACCGGGCCGAACGCCTCACTCGCCTCGGCGAGGACCGTGAGGTTTTCCGGCGGGACGCGCGGCGAGACCGAACACGCGCTGGAAAGGATATAACCACCGCCGCGGCTGCCCACGGCCAGGCGGTGCAAGGCGTCCTGCCGGACCTCTTCCCGCGATTTTCTCAGGAGCGTATTCACGGGATCGATGTTGCCCTTGAAAAACACCCGGTCGCCGACGCGGCGCTTGGCGTCCTCCAGATCGACGCTCCCCAGCGGCGGGGGATCGAGTGTGTCGATCCCGTCGATGCCCGTTTCGGCCATCAATTCCAACCGGTCGCCGATGTCGCCGCAGGTGTGGGTGTAGACGGGAACGCCCTCGGCGCGGATGCGGCGAACCACTTCCGCCTCGTAGGGAAGAACGAAGGCGCGGTACTGACGGGGCGAGATGAACCCGCCGCCCGCGAACGCCGAGGAGATCAGCACCGCATCGACGCCGCGGCGCGCCTGCTGGACGCCGAGGTCGGCCGCTCCCTCGGCATACGCCGCGAGGATCGCCCGGCATTTGTCCGGTTCGTCGATCAGGTACATCAGGCCCTGCTCATAGCCGAACAACTCCATGAGCTGCGTGAATGGGGAGAAGATTTCACTGTGAACGGAAAGCTCCCCGCCCACTTCGGCCAGCACCAGATCGATGGTGCGGAACATATAGTCGGGCCACCATCGGGCGCGGTCGCCGCGGTACGGCTCCAGCCCGAAATAATAAGGGTATTTCAACCCGCCCAGCGCGTGCGGATCGTCATAATAGATTTCGTCGGGGTCGACCTCATCGATGGTGGGGCGACGCGGCCCGCCCGCGGGAAAATGCTGGACATTATCGTCGGCCGGGCATTGCGCCACGTCGCCGTTGACGAAATGCACGGTCTGGCTGCCGTCGGCGTGGTCCTCGATCCGCTTGACCCAACGCATCCACTCCGGATCGCGGCCAGGCAAGTTGATCAAAATCCCGTCGAACCGATAGCGCCGCGCCAACGTGATCAGCGCCCGGGCAAAACCCTCGCTGGTGAACCATAGTTCGGCCGGGCGAACATCGGTGTTCAACAGGTAATGGCCAATCGACAACTGGCACATCACCGGGACGCGGTCCACGCTTTCTCGCCGTATGGCCCGGCGGATTCGCTCCGTGCCGTTCACGTTGTTATCTCTTTCATAAAATTAGGAGACTTCAATCTGAACGCACCCTTCTGAGCCAAGTTTTGCCGCCGACTTTCGATCGGACCAGCTCGCGCGATTGCGCGGGATGATCCTCGAGTGAAACAATCGCCGTGTTCTCAACAGCCCCATGTTTATCGCGAAAAGCGATGGTCTTCAATAACCCTCGAAAGCATGCTTCGGGATTAATGACTGCCTTGGAGGAGATCGTCACCGGGGGTTAGAACTCCTCGAAGCTGAGTTGCTCAACGTGGCTTGGAGGTGTTCCTTGAGAAAGTCGAGGAGGTCGCCCCGGCCGAGGTCCTCTTGGGAGCGAAACTTGAGCCGGATGCGATCCTCGTCGGTCCGTTGACCGTCGATACTTGGCTCAAACCCCAGGCCGGTCACGCGGCCCAGCGGGAAACGATTCTTGGGACCGATGAGGATCAAGTGGACGGCGTCGGGTTTTTTGGTCACCACACCGGCCCAGGGCTTTTTGCGGCCTGGCACGTGGACGGGGACGACGACCTTGTTTTCCCAGCCGAAACGACAGCCCGGGGCCGTGGCCTCGATCAAGCGGCAAAGTTCTTCCAGCACTTCCACGTCCCATTGCGGCGGTCCGCCTTGGAGAAATCCTCGGCGGAGAAAGTGCCATTTGCGGCCTAACACCTTCCAAGGCATGATGTCGTCAGGCTTCAACCTCGCCCGTTCGGTGAAGGATCGGAAACCCCCGATCGCGCGGTCGAGGAACTCCCAGAACGCCGGCCGGTCGATCTCCTGAAAACTGTGGACGCGGAGCTCGATTTCCTGCCACGGTCCGCGGAGGTTCTGCACTTTGACCCGCGGTTCGGTGCCGTAAAGCGGCAAATCGGGCATTTCGTTGAGCGGCTTCAGCTCGAGTTTGGCCGCCAACTCGTCCTGGCGAAACGTGTTGCGCGCCGTGCGGAACTTCATCTTCAAGAGCCACTCTTCGGACGTAATGGCATGGAAGAACCAGCCATTCGTTTTCTTCGCCCCGCGGATTTCGACCACGCTCCGTTGGTTCCAGTCGGCTGCGCTAAAAAGATCGGACTTCTCGATGCGATCGACGACCTCGGCCAGGATGCGGCCGTCCCAGCGGCAGGGCGTACCGGAGCGGCTGCGGCGGTCTTGGGTATGCCAGCGTCGTCCGTCGATTTCCCAAGGCATTTTGGCCTCGCGACCGACTTCGTGGATTTCCAAATCCCGCTCGCCTTTTTGCTGTTCGGCGGCGAAATCGTGAGTCTTCCGCGGGGCGAACGGGCCTGCGGCAAGCACCGGGGCCAGCATTTCGCCGGTGTAGGAGCGGAACAGGGGATTTGGAGTCGCCTCGGGAAGTGGCACGCTTTTGCTTCGACGCCGGCTCTTCGCAGGCTTCGTCCCGGAAGCGTCGGCCTGGCCTTCGACTGCGGAACTTTGCGTCCCGTTGCCCGTTGCCTGGGCTTGGCGGGCGGATTGTTCGATTTCGGCCCGGCGGGCGTGTTCGACCACATCTTCAGGCGTGCCCGCTGCAACGACGTAGCCGCCTTCCTGACCGGCCTCGGGGCCCAAGTCGATCACCCAATCGGCGGTCTTGATGACATCCAAGTTATGCTCGATGACGACGACCGTGTTACCCAAATCGACCAACCGGTGGAGCACGTCGAGCAACCGGGCCAGGTCCTCGAAGTGGAGCCCCGTAGTTGGCTCGTCTAAGAGATAGAGCGTGCGGCCGGTATCGGGCCGGGAAAGCTCCGCGGCGAGTTTGACCCGCTGGGCCTCGCCGCCGGAGAGGGTCGGGGCAGGCTGGCCGAGCGTCAAGTAATCCAACCCGACGTCGCACAGCGTCTGCAAAATCCGGCGAATCTTGGGGATGTTCTCGAAGAGTTTCACCGCTGCGCCGATGGGCATATCCAGCACGTCGGCAATCGAGTGCCCGTGGAACTTGACCGAGAGGGTCTCCGGCTCGTAGCGGCGTCCGCGGCAGGCGTCGCACTCCACCCAGACGTCGGGCAGAAAGTGCATCTCGATCTTCAACTGGCCGTTGCCCTCGCATTTTTCGCACCGCCCACCCGGCACGTTGAAACTGAACCGCCGCGGCGAAAAGCCGCGGAGCTTGGCCTCGGGCAGTTGGGCGTAAAGCTGGCGGATCAGATCGAACGCCCCGGTGAAGGTGGCGGGATTCGACGTCGGCGTCTGCCCCAAGGGCTGTTGATCGACCCGAATCACCTTGTTGATCATGTCCAGGCCGCGAATCCCATCATGGGCCCCGGGAAACGCTTTGGCGCGGTGAAGATGCCTGGCCAGGGCAGCATACAGAACGTCCTCCACCAAGGAACTCTTGCCGCTGCCGCTTACGCCGGTAACCACGGTCAACGTGCCCAGGGGAATACGCACGTCGATGTTTTTCAGGTTATTGTGCCGCGCGCCGAGGATCTCCAACCAGCCTCCGCCGGGCGGTTGAGATTCCATCGGGGTCGTGCGCCCCGCGCTCGCCACGCGGGGCTTGGTCCGACCAGGACGCTTTGCGGGAATCTGCCGCGGGACCAACGCGTGGCGCGACGCCATGCGGCGATTCGTGGGCACGGCAATGGCCTTCGTGCCCGACAGATACGGCCCCGTGACGGAGCCGCGGACCTTGACGAGTTGGTCGGGCGGGCCGTGAGCCACGATTTCGCCGCCTTCGCGCCCCGCGCGGGGCCCGAAATCGAGCAACTGGTCCGCGCTCTCGATCACCTCCCTGTCATGCTCGACCAAAACCAGCGTGTTGCCCAAGTCGCGGAGCTTGCGCAAGGCGTCGAGCAGGCGGCGGTTGTCGCGCGGGTGGAGACCGATCGTCGGCTCATCGAGCACGTACAGCACGCCACACAAGCCGCTTCCCACCTGAGCCGCCAAGCGAATGCGTTGGGCCTCGCCGCCGGAGAGAGTGGGCGCGGGCCGGGCCAGCGTGAGGTAGTCCAGCCCCACGTCCACCAGAAATTGCAACCGCGTGACAATTTCCCGGATCACCTCCCCGGCGATCTTCTGCTGCGCGGGCGTGGGTTTCCAGGCCTTGAAATCTTCCAGCAGCTTACCGAGCGGACGGCGGCAAATCTCGTCGATCGTCCGCCCGTTGAATTGCACGGCCGCTGCATCGTCGCGCAAGCGGCTGCCGTTGCACACCGAGCATTCCACCTCGTCGACCAGATGCTCCAGTTTGTTGCGAAAACCGGGCGACAGGCGGCTCGCCTCTTCCAAGGCGGGGTACAAGCCTTTGTACTGGAAACGAAAGACCGTCCTTGGGTTTTTCGCTTCTGCGGGCGCATCGGGGAAAACGGTCGCGCCGGAATCTGTTGGCGTTTCAAGCGATTGGGATACCGCCGTCGCCGAAGCCCTGCATGGAACGCTCGGCGGCAGACGGACCTCGAACCACTGCTCGCCGGTGCCATGCATCACCAGGCGGCGGTGCCGCGCCCCGAGCTGCTCGAAGGGAACGTCGATGGGCACTCCGGTGGCGCGGGACCAGGCTTCGAGCATGAGCGAAAAGATGGGACTCGAAGGGCTGGGCCAGAGGGCCACCGCCCCTTCGGCCAACGAGAGCTTCGGATCGCGCAACAGCGCCAACGGATTCGCGCCGGTCTGCACTCCCAGGCCCTCGCAGGCCGGGCACCAACCCAACGGACTGTTGAACGAGAAATGGTGCGGCGAGAGCGGCTCGAAGCTCCGTCCGCAACGCTCGCAGGCCATGTGCTGGCTGTGGACATCCACGCGCCAGTTGGGTTCCGGCAGGTCTTCGCGGACATGCGCCACCCGGACCACGCCCCGCCCCAGGGCTAGGGCGTTTTCCACGCTTTGAGCGATGCGGCTGCGGGCCTCCGCTCGCACGGTCGCGCGGTCGATCACCACTTCCACGTCGTGTCGGCGGCGGCGATTGATCTTGGGCGCGCTGTCGAGCGGAAACGTTTGCCCATCGACGCGAATCCGCGCGTACCCGCCGGCACGCAACTCCTCCCACAGCGACTCGTAATTCTCCCCGACCTGAATTTCCAAGGGAGCCAAAATGTAGACCCGCGGCTCGTTACCCTCCTGCCCAAGGGCCATGATCTTCTCGATCACCTCGTCGGCCGATTGGGTGCCGATGGGGACATTGCAGTCGGGACAGCGTGGCTCGCCGAGTCGGGCCATGAGGATCCGCAGATAGTCATAGATTTCCGTGACCGTGCCCACCGTGGACCGCGGCGTGTTGCCCGAGTGCTTCTGCTCGATGGCGATCGCCGGGGAGAGTCCTTCGATGTGGTCGATTTTGGGCTTCTGCATCTGGCCGACGAACTGCCGGGCGTAGGCGCTGAGGCTCTCGACATAGCGGCGCTGGCCTTCGGCGTAGATCGTATCCATGGCCAAGGAGCTTTTGCCCGATCCGCTCGGCCCGCAGCAAACCGTCATGCGGTCCCGCGGAATCTCCACGTCGATCCCTTTGAGGTTGTGCTGCCGGGCGCCGCGGACGCGGATTGCATCCACGTACCCGGCATGGCGGGATCCATGGCCGTTGGATTTTTCGCTCAACGTGGACCGCGCGGGGGCCTGGGTGGCGCGGACACTGGTCGGGCCGGAGCGGGGATGGCGAACAGCCGCGCTGCCCCAGCGGCCATTGGCCTGAGCCAACACCCCCCGGAGCACCCGACCCGTATGCGAGGCCTCGTTGTTGGCCAGGTCCTCGGGCGTGCCGGCGGCCACGATGTACCCGCCCGCTTCGCCCCCCTCCGGCCCAAGGTCGATGACCCAGTCAGCGGTTTTCACCACCTCCAAGTTGTGTTCCACGACAAGCACGGTGTTGCCCGCCTCGACGAAACCGTGCAGGACCTTCAGGAGCAACTGGATGTCGGCGAAGTGAAGGCCCGTGGTCGGCTCGTCGAGGATGTAGAGCGTCTTGCCGGTGCTTTTTTTGACCAACTCGCGGGCGAGTTTGACGCGCTGGGCCTCGCCGCCGGAGAGCGTGGGCGACGGCTGCCCGAGTTTCATGTAGTCCAGCCCCACGTCGTGGAGCGTCTGGAGCATGTGCCGCACGTGCGGGATGTTCTCGAAATGGGCCAGCGCCTCCTGGACGTCCATCTCGAGCACGTCGGCGATCGACTTGCCTTTGAAGCGAATCTGGAGCGTCTCGCGGTTGAAGCGGTGACCTTCGCACACGGGGCAGGTGACCCACATGTCGGCCAGGAAGTCCATCTCCAGCTTGTTGGCGCCGTTGCCCTCGCAGGCCTCGCACCGCCCGCCTGGCACGTTAAAACTGAAGCGGCCCGGCTTGTACCCGCGGGCCTTGGCCTCGGGCATTTGGGCGAAGAGGGCCCGAATTTCGTCAAAAACCTTGATGTAGGTGGCTGGGTTGGAACGCGGCGTGCGGCCGATCGGCGATTGGTCGATGGCGATCATGCGGTCGAGGTGTTCCAGGCCCTCGATCTTGTCATGGACACCGGGAACACCTTGCCCGCCGTTCAGGTCGCGGCGCAAGGCCTCGACGAGAATATCGTCGACCAGCGAACTCTTGCCCGAGCCCGAAACGCCCGTCACGCAAACGAACACGCCGAGGGGGATTTCGACATCGATATTCTTGAGGTTGTTGTGGCGGGCGCCGCGGACGATGAGCTTTTTTTCGCCCACCGGGCGGCGGTATTGGGGGACCTCGATCCGCCGCCGGCCGGACAGATATTGCCCCGTCAGACTCTCCGGTTCCGCGAGGATTTTTTCCAACGGCCCGGCGGCCACCACCTTTCCACCCCGCACGCCTGGCCCCGGCCCAAAATCCACGATGCAATCCGCGGCCCGCATCGTGTCCTCGTCGTGCTCGACCACCACCACCGTGTTTCCCTGGTCGCGGAGTTGAGCCAAGGTTTCCAGCAAGCGGTCGTTGTCGCGGGGATGCAGGCCGATGGAAGGCTCGTCGAGGATGTACAACACGCCCACCAGTCCGCAACCGATCTGGCCCGCCAGCCGAATCCGCTGCATCTCGCCGCCGGAGAGCGTGGGCGCGGTGCGGTCCAAGGTCAAATAGTCCAGCCCCACGTTTTTGAGGAATCCCAGACGCCCACGAATCTCCTTGAGGGCCTCTTCGGCGATGATTTGCTGGGTAGGAGTCAGCTCCAACGCCGTGAAGAACTCGGCCACATCGGAAACAGGCAAGGCGCAGAGTTCGGGCAACGTGCGTTGCGGTTTGTCGGTGAAGCGCGGCGACCGCGTGGTCAGGGTCACGGCCCGGGCCTGCGGATTGAGCCGCTGACCACCGCACGCCGCGCAACCGGTCACCCGCATGTACTTTTCCAACATCCGCCGCTGCATCCGGCTGGCGGTGTTGCGATATTGCGACAGCAGCTTGGGAATAATTCCCTCGAACTTGCCGCCCCATTTGTAGCCCGAAGGACCGCTCCGCCACGTGAAGGTCACATGATCGTCGCCGGTGCCCCAGAGGAGGGCGTGCTGGATTTCCTTCGGAAGTTCTTCCCAAGCGGTCTCCAGCACGGTGCCCGGCGGCAGTCCGTGCTTGCGCTCCAAGTGTTCAGCCACACCCCGGTAGATGTGGCGGCGCCAGCGGCCCATCTCCCGCCACTTCCCCACCAATTCGATGCAGCCTTGTTGGAATGAGCGAGAAGGATCGGGAATCAACAAGGCGGGATCGAATTGGTACAGCTCGCCCAACCCGTGGCACTCCGGACACATGCCTTGCGGGCTGTTGAAGCTGAACATCTGCGGGCTGGGGGGCTCGAAGCTGAGCTGACAGTGCGTGCAAGCGTAGTGAGCCGACAGATGGATGTCTCCCGCGCTGAGAGCCGCAAGCGGAGCGCTGAGCAGGGACGGGGCTTCGGCAAGGGCATCTTCGCTCGGACTCCGAATTCCTTTCGAGTCTCGCGCCCTCTTTCGTTTCGTCGGCTCCCCGCTCTCCGCTCTCCGCTCTTCGCTCTCCGCTTTCCGCCCTTCGCTCTGCTCCACGGCGATCATCAAATTGCCCTCGCCTACACGAAGGGCCAGATCCACGGCCTCGGCGAGCCGGGATCGGGAGGCGGGACCGGCCACCAGCCGGTCGATGACCACCTCGATGTTGTGCCGCATCTGTCGGTCGAGACGCAAATCATCGGTCAGTCGAACGACTGTTCCATCGACCCGCGCCCGGACAAACCCCTGCTTGAGCAATTCCTCGAACAGGTCCCGATATTCCCCTTTTTGGCCGCGAATTTTTGGCGCGAGCACGAGGAATCGGGTACCGGCGGGAAGGGTTTCGAGGGCGTCGAGGATCTGTTGCCGGGTCTGGGCCGTGATGGGGCGACCACACCGTGGGCAGTGCCCCGTTCCTACCCGGGCGTACAACACCCGAAGGTAATCGTAAATCTCCGTAATCGTGCCTACCGTGGACCGCGGCGTCTGCCCAGCCGTTTTTTGCGAGATCGAAATCGAGGGACTAAGGCCCTCGATGCGGTCCACATCGGGCTTGGGCATCTGCCCGAGGAATTGCCGCGCGAAGCTGGAAAGACTCTCCACATAGCGCCGCTGCCCTTCGGCATACAGGGTGTCGAACGCCAAGGAACTCTTGCCCGAACCGCTGACTCCCGTGAAACAAATCAATCGGTTCCGCGGCAGCCGCAGGCTGACGTCCCGCAGGTTGTGCTCGCGGGCCCCCTGGATGACAATCTCCGTACTGGCCATGGAAGATAAGCCGATCCCTCGTGATGCAAACCTAGTATTCTAGAGTCTCCGGGTCTTTTTCGGCAAGCAAGGTCTTCCGTAACGCTTCGCTCGCGGCGTTCGCAAGTTGTTGCGTGTGCAACCATTTCCAAGGATCAGCAAAACGCCTTGCCAGCAGGACAGGAAAAAATCCGCGGAAAATTTGCACGTCGCGGCCCCGGGAGTCGTTTTTATTGACCCTATTGAGCTGTCCTGATGGTTTACGCGGCGCCCGCTGCCTTACTAGCCATGGTTTCGCGATAGGAAGGGAAACATAAGGCGAACGAATAACACGCCGCTTGCCAAATCGCTCGATCGCCAAGTGAAACGTCCGGCCGCCTCTCCACCCGCACCTTGAAAAGGCTCACGTGTTAGCTCATGAGAACGCAGATTCGTTTTGACTGATGAGTTTCAGCAACGGGCCGCGGGGCCGAACGGTTGGCGGATTTGCATTGTTGGCTCCGCGCGTGAGAAGATCATCCGACGGGCGGGATTACAACCGAGGTCGCCTTTGTGGCATTCCATTCGAGCCAGTCGGGAGAGCGATCTGGTCAAAGACTTCCCCCCGCTGCGGTGCGGGATGGTTGGGTAACTCGACGACAATCACGCCGGCCCCCCACATCCACCCAAAGGACGATGCCTGGGAGAGAGCTAAGGGCTAGACTGTTTCGCAGGAACAACCGGCAAAGATGGTCCACGACGTGGCGCGCTGTATGGCCGCCATGCGTCGCACCCGCTATCTGAGCAGCGTTTGCAAGTCAAATATCGATGCGTCAAGCCGCCTTATGGCAGCAAGCACCCCAAAGGCGGAGGGCAAGGGATTCGAACCC
>CALFBP010000047.1 GCA_937951625.1 uncultured Thermoguttaceae bacterium
TGGAGCTTCCAGGTGGTTTGGCCCAATCAGGAGTAGTGGCCCATGTCGGGTAGAAACGTCCGAGACGCCGGTACCTTTTGGGTTTCGGTTTTGAGTATGGTCTGCTTGGGCCTACTCCCGTCGACCGCTGGGTTTGCACAAGTCCGTGGTGCGCCAAGCGATACGTACCGAACGATCTTCAACCTTTTTTACGACGGGAACTACGACGACGCGCTAAAGTGGTACCAGCAGGAGTGGCGCGGGGCCATCAAGGTCGGACAAATGCGGTGGATCGATTCGATCTGCTATGCGACCATGATGGGGGAGTGCTACTACCACATGGGAATGCTGTCTCAGGCCTTGGAAAACTATACGGCGGCGGTCAACCTCTACTTGAACTTCCCCGACTGGATGATCCGCTGCCAGTTTCGACCGATCCAGACCAGCCGTGCCCAGCCGGTCCCATGGGGACCGAGCACGCGGGCCTCGCAGCTTGGCCACTATCCCACCCGCACCTCGATGCTGCAAGGCACGATCGACAACACGATGCGTTACAAGGACGGAGGCCTGGTGCAGCAAGCGATCATGTACCCGGTCGAGGTTCAAGAGATCGTCCGCTGCACGGTCTTGGCGATCCGCCGCCGAGCGGAGCTGCTGGGCCCATTGTCGAAATACGACGCGCTGCACAAGCAACTTGAAGCCACGCTCCAACAACCGATTGGTCCGCGCAACCATTGGTCGCAGGCCTACGCCGACATCCTCTTGGCGGAGGCCCTCCTGGCCAACGGTAAGGAGGCTCAGGCCGCCCCGCTGCTAACGCGTTCGACTGTAGCCCAAGGGCAATACGACCACCATTTGACGCCCACGGCGCTATTCGAGTTGGGACGCATCGCCTTGCGCCAGGCGAACTACCCAATGGCCGCCAAGGCCTTCTTCGAGGCCACGATCGCGGCCTACTATTACGAAGATTTCGGCGTGCTGGAAGAGGCCTTTCGTTACGCGGCCCAGACCCATTTGCTGGCGAACAAAAAGGGCGTCCTTCCCGCGCTGGTGCCTGCCACCCAATGGGCCCAGGCCAAGAATTGGCGGCAACTTCGAGCATCGTTTCTGCTCAGTGCGGCCGAGGGGGAGTTGTGCGCCGGGCAGACGGCCCGGGCAACGGCCTTGCTCGACGAGGCCTTGGCGGTCATGGGACGCCGGAGCATGGGCGCGGGATGGCTGGGCGCTCGCCTGAACTATCTCCGGTCGGTGGCTCATTTCCAAGCACGGCGACTCGACTTGGGAGAGCAGGCCTTGGCGGCTGCTTTGAAGTACATGCAGGGAGGCTCGCTTTGGCTTTTCCACATCGCTCAGGTGGACGCCGCGGTCGCCTCCGGTGCGGTCACCGCCCGCAACGCCGTCGAGTTGTATGAAAACGTGCTCCGCGACCCGCAACCCGCCGATTGGGCCAACGATCCCTTGGAATCGCTTGCAGCCCTAAGCGCCCCCAGTGGGGACGCGATGGCCCGATGGTTTTTGGCCGCCTTGGATCGTTCGGACCGAGATGCGGGGTTAAGCATCGCCCTCGAGGTTTCGGATCGCGCGCGGCGGCGACGGTTTTTCAGCACTTTGCCGTTGGGTGGGCGGCTGCACGCGCTGCGATGGCTGCTGGAGGCCCCACCCGCCGCTCTCGACAAAAAAGCCTTGGTCCAGCGCCAGGATTTGCTCGCCGAGTTCCCCCCCTACCAAGCCTTGCAACAGCAATCTAAACAGGTTTCCGAACGATTGGCCAAGCTCCCCTTGGCCCCTCAAGACGCGGAAGCCTCACGGCAGCAAATTGCCTGGCTTGCCGAGTTGGGCAAGATCAGCGGACAGCAGGAAGTGTTGCTCCGCGAAATGGCCGTGCGACGAGCACCTGCCGACCTGCTCTTCCCCCCCCTGCGTCGAACCGAAGATTTTCAGAAGGCCATTCCGCAGGGCACGGCCGTGTTGTCCTTTTTCGCTGCCGGCAACCGCTTGTATGGGTTCCTCATCAACCGAGAGAAAAGCACCGTTTGGGTGGTGAAGCGGGCGGCGGCGCTTTTGGACAAAGGGGGGTTGGAAAAACTGTTGCGCGACCTAGGCAACTACGACGCCAATCGCGAATTGGCCGTCAAGGACCTCGCCGACCCTCAGTGGCGCAAGACTGCCCAGCAGGTCCTCGACGTGCTCCTCGAAGGCTCGCAGGTCGATCTGTCCAAGGAGTTTCGCGAGTTGGTAATCGTTCCGGACGGGCTGTTGTGGTATTTGCCGTTCGAGGCCCTGGTTGTAGGCTCGGGCGAGCGGGTGCAACCGCTGATTACCCGCGTCCAAATCCGCTACGCCCCCACCCTTTCCCTGGCCTTGCCCGACGGCCGCACCCGACGCACCAATCCCAAGACAGCCTTGATCTTGGGCCGCCTCTACCCGCGCTTGCCCGATACCGCCATCGAGGCCGCCTCCAAGGAAATTTTGAGAGCCGTGCCCGAGGCCTCCGTGTTCAGCCGCGGCGCCATGCCCGCGCAATCGGCTTTGTTCAAAACGCAAATCGGTCAACTGATCGTGCTCGACGACATCCTCGGGTCGGAACAAGGCCCTTATGCTTGGGCCCCGATTCAAACCGACCGATCGAGGCCGGGCAACACCTTGGCCGACTGGATGGCGCTGCCCTGGGGAGGGCCCGACACGGTGATCCTCCCTGGATTCCACACGCCCGCTGAAAACGCGGGCAAACGCATCCCCCGCGCCGCGGCCGGCGGCGACGTCTACCTCTCGGTTTGCGCGTTGATGTCCAGTGGGGTCCGCACCGTGCTCCTCAGCCGTTGGCGCACCGGCGGCCAATCGGCGGTGGACCTGGTTCGGGAATTCGTGCAAGAACTTCCCCATGCCGAACCGGCCGACGCCTGGCAACGGGCCGTGATGCTCGTCACCGAGAGCCCGTTGAATCTCGATGCGGAGCCGCGCGTCAAAAAATCCGCAGGCGACGAGCCGCCCAAAGGCAACCATCCGTTCTTTTGGGCCGGCTACATGCTCATTGACCCGGGCGGGGGCGATTCCGGTGAAACCAGAGCGGAAAAGCCGGCGGCGAAGGAGCCCGGCAAGGCCCAGCCCAAGCAGGCCCCCGAAGGCGAGATGCCCAAACCGCCCGACGCCCCGCACCCCAACAAGCCGGAAGTCGAAAAACCCGAGGTGCCCGGCCAAGGCGGCATGGCTCCCATGCCTAAGCCCCCTGCCGCCGAGCGAACCGAGCCTGACCCTTAACCCCGCAAGGCCACATCAGGCAAGGGGCGAACTAGTGCGGCGGCCAAGAGGGACCAACCCTCGTAGGCTTCGTCCCCGACCGGTATATTGAAGCTTGCGGCGAACCCCGTCGCCACGCCCGCCGTTTCAATTTGCAAACTGGAATCCGTCGGGCGATTTCCATTTCTTCCAATTGGAGAGATCGGCGAATTCCCGCCAACATCTCGTTTACACGGAGCTTCGGGTATGCGCTGTTGGATTCGATGCGGATGTTTGCTTCTGGCGATCAGTGTTGGGTTTGGCGGACTGGCGCGGGCGGCCAACGAGGGGCAAGACGACCTCGACAAGGCCACGCAGGCCAAGATCAACGCCAAGACGCTCAGCGATTTGTCGGAAGTCATCCGGCTTTGCGAGAGCGCGTTGGCCAAGGGACTGGACGAAGAGAATGCTCGGTTTGCCAAGGAGCTTCTGGCCTCGACGCTGAGCCAACGCGGCATCGACTATAGCAAGATGATCTTCGACAGCCTGCCGCCGGATCCGCGCTGGCCTCAATTCCGTCGTGTGGCCTTGGAAGATTTGGAAAAAGCGGTGAAACTCGATCCCACCCAAGCCGAGGCGCATTTCCGCATCGCCCAGTTGAACCTCCTGCCGGACGGCGACGCCAAACGTGCGGCCGAGGCATTGGATCAGGCCGTCAAACACTCGCAAAGCGATCCGCCGCTTCGGGCCCAGGCGCTCATGCTCCGCGCCGGTCAGCAAACCGACCCCGACAAGAAGCTCGCCGATCTGAACGAAGCGGTGCGCGCCGCGCCTGAGGACGCGGCGGTGCTCCGGGCCCGCGGCGCCGTGCTCGCTCAAACCCCCAGGCTCGCCGAGGCCTTGGCCGATTTCGATCTCGCCTTGAAATATGAACCGCAACACCCGCCCACGCTGGAGGCCAAGGCCCTGGTGCTGGCGAAGATGAAAAAATACGACGAAGCCCTAGCCGTGCTCGACGAGGTCCGCAAGCTCGACCCCAACTCGGTGAATCCGTTGGTGCAACGCGCGCGGGTGCAGGCGATGAAGCCCGATCTCCAGGCCGCGTTGAAGGAACTCGACACCGCTCATCGCCTGGATCCGGCCCACCTGGCAGTGCTCTTGCTCCGCGCGACGATACACCAGGAACTGAAACAGCCTGAAAAGGCCCTCGTCGACTTGGAAAAGGCCCTGGCCCTCCGTCCCAATTTCGAGCCCGCCATGCGATTCCGGGCTAGGCTCCTGGCCGGCGAAAAGAAATTCGAGGAGGCCATCGCCCAAGTCGAGGAACTCCTCAAGACCGAGCCCGACAATACCGAGGCCCAACTAGAACTCGCGCTGATTTTCACGGCCAACGAACAGTACGATCGGGCGATCCAGATTTATAGCGAACTGATCGCCAAAGACCCGGCCAACGCCTTGGCCCTCCGCGGACGCGGCGACGCCCTCCTAGGCTTGGGTAAACACGCCGAAGCCATCGCCGATTACGAGAAAGCCTTGAAACTCCAACCAAAGGATCCGGGCCTGCTCAACAATTTCGCCTGGGTCCTTTGCACCTCGCCTTTCGACGAGCTCCGTGATGGCAAGCGGGCACTGGAATTGGCCACCGAGGCCTGCCGCCTGACCGACTACAAACAGGCCCATATCCTCAGCACCTTGGGCGCCGCCTACGCGGAACTGGGCGACTTCAAGACGGCCATCGAGTGGTCGCAAAAGGCCATTGCCGCCGGCAGCCCCGACCAAAAAGAAGCCCTTGAGAAGGAACTCGAAAGTTACAAGGCCGGCAAACCGTTCCGAGAACTCAAGACCCCCCGGTCTGAGGAAAAAACGGAAGCCAAAAAGCCTGAAAACAAGCCGAGCCCGAGCCCAACGAGCCCTTCGTCGAAACAGGACCCCACGGCGGAGCCGCAACCCTCGGCCGCAAAATGAATTGGCCGATTCCCGAACCATAATTGCAGTCTATTGGATTATATTGATTAACCCATAGTAGGGTATTAAGGCTCGCATGATCCTTTCGCCGCCCTGGTCTCCTAGTCTCCAGAATTGAAGTGGCTTAAAATGTCAGGTGACGATAAATAATATTAAGACCGTACAGTTTTGGCACAAAACCGCGAAAATGGGATACGATGGCTGAGCCAAAATTGTCGGTCCCGTTTCCGCCAGCTTAATCTGAGAACCGGGGGCGAACTGGGTTCGACCGGGCAGGTTGAAGCGGAAGTGGCGCGCCGTGGTTGGTCAGCAGGCCACGTTAAAAGCCGACCAAAACTTGAAGTGCCGAGAGCAATCTCGCCCTTGCTGCGTAAGAACACGTAGCACCGGCTGCGGGCCTTTGCCGGAGAGGCCCAAAAGCTGGCCAACAAATCCGGATCGTCTTGGGTCAACGCCGGGTATCCCCAGGACTAAACCCAGTTCCTGGCTGGCCCGAAACGCACCCCGTCGGTTGGGGGCGTTCGGGTGAGACTCAAATAAGCCGAATACGCGCGTAGAGGCTTTCGCTGAAATGCTTCGGGACGCGGGTTCAATTCCCGCCGCCTCCACTAAGCTCTTTTTCAACAATGATTTGCGACGCGCACGGCTGGCTTGTCCAGCAGTGCCGATCACGCATCTCGGGTTATCATCGTTCAGAGCACGGGGGCCACGGCTGGCATCTCTAGCAGTGTTAACTTGCGAGGGAGAAGCAAGGGACTGCGATTTTTCGAGAAGCGTGGCCGCTGTCGGGGAATTTCGTCCACGAAAGGCACTGCTCGGCAAGCCACCTGTGGGACGCCTGTTGTAGCGTGCTTGGATACTGGCTGTAAGCCGGTTGGTGTTTCCTAATTTTTGTACCTCCGCACCACAGGGGCTATAGAGCCAAGTCATGGGTGGGGCGGCACGCTGAGGTCAATTTCTCCGGCCCCTCAGTGCGAATCTACCAGATCGCCGCCGACGAAGAAAGTGGCGAAACGTTATAAACTCGGAGTGGACGCTTCCGTGCCCTGTTTGGCGGCTGTTTCGAAGGGGCACGTTTGAACATCGCTCCAGCAGCATTCTCGGAGGAGAGCGGTCATGTATCATGCACGGACATCACTGACGGCTTTTGTACCAGCGGCCCTTCTTATCAACGTCGCTCTTTTGTCGGAGCAGGCCCGGGCCCATCGGCCCATCTTCACCGAAGTTAAAGCGACCGGGCCGGATACAGCAATTTTGATCAAGGACCCTGGAATCTCGCAGGTTGTGTACCGCGAGATCAGCCAAGAAAGCCCCAGCGTGTGGTTAGCATTCGACGTGCCCAAGAATTTCCCGCTTTTTGTACAAATCGGGGTCCCCGTCATCGATCGGCTCAAGGAGTATCGTCCGGCGATGGCCGTCGTGGGACCGGGACTGCCGCAGGAACCAACTCCCTTTGCTCTGCCCGAGAACTCCGGCGTGAAGATCCTTGCGACGCACGATGTGGCCCAGCCCCGCTTTTTCCACGAACACTTCACCTCGACCGACTCCTGGATCCTGCGGAGCGAGACGATCGTTCTCCCGGAGGCGGGCCGGTATTACCTGGTGGCCTATTCCCCCGACAAGAAGCCCGGCAAACTTTGGCTGGCCCTCGGGAAAAAGGAATCTTTTGGAGCCGCGGACTTGTTGGAGTTTCCCACTTGGAGAAAGAGGATCCAGGAGTTCCACGAAGTACAAAACAAACAAGCTAGTCGATGACCTCTCGCGGGGACCATTGCATTTTTTCGACGAGGAGTGCGGCGTTGAAAGCGGTTGGAACCTTAAGAGCGGTGGCTCTTCTCTGCTGCACGAGTCCTTGGTTAGGTTTCGGGCAAGAGACACGATTCGAATTGGGTCAGCGGCTGCGGGCCTTTGAGATCGCCTGGGAAAACCAGATGGATGCCCAGGCTCGCGCCCGTAGTGTTCCTCACTTGGTTTCCGCCGTGAGACAATTCTTTAGTCTTAGCCCTGCCCAGGCGGCGCAATCTCTCGATCAAGCGCGGTTCGCGGTCCTTTCAGCGGCCCCGCCGCCGGAGTCCGTGATTTGGGCTACGTCGTTGTTTGTAAAACCAGCGACTCGGTTGGTAGATCAATCTTCGGGCACCCTGGATTTCCGCGTAGCGCCGTTCTACCGCAAAGAGTTGGAGGCTCCTCGAGTCAACACGATTCAGATCTCACTCATCGATGCAAAAGGTCAGAGCGCATGCGACGTGGCGGGCTCTATCGACCGGTTACCATGGAGTGGCCGGCTCGCTTGGCAGGCCATCGCCGAAGGCGACTACCGCTTAGTGGCAAAAATCTTACTCCACGAGCGGCACGTTGATCTCTGCCCTCAGACGATCTCGATTGTTGCCAAGCCAGAGCAGCGGGTGAAACGGCTTGAAAGCAGCCTTAAGCAATTGGAAAACACGCCGAATACAACCCAGAAGGCCAGTCTCGCAGCGCAGGTGACGATCCTCAGATCGCTCCTAGACGGAGAGACGTTGGAGACGAACTACCCGGCTGCACGAATGCTCGCGGAGGCAGAGGCAGCGAGTGAGGCCCTTTTGGCCGGAAAAGAGTATTTCGGGCAGGGCAGGTCGGGCGAGTTCTGGCTAAGCTTGGCTTGCGGGCGGGCCAGGTTGCCGGTGCGATTCATGGCGCCCGATTCCGTTGCGACGCGGAAGCCGTTGCCGTTGTTGATCGCTTTGCACGGTGCAGGCGGCAGCGAGAACATGTTCTTCGATGCCTACGGCCATGGCAAAGTGGTAACCTTCTGCCGCCAGCGCGGCTGGCTGTTGGTCGCCCCACGTCTCTCTTTTCTCGGCCTGGGTGTGTCCCTGGACCAGATGTTGATGGAGATCGACCGGCTCTATCCGGTCGACAAGCGACAGGTGTTCGTCATAGGGCACTCGATGGGAGCGATGCAAGCAGTCGCCTTGGCCCAACAGGCCAGGGAGCCGCTGGCGGCCGTCGCGGCGATCAGCGGCGGAGGTCGTTTGGGCAAAACCGGTCCCTGGACGAAAACGGCCTTTTTCGTGTTGGCGGGAGATCAAGACTTCGGTTTGCCGGGTGCGCGACGGCTCGCGGACGCCTTACGCTCCGCGGGTGCTGAGGAAGTGCGTTTCGATGAAGTAAAAAACGCGGAACATCTTGGAGTGGTGCAAGCGAGCCTGGGCGACATATTCGCCTTTTTCGACAAAATCGCGGGCGAGCTTTCGACAAGCACTTCGCCTGCCCGGACCGCACGCAACTGATCAATGCTTCACGTCCTCCGCACTTCCATGAGCTTGCCGTTGCCATTGGACAAGGTGTTTCCCTTCTTCGCGGATGCCACCAATCTGGAGCAGATCACGCCCCCCGAACTACACTTCCATATTATCACGCCGTTGCCGATTCTTATCGCAGAGGGAACGCTCATCGAGTATCGCCTACGGTTGTTGGGGGTGCCCTTCGGATGGCTCACTAGGATCGCCAAGTGGAATCCTCCGTATGAATTCGTGGACGAACAACTGCGGGGCCCTTACCGGCAATGGGTCCACACGCACCGCTTTGCCGAGCGGAACGGTCACACTTCCATCGACGATGAGGTTGTTTATCGCCTGCCGCTGTCGCCCTTCGGCGAGATCGCCTTTCCCTTGGTCCGTTGGCAACTAGCCCGAATCTTCGCCTTCCGTCAAGAGGCCGTCCGGCGACTGCTTTTGTCTGGAGAGCCTTCTGGCCCGACTTGATGCCGATCATCCTCCGGGTTTGCGGTAGGAGCTTGTACAGTGAGGAACGTTGCTCCGCCGTCGGTCTGTTCGCAGTAGTGCCCAACGTGGACTCACGTCTGCCTTTGCCACCGATGTTTCCCGCAAGGCCGACGGTGTCTCATGAAAGCGGGTCGCGGTTTTCTTTGCGAGAGAATTCAGCAGCGGCGGCCTCGCGGAAGAGCCGAGGCCCTTGCGAACGATGAGTTGTTGGGTATAGGACGAGGTGCGGGGCTTGTTGGCTAGCCGAAGCCCGTTGCGACCGTTAAAATGGCTCGCTTCCATCCTGGTCGTCTCAAAGCACGTGAGGAAAAGATGGCATGGGACGCGAGGACATTTTGAAGGCGATTCCCCACCGTGAGCCGTTCCTGCTGGTCGATGACATCGTGGAATGGCAGGAATCGAGCATTCGCTGCACGAAACGCTTTACGGGCGACGAGGATTTTTTCGCCGGTCATTATCCCGGCTTTCCGCTTGTGCCCGGCGTGCTCTTGTGCGAGGCGGCCATGCAGGCGGGAGCGATCTTGTTGTCCCGCCATTTAGGTGAGAAGCCGGGCCATGTCCCGGTGGCCACGCGAATGAACGACGTCCGTTTCAAACGCATCGTCCGCCCCGGCGAGACGATCGTCCTGGAAGTGGAACTCGCCGAGCGCCTGGCCGATGCCTTCTTCTTGAAGGCCAAGGTCTCGGTCGATGGTAAGCTGGCGGTTCGTTTCGAGTTCGCTTGCACGGCGGCGAAAATGGAATGATCGCGATGGATTTTTTGGGACTGTCGGGCAAACGGCTGCTTATCTTTGGCGTCGCCAACCGGAAAAGCGTGGCCTATCACGTCGGCCAGTTGGCGGCCCAAGTGGGGGCGGAATGCGTGTACGTCGTTCGCGACGATGCCATCCGCCAATCGTGCGCGAAGCTTTTGCCTGGCGCCGATGTCCACCTATGCGACGTGGAGTATGAAGAGCAAATCGCGCGGCTCCGCGAGGTCCTCGCTAACCGGTACGACCGTTTTCACGGCTTGTTGCACTCGATCGCCTTCGCCGACTACTCCGAGGGGCCCTTGCCCTTCCACGAAACGCCGAAGACGGCCTTCCTTCGGGCCATGGACATTTCGTGCTACTCGCTGATCGCCATCTCCCGCGCGATGGCCGGGATGCTCGATCCCGACGCCTCCGTAGTCACGGTCTCCATTTCCACGACCACCATGGCGGCGGAAAATTACGGCTACATGGCCCCGGTGAAGGCCGCCCTCGACTCGTCGCTGGCGTTCCTGGCCAAGTCGTTCAGCCGGTTCTCCCGGGTGCGCTTCAATGCCGTCGCGCCGGGGCTGCTCAAGACCTCGGCGTCGGCGGGCATCCCCGGTTATGCCGACGCCTATCTCTACGCCGAAGAAGTCATTCCCCGTAAGTCCGCCGTCCGCACGGAAGAAGTGGCCGCGGCCGCGTTGTTTCTCCTCAGTCCCCGATCCAGCGGCATCAACGCCCAACGGATCGTGGTCGACGCCGGGATGTCGATCAACTACTTCGATCGGGAACTGATCCGGCGTGTGACCCAGGCCGGCCCAGGGGGCTGAGCAAGGCCAAGGGGCGGCGGGCGGTCGAGACAGTCGGCCGAGGTTTGCCGAGTCTATTCGCTGCCCGCGGACGGTGTCTCGCGATCAGCCGCGCTCTTCGGCCGCGATAGCGTCTTTTCAAGCCGCCAATCAAGTGAATCAGGCGTGTTCGTGATTCGATGGCGGCGATCAACGCGGCGGCAGGAAATAGGCCTCGAGGATGCGGGCGAGGACGGCCTCGCCTTCGGCGTTGGCGTGGATCGCGTCGCGTTTGAAAAACTCCAGCGGTTTGCCGGCGTGCCGCAGGTATTCGCCCCAGGCGAGCTGCATGTCGAAGGACTCGGCCCCAAACTCGTCGCGATGGCAAAGTCGATTTCACACTATACGACGACCGAGGCTTGAAACCAGACGATCATGGAATTGCCTCTCAAACAAAGGAGGGTGCGAGAACCCTTTGAAGGCCGGGCAAAGGCATATTTTTGGGGCCGTTTCTGGGTGGAAATTAGTGTTTGTCCCTTTGGGCTCAAGTCGCGCACAGTCTTGGAAATCGCAAATGTATGACAGCGTTTCAGTTAGCAGGGGTCGATTTTCAGCCCTGCCCTTCCCATGGCCCGGCGAATGCCAAGCTACTATACTCAGCGGCGTCGAGCAAGGGAAACCACGAACCGGGCGAATGGAGGTTGAAGAGAAAGCATGGGCACCACCAAGATCACGCGACGACAATTTGCCAAAACCGGAGCCGCCGCCACGGCGGCCCTGGGAATCCTCCAGCCCGAGCGCGTGCTGGGCGCCAACGAGAGGATCCGGCTGGGTTTTATTGGCGTGGCGAACCGGGGCGGGCAACTCCTGGACGCCTTTGCGCCCCATGCCGACGCCGAGGTGGCCGCGCTCTGCGACGTGTCGCAATCGACCCTCGAGCGCGCCAGTCGCCGCTTCGACGGCAAGGTGCCCTGCTACGAGGACTTCCGCAAACTGATCGAAAGAAAGGACATCGACGCGGTGGTGATCGCCACCCCAGACCATTGGCACGCGATTCAAACCATCATTGCGTGCAACGCCGGCAAGGACGTGTACGTGGAAAAGCCGCTTTCGATCACGGTCGTCGAGGGGCGGCGGATGGTCGAGGTGGCCAGGCGAACGCGGCGGATCGTGCAGGTGGGCATCCATCGGCGGAGCTCGGCCGTATACGCTAAAGCGGTCGAGTTCGTCCAGGGAAACAAGCTGGGAAAGGTGACGGTGAGTCGCTGTTACCATCTGAGCAACATGTATCCGACGGGAATCGGCAAGGCCCCGCCCAGCGCCCCACCCCCTGATCTCAATTGGGACCTCTGGCTTGGCCCTCGTCCCATGCGGCCGTTCCAGGCCACGATCGCGCCGTACAAGTTCCGCTGGTGGGACTTGTATTCCTCGCAAGTGGCCAATCAGGGCGTGCATTTCATCGACGCCATTCGCTGGATGACCGGCGATTTAGCGCCCGCCTCGGTCTGCGCCATGGGCGGCCGGTTCGCGGTCGACGACGATCGAGTCATCCCCGACACGCTGGAAGTGACGTACCAGTGTCCCTCGGGCAGCCTGCTGATCTTCGGCCAGTACGAGGCCAACGGCAACCCCGCCTTGCCCCAGAGCGGATACTGTGAGCTTCGGGGCACGCAGGGCACGGCCTACGTAGGCGAAGAGATTGTCAAAATCATTCCCGAACGCGGCGGTCAGTTCCAGGATCGGGCCCCGCGCATGGAAGCAATGGAAATCAAGCCGGAGGACGTGAATCCCGCCGATCGGCGGCGCGCGAACTTGTCGCTCACCGCCCAACATGCCCGCAATTTCCTCGACTGCATGCGTTCCCGAAAATTGCCCAATTGCGACGTGGAAATCGGCCACCGCTCCACGACCTTCAGCCTGTTGGCCAACATTTCCTTGGCCACCAAAATGCGTCTGGAATGGGACGCCACGCGCGAAAAGATCACGAACTACCCGGAGGCCAATGCCCTGCTTCACTACGAATATCGCAAGCCGTGGACATTGGAATGAGCCGAACGGCCGGGATCGATCAGACCCGTTTGAAATGCTTATCCAATTCCTCGCGGCTGAAGATCAAGGCGGTCGGCCGACCGTGCGGGCAATGATGGGCATCGTCGATCAAATGACGCTGCTCGAGCAGCGCCGCGACCTCCTCTGGCGTCAGGCGGTCGCCTGCCTTGATGGCCGCCTTGCACGCGATCGTGTGCAATAGTTCATCGAGCAAGTCACGGCGGTCCGGGAGTTTGCCGCTGGACATCAATTTCTCCACCAAGCCTCGAAGGACCTCGGCGGGGGCAACGTTGGCGAGCATCGCGGGATAGGCGACCACCAGGACCGTGCTGCCGCCAAACGGCTCGATCTTCAATCCGAGTTGGGCCAACAGTCCACGGTGCTCGAAAACCGCGGCCGCCTCGGGCGGCAAGAGATCGACAGGCTCGGGCACAAGCAGGCTTTGCGACTCCAGCAGGCCCGACGCGATCCGCTGGCGGAGCCGTTCGTAGAGAATCCGCTCGTGGAGTGCGTGCTGGTCGATGACCATTACCCCGTCCTCGCTCTCGGCCACCAGATAGCGGTTGTGAACCTGGAGGGCCTTGGCCGGCGTGGAAAGGGCCGGGAGAGGCGCTGAGCCGTGGTGCGTCGCCGCGTCGCGGCAGGGACCGTTTTCCAGGCGTTCCGAGTTGCCCGAGGGATCGGACAGATACTCCCCTTGGGCCTGCCAACGGCCACCGATCCGCGTGATTTCCAGCGGCCGTAACGGGGCTGCGGTTTGATCTGTTGAGGCCAAGGGCGGCCTGATCTGCGTCGCGCCGCTGGCCTCACTAGCCCAGGATGCCACTTGGCCCTTGGCCCAATCCACGAGCTGCTGTTGGGCGTGCTGGGCGGCCATCGGGTCATGTGGGCCAGAATCGCTCGGCTCCCCAAAGCTGCTTGGCGGCGTCGGGACCCGCGTTGTCAAATCCATGGCCAAAAAACGGCTCCGCAGCGTGGCCAACAACTGGCTGTACAAGCGGCCCGAATCCTGAAATCGCACTTCCAACTTGGTCGGGTGGACGTTCACGTCCACCCAGTCTGCCGGGAGGTTCAACGACAGGATGGCGATCGGATACCTGCCCGAGAGCAATAGCCCCCGGTACGCCTCCCCCAAGGCGTGCTGGAGCGACCGGTCCCGGATGTACCGCCCATTGAGAAACAAATACTGCATCCGGTTATTGCTACGGCTCTGACTGGGGTGGGCCACGTAGCCCGAAATCCGCACCGGCCCGTCTTCGCTTTCCACCGCGATGAGGCTGTCGGCCAACTCCCGGCCGAAAACTCGTTCGATGCGTGCCAGCCAGCCTTGGTTGCCGGGCAAATCGAACACGGGCCGATCATTGTGCCAGAAGGTGCAATGGAGTTCGGGCATGGCCAAGGCCACGCGGATGAACGCCTCGCTGACATGGCCCAGTTCGGTCGTCGTGGACCGCAGGAACTTTCGCCGCACGGGCGTGTTGAAGAACAGATCGCGGACTTCCACAGTCGTCCCGATGGGGCAGCCGCAGGGAATGACCTCGGAGGCCGTCCCTCCGTGGACCGAGATTTCGTGCCCGCTGGTCGCGTCCGGCGTGCGGCTGCGAACGGTCAACCGGCTTACCTCGGCGATCGAGGCCAGGGCCTCGCCGCGGAAGCCCAAGGTACGGACATGGAACAGATCGTCGGCCTCGCCAATCTTGCTCGTGGCATGGCTGGCCACAGCCAAAGGCAGGTCCTCAGCGGCGATTCCCGAGCCGTTATCGACTACGCGGACCAGGTCGACGCCCCCCCGCTCTACATACACATCGATACGGCTCGCCCCGGCGTCGACGGAGTTCTCCATCAGCTCCTTGACCACGCTGGCAGGTCGCTCGATCACCTCGCCAGCGGCGATCTTGTTGATGAGGCTCTGCGGGAGTCGGCGAATAATCGGCATGGTGGCGGGAGAGGAAAGACATCCTTTCGACCCATTGTAGCCGCTCGACATTCCCCGCCAAGGCGCTTCCTCGCGTGCGATCCGTCCAAATCGAATCCCCGTGGTCGTACTTGCCACGTTGTAGGGTTTTGCGAAAACGAGAACGCGCCTCTCACGCACGGACGAGCAATCGTTCAGAAGCTGAACATCGACTGATTTTTTAGCGGAGCCCACCCAGCAGCCGATCGATTTCGCAGAGCAAATCTTCGATCCACAGGGGCTTGGAGAGCAGCGAAGCGGCGCCGGCGGCCACGGCCCGTTCGCGATCCTCGACGCGCGGGAATCCGATCAGGGCCACGACGGGCGCGGGCCGCAGGGCTGAGACAAAACGGCGAAGGTGGTCGAACCTTTCTTCGTGCTCGCCCACGTCGAAAATGCCCGCAGCGACCCCGGCCGGATCTAGAGTGTCCCACGGCCGAACCTGTTGCGGCGTGTAACCGGCCTTGCGGCAAACCGCGGACAGCCACTCGGCGCAGGCAAACTCATCGGAACAAATGGTGATCGGGCCTGACCTCGGCGCCATCCGGTCTTCGGCCAACGCCAAGACACGCTCCTCTTCTCCAGCGGTCACGGGCAACGCCCAAGTGGAACGCCCGCCGCTCGCCCATCGCGAGGCTTCCCAAGCAAGACGTTGCTCCCATTGGTGCCAATAAACGCGGATCACCCCGGGCGTGGGGCGGCCGCTTCGAGTTTCCCCCTCGCACCAACTGCCCAACAACGCCACGATGCGACTCAACGGGGCGATGCAGCGGAGGCCGTCGATCTGCTGTTCCGAATATTGGCCGGGATAGGAGGTGGCCAAGACGATCCAGTCGAAACACTGCTCTACCTCTACCAATGCCGCTTGCGCTGCCACAATATCGCCAACCTCGACGACCTCAGCCCAGAGGGCCGCGACGCGGCGGGCTGCGCCGAACTCGCGACGTTGCCAACCATCAATCCAAAGCATGCGCGGTCGCACGGCTTGAGGCTGCTGCCAACGTTTCATCGCGTTTGAAGGCTAGGGCGAGCGGACACTTCAACGTTACGATCGCTGAGGCTTGGAATAAGAAGGCGCGGCAGTGGCTCCCAAAAAACTTACTCCGGCTGCGCTGCTTTTCCCAACTCCGCTTCGGTTTGTTGAATCAAGTTATGGGCCGTTTCCGCATCTGGGGCCTGACGCAAGGCATCGAGGAAACCGGGGACCGCAAGGACCTTGCTCAGTCGGGCCAAGGTCCGCAAGTGGCCGCGATCGTCGATAGAGCAGATCAAGAAAAAAACGTCGGTCAAAGCCCCCCGATTTCCCCCGAAGGGGATTCCGGTCGAAGTCACCCCCAGGGCCAACAAAGGCTCCGCAAGAATGCTCGGCATGGGCCGCCGCGGGTGGAGCAGGGCCACACCGTTCTCCAGCGTGGTGGGATATAACTCCTCCCGGGCCCGAATCGCTTCCTCCATCTTTTCCGGATCCCAAAGCAGACCGCTCCGCGCAGCCAACGCGACCATGGTGGTGAAGACGGAGTTTCTGGTGCGGGCAGGAAGGGGAATGGCGATCCGATCCTGCGGCAAGAGTTCCGCGATTCGAATCTCTCGTTCGCTGGTCGCGCCAGACGAGGCGCCCAGAACCCCTTCCACCTCAGGCAAGCCGTCCTCTTCAGCCAGTCCGATCCGTTGCTCCAGCCAGTGGTGGATTTCATCGCGCGAAAAACGCCACTGCCCGGCCACCTTGCGGCCGGGGATTTTCCCCCGGTCGGCAAGCCGGACCACTTGCGAGGGCGTCAAATGGAGATACCTCGCCAAGCTCTCGGCAGTGAAATCATCACGCGACATTTCCTCGACAATCCCTTCAATCGTAGGGTATCAATCGCTTCGGCAGATGGGTTTGGCTAGTGGCTTCTGTTGTCGTTTGCCTTATAGGTCCATGTTCTCCAAACGAATCTCCGTTGTCCAGATCACCCAATCACCCAATCACGGGCTGACAATTTCCACCTTGACAGGGTTTTGAAAATCGGGACAATCCCGCCACCGCTTTGGAGACTCGTAATCGCCCCAAAGCCACACCCCTTTCACTGAACTTCTCTGAATCACGTAAGGCATGGAGGCCTTGCGCGATGCTGCTTGGTGGTTCCCGGAAGTCATCGAGCCAGATCCGACGCCTGCTGGCGGAACGGAGCCGACAAATCAAAGTCATTGGGCTCGCCGGGGACGACGGTACTACAGTCGTCTCGTGCCTCATCGCTAGTATTTTGACGAATGCAGACAGAAAGATAGGCATCTTGGGGGCTTTGGGATGCCTTGATGGTTGCCAGCTTAGCCACTCCGTGGGCTCCACTCCCACGCCGGCGACCCTCGCGCGATGGCTGGGGCGGACGATCCGACACGGTTGTTCCCACGCCATTGTGGAGTTGTCGCCGCAAGTGCTCCGTCAAGGCTACGTGGACGGGTTGGCGTTGGATGTTGCGTGCCTCGTTCACCAGGGCTCCGAATTGGGCTCCTGTCGGCGTTGGAGACAAAACCAGATCAGAAGCGCGGCTTATACCTTGAAACTTCTTGCCCCCGAGGGACTGGCGATCCTCAGCGCTGACGACGCCGAGGCGATCGGATGTTTGAACTTGCACGACGGTCCCGTGCTGACAGTGGGGATTCATGCCGAGGCCGAGATCAAGGCCGCGATCCTCGAACAATGCCCCAGCGAGCAGACCATTCTGCTTTCAGCGGGTGGCGAAGCCATACCGGTCCGAACGCGGATGATTGGCTCGCGGCATGTGTATCACTGCCTGACCGCGGCGGCGGTCGGCCTGGCCTACGGCATAGACCTCCCGACCGTGATCCGCGGACTGGAAGCAATCGACCATGTTCCCGGCCACTTGGAACGGATCGAATGTGGGCAATCGTTTAGCGTTTATTTGGATCGTGCGCGAACTTCATCCGCCATTCGTGTTTGTCTGGCCACGCTCCGCGAGGTGATTCGCGGCCGGATTTTCTGCATTTTCGGCGCGGATGGCCAACGTGCCGCGATCAACCGCAACGGCGAGGAATGGCCACGCAAAGCCATTCGCCGGCGACTGGGCCGGACGGTGGAGAGCCTCGCAGACCTGGCCGTGATCACCGATGGTAACCCAGGGGATGAAGACCCCCAAAACATCATCGAAGACATCCTCGCCGGGCTGAAGCGGCCCGCCGAGGCCGAGGTGATCCCCGATCGCGCCGAGGCGATCGCCTGGGTCTTGTCACGGGCGAGGCCGGGTGACGGAGTGTTGATTGCCGGGGCACGACCTCGTACCGGAAAAACTGCAAACAGATACAGCCTTGTTGACGACCGCCAAGTCGTTCGCCAGTGGCTCTATGCGAATCAAGATGATTAGCTTACAGGATCTCCATCAGGCGATTGGGGGCAGGATCACGGTTCCAGCGGCAATGGGCGAACCGTCAACGATTCAGCTCGGCCCGCTGGCGATCGACAGCCGCGATGTGTCGCCCGGCGACGTGTTCTGGGCCTTGCCTGGCGAACACTGCGATGGGGGAGAGTTCCTCGACGAGGCCTTTGCCCAGGGCGCCGCGGGAGCGGTCGTTTCCCAAGAAAGCCCCTGTCCCCCGGATCGTTGGTTGATTCAGGTGGACGACACGGTGCAAGCGTTGGACCGCTGGGCCGAGGCCCGGCGACGGCAATTCCCAGCAACCGTGATCGCCGTTGCCGGCAGCGTGGGAAAGACCACCACGCGGCAAATGATCCACACCGTACTCGGCCGCCGCCTTCGCAGTGCGGCGGCCCCGAAGAACGCCAGTCACGAGACCCGCGTGGCACTAAGCCTCGCAGCCCTCGGCCCGGAAGACGAATACGCAGTGATCGAACTTCACGCCAATACCGCGGACGAAATGGCCCGCTTGGCGGAACTCTGCCGGCCGACAATCGGAGTGATCCCTCACGTGGCCGAAACGGCGGCCGGCGTGCCTCCCAAGGCGGCGACGGCCCACGCGGAGCTGCTCGCGAGTCTTAGGCAGGACGGCTGGGCTGTGTTGGCCGACAATCCCTGGTTGCGGCGGGCGGCGTCGCGATGCCGGGCCGCGATCACTTGGGTGGGAAGGAGTGGGGCCTGCGACTTGGCCGCGACGGACATCGAATGGCATCCAGGGCGATTGACTTTCCGCCTCGACGGTTGCCGATTCCGCGTGCCGGTGTGGGGACGGCATCATTTGAATTCCGCGTTGATTGCGATCGCCGTGGGACGTTTGCTAGGCTTCACCCTCGAGGAAACGGCCGCCGCGCTGGAAAACTTCGATCCTTTGCCAACGGCCTGCGAAGTCAGCGAGATTCGCGGGGCCACGATCATCCACGATGGACACAACGCCAGCGCGCCGGCGATGCGGGCAGCATTGGAATTGCTCCGCGATTTCGACACGACCGGCCGCCGCATCGTGGTTTTGGGCGACGTCGCCGCCGCGGAAGACGAGGCGGTCCTGTTGCACCGCCAATTGGGCAATCAGGTCGTCACGCTCTGTGGGGCCGACGTGCTGATTGCTTGCGGGGATTGCGCCCGCGACGTCGTGGCGGCTGCCCGGGCCGCGGGGATGCCCTCGCGCCAGGCCATTGCCTGCCGAACGCCGGAAGAAGCCCCTGCGTATCTCGGACAAATCCTTCTACCCGGAGACGTTGTAGTCATCAAAGGCGTCCGGGTCCTGAGTATGCAACACGTCGTCGACGCCTTGAAACATTACCCTAAACGAAGGTCTGCGTAGAAGGCTATCCACCCGATGTTTCACGAACCATGTGAACGCTCCACCGTAGGTGTCGGACTTTGCGGGAAGTCGACACTACCCTCCCTCCTGGGGTAGGAGCATTAACCTTGCCGGGCACAGCGGCTTCTGGGTCGGCCGCTCCGGCAGGCGCTTCTCGGTGGAGTTGATGCTGAGCGCCGGGGCGGCGCCGTGGCGCCGCTCCGGCCGCTCAGGGAATACGTCGACGGCTATTCTGCCCTCCTACCGAAGCAAATCACAACTTCGTTCGGCTTCATGCCCGAAGGTACTCTGTCCGGCATGTCGCATCCAGGGCGCCCCCGAGGCTTGCTCTAATCTGTCGGGATCAGACCGCATAATAGGTGGCTACCTTACGGATCGCCGCCGCGACCTCGAGGATGTAATCGTCGGTCATGTTTTCGTAAATTGGCACGCGAATCCCCGTCTTGAGGATCGCTTCGGCCTCAGGGCACTTGTGCTTGGTGAAATCCATGTCGGTCAGGCCCATTTCCTTGACAGGCCAGCGACCGGCAAAGAACGCATGGTTTTGGAAGACGGGTTCGCCGTAAAGCGGCACACCGATGTACCCGCCGGTCACCGATGCCCCCTCCGCCAGCAGGGCCTTGACGAACTGGGAGCGATTGCAACGAAAAGCCTCGGGCCTCATACGGAACATGTAGAACCAGTAGACGGCGCGGTCCTCGGGATGGACTTCGTGGGGAATGATGCCCTTGATGTCGCGAATCTTCTCGGTCAGCAGATTGCCGAGTTTGGAGCGTTTTTCGGCGATGGCTTCGAGCCGCGTGAGCTGGGCCGCGGCCACGGCGGCCTGCGGTTCGCTCATGCGATAGTTGGTGGCGAAGACCGTGTGGCCGCCCCACTTGCGACGATCGCCGCCCTTATCGCCAAACTTTTGGAGAAGGGGCCCGAAACGCTCGTCGTTGGAAGCCACCACGCCGCCATCGCCGCAGGTGATGTGTTTCGAGTCTTGCAGCGAGAAGCAAGCGATGTGTCCCACCGTGCCGATGGGCCGGCCGCGGGACTTCGCGCCCCAGGCCTGGGCGCAGTCCTCGATCAACACCAGTTTGTGACGATCGGCCAGGGCCTTCAAGGCGTCCAGATCGCAGGGATTGCCCGTCAGATGCACGGCGATAATCGCCTTTGTCTTCGGCGTGATCCGCCGCTCGACGTCCTTGACGTCGAGATTGTAAGTCCCCTCGCCGAGGTCCGCGAAAACAGGCACGGCCTGCTGGAAGAGCACGCCGATCACCGTGCCGATGTCGGTTACGGGCGAGGTGATGACTTCATCCCCAGGCCCGATGCCCGCCGCCGCCACCGCGATGTGCAGCGCCGCCGTACCCGACGAACACGTCTGCACGTATTTTAAGGGACAAATTGCCTGAAATCGCTCGATGAGCAATTTGGTTTGCGGGCCCTGCCAATAGAAAAGTGAGCTTTGTTGGAGCATGGCGTCGAGCTGCTTGCGTTCGGGCTCGCCCCAACGGGCGCGGCTTCCGAACGACTGCTTGACGGCCTTTTCACCGCCGTGAATGGCCAGCGGCGATTTCTCGTGCGATTCCCCCTGGGGTTCGGCGCCCAACGCAGCGCCCGCCGCCAACAGGCTGGCAGTTCCCGCAACAAACTCTCGCCGGGAAATCAAATCGGATGGATGCATGATTGTCCTCCCTTCATCTCAATCTTCAATATTTGCACGTGTTGTCTGCGAATCCGACGAACCCTTCGCACTGATTATGAACACTTGAGAAGCCCTCCGCCACCCAGCGCTCGGTTCGCGGAAACATAACTGCGAACTGCCGCCAGGTTCGCGCCGCGGATGCTTAGCTCAAGATAAGCCTTCGGTGAGTTGCTCGGGAATGCCGCGGTCAAGGCATCCTGGGGTTGCTCTCGGCCATCGGGGGAAGAGGACTGCCAAGACTATGGTTCCCTCCGTGGGGTGGCTGCCAAGACGCTACTCTTGAATCGCCTCGTCACTGAGGCTGCGGCCCGAACCTTGCCCGAAAAACACGAACGTCCTTTCCTCAAGTGGCTTGCACGCCGGTGGCAGCTTACCGGGCAAGCAGCTTGCTTGCCATGGTGGTTACATCAACCCGAATGGCCAACCGACGGCCCGTGCTGAGCCTGCCCAACTTGACCGCCGAGACATTCCCTGCGGTGTTACTGACGGCAAAGGTTTTTCCACGTCCTACTTGACGGGAGGAGGGTCTGGCAATTCAAGTTGGAGTTCGGGTCCGGGGGTGGGGGGAAGAGGAGTATTTGCGGGTGCGGAATCAGGTTGGGTGGCGCTGCCAGGCTTCCAGGCAGGGGCGTCGCCCTCGCCGCCGGGGCCAGTCGCCGTGTTCACGGAAATGCGTTTCTGGTCCGTGGTGGTGACCTCCACGAGCGACAGTCCCCAGGCGCCGCCGATGCGTCGGGCCTCGACCCGAACGCTCGCCCGGCCCTTGGGACCAGCGATGCGAAACATCAAATTCGCCTTGTCGCCATACAGTGAACCGCTGGGCAGAATCTCGACGTCCCGAATCGGTTGACCAAGCTGGGCAATCACCTCGGGAGCCGCCTGGACCTGGGCAAGCGCCATGCGGTACGGCTCGGTCGACTTCAGTTTTCCGCCTAGTTCACGCCACGCGATGGCCCCGCCGACTGCCACCACGACTACGATTAGCACCACGATCAGCGGCCAACGCCGCCGTTTTTCGGCAACCGCGGTCGCCGCAGACGGCTGTTCTTGATCTGCTTGCATGGGGCATCCCCTCCTGCGAACGTCACGAACTTCCTGTGGTCGATGCCGAGCCCGCCGTCTCTGACGCCTTCGGCTTAGAGGCAGGGGCTTTCTTTTCGACAGGCTTGGGCGGAGGCTGATCCACGATCTTCAAGTGCTCCACCTCGATGTCATACCACCCGCGATCGTTGTTGGCGTCGAACTGAACCAAGGCCCGACCGCTCCAATTGATGGCCTTCACCTGCCCGACCACCCCCTGGAACCGAGCCAAATCTGGCCGCTCGCTGGCTACCATCACATACTGGTCGAGGTATCGCCGCTTGAGTTGTTCCATCGCTTCGGGATGCATGTTGCCAACGCTTTCAGGAAAGATACCGCTGCCGCTTGCGTGTATAATATATCGGAAAAAGCGCGCGGGGCAAAAGAGCGATTCGGGTCGCTCCCAAAGTTCGTCCGCTCCTCCCGTTGCCTTGATCCTCTAACCTAACTCTCAGAAGTCTGATGACGGCGATCTTGGGTCTATCGGCCTTTTACCATGACGCGGCGGCGGCGCTGGTCATCGATGGGCAGGTGGTCGCCGCCGCGCAAGAGGAACGGTTCACGCGCAAGAAGCACGACCCCCGTTTGCCGCTGGAGGCCATCGACTACTGCCTGCGCGAGGCGGACATCTCGCCCGGCGAGCTGGATTACGTGGGGTTCTACGACAAGCCGCTGCTGAAGTTCGACCGCTTGTTGGAGACTTATCTGGCCGTCGCCCCGGCGGGATTCGCCTCGTTTCTCCAGGCCATGCCGGCATGGCTGAAACAAAAGCTGTTTTTACGTCGGGAATTGAATCAAGGATTGCGCGGGGCTTACAAAAAGCGGTACATTTTCACCGAGCATCACGAATCGCACGCGGCCAGCGCGTTCTTTCCGTCGCCGTTCGACGAGGCCGCCATTCTGACCCTGGATGGGGTCGGCGAATGGGCCACGGCCAGCTATGGCTATGGCCGCGAGAACCGCATTACGCTTACCCACGAACTGCGATTTCCCCATTCCCTCGGCCTATTGTATTCGGCGTTCACGTATTACTGCGGGTTTCGGGTGAACTCGGGGGAGTACAAGTTGATGGGCCTGGCGCCTTACGGCGAGCCGCGTTACGCCGAAGCGATCCTCAAGCATTTGATCGACTTGAAGCCCGACGGCTCCTTCCGCATGGACATGTCGTACTTCAATTATTGCCAAGGGCTGACCATGACTTCGGAGAAGTTCCACCGGCTATTCGGTGGGCCGCCCCGCCTGCCCGAGGCCCCCTTGGAACAACGCCACATGGACGTAGCGGCCTCGATCCAGCGAGTCACGGAAGAAATCATGCTCCGCGCGGCCCGGCACGTGCATCGCGAAACGGGCATGGCGAACCTCTGCTTGGCGGGCGGGGTGGCGTTGAACTGTGTGGGCAATGGCCGCATCCTCCGCGAAGGCCCCTTCGAGCGGATTTGGATCCAACCGGCGGCGGGCGACGCCGGCGGCGCTCTGGGAGTGGCCTTGTTCATTTGGCACCAGTTGTTGGGCAAACCTCGCCAAGCCAAGTCCACGGATAGTCAGCATGGCTCGCTCTTAGGCCCAAGGTTCAGCGACGCGGAAATCCGGGCCTTCCTCGAAGGCGTGGGCGCGCGGTACCGTGAATTTCCGGACGACGCCTCGCTGTGTGGCCATGTGGCTGAGCTTTTGGCCAGCGAGAAGGTCGTGGGCTGGTTTCAAGGCCGGATGGAGTTCGGGCCTCGTGCCTTGGGCGCACGGAGCATCCTCGGCGACCCGCGAAGCCGAACCATGCAGTCGGTCATGAACCTGAAGATCAAGTTCCGCGAGTCGTTCCGGCCCTTTGCGCCGTCCGTGCTCCAAGAGCACGCGGGAGAATACTTCGAGTTGAACGGAAGGGTGGAAAGCCCCTACATGCTGTTGGTTGCCCCCGTCCAACCGTCCCAACGCATCCCGTTGGATGGCGAGGAAAGAAGCCTCAAAGGGCTGGATCGACTGAAAATTGTCCGATCCCAAATCCCTGCCGTCACCCACGTCGATTACTCGGCCCGTCTTCAGACGGTGGACAGGGCGCGGCACGGAAGGTACTATGATTTGCTGCGGGCGTTTCACGAGAAGACGGGCTGCCCGGTGCTTATCAACACCAGCTTCAACGTTCGCGGCGAACCGATCGTTTGTGGTCCCGAGCAGGCATACCGTTGTTTCATGGCAACCAACATGGATGCCTTGGTGCTGGAGCGGTTTGTCCTGCTCAAGGAGGATCAGCCTGACGCCAAACAGCACGAGTTAGCCAGTTATTTGTCGCAGTTCCAACCGGATTGAGACGGCCATGGCGGTGCTTGAGATCCAGTGGAATCCTTCGCCGCGCGAATTGAAGCTGTTCGCCGCGTTGTGGTTTCCTGCGGCCTGTGCTGTCTTGGGGGCCCTTGTGTCTTTACGCGCCGGATCGCTTTGGGCCGCCGCCTGCATTTGGGGCTGCGGGGCGGCTGTCAGCGCGATCGGATTGCTCCGTCCGCAGGCAATCCGGCCGCTCTACGTCGGCCTGCTGTGCCTCACTTACCCGATCGGCTGGGTTGTTTCGCACGTCCTTTTGGCCTTGATTTTCTTCGGAATGTTCGCCCCGCTGGGGCTATTCCTGCGTTTTTGGGGTCGGGATCCGCTGCAACGCTCCTTCGATCGCGAGGCCGCAAGCTACTGGACGCCCCGGCCGCTTGGCCGCGATCCAAAGTCTTACTTTCGGCAATTTTAGTTTGCGAAGGGACGCTTATGACCGACTCGCAACGCCCCGATCAGGACATTGCGGCGAGTGACTTTGCTTCTGCCGCGGAACAGAAGCAACCAGGCTTGCTCCGCGAGTTCGCCGACTTCCTCTTCGAGAATAAGAAGTGGTGGCTGACGCCCATCATTCTCGTGCTGCTTCTGATGGGGCTGTTGATCGTCCTGGGCGGGAGCGGAGCCGCCCCGTTCATTTACACGTTGTTTTGAGCGGGGTGATGTCGAAAGCCTGGGATTACCTCATCCTTACCGCGTCGAGCGACGCGCAAGCCGCCGCCTACCAAAGTCAGTTGGCTTTGCGCCGCGAGCTGGGATTGCTCGGCCATGTGGACCACGTACTTGTGGTGGCCGATCCCGAGGGGCGGCGAATCGGCAGCGGCGCCAGCACGCTACTGTGCCTCATGGAAGTTCTCCACCGCGAGCTAGGAGAACCCTCGGACCAGGACGCGACTCAGGCATGGTTTGAAACGCTGCGTCGCCTCCGTATTTTCATTCTCCATGCCGGCGGCGATTCACGGCGGCTGCCCGCCTACGGGCCTTGCGGTAAAGTCTTTGTTCCCGTCCCCGGTCCGTCCGACAGTGCCGTGGGGGCCACGTTATTCGACCGCCAATGGCCGATCTACGCGGAATTGCCCCCAACGCCAGGCGATTTGGGCCAGATCGTGATCGCCTCGGGCGACGTCTTTCTGGGCTTCTCGCCCGCCGAGGTCCGCTTCGCGACGAAGGGCTTCACAGGACTCGGCTGCGCCGCGGAGCCGGAGCAAGCCAGCCGTCATGGGGTGTACTGCGCCGATCGCGACGGTACCGTGCGTCGCTTCCTTCAAAAGCCTCCGCCGGATGTTCAGGCCTCGGTCGGGGCGATCGATCGGATGGGCCGGAGTGTCCTTGACACGGGGGTCGTGCAGTTCGACGCAGCGACGGCCGTGCATCTGCTCGAAGCATGTGCGGTCGAGACGGATCGTGCAGGACAGCTCCAGTTCAGCCCATTCTTTCGTCAAGAGATTTTTACGCGCGGTCTGGACTTCTATCGCGAAATCTGTTGTGCCTTCGGAACCGAGACGACTTGGGACAGCTACCTGACCGCGGTGCGTCAAGCGGGCTCCTCGCTAGATGAATCGTGGTTGAGACAGATTTTTTCTCACGTCGCCACCATCCCGAGCCGAGTCCAGGTACTCAGCCGCTGCGATTTTCTTCATTTCGGGGCCACGGACCAATTGATCGTCAGCGGGCAACGGTTGCTCCACCGCGAGGGCGGCGCATCGGACAGTGAACCTTATTTGACCATGAACCTCGTCCAGAGCGAGGCGGCCGAGATACGTGCCCGCGGGGCATGGATCGAAGGCTGCCGCATCGCCGCCCCGATCGTGCTGGAAGAGCAGAACGTCGTGATTGGCGTGGACGTGGACGAGCCCCTGCATCTGCCTGCCAGGGCATGTTTGGATATCTTGCCGGGTAGGAATCGGTTGGGCGAGCCGGTCGTTTTCGTGCGGTGTTATCACACGAACGACCACTTGAACGCTGTGGGATGGGCCGGCAGTCGTGTGTGTGGGATGCCGGTGGTGGAATGGCTTCGTGCGGCGGAGGTCCAGCCGTCCGACGTGTGGCCTGACGTTACGGCGACCGAATCGCAGGGTATTTGGCAGGCGCGGCTGTTTCCGGCCGAACGCGAGCCGGCCGCATTTTCTCGTTGGTTATGGATGTTCGAGCCAAAACAGGCGTCGGCTGCGCAGTGGCGGATGTGGCGCGAGGCGGATCGCTACAGTTTCGCGGAGATGAGCGTGCTTGCGGATCGGGAGGCGTTCTTCGCTCGCCGGGCAAGGTTGCACGGCGAGTCGGTTTTTGCCGCACTGCGTCGATGTTTTCATAAACACAGCGGTTTTTCAGCGGCAGACATTGCCCTGTTGCTGGCCGACCCCGAGACACGCGGCTTTCGCATGGCGAAACTTCTTGCCGAGGCATTCACCGCGTCAGACGCTGCCACGGACCCAGATCCTAGCGAACGATTCGCCTTGGCGCGGATTCTTCATGCCCTGGCCACGGGGTTGGAGGTCCTGGCGGGGTCGAGGGAGCCCACGCTCCGCGATCTGTTTGGCAGCCTCGGCCCCGCGCTCCCGCCCAAACAGACCGCTTGGATGGTCTCCCTTGGATTGGGCGTTTCGGGAGACCGTGGGGCGAGGGACTGGGCGCGGCAAGCCAAACACCAAGCATTCGCACACCTTCAGCGGTCCATCGTGGCCAGCGGCGAGAAGGCCGACATTCCGCGCAGTGCCTTGCGAAGCGACGAAATCGTGTGGGGCCGTTCGCCGGTGCGGCTCGACCTTGCCGGCGGATGGTCCGATACACCGCCCTACAGCTTGGAATACGGTGGCTGCGTGACCAACGTCGCCGTAACACTCAACGGCCAACCGCCGATTCAGGTCTACGCGCGGATCGCATCCGAACCGATTGTGCGAATCCACTCCATCGACCAAGGAACCGATTGCGTCATTCACGATTGGGATGGGCTTTTGGACTATGTCGCACCGATGGGCGACTTCTCCCTCGTGAAGGCGGCCCTGAAGCTCGTAGGATTCGATCCCGCTCACGGCTTAACGCTGAAAGACTTGTTGAAGCAATTTGGAGGCGGTCTGGAACTGACGACACTAGCCGCGGTGCCTAAAGGAAGCGGTCTAGGAACGTCGAGCATCATGGGAGCGGTCGTGCTGGCCGTGATCCACCGCATTTTTGGCCGCCCTCTAACCAACACCCAGTTGTTTCATGCGGTGCTTCGGCTGGAACAGGCCCTGACCACCGGCGGCGGTTGGCAAGACCAGATCGGAGGGACGCTTGACGGCGTCAAGCTGATCACTACCCAGCCCGGATTGGTGCCCGAGCCCACGGTTCGCTACCTCCCCCCCGACGTGCTCGACCCAGTGGCCAACGGCGGCCAAACGCTTTTGTACTATACGGGAATCACGCGGTTGGCCAAGAATATTTTGGCTCAGGTCGTGGGCCGGTTTTTGGATCGTAATCGTCAGGCCATGGCCACGCTGCGCAGGATCCGGGCCTTGGCTCCCCACGTGGCCGAGGCCGTGGCCCGAAAGGATTTTGCGGCCTTCGGCGAGGCAATCGGCGAGGCCTGGAGGCTCAATAAGGAACTCGACCCTGATTCCAGCAACCCGCAGATCGAGGAAATCCTGACGCGAATTCGACCTCATGTCTATGGGGCGAAGCTGCTTGGAGCGGGCGGGGGGGGCTTTTTGCTCCTGGTTTGCAAATCTCCCGAAGGCGCCGACGAAATCAAGCGTCAACTCCAAAGCGAACCACCCAACTCTCGAGCACGCTTTTTCGATTTTCGGGTCAGCCAAAGCGGTCTCACCGTAACCGTTTGCTGAGACCTGTTCCGCGAGCCTTTCCCAACATGCCGATTGTGCCTTCAAGCAGCCGCCAGGGTGTCCCGAATAACCCCTTTTCCCAAAGCTCTTCGGCCCGACTTCGCCGCCTACATCGAGAAGGAAACGTTGCTTGTGCCAATTGGTGGGTTAAAGTAGATTCAGGGAGCGTGCTGGAGCGCCGTGCGTACTGTAGGATTTGATTCATGGGATTGATGCGATTGACAATCTCTCCGCCCGATCGCATCACCGAGGAAATGGCACGGCAGGCTTATCTTTGCGGCCTGGATCGCGTTCCTTGGAGGGGATGGAACCATTGGACGCCGGGCGAGTTGGTTGTCCAGCGGGCGGTTTCGGAGTCGGGGAATCTGCACATTCCCTGGCCGGTGGAGGGGCACGGCGTGGTCACGATTGCCACCGCCACGCTTCGCGAGCGCGAGGAACCGTATCGGCTCCCGCTGGAGCTGGCGCGAGGCAAGATTGGCCAGGTCCGCAATCAACTTGCCGAATGGGAGATGCTAGGACTGGCCGTTCCCGAGTCGGTTCGCCGATTGCTGCGCGATGCGATCGCCACGCTGGGGATTGCGGTGGTCGGCGACCAGCAATCGGAAGCCTCGATAGCCGCCGCCGAAAAAGCGTTGCGATCCGCGCTGGACGCGGCGGTGGAGTTGGCCGCGGCGTTCGCGGAGCAGGCCTTGGCCATCCGTCGCACGAGTGGCAAGTTGAACGTTCTGTTGGGAGGCGACCTGGGATCGACCGTCCTCGACGATTACGTGGCGGGGCAGTATCTCCAGACCTTCAACGCGGCCATCGTCCCCATGGTCTGGCGCGAAATCGAGGCTCGCGAGGGCGAATTCCTCTGGGACATTGCCGACGAGCAAATTTCCTGGTGCAAGGCACAAGGGCTTACCGTGTGTGCTGGTCCGCTGGTCGACCTCAATCCGCAGTCGGTTCCTGATTGGGTGCCCGTCTCCGGCAACCGCTTCGACAATCTCTGCACCAGTGCGTCCGAATTCATTGCCGCGGCGGTCACGCGGTATCGCGGCAAGGTGGACACTTGGCTTGCGGCGGGCCGCGTGAATACGGGCGAGGCGTTTTCCTTGTCGGAAGAAGATCGCGTGCGGTTGGCGGCCCGAGCGGTCGAGCTGACCCGGGCCCTGGATGCCCAGGCGGGTATCGCCATTTCCTTCGATCAACCGTGGGCCGAATACCTTGCCCGACATGGCGACGACTTCCCACCCCTGCATTTTGCCGACGCCCTATTGAGGGCAGAATTAGGCCTGACCTGCCTGGCTTTGGAGGTCAACATGGGTTATGTGCCCGGTGGCACGCTGCCACGCGATCCCTTGGAATTCAACCGGCAAATCGATTTTTGGGGGTTGCTTGGAGTGCCGTTGTACCTGGTGATCGCGGTTCCTAGTAGTTGCCAGCCGGACCCGCTCGCTTTAAGCCGCGTGGAAACGCTCGGGGAAAATTGGACGCCGGCAGCGCAGCAGACGTGGGTGGAGCGCCATCTTCCCCTTTTCCTCGCCAAGCCCATCGTGCGGGGAGTGTTTTGGAACCAGATTCGCGATTCTGAGCCGCATCGGTTCCCGCACGGAGGGCTGTTCGATCTGCTTCGCCATCCCAAGCCCGCCATTCGCCTCTTAGCGTCGCTTCGCCATGCCCATTTGAAGTGAAGTCGGTGAGGAGCGGATGCCGCGGACCTTTGTCGCGAAGCCGCGCAGCTCAAAGCGTCAAGCGGAAGCCCTCGAAGCGAACAAAGAAAACTCGCCTCCTTCGGGCCGCGTCTGGGTTTCCCCAGCGCCCCTTGGAGCGAAGGAGGCAGCCATCCTGCTCACTCGGCACGACGCAGGCAGGTAAGGCAAATGTCGTCGGCCTGAGGATGGTCCCCGACGAAACGGTTCACGTCGCCGGTGAGCAATTGTCCCAGTTCGTCAGCGCTTTCGGCAGGCTGCGTCAACACCTGGCGGATGCGTTCCACGCCGTAGCGCTCGCGTTGGGAATTCTCGGCGTCGATGACACCATCGGTATACATGAGGATGGCATCGCCGGGCGCGAGGTGCACAGTGAACTGACTGTAGCTGCTGTCGGCATCGATTCCCAACGGCAGGCCGCCCTTGCCGCGAACAACTTCCTCGATCTGACCGGATGCCCTCCGAAGCATAGGAGCAAGATGGCCCGCGTTGACGACGGATAACTCATCCCGTTGCGAATCCAAAATCGCCATCACCATCGTCACGAACTTGCCCTCCCAGCGATCGTGAGAGAACAAGCGATTCAAGCGAGCCATGGCATCGACGGGGTGGGACTGGCTGAGGAGGCTATGGCGGACATCGGCCGAGAGCCGGGCCACCAGCAAGGCCGCGGCGATGCCCTTGCCGCAAACGTCGGCCACAACCAAGGCGAGGCGGTTGCCAGGCAACTCGATGTAGTCGAAATAATCGCCGCCGAGGTGGTGGGCAGGCTGGTAGCATTGAAAAAACTCGTAGCGCTCGACCGCCGGCGGCGAGGCTGGAAGCAGACCCATCTGCACGCGGTGGGCCAGGCTCAGCTCTTTTTCCAGCAATTCTTCACGGATCACCCGCTCGTGCAACTGAGCATTCTCCACGGCTACCGCGGCTTGGCACGCGACGCTGGCCAAAACGTCCAAATCGTCACGGCTGAAACGGCGACGGGGATCGGTGGTGTCGACCTGGATGACGCCGAGCACCTCGCCGTCGCTATCCAGAAGCGGCGCGCACATCACCGAATGGATGTGAAAATCCACGATGCTTTCGCTCATGCGGAACTGCGAATCGGTCGAGGCGTCGGCCGAAAGGATCGCTTCCTTCGACTCCATCACCGTGTTCAAAATAGTGCGGCTTATGCGGATGCGCCCCCGGGCCTCGTCGCGGCGGAACTTGACCGCCTTCGTGGTCATCTTTTTGGTCGACGCATCGAGCAGCGCGATGAAGCCGCGATCGGCTTGAATAAAAATCTTGAATAGGTTGTCGAGCAGTCGTGGCAGGACCTCCTCCAACCGCGTCGCCCTGCCCAAGTTCCGCCCAATCTCGAGGAGGGCTTTCAGCTTCACCTCGGGATTGACCGTCACCCGCATACTGGTGCTGTTGCTCGATACCTCCAACTTCGACATGATGGTCGACCCGGAACCGTCAGGCCCATCGTCCACCATGTGGACCTCGTCATGCGCGTTCGGAACGGTCTGAAAAGCGCCTTCTTGCGCGGAGGTCGTGGCCACCGGGCGATCGCCATGGAAGGCGAATACCAGATCGCAAATTCTCAGTTCGTCGTTTTCAGCAAGCTTCTGCCGTTCGACGCGCGTCCCATTGACGAATGTCCCGTTTCGGCTGTTCAAATCTTCGACGAAGTAATCGGATCCCGACCGCACGATCCGGGCATGTTGCCGGCTAACCGCCCCAGCTTCCAGAACGATGTCGCAGTCCGGTTGGCGTCCTAAGATGGAGCATTCGCCCAAGGGAAACACCTGCCCGGGCTGCAATCCCTTGAGTGCTCGTAGGAAAGCCATAGAACTGGAACTCCGCGCGCGAAATGCCGAACTTCCCACCGAGGGTCACCGGGACGGCCCAAAGCCCTACAGACCAAGTCCCATCTCCCGATCCGTCTGATTGTAAGATGTGTTAGTCTTGGAAAGCAATGGCCTGCACCGCGGGTGGTGAGGGACCTCTGGGCGGTTCGCAGTCTGGTCGCTATATTGGTAGCCAAGACTTTTGCTAGCTAGACCGTGTTTTCAGGAGAGTTCCCGATGTCCGCGTTTCCCGAAGTCGCCAAAATTCGTTACGAGGGCCCGCAGTCCAAGAATCCCCTTGCCTTCCGGCACTACAACGCCGAGGAATTGGTCGAAGGCAAGCCGATGAAGGACCACCTTCGTTTCAGCGTGGCCTATTGGCACACGATGCGTGGCACGGGCAGCGATCCCTTCGGGCCGGGCACGATGATCCGCCCCTGGGACAAGGGGGACGATTCGCTGGAGAACGCCATCCAACGGGTCCGCGTGGCCTTCGAGTTCATCGAAAAACTCGGGGCACCGTTCTTCTGCTTCCACGACCGCGACGTCGCTCCCGAGGGCAAGACCCTGGCCGAGACCAACAAGAATCTCGACGCCGTGGTCAAGGTGATCAAGGAAGAGATGGATCGCACGGGCGTGAAACTGCTCTGGGGCACAGCGAACTTGTTCAGCAACCCCCGTTATGTTCACGGCGCGGCCACGAGCTGCAACGCCGATGCCTTCGCCTACGCCGCCGCCCAGGTCAAGAAGGCGCTTGAAGTGACGAAGGAATTGGGCGGGGCTGGTTACGTGTTCTGGGGCGGACGCGAGGGCTATCAGACCCTCTGGAACACCGACATGAAACGCGAGCTGGACCATCTGGCCCGGTTCATGCACATGGCCGTCGATTACGCCAAGCAGATCGGGTTTACCGGCCAATTCTACTTCGAGCCTAAGCCTAAGGAACCAACCAAGCATCAGTATGACTTCGACGCCGCGGCCTGTATCAACTTCCTCCGCACCTACGGGTTGGCCGACTACGTGAAACTCAATATCGAAACCAACCATGCCACGTTGGCTGGCCACACCGTCGAACACGAGTTGGAATATGCCGCCCAGCAGGGATTCCTCGGTTCCGTGGACGCGAACACGGGCGATTTGCTCCTCGGCTGGGACACCGACCAATTCCCCACCGATGTGTATCTGACCACCAAGATCATGCTGATCTTCCTGAAGTACGGCGGATTGACCACGGGTGGCGTGAATTTCGACGCCAAAGTCCGCCGCGAGAGCTTCGAGCCGGTCGACCTCTTTTACGCCCACATCGGCGGCATGGATACGTTTGCCAAGGGACTCAAGGTCGCCGCGGCCATCCGCGCGGATGGCGAACTGGAACGGATGGTGAAAGAGCGTTATGCCTCTTGGGACTCCGGCATCGGTGCTGAGATCGAGGCGGGCAAGCACGACTTCGCGTCGCTAGAGCGCTACATGCTCGCCAAGGGCGACGTTTCGCCGAACGCCAGCGGACGGCAAGAGCTCTTCGAAAACATCGTCAATCGCTACATTTTCTGAAGACATTCCTGCCGCTGCACCGCGATCCGCGAGAAAGAGAAGGAGCCGGCCTCGGAATGAACGACGCCCAGACGACGGTCGCGGAGCTGCGTCGCACGGTCGAAGCGTTCGTCGATCAACGCGAGTGGCATCGCTTTCACACGCCGAAAAATTTGGCGATGTCCTTGGCCATCGAGGCCGCGGAGCTCATGGAGCATTTCCAGTGGTTGACGCCTGAACAGTCTCGGGCCGTCGCCGACCAGCCAGAGAAATTGCAGCAGACGGCCGAGGAGATGGCCGACGTGTTCTGTTATTTGCTGGCCATGGCGAACGAGCTGGGGGTGGACTTGGCCGCGGCCTTGGAGGCCAAAATGGCGAAGAACGCCGCGAAGTATCCGGTGGAGCAGTATCGGGGACGCTTCGGAGCGGACGACCCGAACTTCGGACGTGACGTATAATGCCTCAAGGGGTGGCGGGGCTCGGCTACTGGGATGACGACGGCATAGATCGCCCCGCGGCGCAGGTTTATAGAACTAGCCATGGCGGCAGGCGGTTGGTTTCAAAACGTCTGGCGTTACGTCCGTGCGCCCCGCGTCAGCGAGGAGCGGCTCAACCAGCGCCTCCAGGAAATCCACCGGGACTTGCCCGCGCCGGTCTTTTGGTTGTTGGGTAAGGCGCAGTCCGGTAAGACGGCGATCATTCGGGCGTTGACGGGCAGCGATCGGGCGGAGATCGGCAACGGGTTTCGCCCCTGTACGCGAACCGCGCAAATCTATCCGTTCCCCGATGAAGAAAACTGCTTGGTTCGATTCCTCGATACCCGCGGTCTGGGCGAAGTGGCCTACGATCCGAGCGAAGACATCCGCCTGTTGGAACGGCAAGCGCATTGCCTGATGGTGGTCATCAAGGCGATGGACCATGCCCAACAGTGCGTGTTGGAGGCGGCCAGGGCGATCCTCAAGGCCCATCCGGAATGGCCGCTTCTGGTCGTTCAAACCACGTTGCACGAGGGGTACCCGACGCCGCAAACCCCGCACATCGTCCCCTATCCGTATGCGAGCGACCCGCTACCGCCAACCGTTCCCGAGGCTCTGATGCGGTCGTTGAATGCTCAGCGCCAATGGTTTCGCGGCCTTCCCGCCCGATTCGTTCCCGTCGATTTCACCTTGCCCGAGGATGGATATGACCCGGTGAGCTATGGGCTGGAGGCATTGTGGGAGGCCATCGAGGAGGCGGTTCCCTTGGGGCTTCGGGCGATGCTCAGCGAGGCGGACGCGGCGCGGCGGATACTGCGCGATGTGTATTTTCGCACCGCCCACCCGCACATCATTTCCTATTCCATCGCGGCGGGGGTGGTGGCGAGTGTTCCCGCTCCCATGGTCGATATTCCCCTGTTCCTCGGCATTCAGGCTAAGCTATTCCACACGCTGGCTTCGATTTACGGCCAAGAGATGTCGGCTCAGCGTGTTGGTGAGATCAGCGGGGCCCTGGGGGTTGGTTTTCTCGTGCGGTGGGGTGGCCGGGAGTTGTTGAAATTCATTCCCGGCCTCGGCTCCGCGGCCTCGGCGTTATTTGCCGCGGCCAGCACCTACGCCTTGGGCTGTACCTTGTGCTTGTATTTCAGCCACTTGCGCCGTGGCGACGTGCCCGATCCGGCCGTGCTCCGGAAGCTCTACAACGAGCAGTATGCCGAGGGACGGCGGCGCCTGCGCGAGTATCTCGATCGCGCCACCGGCCGAAAAAGGACACAGCCATGACCTGGTGGAAACTCTGGTGGCTGGTTTTGGGCCTTTTGTTCGTATCGCCCTACCTCTTGCTCTTCGCCGCAGGCTCGGTGTGGCTTTATGAACACGGGTTGCTACTGGCCTATATGGCGGCGACCGTGGTGATCACGGCGGCGGCCTGGGGTGTGATGCGGGGAATGCGGCAAATGGCATCGCGGCGTGCAGCGCACGGCGAGGCGGTCGTTCCGCTCACTTTTCCCCGCGGCGGCGAACCGGACCCGCATTGGCCACCGTTGGCCCGAAAGGCTTGGGATGAGGTCGAGGCCATTGCCCGACGCTTGGAACAGGAAGACCTGCCTTTGGATCAGCCGGAACGCCTGTGGAGCGTTTTTCACGAAGTCCTCCGCGCCGTCGCCCGGCAGTATCACCCGCAGGCCACCGAGCCGGAGTTGGAGACGCCTCTGCCGCAGGTGCTTTGGACAGTGGAGCGAGTGGCACGGGACCTCCGCCAGGCCTTTTCAGAAAACGTGCCTGGAGCACACGTGCTCACCCTTGGCGATTTCTGGCGCCTGAAACGACTGACGCAATGGTATCGGCAGATCTATTTCCTGTATCGTTTGGCGTCCGCCGGCTTCAATCCGATCTCGGCCTTGATGCGGGAAATCCGGGACGCCGCAGCGAACCAGGTTTTGGCCGACTCGACCAGCGATGTGAAACGTTGGGCAATAGGGTACTGCATCCGTCGCACGGGCTGGTACGCCATCGAACTCTACGGCCAGGCGCACGATTGGGATCAAGCCGCGCTGGAGGCTTTCCGCACACCCGAATCCCGCCGCGATGCCCAAAAGGCCCTGGAGCGAACTGCGACCTTGAACGCCGAGCCGCTGCGAATCCTCGTCGCCGGGCAGGTGAAGTCAGGCAAGTCGAGCGTGATCCGTGCTCTTTTTGGCGAGGTCCAATCCGCGATCGACGTGCTGCCCTGCACGCGAAACATCGAGCCTTACCTCGTGCAACGCGACGGCATGCCGCTGGCATTGGTGCTGGACACGGCAGGCTACGAGGCGGTGGACGCCACCGAGCCGCTCTCGCCATTGGAAGAGGAAATGCTGCGGTGCGATTTGGTGCTCTTGGTCGTCAGCGCCGTCACGGCTGCCCGCCAGGCTGATCGACGCCTCATGGATCAACTCCGCGATTTCTACGGCAAACACCCGGATCGCACGATGCCGCCGGTGGTGACCGTCGTCACGCACATCGATTTGTTGCGGCCCGCCAACGAATGGAACCCGCCCTACGATCTGAAGCAACCGAAGGGTGCGAAGGCCATCCATATCGCCGAGGCGGTGCGCGCGGTCGCTGAAGACCTGGCCCTCAGCCCTACGGAACCAATCGTTCCCGTATGCTTGAAGCCCCAGGCGGAATACAACGTCGACGAGGGGCTTGTGTCGGCGATCCTCGAACTCTTGCCGAAGGCCAAGGCGGCCTGCTACCTTCGCTGCCTGCGCCGTTTCCGCGAAGCCACCTACTGGCGGCGACTGTGGCGGCAAACCCGCAACGCCAGCAGCATGTTATGGCACGTGGGAAAATCCTGGATTTGGCGACGCGGGGGTTGAAACCCCGCTGGGAACGCGCTGCCCCGCCAGGCATCTCGAGTCGCTCGCCCGCCGTCGCGGCCTTTTTGCCGCAGGACTCGCAGCGTATAATTCAGAACTCGATTGTGCGGAAGCCAGCCGGCCAGGCATCCGCAAAGTCGCGAACTTGGCTCCGTTAACACCTAGAGCTTATTCCATATTCCCCGCTCGAAAGAGGTTTCTTTGGCGGACGGTAGCTACAACACGACGTTTTTTCCGTCGTCCGTAGAGACCTTAAGCCCTCACCCTGACCCTTTCCCAGGGTGAGAGGGGATTTTTGGGATAGGCTCTTTAGGAACTCGCAGTGCGGCAAATGGATGCCTTGGGAAACTCAAAACCGATTCGATTAGGCGCGGTGCGGTATTTGAACGCGCGGCCGCTGGTGTTCGCGTTGCCTAAGCTCGCACCGAAGCTGGAGCTTCAGTTCGACGTTCCCAGCCGGCTTGCGGATCGGCTTGCGTCCGGCCACCTCGACGTGGCCATGATCCCGTCGATCGAGTATTTTCGTTTGCCGGGTGCGGTGATCGTCTCCGATGCCTGTATCGCCTGCCGCGGTCCGGTGCGGAGCGTGATGCTTTACGGCCGCAAGCCGGTTCAAGAGCTTCGATCGGTAGCCGTGGATGAGGGTTCCCGAACCAGCGCGGCCCTGCTCCGTATTCTGCTCAGCGAACGTTGCGGCCTGCAACCGGAGTATCTCAACTTCCCGATCGGAAGTTCCGTGCTGGACAGCGATGCCGACGCCGTGATGCTGATTGGAGATCGCGGCATGTTGGAACCGCCCGGCGATTTCGCATTCGTCTGGGACCTCGGCGAAGAGTGGAATCGTTGGACGGGTTTGCCTTTCGTGTTCTCGATGTGGGTGGCGCGGCCAGGCGTGGATTTGAAGGACCTCGACGACCTCTTGTGCGAGGCCCGGGACGATGGCCTCAAGCATCTCGAGGAGATCGCCAAGGCTGAGTCGGCGCAGCTCGGAATCTCGCCGCAAATGTGCTTGACGTACTTGCGAGACCATCTTCGGTTCTTTTTGGGGCAAAACGAATGGCTCGGGCTAGCGCGGTTCGGCCGCTTGGCGAAAAAGCATCAGTTGATTCCGGAGACCGAGGGCCCCTTCCGCTGGCGCGGCAAGACTGTCGAACTTTTTACGGGAAACAGGCCCGTTGTCGGCCGAATCCGATGAACATGCCAGCAAAAGGGGGAACCAGGGAGGGCTCGCGGTACCCTCTCTCGCGAAAGGTTCGTGGTTCTGATGATTTGCTCCCCGAGCTCGTGCCCCCGCCGCGAGCCCCCATTCGGCCAGATGCCGCCACGTTCAGGCTTAAGCAGCTTTTGAGGCTTTATGAAGGACTTGCTTGACAAGGCTGTTTCCGGACGGCGGCTTACGCCCCAGGAGGGACTTCGCCTGCTGGAATCCTTTGACTTGGCCGCATTGGGCGAGGCCGCTGATGCCGTCACCCGACGTTGGCATCCAGAGCCCTACCGAACCTACAACATCGACCGTAACATCAACTACACGAACGTCTGTGTGGGCGGGTGCTTGTTTTGCGCTTTTTCTCGCACCGCCTCGGATCCGGATGCCTACGTGGTGACGCAGGAGGTTTTGTTCCAAAAGATTGAGGAAACCTTAGAGCTGGGAGGGGACCAGATCTTGTTGCAAGGGGGGCTTCACCCCGATTTGGACCTCGCGTGGTACGAAAACCTCCTCCGCAACATCAAAAGCCGGTTTCCGACACTGAACATTCACGGTTTTAGCCCCCCGGAGGTACACCATATCAGCCACAAGAGTGGGTTGCCGGTCTTGGCGGTTTTGGAGCGACTTCGCGCAGCGGGATTGGGGAGTCTTCCCGGCGGTGGGGCGGAAATCCTCGTGGATCGCGTACGCCAACGGGTCAGTCCTTGCAAAGTAAGCTCCGATGGGTGGTTGGAAGTATGCCGACAGTGGCATCGCTTGGGCGGCCGTGGGTCGGCCACCATGATGTTCGGCCACGTTGAAACCCTCGCCGAGCGGATAGAGCACTTGGAGCGGCTCCGACAGCTTCAAGACGAAACCGGCGGTTTCACCGCTTTTATCTGCTGGCCATTTCAGCCAGGAAACACTAAATTGGCCCAGCTCCGCAAGGTTGGAGCGTTCGAATACCTCAAAACGTTGGCCGTAAGCCGCCTTTATTTGGATAACTTCGCCAACCTGCAAGGCGGTTGGGTGACTCAAGGAATGAAGATCGGTCAGTTGGCTCTGCGTTTCGGGGCCAACGACATGGGAAGCCTGATGATCGAGGAAAACGTCGTGGCCGCCGCCGGCACTCGGTTCCGCACAAGCCATGAAGAGTTGCGTCAGGCGATCCTGGAAGCTGGGTTCATTCCTCGGCGGAGGGACGTATTTTATCGACTGCTTCCCGATCCGCCCTCGATGACTGCCTATTGCCCACCATCGACCGCCGATGGCGCCGTAAGGTAAGCTACATGGGGCAAGAACGTTGCGGAATCGTGCGGCGCGCAATAGCCGGTCTCCCTCGGCGGGGTGGTTGCGCCGAAACATGGCAGGCAGGACGCGGCGCGCAACCGCCGCAAAGCTCGAAATGATCCACGCCCGCGCGCTAACTAAACACTATCCCGATCTCCGCCAAGGACGCCTCGTGGCTTTGGACGGGATCAGTTTCGACGCCCTGCCAGGGCAGATTTTCGGACTTTTAGGCCCGAACGGGGCGGGCAAGACCACCGCCTTGCGGATTCTAAGTACCCTGCTCAAACCGACCTCGGGCACGGTGACCATCAACGGGTACGACGTCGTCACGCAACCGGCCGAGGTCCGCCGTCAGCTTGGCTTCATGTCGGCCAACACCGCCGTCTACGACCGCATGACTGCCTGGGAGATGGTCGAGCATTTCGGCCGCCTGCACGGCATGGACAAGGAGTCGCTCGCCGCACGCATGGAGGCGATCTTCGAACGGCTGAACATGAACGACATTCGTGACCTGTTGGGCGCGAAGATGTCGACCGGCATGAAACAAAAAGTTTCCGTGGCCCGGGCCATCGTCCATGACCCGCCCGTGCTCATCTTCGACGAAGCGACCGCCGGGCTGGATGTCCTTGTCGCCCGGGCCTTGCTCCGCACCGTGGCTGAGCTCCGCGATCAGGGCAAGTGCATTATCTTTTCCACCCACATCATGCGCGAGGCGGAAAAATTGTGCGATCGCATCGCCATTCTGCATCGCGGACGCATCCTCGCCGAAGGCACGCTCGAAGAACTCCGCGAGCGCTACCACGAACATGATTTGGAAGAACTGTTCTTCCGTTTGATCTCCGAACACGATCAACATCAAGGGAACTTGACCCAGAACCTGCTAAGCTCCGGTCGGTTAACATGAACTGGTCGAACGTCCGATTGATCCTTGCCCGCGAAATCCGCGACCAGTTGCGCGATCGCCGCACGATGTTCATGATTTTCATCGTGCCGCTGTTGACCTATCCGTTCCTCGGGATGATCGGGCTGGGGATTTCGCAGGTCGTGCAACAGAAGGCGACACGGATTCTCGTGGTGGGCGAAGGCCACTTGCCCAACGAGCCGACCTTGTTCGAGGGCGATCGCTTGGCTGCGCGGCTGTTTCGTCAGCCGGGCGGGGCCAAGCTCCTCGACGTGCATCGCTGGGAGGGAGATGGACAGCCGGATTCGGCGTCGAGAGTGGTTGAAAGAACGGCGTCGCCGTCGGAGCGGGCGAGCCAAGCCGGGGAAACAGCCGAAGAGCCCGCGACCGCGGCGCGATCCGCGGTGGAGGGGGGGACTTACGACGCGGCGTTGATCATTCCGCCAAATTTCGGCCGCCAGATCGAGGCCTGCCGCGAGGCAGCTAGACGCCGCGAGGCCCCGCCTGAAATCCCCAAGCCGCAAATCATCCACACCACGGCCGTGGAGCGGTCGCAACTGGCCGCCGATCGGCTGCGGATCGTGTTGGAACGCTGGAGCGATGAGGTGGCCCGCTCCATCCTCACCGCCGCCGACGCGCCTACCTGGTCGTTGAGCGCCGTGGACGTGGAAGCTATCGACTTGGCGCAAGAGACGGGCTATCGCGGGGCCGCCATGTGGTCGAAAATCCTTCCCGTGCTCCTCGTGCTCTGGTCGCTCGTGGGGGCCTTTTATCCCGCAGTCGATCTCTGTGCCGGCGAGAAAGAGCGTGGCACTCTGGAGACTTTGCTCTCCTGTCCGGCCGCACGGAGTGAAATCGTCCTGGGCAAACTGGTCACGATCATGCTGTTCAGCAGTCTGACGGCGGTATTGAACCTGGCCAGCGTGGCTGCCACAGCGCCGATGATCTTCAGCCAATTGCCGGGCTTTGGTCCCCCGCCGGCTTTGAGTCCCGTTTGGCTGGGCTTGGCGCTCCTTCCCGCCTCGGCGCTGTTCAGCGCGCTGAGTTTGGCCCTGGCCGCGTTCGCCCGAAGCACCAAAGAAGGTCAATACTACTTGATGCCGCTGATGGCGGTCACGATCCCGCTGGCCGTGCTTCCCGCGGCGGGCGGGCTGGAGCTGACGTTGGGCAACAGCTTGCTCCCCGTCGTCGGACTGGTGCTCTTGCTCCGCGCCGCGTTGGAGGGCAACTATTGGCAGGTCGTTCAGTTTGCCGTGCCGGTGCTGGTGGTCACGCTTGGGGCGTGCGTGCTGGCGATTCGCTGGGCCGTGGAGCAGTTCCACTCCGAATCGGTTCTGTTCCGGGAAAGCGAACGGTTCGAACTGCGGCTCTGGTTGCACCACTTGTTCGAGGATCGCGGACCAACGCCCACGCCCGCCATGGCGGTTTTTTGCGGGATCGTCGTCTTGATGGTGCATTTCTTCATGAGTTTGCATTGGGCAGCGCCGCTGGATTTTCGGCAGTTTGCCGTCACGGTCGCGGTGAGCCAATTGGTGGTGGTCCTCACGCCTGCGTTGCTGATGACCGTGATGCTAACCCGCAGTCCGCGAAGAACCCTGTTGCTGCATCGCCCCCATTGGTCGGCCCTGCCCACCGCCGCGCTTTTGGCCGTGGCCCTGCACCCCCTTGCGCACCTCCTTCAGAAAGCGGTCATGACGTTGTATCCTTTGAGCGAGACGATGCGCGAAGCCTTGGCAGGCCTGGAAACGCTCTTCGCCCACGTGCCCTGGTGGCAAATCGTGCTCGTCGTGGCCGTGACACCGGCGATTTGCGAGGAACTCGCCTTTCGAGGATTCATCCTTTCGGGCATGCGCCGCGGTGGTTCACCAGGGCGCGCCATCGTGGTGAGTGCGATCTTCTTCGGCTTTACGCATGGAATCCTTCAACAGGCGTTGATCGCCTGCTTGATCGGCCTGTTGTTAGGATGGCTGGCGCTGCGAACGGGTAGCATTCTCCCCGGGATGGTGTTCCATCTGGTCCACAATTCGATGGGCGTTCTCGTGGCCCGGTTGCCGCCGTGGTTGGAAACCGAGTGGCCGAGCTTGAGCTGGCTGGTGCAAAAAGGTGACGACGGCGTAGCGTTCGCTTGGCCCGTGGTCATGGCAGGCACGGCCATCGGTGTGCTGCTCATCGCCCTTTTGGTTCAGTTTTGCCGGCCTCGCCTCGAATCTCAGGAGGCGATCGCTTCCGCGATCTAACCCCTTCATCGGTATCGAACCAAGATTGGGCAGGAAGTTCCGGGGACGGCGGGAATTGCCGGGGACAGTACACTCAATTCCCCCAGGGCCGACGGAATTACGTAGACTATCGCGGAATTCGTTGGAATTCCCTTGGACTAGCTGCCGGTGGCACGCGCGCAGCTTCAGCCCGTAGGATGCCTCAAAACGTCGTCGATGAACCATCCGCCAGTCGCGGCGGAACGAGCACGCCCCACGCCGGCTTGGTCAGCAGGATCTGCACGTCGCCGATGGCCCGCTCGCGGAAGCCGCCCTCGCAGTAGCAAAAATAGAATTCCCAAGTACGGATAAACTCCTCGGAGAAACCTAGCCGCCGCACTTGATCCGCGTTTGCAAGGAATCTCGCCCGCCAGTGGGCGAGGGTCTCGGCATAATGCGGCGTGATGTCCTCCAGGTGGGAGAGTTGAAGATCCGTCGCGCGACCGAGCGACTTGCAGATGGCACCGATCGAAGGCAGGCAGCCGCCGGGAAAGATGTATCGCTGGATGAAATCCACCGACCGCCGATAACGTTCGTAGCGCTGATCGGGGATCACGATCGCCTGGAGGAGCATCATCCCCTGGGGCTTAAGTCGCTCGGAACAAACGCGAAAGAACGTGTCGAAGTACTGATGGCCTACGGCTTCGATCATCTCGATCGAGACAAGTTTGTCGAACGACCCCGTCAAGGCACGGTAATCTTCGCACAGCACGGTAACGCGGTCGGCGAGGCCGTGCGCGGCCACCTGTTGCCGGCTGTATTCATACTGCTTGCGCGAAATGGTGGTCGTGGTGACGCGGCAGCCGTATTCCTTGGCGGCATGAAGGGCAAAGCCGCCCCAGCCCGTGCCGATCTCTAGCACGTGGTCGTTAGCCGTCAGTGCCAGTTTCTGGCAGACGCGATCGAACTTGGCTACCGATGCCTCGTGCAAAGTGCTTCCCGCATGGGGAAAGATCGCACACGAATATGCCATGGTCTCGTCGAGGAATAGCGAAAAGAAATCGTTGCCCAAGTCGTAATGATCGCTAATGTTCCGACGGCTTCCCGAAATCGTATTTTTCCTCAACCAATGACCGAGGCGGGCCGCAAGGCTAAAAACTCGTGCCGGTCCGTGCTCCAGAGCAGTCGAAACGGAGGGATTGCGGCAGAAGACTCGGACAAGGTCGACGAGGTTGTCACAGGTCCAGAGTCCTTGAATGTAGGCCTCCGCGGCGCCGAGACTCCCGCCAAAAACCAGGTGCCGATAAAAGCGAGGATCGCGGATTTTGATGTTCACCGTCAAAGAGTCCTCGCCGCCATGTCCGAATGCCTCGCGCTTCCCGCCATCGTCGATTACCAGGCAGCCATGACGGAGGTTCTTCAGACGGTCCCACACAAGACACCGGAGCATCCGCTCCAGATATCCCTCGTTGCCCTTGGACCGCGCGGGCCTGTGCGAAGAGGCTTCACTCATGGTTGGTCCGCCTTGGAGCGTCGGCTGTGTTTGGGATGGGGATAGAAGGGACACTTCTTCCACCAAAGTCGAAACGCCTGCCAATAAATAGCTTGAGTGACACGTGCCGTCATCCAGGGATGACGAACTAAAGCCCGAAGCATGGACCCGCGACTCAGCTCGCGACGTTTCAGCACCAAGCCCACGTCGAACAGGCGTTCGTCGCCTCGGCGGTTCACGATGGCGACGCTTAGTGTTTTGCTTGGCGGCCTCAAGGACCACTCATAAGACATGTCCATGTCCATGAAGGGCGACACGTGAAAGTGCTTGGGGTGGCGAAATCGCAATCGCGGCGGCTGGCCGATGCGGTTGCCCTCCCAAAGGACGTACCAATGTCGCTCAAGCCAAGGGGTGTTGGTGACCTCGGCCACGACCGCCTCGACTATTCTCCCGCCGTCGTCAAAACAGTAGTACAGACTCAGAGGACAGAAAAAATAACCCCAGTTTCGCAGCAGGGTGAGTAACCGGATGGGCCCGGTCGGCCGCCAGCCCGTCCGTTCTTCGACCAGGGTCCGAACGGCATCGTGAAGGGGAACGTCCGCGTCGCCCAAATGGTCCCTGCGGAGAAAAGAAGCCGGCGAAAACGCAGCGCGCTGCACCCCATAACCGCCGCCCAACACGGACGGCAGTTCGTCGAGATCCAGATACACCAAGTACAGCCGGTAGCGGAAGACGTGCTCCGCCGGTTTCAGCCGCCGGTGCTGGAGATACCCTTCGTAAAGGCAGCTTTCCATGAATCCAACGATATGCCGAAACACCGGGCCACAGCCAACGCGCTGTTGACGCCGTCCTCGTGGAAGCCGTACCCCCAGTACGCCCCGCAAAAGTAGGTGCGGTTCTTGCCGTTGATCTCGTGAAACCGTTTCTGCGCCGCCAAGGCCTCGCGCGTGTAGATCGGATGATGGTATACGATTTGACGCAAGATTTTTTGCTCGTCGAGCCAGTGAGTCCCGTTCAGCGTAATGCAGATCGGATCCGGTGAGGCGTGCCCCTGGAGCCGGTTCAGGTTGTAGGTCAACACCACGGGCCGGCCCTCCTCCCGAGGAACCAGGTAGTTCCAAGAGGCCCAGGCTCTCCGCAATCGGGGCAATAGCGACGAGTCCAGGTGCAAGACCGTTTCATTCCGCTGGTAGGGAATTGCCCCCAAAATCTCTCGCTCCGTCGGGTTGGCGTCCACGAGCACAGAGAGCGACTGGTCGGAGTGCGCCGCTAGGACCACCGCGTCGAAATCCTCGCACCCGCCCCGCTGACACGTCACCGCGACTCGATCCGGAAAACGCCGCACGGCGACCACGGGGCAACTCAAGCGAATCCGACTCGCAAAGGGACGTGTCAAGGATTCCACGTACCGTCGAGCCCCCCCTTGCACGGTTTTCCATTGCAGGTGGCCACGCACCGTCAAAAGCCCGTGGTTGTTGAAAAAGTTCACGATGAAGCGGGCAGGGAACTGCCGAAATCGTTGCGGCGGCGCTGACCAGATGGCCGCGCCCATCGGAATCAAATAGTGCTCGATAAACTCTCGGCTGTATCGATTACGGTCCAGGTACTGGCCCAAATCCCAATCGTGGTCCTCGCCTCGCAGCAATTGACGTGATTGGCGGTTGAACCGAAGCACATCCACCAACATGCGGTAAAACGACAGCCGCAAGAGGTTACTTCGCTGGGCAAAGATACCGTTCAATGAGCTGCCCTGGTACTCCAGCCCGGTCTTGTCGCAGCGCACGCTGAAGCTCATGTCGCTATTGCGGGCCGGGACGCCAAGAAGCCGCAACACCTCAACGAAGTTTGGATAGGTGCGGTCATTGAATACCATGAAGCCCGTATCGACGGCATAGTGGCGTCCGAAAGCCTCGATCGAAACCGTGTTGGTGTGCCCGCCCGCGTAGTCGTTGGCCTCGAAAATATGCACTTCGTGGTCGGCGGCGAGCAAGCGAGCTGCCAAGAGTCCACTAATTCCAGAACCGACCACCGCGATTTTCATTCCAGTCCTCCAAGGTAGGCACAACGTGGCAGGCGGGTTCAGAGTTCTCAGCATATCCGCTTCGGCCTCGCGACGCACGGGGGGCCACCATGACTCCGGCTTGCCCCCAAGAACACCCGGTCGTTAGCCGAGCCCCCAGGAGAACTGGTTTTCCGGCATCCAAGCGACCGAGCCGAGTTCCGGGATAATGATCAAAAAATCGCTTGTGCAAACCGGTTATAAAAATTCGGGCATGACCGCTTAATGCGTCGTCAACAGTGTGAACGGCGAGAGCGTTACTGTGGTAGTCAGAGATTGAGCAGTGAATAGCTTTTAGTAAAAGCGTCGCGTGGAGCCGGGTGTAGTCCATCTTCAATCTCTCCCCCGCTGCCTCCCAAAGTTGCCCTGTCCCCCGAATCCACCTTTTTGACAGGGTTAGACCCCAATTAGTTTGCCGCGGACAAAGAAGGTTCGCCCGCTTGGCTTTTGGTTAATCTTAGGGCGCGAAAAGACTTGTGACCGCCGTTCAGAATGGCAACGGGTTCCTCTTTCACCCGCCAGAGTGTGGTGAGACTGAGGTTGGACAAAGCTCTTTCATGACGACCGGGAAAAACCCTCGGAACCTGTCTTTCGACATGGGGTCAAAGTTGGGAATCTGGCCGCGTTTACCGCCGGTTCACGACAGCACCCGGCATGCGAGTTCGTCACCCCTCTTTAGATTGTAAACAAATGCATCGATTGGGTTATGAAATGCGCAGCGAGCGCAAACCATGCCAAGCAGCTATTACAAAAAATTTCTTTAGCCGGGCTTTAATTCGCAATTCGATTAGAGGGAACTGCCCGGTAACAACGATAAACATCTTGGGAACTTATTTGACGGTCTTACCAACGGTTGTGGTTCCGTTGGGGGGCGTAGCCGGCGCATGGAGTTTCGAGGTGGAGATGCCTCGCGAGCCAGCCGGTGAAGGGGATGGACACAAGGATTTACGTCATGAGTGTAGGCGGCAAATCGCTTGGAATCACCGTCGCGTTGATGGCTGTGGCGACAATCTGCGCTGGTTGCAGTAGTGTGGCGCGTACTGCGATTCCTGCAACGTGCGTCCAGCCCAATGTCTTGGACAAACCGCGAGGCGATCGGCAGCCCATCGATTTTTCTAAGCTTCGCCAAGACCCGCCTCCAGTGTATCAACTGGCTCCGCGGGACATCTTGGGCATCTACATCGAGGGCGTGCTGGGGAAATCGGACGAAGCCCCGCCGGTCTACATGCCGCAGCGGTGGGACGATCAGGGTGAGTCAATCCCGCCCGCCTTGGGCTTCCCCGTTCCTGTACGCGAGGACGGAACCATCTCGCTGCCGTTGATACGGCCCATCTTCGTCAACGGACTGACCGTCGCCCAAGTCGAGGACGAAATTCGCAAGGCCTACACGGTGGACCAGAGAATTCTCCAGCCGGGCCGCGACCGAATTATCGTCACCTTGATGAGGAAACGAACTTACAACGTTCTCGTGGTCCGCGAGGATACTGCAAATCAAGGTTATAGTCGTCAAGGCGGTGGTCAACGGGGCATGTACGAACCCATCAGGGCAGGCATCACCAAGGCAGTCGAGTTGCCGGCTTACGAAAACGACGTGCTCCACGCCTTGGCCGCGACCGGTGGGTTACCAGGTATCGACACCAAGAATCAAATCAAGATCATGCGCGGCGCCTTCCGCAGCCCGGAGGAACGCGACGAGTTCTTGCGAACCCTCGAAGATCCAGCAACGCGTGAGGAGGTTCTGGCGACCGGCCGTAAAATCCAGCGAATCCCGTTGCGAGTCGGCCCCTACGATCCGCCGTTAAACCTCACGCAAGAGGACATCATTCTCAATACGGGCGACATCGTGTTCATCGAATCGCGCGACGAGGAGGTGTTCTACACGGGTGGTCTGCTTCCCGGCGGGCAGTATCCGTTGCCGCGCGATTTCGACCTCGACGTGCTCGGGGCGATCGCCATGTCGGGCGGTTCCATTGCCGCGGCAGTCGGCGGGGGCGGTCCGGGCAGTGGCATCGGCGGAGGCCGTGGGGGCGTCGGCGGCATCTTCCCGCCGACCCGGGTGATCGTCTTGCGAAACGTCAACGGGCAACAGGTGGCGATCAAGTTGAATCTGAAAACGGCCATGCTCAACCCCGAAGAACGCATCCTTGTTCAGCCCAATGACTTCATCATCCTTGAATACACTCCGTTTGAAACGGTGATGAATATCTTGGTCAACAACACGTTGCTCAATTTGAATCTCAATGACCTCGGCAAGCGGTAAACACGGCTAACTGCTGGAAACATGGACCCTGCGTTCAGCCGGGCCATCCCGCGAACCTGGCCTTTTGACCCAAGAATCCTACCATGCGTCGAACATCAACCTTTCTCGCCTGTGCGATCTGTCTTGCGTGTGCCACGGCCCTGCTCTGGGCAAACCGCGGTCGGGCTGCCGACCTGGCTCGCGTCCTCAGCGAGATGGCTCGCGGAGCCGATCCCGCTACATCCGACGACGATACGTCAACTCACGAGCCGTCAAAAGCCCCGGCATTGAGCTTGGACCAGGCATTCCTCGCCCGAGTTACGGGAAAGCCGGTCAGTTCCAGGCCACATGGCGAACCAAACAATGCGCAACACTCCTCGGCGCAGGTCCAAGAGTCGTCCACTCCACGAAGCGATCCACTCGTTCGTCCGGTATCGAGTGAGGAACCGTCGCCGGTGGGCGAAGCCTTCGCGTCGGATTCCCAAGACGAACCATCCTCCCGTGATGCGGTTGCTTCAAGCCACGGGTTGATCAATCCCTTGGCCCAGGAGTCTCAAAGCCCGGTAAATCAGCCTTCATCCCTCGCCCCATTCAAGCGGACCCCCGATGACCTCGGGCCGTTGGAAACGGAAAATTCCCCAGGGGGCTTCGGCAAACTGGTGGATCCGCTTGCTCAGTCGGAAGATACAGGGAGCAGGCCCCTCCCGGATGCGCAGACGGCGGTCGCTGGCGAGTGGTCGACAGCCGCGCACCAGCGTGTGTTGAGAGGCTGGGACCGCCGCGTAGCAAGAACCTCGGCCGAGGTGGATTCCGAGTTAGCACAAGCCACCAGCGAGAACATTGCGACTTCGGGCCCAGAGACGCCGCAGCCTAGCTCGCCCACTCCCGCACGCCTTGCCCAGAAACAGCCAAATCCCTACCTGGACGCGGTCGCACCAGTCGTACCGCCGACTCCCTCCGCGATGCCCCCCAGTCCGGGTTCAGCTTCGAACAAACCCTATGGGCCAACCACGACCTACATTGATCCCAGCTATGCCGAGACGCGGCCGGTTTTCGATTTCACGGCCGAGGCCCTCGTGTGGCGACTGGAACATGCCAACAGCAGCCAGCCGATGATTCAAAATCCCATACTCGGGCAGACGGTTCTCACCAATGCCTTGGATTTGGGCTACCAGGCAGGACCGCGGATAAGTATGGAATTTCTCTCCGACGAGGAGGAAACAATCCATTCGTTCGAGATTGGCTACTTCGGTATTTACAACTGGTTTGATCGCGTGACCGTCATCGCCCCAGCGGGTACCTTCCTCCGACTTCCCGATGTGCTGGGCGACCCCGGCGTCACCACCGACTTTGCCGCAGCGAACTCGATGGTCGCTCGCTATCAGGCTCGGGTCAACAGTGTAGAATTGAACGTCTTTTTCGGAGATCGCGACGCCCGATTCCACTGGGCGATCGGACCGCGCTTCATTCGTTGGGAGGAGAACTTCTTGCTCAATTCCTTCACCGCCCCTCGCTGGAGTTACTACCAGGTCGACACGCTGAACGACCTGTGGGGCGTCCAATGGGTGGGCCGCTGGCGGGGCTTCCGGGGCCGCTGGGAGTTCACGGGAATCTGCAAGGTGGGAATCTACGACAACCAGGCGCGGCAATCGACCCTCCTGACCGACAACGACCGTACCGTCGAGCTGCGGAATTTCGGGCCCACGGATACCGTCGCGTCCCTGCTGGTCGAAGGCGGGCTTTCAGCCGCCTACCAGTTCAACGGAACGTGGCTAGCAAGATTTGGCTACAACGTGCTCTACCTCGACAACGTGGCTCGCGCCACCGACCAGCTTGATTTCTCGAACAACGCGAACAGCGGCAACCGGGTGTTCTTCCGTCAGGACGCCCTTGCCCACGGTTTCAACTGCGGTCTGGAAGCCCGCTGGTAAACCACCACGACGGCCGTTCAGCCGCAGTGCGTTCGGTGGACGCGTCCCATATCTTCGCCGCCCGTCACGACCCCCGACCGAATAGGGCGCGCGGCGTCCAAACACCCGGCTCACCTCCTTCGAGCGGCGAGTAAACCGTCACACGCAATCGCTCAGGCGGAGCGCTTCCGCTTACTGGCCTTTCGGTTCATAGGCTCGATAGGTCTTCACCACCAGTTCCCCCTCGGCTAGCTGCTGCATCTTTTGGAACAACGACCTGAATGCCTCGCTCGTGGCGACGGCTTCCATCCCGGACCGGCTCGACCACACGCTGACCGCGATGTTCTCACGCGACTGCGGATCGAAAGCGAACGTGATTCCCCGAAAATCCTTCGAAGTCTTGAAGATCCGGGTGATGGCATCGGTCACTTCGAGCACCTGCGGCTGCCGGTCGGGCGAGGCGACCTTGAACGTAACGACCCTCACGATGGGTTCAGCCGAGGCGAACGTGGCGGCCGTCCACATGATCCCAGCCAGACACAACCCGACCCAACGCGCAATCATGCCACGACTTCTCATGACTCGGTCCTCCTTCAATAGGGAACGGCGGGTGAAAGACAATCTGCCGCCAACTCCTGATCGACAATAGCCCCCTGGCCAATCACGGTCAAGTAAACCGTGATGCTGCCGAGACGCCTGCGCCGCGCGCGGGTGCGAGCGCCAATGCCAACTTGCTCAGCAGAGCATAGCGTCGGTGCCCATTTACGCCTCGTCCCAAATCACCCAAGCTCTCCAAATCTTCTGCCAAAACATGCACAAGCTGATAAGCACCCTTTCCGCCCTGCCAAAAAAAGGGGGATAAGTCAGCTTCACCCCCGCTTGACACTTGGCGGGAAATCGCCGACAAAGAATAAACCGTGATCCAAGAGCGATCACTGGCGGCACCGGGTGGGAAGGCGGTGGCCTGAATGCTTTGAAACAGCGAACCTTAACTGGTCTGGCAGTTCACTTTAAAACACACGGCGACAACCCGGTGCGGTCTACAGGCAAAAAACGCTTGGGCGTTTAGCTCAGTTGGTTAGAGCGCCAGCTCGACAAGCTGGAGGTCACTGGTTCGAGCCCAGTAACGCCCACCTTCACACCGTCTGAAAAAGCATCCGAAGATCACAAAGCGACGCCTCTCGGACCATTGTCCAATAGATTATCTTTAGCTCAGTTCGTTCTACCGGAAGAGTATTCCTGAGTGTGCTGGGCGTTTTGCGGACGTGCTTGAACAGGGAAGAAGCCCTGTTGTCTTGATTGCGGCTTCAGGCACTGTTTTAAGCCGGTGAAAGGTTGTGCTCTCGCGTTCGGCAATTAGGGGTGTGTCGCCTCTACGGTGACGGCCACCGGGCAAGACGCCCCCCCGCATTCACGAAGGAGCGGGCCCGTCCAGAATCCGGCCACGACAAAGCGTGTCCCTACCGATCTGTTTTAGTCGCGGCCCTGGACCGCGCTAGGGGAATGGCGGTCGTGGATAGGTTCGGAGGGGCGGAGCGTAATGCGAAGGACGCAGCGAAACCAGCCCTAAAGCCAGCAGCGTGGCCCTCGAGACCGAAGCGCTCCTCTTGGCCGCGATTGAAAAAAATTTGTGGAGACGCCATGAAACGGCATCGGCACGCTCGTTCGTCCGCGAGGATCGGCCGGATGAGAGTCATGCGAATCTCCTGTTTCGCATTATCCCTGCTGTGGGCGTGGGGGTTGGGGTTGGCGGCGTGTGCGGCTGGGCGACCGAACATCGTGCTCGCGATGGCCGACGATCAGGGCTGGGGCGACATGGCCTATCAAGGCCATCCCGTGCTTAGGACCCCGGTCTTCGACGAGATGGCGCGCACAGGACTTCGTTTCGACCGCTTTTAGGCCGCGGCGCTGGAGTTTATCCGGACGTCGGTGCGGGAGCGCCGCCCGTTTCTGGCCGTCGTCTGGTTTGGTTCGCCCCATGCTCCGCACGTGGGCACCGAGGCCGATCTTGCTTTGTACGCTGATCAGCCGAAGGGACAGCGGGCGTTTTTGGCAGAAATCACGGCCATGGACCGGGCGATGGGCAAACTGCGCCGAGGGCTTCGCGAGGTCGGCGTCTCGGAAACCACGCTGGTGTGGTACTGTAGCGACAATGGGGCGCTCCCCCAAGGCTCGACCGGCGGGTTGCGAGGCCGCAAAGGGGAAATTTATGAAGGGGGGCTGCGCGTGCCCGCCCTAGTCGAATGGCCCGCCGTCATCCGCCGGCCGCGGGTCATCGAGATTCCTTGCGGCACGGTCGATATTTATCCGACCCTACTGGAACTTGCCGGTGCCCACGCACCGCGCCAGCCCACGCTTGACGGCATCAGTCTCGTTCCGCTCTTCGAGGGCAAGATGGAGGCACGCCCACGCCCCTTAGGTTTCTGGGATTACCCGATCGGCGGCCTTCCCGTTAAGAGCACGGAACTTCTCGAACAACTCGCCCGGGAACAGGCGTCCGGCGCGGTGCGGCTCGCCGATGAGGCGGAGCCGATCCCCGCCGCCCAGTCTCGCCACGATTATTCCGACGAGAACTTCCCAGGACACGCCGCCTGGCTCGACGGCAATTGGAAGCTGCACCGCATTGAAGCGAAGGACGGCCGGGTGCGATGGGAGTTGTACAACTTGGCTGCTGACCGCACCGAGTCGGTGGACAGGCTTTCCGCTGAGCCAGAGCGGGCCACTCGCATGAAAGCCCAATTGGCTGCGTGGCTCCGTTCGGTGGTGGCAAGCCTCAACGGCAAGGACTGATCCGTGCGGTGGGGTGCTATTTTCTGACGATTCCGCGTGGCGCCACAACTCTTTTTTTTCACGGCTCTCCCCGGCCCCCCCGAACCGGTGTTGACGGGACAGGGCGGGTTGTCTATCCTTCGCCCCCACGATGACTCACCGAATCACTCGCATCTGTATTTCGGCCGCTGTGGGCACACTTTGCGTGCTGACGGTTTGGCTCCTGCCAGGGATTTCTGCCGAGCCTCTTGGCGGGGTGATCTCGGCGGTGTTTGAGGAGCCGGGGAAGAACTCATCGGCGGGAAGGGGCGCCCCAGCAGGCTTCGGTAAGGCTAGCGAAACAGTTTTGCTACTGCGGAATGGCGAGATCCTCCAGGGAAGGATCACTCGGAGTGGGGATCGTTACGAGGTCCGCGTGCCGGGCGGCGAAATTTATGTCAAGGCCGCCGAAGTGCAGAAGGAGTGCCAAGATCTTAAGGAAGTCTATCAACACAAGGCGGCCTTGATCCAGCAGGATCGTGCCCTGGACCACATGGAATTGGCCCAATGGTGCATCAAGGTGGGGCTCCTGGAACATGCTGCCCGCGAGTTGACCCAGGCGGCGGCGATCGAGCCCAAACATCCCATGCTCGAAATCCTCCAACGGAGACTTAGCGCGGCGTCGACTCCCCTGCCGCAGGTTGATCCGTCGTCGCGATCCACCTTGGCTGGTCCAACGGCCCAAGAATTGGACCGGATGGTCCGCGGCATGCCGCCAAAGACCGTGGAAATTTTCGCACAAACGATCCAGCCGATGCTTGTGAACAACTGTGCGGCGGCCGGGTGTCATGGACAATCGGTGACGAACGGTTTCCGCCTACTTCGCACGCCGTCCGATTCGCCACCCAGCCGTCTGCTGACCCAGCGAAATTTGCATGCCACGCTCCAATGGGTAGATCGGGACTCGCCGGACGCTAGTCCCTTGCTCACCTATGCCACTCGAGCCCATGGCGCTGCCCGTGTGCCCGTATTCACCGACCGCCAAATGCAGCAGTTCCGCCAGCTCCGCGATTGGTGCTATCGCGTGGCCAAGGCCGACCCGGCGGTCATGCAGGCATCCTACGACGAGCCTTTTGGCGGAGGGGAGCCGGGACCAAGCGGCGGCCATGCGGCTGGCCGAGGGGCGCGGCGTTCCCGGGCGTCGACGGGCCAGGACGGGTCGGCACGCTCCCTATCCCCGGCAGCCCCCGAGGCGGGGACAATCGATCTCCGCAGCGGCCGTTCCACCGGCAGCCCTGCCTCGGCGAATGATTGGGACCGGAGCGGTTCGCGATCGGCTTCCGACGACCCCTTCAATCCCGAGGATTTCAACCGGCAATTCCATCCGCCACGATCGAAAGACCGGCCCTCCTCGGCCCCTGCGGAGCCGTCCCGGGACGTGACTGACCTCGGTTCGGGGGACGACGGCTGAGATTCAGCCACTACGAGGCCGCCTGCGAGGCAAATCGAACGGAGGGCATCGGACTACCGCTGTACGGGGCCCTTATTCTCGAACCATACCGGCCCGCCGTACTTGCCTGTGGTCACCACGTCGAGTCGGCCATCGCCGTTCATGTCGGCGACCTCGATGTTCATGCCCGCCCCCACCCCTTCGTTGTAGGTCAGCACGTGCTTGGTCCACACCGGGTTCTTGCCCGGTTTCAGGCTGTAGTAATACACGCCCAAGGGCGCAAAAGCGTCGGGATCGCCGCCATTGTGGGCCATGAAGCGCTTGCCAGTGAAAAGCTCGGGTACGCCGTCGCCGGTAATGTCTTCCAGGGTGATCGAATGGGCCTGGCTCCAGGTGTCGTCGATGATGTGCTGCTTCCATTGGGTTTCCGAGCCTTGGCGGACCTGTTCGTACCAGAAGATACCATGGCGATGGGCTGAGCTGCAAATCACGTCGTTAAGTCCATCGCCGTTGACGTCGTAGGTCCAAATCTGAGCGGTGTGGTCCATCGTGCCACCCTTGCCGCCGAGCGACCAAGGATGCTCGATCCATTGGCCCTTTCGGATATCTTGAGGGGCTTCGTACCACGCGCCGGGTCGCAGGATGTCGGGCCGGCCGTCGCCGTTCACATCGCCGATGCCCCCGCCAAACGTGATCTCCTTCTCCGAGACTAGATGAATCAGCATGGTCTGCTTTCCGTCTGGCCCCTTGCCCACCTCGTACCAGACGGTGCGCTGCACGGCAGGCAGGATAGCAGTTTTCTTGCCTTTGCCTTCGATGTCCCAGATGTCGGCGGTCTCGAAGTTGCCGTTCACCTCGATCAGGTTTTCGGCCCAGAGTCCGCCCGCCGCTCCTGGGTTACGAAACCAGACGGCGTTTTTCTGGAACCAGTCGCAGGAAAAGATGTCCAACAGCCCGTCCCCGTCCACGTCGATCGCGATGTTGGCGAAATCGCCGTAGTAACCTTTCCCTTGCTCGTCGACGGATCCCCGCAGCTCGCGGATCTTCACGGGCTTGAAATCCGGCCCGAGGTAAAGGAACGGGCCGGCCGCGATGTCCATCTTGCCGTCGTTGTTGAAGTCGCCCACGCAGCACGCCTCGCTGCGGAACGTGCCCACGCGGTGCATCACGAATTGGATGTCGCCCTTCGAGGCATCAGCGCCGAGGGCGGCCAAGCCAAGCAACGCCGGCAGCATTGCGGCAGCTAGGAAAATCGTCAGAAGGCCGAAAAGGGGTCGAGTCATCGTAGCGCTCCTGTTGCAAAGAAAGGCTGGGATATCGTCCCTCAGCTTAATGGCCGCGCCCAGGCGTGACAAGCCTCTTGCCCCGGCGGCAATCTAACTGCGTTCTTTGCAGGCCTAAAATTCGGCCGCAGGCGTGCTAAGAAAAATTTCAAAAAACCTCGTCTTGACGGTTTTTTTACCCTGCCAACCCGAACGCGAATCGAGAGGCGCGGCGCTTTGGCAAGGCGTTACATCTCAGCGTAGGGCGATCCGATGGCCTGCTCGCCCCAGCCGCTAAGCCAGTCGTGGGTTAGGGTGAGTTTGTCGTGATCTTGCTGAGGAAGCTAAGCCGCTTGAAGACTTAGTGGGCCCGTTGGTAGTGTTCCCTGAAGTTCCCGTATTGCATAAGCACGACCCGCGTTTGTCCTCAGAGCAGCTCTACGCGGCACGGAAGCAAACCGGCAATACGGTAGTGTTCGAAGTTGCCGTGCTCGATCCCGCCTGGAACGGGGATTTGACGACGTGGATTGTCAGGTGGCGGTGATTGGGCTCCGCGGCTGTAACGCAGCCGGCGGCCAACGCCAGGCCGGCGGTCAACCAAGTCGGTGGAGTCAGCTTCCGGCCGTCAGAGGCAAGGAGCCGCTGAGACCTCGGGGCAACTTGCGACGCGGCTCAAAACCGCCGATTGAACTGCACGAGCAACTCTGAATCAAACTCCCGGTTGAGGTTGTTGGTCAAGGGCGCCACGCCGGCGAACGTCATGCTGGTCAGCTCACCGAACTGGAAGTGCAAGCCCGCGGTGATATTGAGGATGTCACGGCGGCCAGTCCCGCCGGTGGCCGTTTCTCCAATCGCGCCTAGCGGCCCGGCGACGTAGTCCATGTTCGTCAAAGTACTCGTGTAGTGCAGTTCGACCATGGGCGTCACGGCGGTCAGGATGCTGGCGTACGGATTCTGGTAGACGCGATACCCGACCGACAGATCTAGGAAGCCTCGGGTCTGATCGTAGAACGTACCCTGATTGGCCAGCGAACCCGGGGTGCCGAGGGCATCGCGCATGAGCACAGTGCTGCCGCCGGTGTCGAAATCGATCTGCCCGAAGGCCAGGAAGAACAGACGGTCGGTCGGGGCCAAGACCAAACCAACGAAGGGTCCGAGATGCACCGATTCGTTTTGCACTTCGACCCAAACTCCGGTGGCGTCGCTAATGCGGAAGTCGGGCCCGCTGGGAAACACAGTGGAAAGCCCAGCCGAAATTGCCAGGCGTTCGCGTTGGAGGAGGATCCGTTTCAGGACGAGGCTCATGTCGCCGAACTCCGTGGCCGATAGGCCGGCCCCCGGCGTGATCGATTGGGTGGCATCGTAGCCCGAGGCGAAGGGCACGCGGAACCCGAACGACCACAGCCCATCCCGAAAGGTCTTTTCTAGGCCAAAAGTGTAACGGTCGAGGTTCCGCCGGGTGCCGCTGATGTCCATCACCGGGTATTGAAAGTGGTTGAAGTCGAAGAAAATGCGATCTATCGGAATGGGGTGCTCGTCGTCGGCGATTTTGAATCGCCGATCGCCGCCCGAAATGCCGATCGTCGCCCCATTTGGGGTGATGATGGGGGCCAAAGCTCCCAAGCCGAAGAAACGCATTCCGCCAAAACCGTTATTCAACGTGTCGCCGATCATGTTGGGCGTAGTGGCCGCCAGCGATTGTCCCACCCCAGCGGCGTTGGCAAGCGGGCCTGAGGGAATGGCATTCATCGTCGTTGACCCGCTGGAAAAGCAGGAAGCATTGGGCGAGACGCCACCGGCTGACATTCCGGCGCTCGAAACGTCCAAAGACCGCTGCCCAAATGCTGTTGGTCCGATACCCGAATCAGGGGCGAACTGATAGTCTCTAGGCCAGGAGCCATCCACGCTCCACGCCAACGGACCATTAGCCGCAAAAACAAGGAAAAACACGATGGGAAAGACAACTCCCACCGTCATGGTGTACTTATTCTTCACGCGCATGATAAGCGTCCTCATTTCCCTTGAGATGAGAATTGGGCATGGATCGATTCATCGGTTTGCGGATCGTATCGACTTTAAGCCTTATGGCCTTTAGGCCAAAAATTGGCGTAAACAGCCCCTTGTTGGGGGGTTAAAAGCATGGTGGCCCGGATGCCAGCAGACCCAACGCGGCGTCCCGGATTGCATTGGTTGCCCAAGCGCGTGTAACCTTACCACAGCCGCCCACCTCTTTTGGCGTCGATTGCACGTGAAGGTTGCCCTGAAGGTCGGAGGGAGTTTCTATGAAATGGAATCATCTTGCGGCGCTGGTGATGTTTGTCCCGATGCTTAACGGCGTGGCCGACGAGCCGTTCGACTACTTCCGCAACAACTGGAACGTGGTTGGGTTGAAGGACTATCGTGATGGGGCGCGGATCACGCCAGACAACAGGGTGCTCTTGGACCACGGTGAGGTGCGGCTGCGATTCGGCGAAAAACGGACAGCGTTGAGTCGCCGACAAACCAAAACGGCCTTGGAAGGCTGGCTGCCGGTCATCGTCGTCGAGGCTGCCGAGGGCGCAGTCCACTACCAGTTCGCCTTTTGGGCTACGCCGCTGCCGTCGGTTAAGGATTGGCAAAGGGCCTTCGACTGGCCGACCGAGGGCGAGAATTTTCTTGTCTGGATCCGAATCCGTGCAACCAATCGCGGTTCGACCCCGGCCAAGGCCTTTGCCTCGGCTGAGGTGATCCGCGAGGGCGATGCCAAGCCGCGAATTTTCGATTGGACGCTCGCACCGGCGGCTTCGGCCGAGGCTGCCATGTCCGTTCCTTTCAGTCCCGTGGCGGACGAGCCGACATGGACTGACGAAGACGCGAAACTGTGGTTGGACCGCACCGTGGCGTATTGGCGGGGCGTGATCGCCCAGGCGGCGCGTATCGAAGTGCCCTGCCGCAAAGCCAGCGAAGCCCTGCGAGCGGCCCATGTTTGTCAACTCATCACCAACGACCACGGCGTAGTTCACGGGGGCGAAGGGTTTTACGACGAGTTCTTTATCCGCGATGGGGCTTACCAAGTCATGGAATTGGAGGAGGCGGGACTTTGGGATGCTGCGCGGAAGGCCGTGGATCATTACCTCCGTTGCCAACGACCGGACGGCCGCTTCGAGTCCCAAACCAACCAATTCGATGCCAACGGCCAGGCCCTGTGGACCTTGTGGCAATACTTCAAGATTACGGGCGATCGGGCATGGTTGGAGAAGGCCTATCCGCAAATGCGCAAGGCGGTTGCCTGGACCGAACAGGCCCGGCGGACCGCGCCGGCGGATTCCCCCTTCGCCGGTGTGCTGCCTGAGGCCCCGGCCGACGGCGAGTTCCTCTGGGACGCCAAGCACCACATCGTGGGCTACGACTTTTGGAACCTTCGAGGAATGCTTTGCACGGCCGACGCCGCCCGAGAACTCGGCAAGGTCGAGGAGGCCCGTCAGATCGAGCAAGAGGCCAAGGCGTATCGGGCCGCGATCGACGCTGCCCACCAGCGCACCGGCTTGGCTCATTTCCCTCCGAGCTGGGAGAAAGACGGCACGCACTGGGGCAATACCGAGACCCTTTGGCCTACGGAGCTGTTCGCTTTGGACGATCCCCGCGTCGCGGCCACCATCCATCACGCCCGAAAGGTCCACGGCGGGGGTTTCATCGAAGGCACGATCCAGTGGCTCGGCACGCGTGACGCGATCCACCCGTACCTTTCGGCCTACACCACGATGGCCTCTTTGGCCCGCGGCGAGCACGAGCAGGTGGTCGAGGATTTCTTCTGGTACTTGCTCCACTCGACGGCCGCACATGCCTTTCCAGAAGGAATCTTCTACAAACGCCGCTTCGCCTGGAGCGACACGATCCCCCACGTCACCGGGGCGGCGAACTACGCGATCATGCTCCGGCACATGCTGCTTCACGAACGGGCCGACGAGCTGCACTTGTTGGCGGCCGTGCCTGATGGCTGGCTGGCCGAAGGCCAAGAGATTCGCGTGGAGAACGCCCCGACCCATTTCGGCCCCCTTTCGTTCCGCAGCCGCGGCACGGCCGATGGAGTAGAGCTTTCTCTCACTCCGCCCAAGCGGTCCCCGCCCAAACGAATCGTCTTGCACCTCCCTGAATCGCGTCGGCTCAAAAGACCGTTGGACGGCGTGGAGATCGCTTTCCGCTCGCCGCAGAAGCAGTCTTGGGATTTCGCCACGGTGGTCCACATCTACAGCGCCCATGCTCCCGCCTTGTTCCAGCCGATCCCGGGCCTGATCGAGCTGCCGCTGGAATCGCCGCTGAAGCCTGAGTCGTGCCAATTCCTTGATCTGAAACCCGTGGCCAACACCGATCCGTTTGCCGCTCCGTTTGGCGTGCCGAAGCCTGGCAAGTTCCTGTTCACGGGGATGCCGGTAGGGCGGCAGGTGCTTGGCGGCGTGCCTTTGGAGATTATCGACCCCAGCACGAACGAAGGCCGGGGACTGGTGGTGCTTCATTCGCCGCGCGCACCGAAGGATCGCACCTGGCCCACCGAGATTGAGATTTTGGTCGGCGCCCAGGGCAAGCGGATCTTCTTTTTGGGCAACATCCACGGTTGGGCACCGGACGATCCGGGAACGGGCCCAAGCGGCGCCGTGGCGGAATACGTGATCTGCTACGCCGACGGCCAGAAACAGATTGTCCCGCTGATCACGGGCAGGACGATCGACGAGTGGACCGCCACGCCCAGCGCCACCGAGGCCTTTGTCGCCTTGCAAGGCAGTCCGTGGCACTTGAATCTGATTGGGGTGGAACTCCGCCCTGTGGTGGTGCAAAAAATCCTTTTCCGCGACCTAGGCACGCCGGCCGCACCGGTCCTCGCGGCGGTGACGCTGGAAAAATGAGCGGGCGGATCTGGCCGCTTAAGAACAGCCACTCCCCCGCTCCGCACCCCGCCGATCACCCACCCGGTGGCTGCTCAAGCAACTCCTTCAGTTCGCCGGGGAACGCCGCCCAGGACGCCTGATATGTCTCCTCCAGCGGGGCCAAGATGTATTCGTCGTCGGTCAAAAAGATGGGCAACTCCGGCAGCGCGTCTCCTACCGCCACCGGCTCGACATAAGCGGTCTTGACCGGCGTGGCGCGATAGGCGGCCACGGTCAGGGGCTTGTCGGCGGGCAACTCGAAGGGCCGCACCACGATTTCGTCCCAAATCGCCTTGTGGATACCCTGCGGGTCACGCTCGGACGGTGGAAACAAATCGACCACCAACAGGTGAATGCCGTCCCAAATCAGCTCGGACGCCTTGCGAACGAACGATCGCAGCGCGCCAACGCTGCTCTTGTTGCCTGGCGAGATGATCTCGATGACGGCCACGACTTCCCCATGCCGATGCTGGATGCGGATCCGATTGGCCCGTCGGGCGTAGTCGTCCTCTTCACCTTCGACGATAAACCGTGCCTTGGGAGGGGCGGTGGCGACCGCCAGACCGCCGACCCTACCGCTTCCGCCCGAATCGCGCGGCCTTCGGCTGAGGGTGAGCACGTCGGGAACCGGACCGCCGGTCTGCTGCTCGACCAGCGCGACGAAGCCGGGCGGCAATCGACCGGCGTTGAGCGAACGGCGGAGCTCAATCGTCCAGTCTTGGTGGAAGTCATGAAATAAACCGGCGTCAACGCGAGTCCAATCGTGAATCGGCATGGAGCGTTTCTCCCGCTGCTCTCCTGCGGACGACAAGCTATCCGTCGGTTAGGGCGTAACACACCGCCTGGATTCGATCTCCGTGCCATGGATTATACCAACCGTCCGGAAGAAATTTTTGAGGACTGTTTTTCCATGGGGATGCTCGTCGTCGTAGGCCTCGGGATGGAATTGCGTGCCGAAAATGGGACGATCCTGGTGCTTGATGGCTTGAACGCGGCACTCCGCCGTGCTAGCCAGGAGCACAAATCCCGGCGGCGGGGCCAGAGCGTGTTCGGCGTGCGCTTGGCGGACGAAGATCTCGCTGGGCAGACCAGCAAACAAGGGATCGCGTTGGACCACTTTGACCGGGAGAAATCCCCATTCCTTGAACCAACCGGGGCGATAGCTTGGATTCGGATCCTTTTCACCCTCGTGGAGTCTGCGCATTGGCCGCACTTCGACGCCAAACGCCTCGCTGATCAACTGCATGCCGCCGCAGAAACCGAAGATCGGCACCTTCGCCTCGCGGATCAGGGGGTGGAATCGGGCGTCCAATTCTTTGCTGATCACCTTGGATCGGCCACTGATTAAGATTGCCTTGATCAGGGGATTTTCTAACTGTTGGGGCGCGACCTCGCTGAAGTGTACCAGCAGGCAAGGCAAGCCCGTGATCTCTTGGATCCGCGCTTTGGTCCGTCGCCCTCTGTAATCTTCGATCGATTTGCCCTCGATTTGCTTGCGGATCGAATCCGGGTGCTGGATGTCGAGAAAACAGATCGCCGGCGTCTTGAGGGCGGCCAGCTCCGACGGCCGATTGAAGACCGCTTCGAGGCCAGCGAGCAGATGGGGCGACTGCGCGGGCAGGTGGCCAGCCAACAACGCGAAGCTGAGGAACAGCGAAACCAAAGTCAGACGTCGCATGGGGCAAGTCTCCTCTCGACCCAGCTATTTTAGGCCGACACTTCGCAGATGGTACAGCGCCGGTACGCGAGATGCGGCCGCGCGGAATGGCGTTTCAGGATGCGGCGGCCTCGCCACGGCTACGTTCCGCGGGGCCGGTTAGGAGTGTTCGGGCGGGATCGGCCGCGAGCCGGGCGGGGGCGGGCAGCTTGATCGTGAATTGCGTGCCCTTGCCAGGCTCGCTTTGCACGCTGATCTGGCCGCCGTGGCCTTCGATGATTTTTCGCGTCGTCGGCAGCCCTAGTCCCGAACCGCTTTTCTTCGTCGAAAAAAAGGCGTCGAAGATTTTCGCTAACGTCGGTCCATCCATGCCGCAGCCCGTGTCGATCAAGTCCAACACCACGCCGTCGAACGTGGCGCTGGTCCGCACCACGAGCTGACCGCCGTCCGGCATGGCCTGTTGGGCGTTGAGCACCAGGTTCAGCAGGGCGCCACGGAACGCCTCGCGATCGAGCAACACCGTGGGTAGGTCGGCCGCCAGGAACTCGATGATCTCGATCCGCGATTCTTGGGCCTTGGGGCGAAAGAAGTCCAGCACCTCCTTAACTTGCTGATTGAGGCTGCTGGGCTGGAAGTTGAATCGCCGTACCTTGGCGAAATTGAGAAAATCGTCCAAGAGCGCTTGCAACCGCTCGCACTCGCCTTGCACGCGCCGCACCTTGGCCAAGGCCCGGCGGAAGACCGGATTGTCCGGGTCGGCCGAGAAATCCTCGGCCAAAAGATCCATGTTCAAACGGATCGTGGACAGCGGATTTTTGATTTCGTGGGCCAAGCCCCCGGCGAGCTTGGCGATTTCCGTGTATTGATCAACTAGCTTCTGATGGACATCGCTCACGAAGCGCGCTCTTTCATGGCCCGTTTGCGGCTGAGCTTGACCCGATCCTGTTCATCGATGGCTATCACCTTGACCAACACGCGGTCGCCGACTTTGCAGACGTCCGTGACGCTCGACACATATTCGTCCGAAAGCTCGCTGATGTGGCACAGTCCGTCCTTACCAGGCAAGATTTCGATGAACGCGCCGAAGTCCTTGATGCTCGTCACGCGGCCGTTGTAGATCTTGCCGACCTCCACCGAGGCGGTCAGGGCCTCGACTTGCTCCATGGCGGCGCGGGCGCCCTCCATGTCCGCACAAGAGACGATGACCGTCCCGTCGTCCTCCACTTCGATCAAGGCACCCGTGCTCTCTTGGATCCCACGGATCGTCTTCCCGCCCGGACCGATCAGCAAACCGATCTTCTCCGGATCGATCTTCGTGCGGAGCAGGCGCGGGGCATATTTCGAGATGTCTGCCCGAGGCCGCGGAATGGCGGTGAGCATTTTGCGGAGGATTTCAATCCGGGCCTGACGCGACTGCTCCAAAGTGGCGCGGATGATTTCCTCGTTGATGCCATCGATCTTCAGGTCGAGCTGGATGCCCGTGATCCCCTTCTGCGTGCCGGCGATCTTGAAATCCATGTCACCAAAGTGGTCCTCGTCGCCGATGATGTCGGTCAACAGCACCCAGCGATCCGACTCTTTCACCAACCCGACGGAGATCCCTGCCACGGGATTGCTGATCGGCACCCCGGCGGCCATCAGCCCCAACGTCGCCCCGCACACGGACGCCATGGAACTGGAGCCGTTCGATTCCAAGATGTCGGAGATGATGCGGATGGTATAGGGGAAGTCCTCGGGCTGGGGAACGACCGGTTTGACGCTCCGCTCGGCCAGGGCGCCGTGGCCGATCTCGCGACGGCCTGGGCCCCGAATCGGACGCACCTCGCCCACGGAAAACGGCGGGAAATAGTAGTCCAGCATGAATTTCTTGCTGTACTCTTCGGTCAGCCCGTCCACCCGCTGTTCGTCACGCGTCGTGCCCAGCGTGACCGTGATCATCGCCTGGGTCTCCCCGCGCTGGAACAACGCCGAACCGTGAACCCGCGGCAACACATCCACTTTACAAGTAATCTCACGAAGCTGTTTGGGGTCACGACCGTCGGGTCGCGTTCCCGCCAAGATCAAATCGCGGACCACGCGGCGTTCCAATTCATGCCATGCGCGGTCCAAATCCGCCTGTGCGATGGCGCCTTCGGCCGCCGGGTCGGGGATCATTTCGGCCACCACCTTGGCGTACAGCTCGGCCACCGCCTCCGCCCGAGCCTGCTTGCCCGGCGTTTGTTTCGCCGCACGCAACGCTTCGTAGTATTTCTCCCTCAACGGTTCGGCGATCGGATTCGGCGGTGGGATGTCATAGGTCGCCTTGACCGGCTGCACCTTGTCGATCAATTCCAATTGAAGCTCGACGACTTGCGCCACGAACTCCTGGGCCGTGGTGATCGCCCGAACCATCTGGTCCTCGGGCATCTCCTGAGCAAAGCCTTCGATCATCAAAACCGATTCTTTGGAGCCGGAAACCACGAGGTCGAGGTCGCTCACCTCCAATTGGTCTACAGTGGGGAAGACCTCGAATTGGCCGTCGACACGGCCCAGGCGCACGGCTCCGATGGGCCCCTGAAAAGGTACTGGCGAAAGCGCCAGCGCCGCCGACGCCCCGATCATGGCCAGCACATCCGGATCGTTCTCGCGGTCGGCCGCCAGGACGAACGCTTGGACTTGGACCTCATCGTGAAACCAATCGGGAAACAGCGGCCGAATGGGCCGGTCGATGAGGCGGGAAATCAGCACTTCCCGCGTCGTAGGCCGTCCTTCGCGTTTCAAGAATCCCCCCGGAAAACGTCCCGCAGCCGCGACGCGCTCGCGGTAATCGCACGTTAGGGGAAAGAAGTCGATACCCGCTCTCGGGGGGCCTATAGAAGCGGCGCACAGGACGACGGTTTCACCGTACCCCACAATGCAACTGCCCGCCGCCTGCCTTGCCAGCTCTCCGGTTTCAATCCAAAGAGTACTTGCTCCAATCCGTTTCTCAACACGAACTTTCAATGTAGATTCCCTACCTTCGCATCATTGCGAGCCTCGGGGGATACAGAAAACGCGCGGGACACCCCACGCCGAGGATTCTGGAATGAGAGGAGACGCAGGACTTATTTGCGGATATCCAACCGCCCAATTACGTCGAGATACCGCTTGGGATCCACCCCTTTGAGGTAGTCCAACAAGCGTCGGCGGCGGCTAACCAGCATCAACAGCCCTCGGCGGCCTGCGAAATCTTTACGATGGCTTTGCAGGTGCTCGGTCAGCGAATTAATCCGACTCGTCAAGATGGCAATCTGCACTTCCGCGGAGCCGGTGTCGTTGTCGTTTCGCCTAAACTGGCCGATCAGCTCCTGTTTGCGCGTCTTCGTAATCGTCATCTGCTGCCGCAAGTCCTCTCGTCCAAAAGACTTTGAGAAAAATATCCCAAAGCCTACTCCCCTTACCGGATCTCCAGAGACTCTACCCAAACTGACCTACCACAACTTACTATGCCGGTTAGTGTATCAATCCCCCGGGTTTTTGCAACGGCTAATCGGGTGCATATCGGTTAATCACGTGTTAATATCCAAGCGCCCAGGGCCAGGGTCGCCCAACCGAGGATAAACGCCGTTCCCCCGATGGGAACCAGATACATGAGGGTTCGGATACCCGTCGCCACCCAAAAGTAGAGAAAGCCCGAAAACAGCACTACTCCCACAACCATGAACCAGCCTGCAACACGCCACCAGACGGAGCGCCGGTAAAGATCCAGCAGACCTACCAGCATCAAGCCGATGGCATGAAGCATTTGGTAATGGACTGCGGTATGGAACGTCTCGAGTTGTTGTGGATCGAGCAGCGACTTGAAAGCGTGAGCGCCCAAAGCGCCCATGGCCACCGCAAGGCACGCCAAAGCCGCACCAGTACCCACGAACGCACCGCTCGACATTTTCCTTGAGGCATGTAATGCGATAAAGCTGCGCGGAAAGCGGCACGATCCCTGAACGCCGTTCTTGGAAATTCCTAGCACTAATTGTCGCCTGAGGCGACAGCGGCCGCTCAGGCCTCAGGTAGTTCAGTCGCGGCTCTGCCCGCCGAACCTGAAGATCAGATACAGCAATGTCAAGATCGCCTGGAGCGTGGCGGCCACATAGGTCAATGCTGCCGCATTGAGCACTTTGCTGACGTAGTAAAGACCCTCGCGATCAATGATCCCCAGTTCGACCAACACCGCTTTCGCACGAGCGCTGGCGTTGAATTCAACCGGTAAATTCACGAGTTGGAAGAACACTACCCCGCTGAACGCAATAATCCCGGCCCAAATCAAGCCAGGCATATTCAAAATCGCCCCGAAAATGGCCATGAATATTCCCGCATTGCTGCCAAACCCGGCGATTGGCACCGCGGCATTGCGAATCACTAGCGGGCCGTAAGCATAAGCGTCTTGGAGGGCGTGGCCAGCTTCGTGAGCAGCGATCCCTACCGCCGCCAGAGTTCGACTATGATAAACTTCTTCGCTCAAACGCAGGACCTTGTCCCGCGGATCGTAGTGGTCGCTGAGGTGGCCCGGCACCATTTCAATGCCTACGTTTCCTAATCCAGCAGAGTTGAGGATGTGACGGGCAGCGGCCGCGCCACTCAAAGGAGCAGCCAGTTGCTGGGCCTTGGCGTAATTCACTTTGATCCGAAATTGCGCCCAAAGTCCCAGCAGCAATGCCGGAAGGATGAAAAGCCAGTACATCGGATCAAACATGGTCTCGACTCCTTACGTCGGATGCTCCCACCTTAATCTCTGGTCTACTTGAGGTTACGCTTGCCTGGGGCGCCTCGTCCAATCGTCTTTCCCACGAGCCTGCCTGGCAAGCCGATCCCGTTATCATTCTTCGGCGGTGACATCTACGCTCATCTCCTCGGCCCCGCCGTACCTTTGCCGAGAAGGTTGCCGCCTAGCCCTAACTGTTGCGGGTTTACCGTCGGCATTCTTTGGTAACCAAAAGATTATACGTCCTAGGTGGTCTATTGCCTAGCAAGTACCGTTTTGTCGAGTGGATCGAATCCACCATAATAGGGTATTGCAAAGGTTGCCCCCTGGATTGGTGGTATACGGAACCATTTCCCCACGTCGTCTGCTAAGCTCCATTTCCGGGTTCCTTCCCGGGTTGACGAGTCGCGTTCCCATCCGATGGAGCGGTGTGAGAGCTACCGGGCCTGGATAAAAAACTAGCGAAAAAGTGAAAAGATCCGTTGAGTTTGCGGTATCGACCACCCTTGGTACCGGACCTATTGGCAAGCGGCCGGCTTGCCTTCGGTTACCCCCTAGCGTGATTTCCACGTCTCTCGTTCTCTTCGCTCATTTTCGCAGTGGGCTGATCTTCAGCCAGATAAAGCAGGCGGCCGCAACTTTTGCAGCAGATGGGTTTACCGAGCATCACGCCAGCGATCAGGTTGAGCGGGACGTGTTGATGACACCCTTCACAGAATTCGTTACGAATGGCCGCGAGGGCGTCTTTGCCTTTGGCCTTGACCAAGCGGCGGTACAGATCGCGGAACTCCTCGGGCAGGTCCGCTTCAGTTCGCTCTAATTCGGCCTCCAGTCGCTGGATGTCTGCCTGGATCAGCGGGGCTTCTTCCTGCCATTGCCGGTCGGCAGCGGCCGCTTCAGCTTGGGCCTTGGCCAAGTCCTGTTCGGCCTGTTTGATCTGAGCGGCGAGTTGATCGAGCTTCTCCATGTTCTCGAGGATTTCGTCCTCCAGGACACTCATGGCCATTTGGTCAGCTCGGATCTGATCGCCCAAGGCTTGGTATTCGCGGTTATCCTTGGCCTCGCGTTGCTGTTGGCGGCGACGCTCGATCGCAACTTCGCTGCTTTTCAGTTGGAGCTGCTTCTCGTCCGTCTTGATGCGGAGGTCCTTGGCCTTGTTCTGGATCTCGGTCCATTGGGCCTGCAAGCGAGCCAAGTTGGCCTCGCGGGCCTTGGCTAATCGAGGTCCCCGGGTAGCGCGCTCGTGGAGGTCCCGCAGTTGTTCGTGAATCCGATGCAGTGTGCGTAGCGTCTCAGCGGCCGTCCTAGTTTCGGATGACATAGTCAAGCGTCGGTTTTGGCAAGGTGAAGGAAGCGGTTGAAGTCCTCCGCGGAGGAATGGAGGCGGGCAGACATCAACCGGACGATGAAACGAAAAAAGCCGCTGACTCCACGATCAGCGGCTTGACGATCTCCGTCAGCCTGGTTAGCGGAACAGGCTGGGCGACATAGGACCTCAGCCCGCAATCCGCTCCAAAAACCCCTCGAGCTGCTGGGCCCGTATGGGATGCTGCAATTTGCGGACTGCTTTGGCTTCGATCTGGCGGACTCGCTCGCGGGTGACTTTGAAAATGCGGCCCACCTCCTCCAACGTGTACGTGTACCCATCGCTGAGGCCATAGCGCAGACGAATGATCTCCCTCTCCCGGTAGGTGAGCGTCTTGAGCAGGGCTTCGATCCGCTCGCGAAGCATTTCCTGCGAGGCGGCTTTGTCAGGGCGATCGGTTCCACTGTCTTCGATGAACTCCCCGAAACAACTATCTTCGCTTTCCCCAACGGGCCGGTCAAGGCTTACCGGGTGGCGACCGATGTTCAGGACGCGGCGGGTCTCTTCGATACTCAGCTCAGCCGCGATAGCGGTTTCCTCTGTTGTCGGCTCGCGGCCCAATTCTTGCAAGAGCTTTTTCGAGGTATTTCGCAATTTGCCCAACACGTCGATCATGTGAACGGGAATGCGAATCGTGCGTGCCTGATCGGCGATGGCGCGGGTAATGGCTTGGCGGATCCACCATGTGGCGTAAGTCGAGAACTTGTAACCGCGACGGTACTCGTACTTATCCACCGCCCGCATCAACCCCGTGTTGCCCTCTTGGATCAAATCCAAAAAGCTCAGCCCGCGATTGCGGTACTTTTTGGCGATCGACACCACCAAGCGCAAATTGCCCGCCGAAAGCTGCCGTTTGGCCTCTTCATAATCGCGGTACTGCGCCCGCATCGTCTCGCAGCGGCGGCGCAACGAGCGGGGACTGTCTTGAGTGAGAAGGAACAGGCTGCGGAGTTCACGGCGGAGCTGGGTCCGCTTGCGGGCGGCCTCAGGCTGCTCGGCCAACGCCCGAATCTGTTTTCGAAGCGTCTCCATCCGCTGCAACGTCTCTTCCATCTGCCGCATCATGGCCTGAACGCGCCGCGTCCGCAGGCTCAACTCCTCGACGAGGATCAAGGTCTTGCGGCGGCGACGGATAAACCGTTTTCGCGCCTCGGCCCGTTCCTCGGGCGGTGTTCGCTTGCTGATCAGGCGAAGAAAATCGCGTTTGTTTTCTTCCAAAAGGTGCGTCAGGGTGCGAAGATTATGCGGCATGCGGGCGAGAATTTGCGCTTTCGTCCGCTGTTCGGTCAGCGAGACCTTCACCGTCCGGTCGAATGGCAAGATGCCGTTATGAACTTTGGTTAAAGTGGCCACCGTATTGCGCATCGCCAGGTTGCAGCCGATGACCGTGCGGCGAAATCGACGTCGGCTGACTTCAATCTTTTTTGCCAGCGAGATCTCTTCTTCTCGCGTCAGCAGGGGAATCTCAGCCATTTGGCTCAAATAAAGCCGAATGGGATCGCTGGACCATTTCAGGGGCGGCTCGTCGGGCAGAACAAGCTTCAATTGAGGACCGTCCTCCACGGGCGGAGTCCCCGTCGCAACCTGCTCGCCCTCTCGGCCCGACTCGAAAAAGGCCGGCTCCGGCGGTTTGTCCAAAAGCTCGATCCGATGCTCGTCCAGAGCAATCAACAGGGAATCGAGCTTCTCCGGATTCATGGCCTGATCAGGAAGGTAATGTGCGACCTCGTCGTACGTGAGATATCCTTGGGTCTTACCTTTGGCGAGCAACGCCTCCAATTCCTTGTCGCAGTGTTCCACCGCAATCCTCCTTGGACGCCCTCCTGGCGCCCGGTGAAACGTGAAACTCGTTCGGAACCGCTTGGGGGATCGGACCGCGGCCGAGGAGAGAAAACGCGCTTTTGGTCACGATCTTTATTCCGCCCATGGCTCCGATGCCGCGGTGCTACCCGTCCGTGGGCGCGGACATGCCGCGGCGGGCCCTCTCTAGCTGTTCAATCTGCCGCCAATCGACCGCCGGGGCTTGGCCCGGCCGGCCCTCGCGAACCTTGCTGAGTGTGAGGGCCAGGTTGCGGGCGGCCTCTCGACGTCGAAAGCTCCCGGCGATCTCGGCGAGGAGCGCGGCGGGATCGGCGATTTTCTTGGCCATCCCGCTCTCATCCAGCTCGACCAACAGGCCTTTCAACGCCGGTTCGTCGAATTCCAACATCAGCCGCTCGAACGTCGGCGTCGCGCCGCCGTCGGCGAGTCGGCAAATCTGTTCGTAAATGCGACGGCAGTCGGGCGCAGCGACTTGTTCCGGTCGGATCGTGGCACGGATTTGCTCGACCCGATCCGGAAACCGAAGAAGCAATTCCATCAGCTCGCGGTCGCAGGGATCGATCTTGTCCAACGGCTTTGAGTGACGCCCTGCCGCCGCAGAGGGCCGCAGGGGCGACTTTTGTACTTTACCCTGCCGCCTCAAGACCGTGAGACGGTCGCGCACGTCTTGTTCCGGCAAGCGGAAACTAGCGGCAAGGCGCTGAAGAATCTTCTCTTCCCGGAAGCGGTCGTCGCGGGTCGTATCCGCCCGAAGCCGCGGCGCCTTGGCCACGATGGCCAAGAGCCACTCCAAGGCATTGCTCGCCCGATGGATGTCATTCACCAGGTCGATGCCCCGGGTGGCATAACGGAAGGCATGTTCCAAGGCGTCGATGGACCCCTCCTCCAAAATCTGGTGAAAGGCCTCGGCCCCCCGGGACTGAAGAAAATCACACGGGTCGAGGTTTTCCGGCAACGTAACGATCCGCAGATCGACGTTTTCGGCGACGAAAAGCTCCAAGACTTCGTTGGTCCGCTTCTGTCCAGCTTCGTCGCCATCCAGCACGAGGACGATGCGGTCCGCAAAGCGTTTAAGGATTTGGATGTGGCGGCTGTTCAACGCTGTACCCAGGACCGCCACGGCGTTGCGAAAGCCGAACTGGTGGGCCACGATGCAGTCGGTATAGCCCTCCATGACAAGCACATCGCCTTTGCGCGCGAATGCTTCGCCCTTGCGAATGGCGTCCCGGGCTGCATCAAGGCCGTAAACCAGATTGCTCTTGGTAAACAGCGGGGTTTCGGGGGAATTGATGTATTTGGCCGGACTTGTGGAGCCGGTTTCTGGAAGGACTCGGCCTCCAAAGGCCACCGCCCGGCCCTGCAAATCGCGGATCGAAAACAGCACCCGGCCCCGGAACCGGTCGTAGGGCCTCTTGCCTTCCGACGCAGGGACCACCAACCCAATCGTCTCGAGCGTCTTGAGGCTGAAGCCGGCCTGCGCGGCCCGACGCTGAATCCAGTCCCACTGGTTGGGGGAAAAACCTAGTCCGAAACGGTCGATGCTGGTTGAGGAAATACCCCGCTGCTGGAGATACCGGCGGGCAGGCTCGGCCTCGGGGCTGCGGAGCAGGCAGTCCCGGTACTGTTGTTCCGCCCAAGCCATTGCCCGGAAGAGGTACCGCTTATCGTCGGACCCTTCGGATGCAGGTTTCTGCCCCCTGTGATGGAGGGGAATTCCGGCTTGATCGGCGAGTAGCGCCAGGGCCTCAGGGAAAGAGACCCCATCCATCTTCATCACGAAGCTGAACACGTCGCCCCCGATCGCGCAGACCCAACACCTCCACGATTGGCGCTCGGGATTTACTTGCAGGCTAGGGCGGGTGTCATCATGCCAGGGGCAGAGGCCCACGTAGATGCGCCCCTGTCGCCGCAAGGGGACATATTTTCCTACCAGATCGACGATGTCGATCGCCTGCCGCACTTGTTCCTTAAGATCGGGCGACGACGAAAACGACACCGTCATCTCCAGGGTGGCAAGCTGTGCAGAATCCATTCCGCAGGCCCAAGACACCATGTCGGCACATCCATTTGCCGGGCCAAGATCGCTTGGGACGCCGAGGCCAGGGTCGAGCGGGAATGTCCCAAGTGGCAAAGATTATAACCCAATCCCGGGACACGTCAACGGGACGTTTTTCACACGTTTCTGTTGTCTGTTCCGGAGCTCGCTTGGCCGTCTGTCTCATGTGCCTGTGCGGGCTTGACGGATTCCTGTCGTATGCTCGTATGCGTGTAGCCCTGAGCGCGGCATGGTCCAACGAGCACCCATCGACTATCATCAGGTCAGTCTGGTAGACGGCCGGGCGCGTTCGGCGGATGGTCGCAAAGTCATTTGTTGGAGGCGACTTTTGTGTTAACGAAATCCGCCAACGAGGTTAGGGCAATCGAACGAGCAGTAGCCCCGCGTTTACTCCGCCCAAAGCGACCGATCGATGGCCTGATTTCTGTCGGCGGCGGTGCCGCCAAAGTTTTGGGTTCGACATTATTGGACGGCAAGACTCACATGTACCCGAACGCGGACGGTTCGCCATCAGACGAAGCCCTTTGTCCAACCCCGCAAAGGCTGCAAGAGACTCGCTTTCGCACCGTCAGGAGGGATCCATACCTGATGATCTCGGGTTCACTATGAAACAACATTTCTCGGCAAGTGGTCAAGGAGCTGGCGAAGAGCGTCCCTTGGCTGGTGCTTTAAAACTTTGCTTGCTACTTACGGCGTTGGTTTCGTGCCAGTCGCTCGGCGCCGAGGGGACCACGATTCGAGCTGTGCCAGAGGTCGCGGGGGCGGAAATACGTCGGATTTCGGGCAAGCACCTCACGTTGCTGACCGACCTGCCGTCCACGCCCGCGGTCGATGAACTGACCGAAGTGTTCGATAGGGCCTTCCCACAATGGTGCCAATACTTCGGCGTCAACAAAGTGCGGCTTAAAGATTGGCATGCCACGGCCTGCCTGATGAGGGACAAATCGCTTTTCCAGCGGTTGAAACTTTTGCCGGACTTCGTTCCGCCGTTCGACAACGGCTTTTCATTCAATTACGACCTTTGGGTGGTGGACCAGTCAAGCGACTATTATCGTCGGCACCTCTTGCTGCACGAGGGAGTTCATAGCTTCATGAACACAGTCCTCGGCTCATGCGGACCGCCATGGTATCAAGAGGGCATGGCGGAACTGTTGGGGACGCACCGATGGCAAGATGGCGAGCTGAAGGTGGGCTACTTTCCCGGCAGCCGCGAGGAAACCCCGATGTGGGGACGGATCAAGATCGTGCGCGACGCTTTCGCCGCCCGGCGGGCAAAACGATTCACCGATGTCCTGGCCTACGACCCGGCAAACGAACCAGGGACCGAACCTTACGGCTGGTGCTGGGCCGCCGCGGCCCTACTCGATAATCACCCCAAGTATCAGACGCGGTTCCGTACCCTCGGTAACATCGTCCAACAGCGGGACTTCAACAACCGTTTTCGTCGACTCCTCGGCGCCGATTGGGAAAACCTGTTGGAAGAATGGCAGGTGTTCGTCGCCGATCTGGAGTACGGCTATGACTTCCAGCGAACCGCCATCGACTTTTCTCCAGGCAAGCCACTTGGTCCGAGGGAAGTCAGCATTGTGATTCAGGCCGACCGCGGTTGGCAGAATAGCGGTATCCGATTGGAGGCTGACAACGAGTATGAAATTGCTGCCGAGGGGCGCTACCAGGTGGCCAGAAACCCTAAAATCTGGTGGTGCGAGCCGAACGGCGTCTCGATTCGCTACTATCGCGGTAGACCGTTGGGACTCCTGTTGGCGGCCGTTCGCCCCGACAGGCCAGCCCCCGGACCAAGCCCCTTTCTCGTCCCAACCCCCGTGGGGCTGAAAGCGACCTTGGCCCCGAAGCACTCGGGCACGTTGTTCCTGAGAATCAACGATTCAGCCGCCGAACTGGCCGACAACTCAGGCAGTTTGACGGTCACGGTCCGAGCTTTGCCAAGCAACGCGGCCGAGTAGCAGCCCTAAGAGCAAAGAGCAGCGATTGAGCTAGTGGGAAGGCGGCTGATCGCCTATATTGAGACGACCGTTTCCACGTGATCTGATTCTGATGGAAAATGTCGGATTTGTTTCGGCGGGCAAGGCCGGGCTCGTAGCCGCCGTCGATCCTGACCAGCGGTGGACTTTCTGGGGCGGGGCAGGGGAGGGCAACGGCCGGCTTGATTCTCAAGCTGCGACGATCCGTGCGAATCCGTTCGCAAATCGTGCCGCGTTTTGGAGCAATTCGATCAGTCCCCGGGGAGCTTTCTTAATCTTGGGGCTACCTAGTGGCCCAGCATGAAGCGGTTTCATGGAAAAGAGCAAAATCCTCATCGCCGACGATAATCCAACGAATGTAGAGCTGCTGGAAGTCTTTCTGGCCGACACGCCGTGCGAAATCGCCACGGCGGTAGACGGACGCGATACGCTCGAAAAAGTGGCCAGCTTCCAGCCTGATTTGATCCTCTTGGACATCATGATGCCAAAACTGAGCGGGTTCGAGGTCTGTAAAAAGGTGAAAAGCGACCCCGCCACGAAAAACATCATGATCCTGATGGTCACGGCGCTCAATGAGCCGGGCGACATCGAAAGGGCGGTAATGGCCGGCTGTGACGATTTCCTAAGTAAGCCGATCAACAAACTGGAGCTATTGAAACGCGTCGAAAACATGCTCAAGCTCCGCCATATCACCGACGAGGTCGAACGCCTGCGCCGCTACATCGACAGCATGGAAGGCGGCGAGCTGCCACATCGGTCGAGCACGTGATTCGCCTGTCTGGGCAGTTGAGAACCTGAGGGTTAAACGCAGGTGGGCAGGACCCTTCCAAGCTGCCGATTTCAGGTCTCGCGGCGAAGGGCTTTGGCGGCGTCATGTCGCTTTCGGGGGTTGCGGTCGCCGTCACGACCCCGTCTTGCCGACCGTCGGATTCAGGTTGCTTTCCGCCGGTGGCCTGAGGCGGTTGTTGAGGCCGAATTGAGACACGCCGTTGCGCTGCGAGCGGTTGGCGGCGGGAAGCTCAACGGTCGGGCGGGGCCGTGGGCAAGCGATCGTCGGCGATGCACCATGCCATAACGAAGTCGGTTCTTGTAGTCGCATCAATTGGTCAGTTTCCAGCCTGCCGGCGAGACTTCCAGGCCTGTGTGGCCCTTGAATTGGTCGTAAACTTGGTTCATTTCATCGATCGAATCGAAGTAGCCGACGATGAACGCGGCGCTAAACGACTCGCCGGCGCGGACGGGTCGCTCGCCAAACTCCAAGATCATGCAGACGTAGCCTCGCTGATGGCACCACGCCTCGCTGACCACGGCGGGATCGAGCGCCATGCCCGCCAGCCACGGCCCGGTCGCGCCGGTCTTCGGGTCGCGGAGCTGATAGGCCCGGATCATCCGCTGCGGTACTCCGTCGCGGTCGCGGCGGAAGTTGAACTTTTCGTCGGGCGGGAAGTCCGCGAAGAACTCGTTGGAAGGAATCTCGCCGTGGTAACTGAGATAAACCTTACTGAACGTGTCGCCTCGTTGGTGCCGGATGTGGCCCGGCATGTCGATCCGCAGGAACATCGCCTCGCTGTCGTTCACGGCGTCGATTCGGTCCATGGAGAGGAAATAGCGTTTGCCGAGAGGAAAGACCAACACTTGCGTCCACAGCGAGCCCGTCTTGCGGCCTGGAGCGGCGGTACGGTAGCGGAACTGCTGCCGCACGGCGACGAAGTCTTTGCCGCGAATCACCTCGGGCTGGAGTTCCCGGGCGCGGGTACAGATCTGCGGTCCCTCGATCGAGCGCTTGGGCCGTTGCCCGTGGTAGAGATTGCCGAACGTGTAGACCAGTTCGGGATCGAGCTGGCTGCGGTACGATTCATCGCTACCCGGCTCCATGATCCAGTCCACGATGTCCAGCCCGAAACCCGCGTCACGCATTCCCGTCTTTTTGTCCACAAAGCTTTGGGCGGCCACGCCGCTGACATATCCCTTCTTCCGCACGGCGGCGTGAAGTTGGGGCGTTTCGATTTCGATTTGGTCTTCTTTTTCCACCACCGTGTAATCAGCCGCCGGTAAGGTCGCGGTGACGGCGAAGCAAACGGCCAACGTCGCTAAAAGCTTTCGCTTCATGGCACCACTCCTGAAGGAACGCGAGGCGAAATGTGCGTGGCGGGACGATCAACTGATCCGGCCCGGTCGACCAGGGCCCGCACACCACCCCGCTAGTGCGGATATTTCAGAGTTCGATGCTACCAAACGCGTCGGCCGTGCGACAGCCCCGTCTTGGGAGTCACTCGGTGTCTTGCGCTCGCTTTTGCCGAACTCGATGCTCGAACGACATGTAGAAAAACGCGGCGATGTCGGGGGCGTCGCGGGAGACGCC